>CALBRZ010000093.1 GCA_937927735.1 uncultured Planctomycetales bacterium
TAAGGAAGTTGCAATCATCCGCGCTCACGGCCCCATGACACGGCGCGCCCTGAGCCGTGTCTACGAATACGCCGGCACACCTGCAGCTCTGGTCCGCACGCACAGCGGCCCCTACTCTGCATGCCTTGCCGTTACATCACCGATCGCTCCGACTTGCAGCGGCGCGAGGTCTTCTGGCGGCGGGCCGTAGAGCCGCCGGCCGTAAGCGTCGTAGCGGCCGCCGTGGCATGGGCAATCCCAGGTATGCTCCGCCGCATTCCATTGCACGATACAGCCGGCATGCGTGCACTTGGCCGAACAGGCGTGGATGCCCTGCTCATCGCGGTACACGGCCACCAGGTCGCCCTGGTAGCGAACCACCTTCGCTTCGCCCGGGGCGACGCGTTCCAGGTCGTCCACTTTTTCCGGGCTGTAGCGATCGACCACGAACCGCTTGGCCACGTTCAGGTTCTCTTTGATGAACGAGCCGGCAGCCGCCAGTGGATGAATCCGCTGTGTTGAGACCACATCGGCCAGCGGATTGTGCCGACCCAGAATCAGATCGGTGATCAGGCTGGCCGCGGCAGTGCCCCAAGTCATGCCGGTGCCTGAGAAACCGGTGCACAGATACACGTGCTCCGACCGCGGGAACCGCCCGATGTACGGCGCGCCATCGTCGGGCTCAAACAGTTCGGCCGACCAGCGGTGCTTGATCTCCCGCACGCGGAACTTCCGTCGGGCGTAGCTTTCCAGGTCGGCAAAGGCCTGCGTCTCGTCGCCCTGCCCTGTCTTGTGATCGCAGCCGCCGATCATCAGCAGCTTGGGATCATCGCTGCTGGCCCGGCGAATGTAGTGGTACGGATCGCGATCGTCCCAGAACAGGGCGTCGGCCACCTCGTCGTCAACCTCGGCCGTGAGCACATACGACTGGTATGGAGCCACGCGGGTATCGAACAGCGAGACGCCAAAGAACGCCGAGTGCGTGGCGGCCACCACGGCCGAAGCCCGGATGGTGCCGTGGTTGGTCTCCACGATGCAGGGCTCGCCATCCTCGGGAGCGTGCAGAACGCGGGTTTGCTCGTGTACGGCCGAACCATCGCCGTGCACTCCGGCGGCCAGGCCTTGCAGGTAACGCAGCGCGTGAAACCGGGCCTGGTTCTCCAGCCGCAGCCCCAGGCTACAGTGCCAGGGCAACGGTACCTCGAACGCCAGCGACACCTGGTCGCCAAGCAGCCGCTGGGCTGCTTCGAACTCAGCCCGCATGTGCTCAGCCCCACGCGCGTTCTCCGTGTACCAGTAGGCCGGCACGCGTACAAAGTCGCAGCCTCCTTCAACCAGATGGGACAAGGTCTCGATCTGATCGATGGCCGCGCGGCGTGCGTCGGTCAGGATCTGGGCCCCGTTGCGACCAAAGTCGTTGATCAGCGTTTGAAAGCCGTCCTCGGGATGACAATCAGCGTGTGCGGTGGTGCCGCCGGTGGTACCGGAGCCGATGGTGCCTGCCTCAAGCACCACAATCCGCACGCCCTGCCGCTTGAGCATCAGAGCGGTGGTCAACCCGGTGATTCCGCCGCCGATGATGGCCACGTCGTACTCGCGGTCGCCCGGCAATGGTGGATACGTGGGCAGCGAACCCGTCGCAAACCAGTAGGAGTGAGGCGAGAGAGGTTGCATGACGGGAACTCCGTGTATGAGTCGCGAGCGATCAACGGCCGCGCCGATGCATTGGCGCAGGCTGGACAGAGTTGGTGAGCAACTGTCGTGCCTCATACGACCAGCACCCCTGCCCTACTGCCATTGAGAATCGTTCACAGTTGCGCGCTCAAACGGCTGTTTCACTCGCGTGTACGCAGCTCAAGGGTGGCTGAGGTGCCCGGGAGCCCAAGGCCGGCACGTCACATTGACGCAATCGCGACAACTTGTCGCATCCTTGTCAACGCTATGTAGCGGGGAACGCAGAACCGCGGCAACGTTGCGCACTGCACGGGTTGTTTCAAACGGATCGTTCTGATGAGCGTCGTTCTGTGGCGACTTCCCCGCGAGTTGTCGATCGTTGCCTGAGTGTGCCGATTGCCGCTGCCGTGTGGTGGCGCAGGGAATCCGAGCTGCTCTGGCCGCGACCATGGTGAAGCTGGGCATATCAGTTGCTTAGGGTTGGCCGAGGCAAGTTCCGGCCATTTGCTTCGCCGTGCGCTCTGATGCCATCGGCTGCGTGAAAGATGGTGACGGCTTGCCTGCCGCTGCGGTTCCTTAGCGCTAACGGGAGCGGGTCGTGAACGCGAAACAGGATGCCCAAGCGAGGTCCTATGACCCCGGCAACCCTAGCCGCCGGGCAATGGGGCAGCGACGTTCGCGGCAGCGGATCGTCTGGGTTCTTTTCGTATTGGTTGCCGCCACGACCGTAGGCTTGGCGCTGACGTTCAATTCCAGGGAACCGGCGGCGATCGCCCAGCAGCGCGAAGCCCAAGCGCAAGAACGATCCAAAGGTCAGCCTGCCCCGAACGAGAACCGCCGCGACGAAAACGTCAGGCGGGCTCAGCAAGCCGACGGTGCTTCCGCGGAACAGGGACAAGGCAATGTGGAACAGGGCCACTACCTGACCACGCAGGTGGCGATGTGTGTGATGTGCCACTCGCCGCGAGACCGCAGCGGCCGGCTCATCGAAGATCGCCTGTTCCGTGGCGCTCCGATGCCGGTGCGATCACCGTTCCCGGGCCAGCAATGGGCGTTCACCGCACCTTCGATTGCCGGTCTGCCTGGTGGCTGGACCGAAGACGACCTGGTGCGGCTGCTGACCACGGGCCGCCGTCCCGACGGCACCCAGCCGATGCCTCCCATGCCGCCGTTTCGGATGAACGAAGCGGATGCCAGGGCTGTGGCCGCGTTCTTGTTGTCGTTGCGATGAAAGTCAACAAGGACACGTAGCGTGTCCAGAGAACCGTCAATCGTTCGATCTTTGCCCCGTATCAATCAAATCGGGACCGCAAGAAACGTCAATGCGATTTTCAGTGAAGGATGGAAGGTAGGGCGTTGAATAGGCAGTAGACCGCCTGTGGCGTTTTCGCACTTATCTGCAACAGGATGTCGTCGATGGCGCAGGTATTTCATCCGGTGATGAACACGATCTCGCGCGTCAGTATCTTTGGCGCGGTGTTCTTCATTGTGGCCATCGTGCTGTTGTTGATGGTGTATGTACGGTCGCCCTATTCCACCCGGGCTCAGGTGGTCATCGACCAGCCGATTCCCTTCAGCCATCAGCATCACGTGGCCGATTGCGGCATCGATTGCCGGTATTGCCACACCTCGGTGGAGAAGTCGGCGTTTGCCGGCATTCCCGCCACCGATGTGTGCATGAACTGCCACTCGTTCTTGTTCAACGATCAGCCGATGCTGGAGCTGGTTCGAACCAGCTACCGCGACGACGTGCCGCTGCGCTGGAATCGCGTGCACGACGTGCCCGATTTCGCCTACTTTCACCACGGCATTCACATCGGCAAGGGCATCGGCTGCTCCAGCTGTCATGGTCGCGTGGACCAGATGCCGCTCACGTGGCGCGAATACTCGCTGCACATGGAGTGGTGCTTGGAATGCCACCGGCACCCGGCCAAGCATGTCCGCCCCAAGGAGTTTGTCTTCCGGATGGAAAGCCTGGAGGAGCTGGTGGGCACCGAGGAGTTCAACGCCTACTTGCAACAGAACCATCCGCAGCTTGATCCGGAAAGCCCCGACCTGGTGTTCAAACTGCGCGAGATCCTGGCCAAGGAATACAAGCTGGAATCGGAAACCAACTGCTCGGTGTGTCACCGTTGACGGTCGATTGATAGTTCCCGACATCAAGTTCGTGAAGCTTATGAATGTGCTTTTTCAATGAGTTAGATCGCCGTCTTTGGCTTGATGCGGATTGTTGATGAATCACGTTCGGTAACTGCTCTGCCAACGTTCCTGCTGCTGGTCATACGATGCCCAGAAAAGATGCACACGAACTGGCCGCGATGCGCAAACGCCTGGGCGGCCAACGCGGCAAGCAATGGTGGCGCAGCTTGGAAGAGCTGGCCGGCAGCGAGGCATTCCAGGCGTACCTGAGCCGCCAGTTCCCGCAGCAGCACAACCTGTTGAGCCAGGGCACATCGCGGCGGCAGTTTCTGCAACTGATGGGGGCGTCGCTGGCCCTGGCCGGATTGAGCGGCTGTAGCGAAGAACCGGCCGATGCAATCGTTCCTTACGTGCAAACGCCTGAGGAGATCGTGCCGGGCAAGCCGCTGTACTATGCCACGGCGGCAGCGGTGGCGGGAAACGTGCTGGGCCTGCTGGTCGAAAGTCATGAGGGCCGCCCCACCAAGATCGAAGGCAACCCCGATCACCCCGCGAGCCGTGGTGCGAGCGACGCGTTCACGCAGGCCGCCATCCTGGGCTTGTACGATCCCGACCGTTCGCAGACCGCCTATCGCCGCAATCAAATCGCCACCAGCCGCAACTTTGCCGAGAACCTGGCCGCGGAACGCGACAGCTTGTTGCAGAACCAAGGTGCCGGTTTGCGAATCCTGATCGAGCCGGTCCTCTCGCCGACGCTGGCCGATCAACTCAATCGCCTGGCAGAAGCGTTCCCGGAGATGCGGCTGCACGTTTGGGACCCGGTCCGCTGCGGACAGCGCGAAGCGGCGTTGGAACTGGCGTTTGGCGAAGAGGCCGCCACGCTGGCCCCGGTCTACCGCTTGGACATGGCCGACGTGGTGCTGTCGCTGGATGCCGACTTCTTGGCCTCCGGCTGGTACCCGGTGCGGTATGCCGACGACTTCATGCACGGTCGGCGGCTTCCGGCCGATCGGGCGGGTCGGTGGACGATGAACCGGCTGTACGCGGTGCAAACCACGCCCAGCCTCACCGGTGCCAAGGCCGACCACTGCTTGAGCCGTCACCTGGCGCAGTTGGAGGCGTTTGCTTTCGATCTGGCCGAGCAGCTTGGCGTCCAGGTGCAGCGGCCGCCAGGTTTGCCGCCGTCAGAAGTGCCGCAGCGGTGGCTGCAGGCTGTGGCAGAAGATCTGCGCCGTGAGCGCTTGTCGGATGATCAGGCTGCCCTGATTGTCGCCGGCGAGCACCTGCCGCCACGCATTCAAGCATTGGCCGCGGCCATGAACCAGCAGCTGGGGGCGATCGGCACCACGGTAACGTATTACCCGCAGCCACTTCGCAACCTGAAAGCTGCCCAGGGAACTGGAAATAACCCGGTCCAATCGCTGCGATCGCTGGTCGAGGCGATGGAAGCCGGCGACGTCCAAACGCTGCTGATCATCGGCGGGAACCCAGTGTACGATGCCCCGGCCGATATCGACTTTGCCGGGGCGTTGGTCCAGGTGCCCTTCAGTTGCCACCTCAGCTTGTATCGCGATGAAACCTCGCGCCGCTGCCTGTGGCACGTGCCGCGGAACCATTTTCTGGAGGGCTGGAGCGACCTGGTGGCCGAGGACGGCACCGCTTCGATCGTGCAGCCGCTACTGGAGCCGCTGTACGAAGGTTGGACCGTACACCAGCTGCTGGCGCATCTGCTGGGCGAAGCCGACCGCACCGACTATGAGATCGTGCGTGCATATTGGCGGCAGCGCAGCGGGACCGACGACTTTGAACGCTGGTGGTACGAAACTCTGCACCGCGGCACCGTGGAAGGCAGCACCGGCGAGCCGCAAAGCGTAACGCTGCGCAGCGACTTTGCTACGGCGCTGAGCGAAGCCCAGAACAATTCCACCGCGCAGGCCGAGAGCACAGCCGGCCAGGCCAACAACACCAGCGGAAGCGGCGCGTACGACGTGGTGATTCGTCCGGACCCCTGCGTGTGGGATGGCCGCTTTGCCAACAACGCCTGGCTGCAAGAGTTGCCCAAGCCGCTGACAAAGCTCACCTGGGATAATGCGGCGCTGCTGTCGCCCCAGGATGCCGAGGCGGCCGGATTGACGACCGGCGATTTGGTCGAGCTCTCAGCCGGTTCGCGCACCTTGCAGGTGCCGGTCCTGCTGTTGCCGGGTCAGCCGCCGCGGACGATTACGGTCACGCTGGGTTATGGCCGCCGGAACGCAGGCCGCGTAGGCAGCCGCCAGGGCTTTGATGTTTACCCCTTCCGCACCAGCGATGCCCTGTGGTTTGTGCACGGCGTGCAGTTACGCAAGCTCGGCACAAAGTATCCGCTGGCGACAACCGTTCATCATCACCTGATCGATCCCAAGGAGCTGGAAGAACGGCACATCATCCGCGAAGGCACGCTGTCCGAACTCAATGCCCAACCGCGTCATCCGCACTTTGTGCATCCCGGTCATGCGGTATGGCAGGCGCGGCCGTGGAAGCGTGGGGAAGCCAATGGCAATGGCCACCACGGCGAAGATGGCCACGCTCCACCGGTACCGACCGCTTACCCCGAGTGGGATTACAGCGATGATCTGGAGCAGCACCGCTACAAGTGGGCGATGGTGATCGATCAGAACGCCTGCACCGGGTGCAACGCCTGCGTGGTGGCTTGCCAGGCCGAGAACAACATCCCGGTCGTGGGCAAGGAAGAAGTCATCCGCGGCCGCGAGATGCACTGGCTTCGCATCGATGCGTACTACGCCGGCGATGCGGCTAACCCCATCGGACCCAGCTTCCAGCCGCTGCCCTGCATGCACTGCGAGAACGCGCCGTGCGAGGTGGTTTGCCCCGTGGCGGCCACCACGCACAGCAAGGAAGGTCTCAACGAGATGACCTACAACCGCTGCGTGGGCACGCGGTACTGCTCCAACAACTGCCCTTACAAGGTGCGGCGGTTCAATTACTTCAACTACACCGGCGACCTCCGCGAGTTGCCGGTGCTGCAACTGTTGCAGAATCCCGATGTGACCATCCGCACCACCGGCGTGATGGAGAAATGCACGTACTGCGTGCAGCGTCTGAACGCCGCCAGGATCGAAGCCAAGATGGCCGCGCTCGATGGCGGGCAACACGCCGGCCAGGCGTCTGGCCAGCGCGGTGATTCCAGCCCAGACAACGCTGCTCAAAACGGCGCCAACCAGAACAGCACGACGCCGCATCAGGCAGCCCACGGCATCTCAGTTCAAACGGCCTGCCAGCAGGTTTGCCCCACCAGGGCGATTACGTTTGGCGACTTGAACACGCCGAGCAGCCCGGTCTCAGAGGCGCGCAATCACCCGCTGAACTACGAACTGCTGGGCGAGTTGAATACGCGGCCCCGCACCACGTACTGGGCCATCGTCCGCAATCCCAATCCGAGCTTGATCGACGAAGCGAACGAAGAAGCGACGTAGCGATTTCCCCGGGAGTCGCGTGCCCCAATGGCCCTGCGATTCCCACGATGCTTGAACCGCCAGGTGTCCTCCACTCAGGTCGCACGAGCATGAGCCAACAGCCGGAGCAACATCACGAGATCCACCGGCCGCCGGTGCTCAGACCAGGCCACAGCCTGTTGTCGGTGACCGAGAAGATCAGCACCATCGTGCTGACTCGGCACACGTCGACCGGCTGGTGGATCGGGTTTATCGTCGGCTTCATCGGCGTGATGCTGTTGCTCTTGGGCATTACCTATTTGTTCATTGCCGGGATCGGGATCTGGGGCCTTAACATTCCGGTCGCCTGGGGCTTTGCGATCGTCAACTTTGTGTGGTGGATCGGGATTGGTCACGCGGGCACGCTGATCTCGGCCATTCTGCTGTTGCTCAAGCAGCAATGGCGGACGTCGATCAACCGATTTGCCGAGGCGATGACGATCTTCGCCGTGGCCTGCGCCGGCTTGTTTCCGTTGCTGCACCTGGGCCGGCCGCAGTTCTTTTACTTCCTGGTGCCCTACCCTGCCACGACCGGCGTGTGGCCGCAGTTCCGCAGCCCGTTGATGTGGGACTTCTTTGCGGTGGCCACGTATTTCACCGTGTCGCTGCTGTTCTGGTACATGGGCCTGATTCCCGACTTTGCCACGCTCCGCGATCGGGCTCACCGCTGGGGCGCGAAGGTGATCTACGGCATCCTGGCGATGGGATGGCGGGGCTCGTCGCGGCACTGGCGGCGGTACCAGGACGCCTACCTGCTGCTGGCCGGACTGGCCACGCCGCTGGTGGTGTCGGTGCATACGATCGTGAGTTTCGACTTCGCCGTAGGCATTGTGCCGGGCTGGCACGAGACGATCTTTCCGCCGTACTTCGTGGCCGGAGCCATTTACTCGGGCTTTGCCATGGTGTTCACCCTGGCGATCCCGCTGCGAGCGGCGTACGGCCTGCAAGACTTCATCACCGATCGGCACCTGGACAACTCGGCCAAGGTGATGCTGGCCAGCGGCCTTGTGGTGGCGTACGGCTACTTGATGGAAGCCTTCATGGCCTGGTACAGCGGCCATGCGTTTGAAACGTACGTCTTCACCAACCGCTTTACCGGACCGTACGCGCCGGCCTATTGGTCGCTCATCGTCTGCAACATCGTGATTCCGCAGGCGCTGTGGTTCCGCCGGGTGCGCCGCACGCCGATTGCTCTGTTCTTCATTTCGCTGGTGATCAACGTCGGCATGTGGCTGGAGCGGTTCATCATCGTGGTGGTGAGCCTGCACCGTGACCATTTGCCGTCGTCCTGGGGCATGTACTCGCCCACGTTCTGGGATTGGGCGCTGTATCTGGGCACGATCGGCCTGTTTGTGTCGCTGCTGTTCTTGTTCATCCGCTTCTTGCCGATGATCTCGATCGCCGAGATGCGCGAACTGGTCGAAGAACACGACCAAGAAGGCCACGGGCAGCAGCATGCGGCCCCACCCCTGCATGAACCGCCGGTTGGTCAGGAAGGCGGCACGCCGCCGGATGCATCGCCTGAGGAGGACCGTCCGCCAGAGTCGTCCTGACGCCATTCAAGAGAACTTCAATCCATCGATCGTTCGCATACAAGGTTTTCAGGCAGTGGTACCGCTTCAACCCTATTTCGGTTTGCTTGCCGAGTTCACCGAACCGGAGGACCTGGTAGCCGCTGCGCGCACGGTGCACGAGCAAGGTTATGTCCGGGTGGAAGCCTACTCGCCTTACCCGGTCGAAGGCCTGTCGGAGTCGCTGGGGTTTACGCGTTCGCGGCTGCCGCTGCTGGTGTTGATCGGAGCGTTCCTGGGCGGGATCGGCGGCTACTGCTTGCAGTACTGGGTGGCGGCCGTGGAGTACCCACTCAATATCGGCGGCCGCCCCTTGAACAGTTGGCCGGCGTTCATCCCGATCACCTTCGAGTGCACGATCCTGGTGGCGGCGTTATTTGCGGTACTGGGCATGTTGGCCCTGAACGGTTTGCCGCAGCCCCATCATCCGCTGTTCAACGTGCCGGAGTTTGCCAACTACGCCAGTACCGATCGTTTCTTCCTGGTCATCCGGGCCGATGATCCGCAGTTCCACGAAACCCGCACGCGGGAGCTGCTCGAAAGTTTGAAGCCAATGGCCATTTACGAGGTGCCGTGGGTGTGATGGGCACGACGCAAGCAACCCCTGTTCGCGGCAGGAAACGGCCGCATCGCCAAGGGCCAAGCGCGGCGGTCGGCAGATGGTTTGCGCCGCTGTGGATCGCCGTGCTGTTGGCCGTGGCCGGTGGTTGCTATCAGGACATGGAAGAACAGCCGCGGATCGATCCGCTGGAAGCGAGCCCCCTGCCTAACCGTATTTCCGGCGCGCGGCAGCCGGTGCCCGGCACGGTTGCCCGAGGACACAGCATCGAACAGGCGGCCCTGTACGACAGCGTGCAAGCCACCGGCCGCAACGACGAAGGTCAACTGGTCAGTGACTTGCCGCAATCGATTACCGAGGGGCAAAACATGCAGGCCCTGCTGGAACGCGGACGGCAACGCTACGAGATCTTCTGTTCGCATTGTCACGACCTGATCGGCAGCGGGAACGGCCGCGTGCCGCAGCGCGGGTATCCGTTCCCGCCGACGTTCCATAGTGACCGGTTGCGGAACGTACCGCTGGGCTACTTCTACGACGTGATCACCAACGGCCGCGGCCGCATGCCGGCACATCGCAACCTGGTCGATGCGTCCGACCGCTGGCGGATCTCGGCGTACATCAGGGCGCTGCAATTCAGCCAGTACGCGCTGGTGGATCGTTTGCCAGAGAGCGTTCAACAAGAGCTCGAAAAACAGACATCGCAAGCGCAGCCGCCGCAAGGTTGAACGGAGCAAGGCACGCCTGGCCGACAAGGCAGCCAACGACGTTGAAGGACACCGCAAGCCATGACACGCTTTGAACCCGTCGATCACGCACTCCGTCGGACTTCCACGGTGGCCTTGACCGTGGGCGTGGTCGGGCTTGCGCTGGCGGTCATCGGCTGGTTCATCGATCGCGAAACCTTTTATCGGGCGTGGCTGTTTGGTTACCTGCCGTGGTGGCAGATTGCGCTGGGCTCTCTGGGCCTGGCGATGCTGTATCACCTGGCCGGCGGCCAATGGGGAACGGCTACGCGGCCCATCTTCGATGCGGCTGCCCGCACGTTGCCGCTCTTGGCCTTGTTGTTTGTGCCGGTGATTCTTGGGCTGCGGTCGATCTATCCTTGGGCCGATCCCGCGTGGGTAAGCGCTTACCCACTGAACGAAAGCCGGCGGGTGTATTACAACGAGCCGTTCTTCGTCGGCCGCACGGTCGCCTACTTTGTCATCTGGATTGCGTTTGCCATGGTGCTTTCATGGCGAACGGTTTCAGACCGGGGGCGGATCAACACGGCCGAGCATCAGCGGCTCAGCAAGGTGGCGGCCGGCGGCATGGTAGCGCTGGTGCTGACGGTGACTTATGCCGCCCTCGACTGGCTGATGTCGCTCGACCCGTTCTTCAAGTCAACCATGTTCGGCGGCATCATCCTGGCCGGCGCCGGTGTGGCCGGCATGGCCTTCTCCGCGCTCTTGGCCGCCACGTTGCCCCGGCAGATCACCGTGGTGGCCGAGGAGCCTGCCTGGGTGCTCAACGACCTGGGCAACCTGCTGCTGGCCTTCGTGATGGTGTGGACGTACCTGATGTTTGGCCAGTTCCTCATCATCTGGATGGGCAACCTGCCCGACGAAGTGGTCTGGTACCAGGAACGTCAGTCGGGCGGTTGGGAAGCATTGATCGTCGTGGTGCTGCTGTTCCACTTTGCCCTGCCGGTGTTCTTGCTGCTGTTCCGCGACATCAAACAAGCCCCGCGGCGGCTGATGATCGTGGCACTGTTGGTTCTGCTGATGCGGTTGGCGGGCGATTACTGGACCGTGGCTCCATCGTGGTATGGACCCAAGTTCGGCCTCAACTGGCTCTACCTGGTGACGCCGCTGGGAATCGGCGGGCTGTGGCTGGCCGAGTTCATTCGCAACCTGCGTCCGCGGCTGGAGCCGTTCCGCAACTACGCAGGCGCCGACGCGATCGAACCGCCGCTGCAGTCCTAGCATCGTGTAACGGCACAAGGCATCGACCGCAACCATTCATGAACCGATCGGCCAAGCAACCACCAAGAAACGCGACGCGCTAAGCCATGGACGAACGAGAAGAATCATCCACCGAGGTTCCGCAGCTTTTCGGCGATGCGACCACGCACGATCCGCCGCCGGAAGTCGTCGAGCGCGGCCACGAGGACCTGCATGCCAACACCAGGGGCATTCTGCTGTCCGCGGTTGGCCTGGTCGTGTTGATGATGTTTGGGATCCTGGTTTCGGTGTGGTTGATGGTGGAATTTGCCCGTCATTTCACCACGTCACGCGAGGGGGAGGACGCATCGCGCGCGGCATTGCAGTTGTTTGAAGCCCCCGAGACGCCCAACCTGGCCGTGGAAACGCAGCGTCAACGGCGAGCTATGCGGCAGATCCTGCAAAGTTACGGCTGGGTTCAGCGCGAGCCGGCGATCGCCAGAATTCCGATCGATCGGGCGATCGGCGTGATCGCCGAGCGGGGGTTTCAGCCCTGGGGCGAAAGTTCGGAGAACGCCTCGGACCAAGGAGCAAGCGATGGCTCGCGGTAGCCCTGTCGATCGCTCAGCCGGTTTCCTCGCGGGCGCGTTAGCGCGGCGAGCGGGCTTGGCCGCTTTGGTGGCGGCATGGCTGAGCGTATGGTCCGGCTCGGCCGCGGCGCAAGTTGCGTCCATGACCGGCAAACTGCTCGACGACGTAACGATCACCCAGCGGCCGGGCGCCGAGGTGCCGCTAGACCTGTGGTTCCGCGATGCCGACGATCAGCCGGTGCAGTTGCGGCAGCTCTTCCGCGGGCGACCGGTGGTGCTGAACCTGGTTTATTACCGCTGTCCTCGGCTGTGCAAGATGACCACGGCGGGGCTGCTGCGCACGCTGAGGGCAATGGAACTCAAGGTCGGGCAAGCGTTCGACATTCTGACCATCAGCTTCGATCCGCGCGAGCCGGCCAGCGAAGCCAAGGCTGCCCGGCGTACGGCGCTCACGTTGTACGAACAGCCATCGGCCATCGAGGGTTGGTACTTTCTGGTGGGCCAGGCCGATGCGATCAACGCCCTGGTCGAGTCGGTGGGGTTCCGCGTGGCGTTTGACGACGACCTGGATCAGTACGCCCATGCGGCCGGCCTGGTGATCCTCACGCCGGAGGGCCGCGTATCGCGCTATCTGAACGGCGTGGAGTTCGCCGTCCGCGATCTGCGGCTGGCCCTGGTCGAAGCTTCCAACAACCGCATCGGCTCCGTGACCGACCAGGTGCTGCTGCTGTGCTACCAGTACAACCCCAAGATCGGCAAATTCAGCTTTGCCGTGCATGGGCTGCTCAAAGGCCTGGGCATCAGCACCGTGCTGATTCTGGCCGCCAGCGTCGTCTGGATGCTGCGCCGCGAACGGCGCGAGTCACACGAGGAACCTCACCCGCCCGATGCGGCAGCGGCGGAATCCGCGGACGGCAACGAGAACCCTTTGCCGGGCGAAGGCACCCCTTCCACTTGAGATGTCGTAGACAGCCATGGAACGCGATTACCAGCGCGAGTTCACCTTCTCTCCCCCGCAGGCGACCAGCACCGCCGCGGAGGTCGATTGGCTGTACTATTCGCTGGTGGGCATGACGGTTTTCTTCACGCTGCTGATCTGCGCGGTGATTGTGACCTTTATGGTCCGCTATCGCAGCACGGCTCGGCTGAACCGGCGGATCCATGTCTCGCACAAGCGGCTCTTGATGATCGAGATCGGCTGGATGTTGCCGCCGCTGGCGATCGTGATGGGCTCGTTCTTCTGGGGCGCTGCCATCTTCTTCGATCAGCGGCAAGAACCGGCGGACCCGCTGCGCATCTATGTCGTCGGCAAACAGTGGATGTGGAAGGTGCAGCACGAGGGTGGCCGCCGGGAGATCAACTCGCTGCACGTGCCCACCGGCCGGCCGGTGGTGCTGACGATGATCAGCGAGGACATGATCCACAGTTTTTATATCCCGGCCTTCCGCAGCAAGATGGACGTGCTGCCCGGCCGCTACACGGTGCAATGGTTCGAGCCGACGCAGACAGGCACGTACCACCTGTTTTGTGCCGAGTACTGCGGCACGGATCACTCGCGGATGATCGGCAGCGTCATTGTGCAAACGCCGGAACAGTACGCCCAGTGGCTGGAAGACGACGAGGAGGAGCCGCCGGCTTCCCGCGGCCGGAGATTGTTTCAGCAGTACCGCTGCAACGATTGCCACGTGCAAAGCGAGGATCGGCGCGGTCCGCCGCTGACAAACCTGCTGGGCAGCCAGGTGACGACGGTCGATGGTCGAACGGTGACCGCCGATCTTAAGTACTTCCGCAATTCGATCCGCAATCCCGATGACGACGTGGTGGCCGGGTATCAGGCCGTGATGCCGCCTTATCCGCAGATCACCGAGGAAGAGATCCTGCTGATCATGGCCTACCTGGAGTCGGTTTCCGCGGGCCGCGCTGAGGAGCGGGCCTCACAACAGGGCGCAGCGCCGGACGCAGCCGCACCCGAGGACCAAGCCCCCAGTGAATCGGGCAACAGTGAACCGGGCAGCAGTCCGCCGCGCGAGAATCCACCGGGCGGCCCAAGCCCGCAGCAACCTGAACGCCAGGAGCAGCAGCCACGGAACCAATCGCCCGAGTAAGCAGATTGCCCAGGTGCGATCGGCCGCCGCCCGCGCTGCGGTATCGGCCGTGCCCCTAAACCTTCAGACAAAGTCCAGCCATGGCTGAAACGGTACCACGCAACTACCTCAACGCCGATTACAGCATCTGGTCGTGGTTCCTCACCAAGGATCACAAGCGGATCGCGATCTTGTACCTGATCTCGATCACACTGTTTTTCTTGGTGGGCGGGGCCGCGGCGGTGCTGTTCCGGCTGGAGCTGATGACGCCCAAGGGCGACCTGGTTCTCTCCGAGAACTACAACAAGCTGTTCACGCTGCACGGCATCATCATGATCTTCTTTTTCCTGGTGCCGGCGATTCCGGCGGTGCTGGGGAACTTCTTCTTGCCGATGATGATCGGTGCCCGCGACTTGGCCTTCCCCAAGCTCAACCTGATGAGCTGGTACGTGTTCATGCTCGGCGGGATCATTTCGATCATCGCCATCCTGGCCGGCGGCGTGGATACCGGCTGGACGTTCTACACGCCCTACAGCAGCACGTATGCGAACAGCCAGGTGCTGTTGGCGGCGGTGGGCGCGTTCATCGCGGGCTTCTCGTCGATCATGACAGGGCTGAACTTCATCGCCACCACGCACACGATGCGAGCGCCGGGCATGACCTGGTTCCGGATGCCGCTGTTTGTGTGGGCGATGTACGCCACGAGCCTGATCATCCTGCTGGGGACGCCGGTGCTGGCCATCGCCATCGTGCTGGTCGGGCTGGAGCGATTCTTTCACCTGGGGATCTTTGACCCGACTCTGGGCGGCGACCCGCTGCTGTTTCAGCACCTGTTCTGGTTCTATTCGCATCCGGCCGTGTACATCATGCTGATTCCCGCCCAGGGCGTGGTCAGCGAGATCATCGCCTGCTTCTCACGCAAACGCATCTTCGGCTATGCCTTCATCGCCTTTTCCAGCCTGGCGATTGCCGTGCTGGGCTTTCTGGTGTGGGGGCACCACATGTTTGTCAGCGGCCAGTCGGCCACGGCAGGCATGATCTTTTCGTTCTTGAGCATGTTCGTGGCAGTGCCCTCGGCGGTGAAGGTCTTCAACTGGACGGCCACCTTGTACAAAGGCTCCATCCACTTCGATACGCCGATGCTGTACGCGCTGGGCTTTATCGGCTTGTTTACGATGGGTGGGCTGACCGGCATCTTTCTGGCCACGCTGGCTGTCGACGTCCACGTGCACGATACGTACTTCGTCGTCGCGCACTTTCATTACATCATGGTCGGCGGCTCCGTGATGGCGTACCTGGGCGGCATCCATTACTGGTGGCCCAAGATGACCGGTAAGCGATATCCGGAAAGCTGGGGCCGCATCTCCGCGATCCTCATCTTTGTGGGCTTTAACCTGACGTTCTTCCCGCAATTCATCCTGGGCTACCTGGGCATGCCGCGGCGGTATCACTTCTACGCCGACGAGTTTCAGGTGCTCAACGTGATGTCGTCGGCGGGAGCTTCGATCCTGGGGATCGGCTACCTCTTCCCGCTGGGCTATCTGCTGTGGTCGCTGCGGTACGGCCAACCGGCCGGCGACAATCCGTGGCTGGCCACCGGGCTGGAATGGACCACGCCCTCGCCGCCGCCCACCAGCAATTTCCTCGAGACGCCGATCGTGCGCGAACCGGCGTACAACTACCCACCGCTGGGCGATGGCGAAGGCGACACCCTGCGGCAAGAGAAGATCCGCCGCCGACGGCAGGGCGAGTGGCACCCGGCACAGCCGCCTCGAGAGAAGGTCACCACCCCATGAACGCGCATGTCGCCCACCATTTCGACAACGCCGAGCAGCAGTTCGTCACGGCGAACCTGGGCATGTGGCTGTTTCTGGTCACCGAGGTGATGTTCTTCAGCGGGCTGTTCGCGGTGTACACCATCTACCGCTACCTGTACCCCGAGGCGTTCCACGAAGGCAGCCGCCACCTGGATCTCGTGCTCGGCACCATCAACACCACGGTGTTGCTGCTCAGCAGTCTTACGGTGGCGCTATCAGTCCGCGCCGCGCAACTGAATCGCCAGAAACAACTCGTCTGGCTATTGGTGGCCACCATCGCGCTGGGCACGGTGTTTCTCGTGATCAAAGCCGTGGAGTATTCGCACAAGTTTGAAGAAGGACTGGTGCCTGGCAGCGGTTTCCAGTTGCGCCATCCGTACGACGAAGCCTTTGCCGACTCCAGCCGGGCACGGCACGTGGAGCTGTTCTTTGCCGTGTACTTTGCCATGACCGGCTTTCACGCCCTGCACATGGTGATCGGATTGGGTATCTTCATTACGGTACTGGTGCTGGCGATCCGGGGGACGTTCCACTCCGAGTATTACACGCCGGTGGAAGTCACGGGGTTGTACTGGCACTTTGTCGATATCGTGTGGATCTTTCTGTTTCCGTTGCTTTACCTGGTCGCCTGACGCCCGGCGGTGAGTTCACCATGAAGGAAGCGCATCCAAGCCTGGCCACGTACTGGATCGTCTTCGTCGTTCTGGTGGTACTGCTGGGCGTGACGATCCTGATCGCCGAGATCAAACTGCCCGAGGACTGGATGAACCTGGCCCTGGCGATGTCCATTGCCGCCTTCAAAGCGGTGCTGATCATGCTGTTCTTCATGCACCTGTGGTACCGCACGGCGATCATCCGGATCGTGGCGGTGGCGGGCATCGTATGGGCGTTTATCGGTGCCAGCCTGACGCTGGCCGACTATTTCACCCGAGGCTGGCACGAGGCCCAGCAGCCGCGCGTCAACGTGGAACGGGTGGATCGCGAAACCGGCCAGGCACCGCCCCAACTTCCGGCCGCGTTGGAATCCCCGGCAGGTTCGACCGACGGCCCGATGCAGCCGCAGCATTGATGGCTGCCTGACGGTTCCTGGCTGCACGTTTCCTGCTTGCTGTGCTAGCAATGCTGGCGGACCATTTGCGGGCATTCAGGCCCCTACCCCAAGCGTCTGGGGGGATTTATGACCACTGGCTGTGCGAAAATCGATGATCTCGCGTTGACGTTTCCGCCAGCGGCTCGCTACTGTTGCACGCCTTTGCCGCTTTGACCGGCGTGGCAGCAGGGATGACAGCGTACTTGGGGTTACGCAGTCTGGTTCGAACTTCAACCCTGCGGTGGGCAGACACCCGGCCAGTTGGGATTTGGTCCTTGGCGTGCGCAGGACGAAAACTGGTTGCACCGCTGGAGCGGTAAACAATGTTGCTCCAAGTACTCAATACCGCTCGTCCGACCGTTCGCCCCCAGGGTGCCAGCAAGCGCTGCGACCTGTGCGGCTGCGGACGGTTTGAACTGATTGCCCATTATGACCGCAACGGCCAGCCGCTGACCACGGCGATGTGCCTGGAGTGCGGTCTGGTGTGCCACGCCGAGATTCCCAGTGACGTGCAGTTGGCCGACTTCTACGCCTGGCAGTACCGCCGCGCGTACCACGGCGAAACCGTGCCCTCGCCGCGGCGGGTGATGCGGGCGTGGCGTAACGGCCAGCGGATCCTCAAACGCCTGCGTCCCTGGATTCCGCAGAATGCCAAGGTGCTCGAGGTGGGTGCCGGCATCGGCTGCACGGTCAAGGCGTTCCAGTGTGCCGGATACGATGCCGAGGGCATCGACCCGGGGCGCGACTTCATCGTGTACAGCCGCAAGCGGCTCTTGGCGCCGGTCGAGGTAGCCGACCTGTACGACGTGCCGCCGGAACCGCGGTATGACCTGGTGCTGCTGGTTCACGTGATCGAGCACTTCAACAGTCCACGGCGGGCGTTGAGCCACATCCGCCGGCTGCTCAAGCCCACGGGGCAGTTATACATCGAGTGCCCGAACCTGGCGGCGCCGCCGGCCAGCTTCGAGAAGCTGTTCCACTTCGCACATGTGCACAACTTCACGCCTGCTACCCTGCGGTCGATGACCGAGCAGACAGGGTTTCAGGTGCAGCATGTGTTCTCGTCCGACGATCACCCCAACCAGCAGGTGCTGCTGCGGTGCAGCGAGAGGGCAGGTGGCACGATCGATCGGAGCAATGTCGCCGCCACGCGGCGTTCGCTGGCGCGTTCGCAAAGCTGGGCGCGGTATCATCTGCGGCCGCGGTATGTCGGGCGGCGGGTTGCCAAGCTGGCCGGTTACGCCTGCGAGCATCTGCTCGGCAACTGGTATGTACGGAACCTGGAACGGCGGCTGGCCAGGATCAGCGGCCTGCCGGCCATGTTATAGAACCAACATTCCTGGATTCTGGTGCGCTACCTGGCGGACTGCCGGCACGGCGACGACTCCCGCAAACACTCGCCCGCACCAGGATGGACGGTACAAGTAGGATACAGATCGCGGCCATGGCCGCCTGGCAGGATGCTCCTTTGATCAGCAAGCCGGTGAAATTGCCAAGAATAACGATGCGCCGCTGCATCGCGGTCGTGCTCGCGATTGCGCTGGTGGGCGGGGTCGTGGGACTTTACCAGGGCCTGTGGCGCTACCATCTGAAACGTTTCGACGCGGTGGCCGATGGCGCCCTGTACCGCAGCGCCCAACCTACCAAGTGGGGCATCCGGCACCTGGTCAACTATCACGGCGTGAAGACCATCGTTTGTCTGCGCCGCGACGACAGCCGCCTGAAGACCTGGCTCGATTTCAAGGAGCCGGATGGTCCCTTCGAGTCCGATTACGTCGAGGACCTGGATCGGCGATTCGTCCACTGGCAGCTCGGCGGCGAAGTGTACTGGCCCTGGCTGCCGCCGGCATACTTTGAAGCCTACTTCAAACTGCTGGACGATCCGGCCAATCTGCCGGTGGCTGTGCACTGCGTGGGCGGGCGCCACCGCACCGGCACCTTCGCCGCGCTCTACCGGTTGGAGTACGACCGCTGGCCGGTGACCAAGGTGCTCGAGGAGATGTACTCGTACAACTTCGGCGAGCCGATCCCGATTCACGAACACAACCTGCGGACGTATCGCGTGCGGCCCAGGCCGTCGGCCGAGGTCTGGAAGCAACTGGCCGCGGCCTTCGCCAGGCCGGCGATCCCGAAAGATTACGAAACCCTGGTGCGCCGTATCAGCAGCGGCCAACACCCGGAGGACCTGCAGGTCCTCGAAACGCTGCTTGCCGAAGGCCGGCCCTTTGCGGTTTGCCTGGCCGAGCGGGTGATCGACGACGCCTCGCACCCGGTGGTGCCGGCGGCCGTGAAGCGTGCCTTGGCCCTGTTGGCTTCTGAGGATGCCCCGCACGAAGAATGGGCCTCGGCCGCGGCGCTCGTCGCCGATTGGGGTGAGCCGGAGCAGCAGCGCCAGTTGCTCAGCGTGCTGGAGAACGAGCCGCTCGAAGGCGCGCCCTCGACGCGCTATCAGGCGGTGGTGGTGGGCGTGACCAACCGCTACTCGCCCAACCGCGCGCCGTACCTGGTGCCGCTGCTGGCCGATCAACGTTACCGGCCCGAACCCGACGCTTCGAGCTACCGTTACAGCCATACGGCCGCGGCCCGGCTGGTATCGATCACCAACGAGCCGCTGATCCAGGGCTATGTTGTGACTCCGGCCGATTGGGAACGGCTGGTGGTCGCCGCGCGGCAGTACATGAACACGGCGACCGAGCTAAGCCAGCTCCGGAAGTACCACCCGGACCTCTTTGAGCGTTTCCACCGATCGATGTCCCAGGTGGGCGATAAAGACGATTATCGCGAGTGATCGTAGCGCCGCTGCCTGGCAGGCGGCTACCACCTGCGCGGCAGCGGCGGTGATCGGTGGCTGTTAGCGCTTAGTCCTCGTCACCGACGAGGTCATCGACATCCTCGTCCTCATCGTCCAGGTCGACGTCGTCGTCGGTGCCGAAGTTCTCATCCATGTCTTCGTCTTCGGCGTCCTCATCGTCGTCGCCGAATTTCTCGCGCAATTCGCGCTCGAACTCCTCGTCGAGCGTTTCTTCAAAATCCTCGTCGAAGTCTTCGTCGAAATCGTCGAAGTCGTCTTCGCCTTCTCCCTCCGAGGTGGGGCTAGCAACCACGTCTTCGTCCGAATCCGTCCAGGGCGTATCCACCTCGTTCTGGTCCGGATCGTACGACGAGAAATCCTCGGACTGCGTCGAATCGGTAATATTGCAGGACATCGTGAATGACTCCCATCAAACGACCGGCAAGGCGGAGCAATCCTGACGGTCGGCTGCTTGCAAATACGCCTGGTTGGGCGCGCCACGTCCGCCGCTGGAGCGGCTTGTGAATCCTGGCGCCCATGATTCGCCTGATTGGTGGGCGGCGCAGAGCTCAATAATCTGCTGAGTGTGCGGGCGTTTACGGAGCCCTGTCAAGGGTGGGGGACGCGGCGACTTCCTGATCCCCCGGGCACCGCGCGGCCACCGCCAGGGTAACCGGCCAGCGGCTACCCACCTATTATTCCATGTGAAATGGCGCCGGGCATCGTCGCCCCCCGGGGAGGTTGGCCCAAAAATTCGTTCCCTCCGGGCCAATCGGAAACTTCCAGGCTAATCGGAAGCGGACAGCCATCAAGAACGGGGCGTGCGGGACGCGCCGGTAGCGCGTGAGCGTGCCGGGGCCGAAGCAGCAGCGAAATGGGGCCACTTCCCAGCGGGCGGGTTACCCGCCCAGGAATCGGCCGAGCGGTTGCAGCCGTTCCAAGCGATCGCAGGCAATTTTGGCCGCGGCCAGAAACGGCACGGCCAACAGAGCCCCGCCGATCCCCCAGATCCAGCCCCAGAACACCAGGCCAATGATCACCATCACCGGGTTGAGGCTCATTGAGCGGCCAAAGATCGAGGGCGTGATGAAATTGCCTTCCAGCGTGGTAATGCCCAGGTAAACCAGTGGTACCACCGCGGCCGCGCCGATCGTTTCAAACTCGGCCAGTGCCACCAGGCCCACGATGACCGTGCCGATCAACGGTCCCAGAAACGGTATGTAGTTGAGGATGGCGGCCATTAATCCCCACAGGGCCGGGTTCGGGACGCCCAGCGCCCACATCGCCAACCCTTCGACCACGCCCAAGCACGCGTTGATCACGGTGATGGTAAACAGGTAGCTCGATACGCCCGACTCAATCGCCCGGGCGACTTCCACGGCGTCGCGTTTGCCGCGGAAGGTGGGCACCATCTCCACAATCCGGTTGAGATACGTATCGCCTGAGGCGAGCAGAAAGTAGAGCAGCACCAGCGTGACCGCCACCGAGCCCAACACGGCGCCGGTGGAAGTCATCACCACGCTCGCCACGCCGGGTTGCTTGGCGACGACCGGCACCGCGCCATCGGAGTCGTCGCCGTCGGTAATGGCGTCGACCTTGGCCGTAGCGGCCTTGATATTCTGGAGCGAGTCGGTAATCGGGCGCAGCTTGGCTTCGATACGGCTCAAATGGGCCGGGGCATTGGTCATCCAGGCCCCAGCCGGCTGCACCAGTTGGTACAGGCCGAACAGCACCACGGCGACGAAGATCAGTTCCATCACCGCCGCGCCCACAAAATACGGCACGCCCCGTTTCGCCATCCAGCGCACCGGCGGCCTCAGCAGCAGGCACAGCACCATGGCCAGCGAGAACGGAAAGAGGATCTCGCGAGCAAAGTACAGCGTGTAGAACAGCCCTAGCAGGGCCAGAAAGAACAGCGAGTACGAACGGATATGCACCAGGCCGGGGCTATCGTCGCCCTCGGCCACCGATTCCGGAGTCGGTTCGGCCGGCGGAGTGGTAAAAGGCAGCCGCTGGGCCGATTCTCGCAGGTGGGTGAACCAATTGCGGATGGCCCTGCCGCGGCGCGAATGCGGACCACTTTCGCCGTACTGAAGCTCGTCCGCCGACGGGGCCGCAATGGTCGTCGCGTCGGGTACGGACCGCGGCTGCGCCGCTTCGGCCTTGTCATCTACACCGCCCATGTGCGGAACCGACTCACTTCCAAGAGGAGAATGACAGGGCGCATGTGCTGACGAGCCCATACCTCTGAGGGGAGGTGTTACCAGGGCTTGAGTTTCCAGCCCAGCACAAAGCCGATGCCCAGGCACCACAGGGCCATGGTGCCGGGGTTATTACGAGCGTATTCCGTGAGGTAATGGACGAAGTCGTCCACCGGCTGCATCGAATCGCTCTGCACCTGAATGCCCCGCTGGCCTCCGCCCTGGGCGCGTGTCGAAACGTTGCCGGGCGTGCTCATCGTCGACCGCCGTTCGTTGCCTGCTGAACTCACGTGTAGCTCCTTGCGAAATGGGCCAGAAAGTACTTTTTGCGTCGTAGCTTGGGAGGTAGCCCGGGCGTACGGTCGGCAGTGCCCCCCAGTACTGCCGGGCCGTACGTCCGAATCCTTCCCTGGTTGCGCCTGCGTGAGGCGCACGTGGTTTGAATGTGTTTGGGCGGTATCGAGCCCCGATGGGGCTGGGCGTCCTCGGTATTTAACCGCTGCGGCGATTACATTTCGTCGTTGTCCGTGGGCACCATGGTCGGTCGCCCGGGGCGTTTCCAAGCATCGCGAAACCACTGGAGGTTGCGCGACAATTCGCGGCCTGAGCGGCGATAGACCTTGGCCGCCTGGAGCAGCTTGCGGATGCTGAGCCAGCCCACCAGGGCACAGACCAGCAGCACCGCGCCACCGGCGGTCAGGAAGGCCAGCGGTCGAGGCCACTGGAGCACGTCGGCAAACAGCCAGGCCAGCGAGAACGCCATCACGGTCGTCCCGGCGAGCATCAACACGCCCGCCGCCAGCAGCATTACGGTGCCGTAGATCAGCGAGCGGGCACTTTCGCGGGTGTCGATCATGAACAGCTTGGCTTGCAGCTCAAGCAGTTCGACGGCGTCGTGACCCAGGTTGCCGAACGTCCGCTGGGGGCGGTCCAGGTTTCCGCCATCAGCGTAGTTCATCCGCGACGTTTGATGAGCCATCCTAGTACCACTCCTATGGTCAGCCCGATGCCGATGGTCACTTTGGGATTGTTGGCCACCGCGTTTTGAACGTTGTCCCACAGCGAGGCGAACATGCTGTGCTGGGTCGGCGGCGGCTCGGGAATCGTTTGCCTGGTTTCCCGTGAAGGGGTTTCGAGCCGCGTCATGGGGTTTGCCTCCCGGGGGGACTTTGCGGGGCCGAGTCGCCATGCACTTCCGGATGGGTGGCGCCGAAACGGCCGTAGACGGCCTGGCTGGCGATATTGCCCAACTGCTGGCCGGCGAGGGCCATAAGCCCTTGAAAGGCCGTGCTGCTGGCCGTACGGAACAGGCCGCCGATCAGCCCAGGTTTGTTGTTTTGGGTGGCCTCGACTTTGAGCGGTTGCTGCGACGCGACCTTGGCCAGGGTTTCGGCGTCGGCGTAAATGATCCGCGGGCGCTTCGGCACGAGCAGGTAACCCACGACGGCCGCCCCCGCCAGAACCGCCCAGGGGTGCTTGCGGACAAACGCCCGCCAGTCTTTGAGATTCTCCACGCGGGCGCGAAGGTCCTGCACGTCTTCGGTCAGTTCCTCGCGGACCTGGGCCATTTGGCGCTGGACTTTCTTAGCCCCATTCGATTCGTGCACGTTGGGCTCCTTGTCGGACTTGGGGGCAACTCGATGGCCACCGCGGCGCCGCGGCGGCAGTAGGGTTGACCCACCGCCGCGACGCCGCTCCAGTGATCAACGCTCGCCCGCCGGAACTACCGCGAACGGACGAGCAATCCAACCACCACTCCCAACAGCAGACCCGCTCCGAACGCCATGCCCACGGACCGCGCCGGGTGCTGCTGCACCATCTCGCCGGCGGCGCTGGCACCCTGGCGGACGCGTTCGGAGACACCTTCGTACGTGCGGCCCAGCGTTTCACTGGTTTGCCGGGCGTAGCTGCGGACCTTCTCACCTGCGGCGGCTAGGGCCGAACTGCCTTCCTCGGTGAGGCCTTCCAGGAAATGAATGATCTTCTCGCGGGCTTCGCCCGTCTTGCGCTGGATCTTGCCGATGAGCTGATCGACGTTACCGTCGAACTGTTGCAGGTCGTCGTTTGTGAGCTGGCCCCACTTCTCGCGAATCTTGCCTCGCAGTTCGTTCCAGCTCCCCTCGAGGACTTGCTGGTTAATCATGCCTGCACTCCTTTTTTGCTGTTTTCTGTGGTTGGCAACACTGGATGCCAGGTGGCCGCGGCGCGCCACACGCGAGCCGAGCACACCCCTTCACTGCAGATTTTGTGCCAAGACTCTTAAGACGGTCGCCGGGCGGTAAATCTGGCCGCTTCTGCAGGCCTGCTGCAGTCTTTGCAATGCTAGAATATGATCGGCAGCCCGCCAGGGTGGGCCACAAAATGCCAGAAATAGCGGCCCGAGTTTTTGTTAGCCGCGGCGCATAAAAATACCGGCCCTAAGCGGCTGTTGGCCCGGGCCGGTACATGCTGTACCCGATAGGTTGGTTCAGGTACGACGCGGTGGTTTATCGCGACCGCGGCGCGGTAGTAGGGTCAGGATCATGGGGCGGGGTCTCCTCGTGGCGCAGTTCATCGACCGCTTCGCGGGTGCGCTGGCCGGCTTCGTCGAAGAATTCCTTGCCCTTCTCGATGGCTTTTTCGGTGTCTTCCTTCATCTTCTGCGTTTCGATCTGGACGTTGGCCGCATCGCCGCCGCCGCGGAACGTGATCCAACCCAGCCCGATCATGATCAGGATGATCACCGCAAGGATGATGAGAATTTTCATGGCGTATCGCCTTTGCTGAATGTGTGGCGCTTGGGGCGCCCCGGCGATGGAAGTGCGGTGCCCCGGGTTGGCCGGCGACAGGTGGCTTCAAGCAGTTCGTTCCAGAAACCACTAGAGAAACCGCTGCCGGCGAAGCTCACGGGCAGTGCTTCGCCGCTTGTGGCGGCGAAGCACTGCCCATGGCACGCCATCGCGATCGCCGTGTCATACTGCCCGGGCGCGACCGGTGAACAGCGAAATCAAGAACAGGATCAGGAACACCACAAACAGGACTTTCGCAATCCAGGCGGCGGTGCCGGCGATGACGCCCCAACCCAAAACGGCCGCGACGATCGCCACGATCAAAAACATCAGTGCCCAAGACAACATGACACATCTCCCAAACAAAAGTTTGTAGTTCGCCAACGTCTCCCGTTGCCGCCTGAAGCAACCAGGGCAGTTCTACAGGGCTGCACGCCGGCCTCAACGCGACAGGAAATCCTGTGAGGCAAAGGCCATGCCAGAACCGATTCGGGCCAGTGGCAAGGATCCGCACGCCGCCGTGCAAACTCTTACTTGGCCGCAGATTACGGCCTGAATACATGTGAGCAGAAAGACATGGCCCCAGCAGCATGAGGGATCAGCAGACGCGGTGGGCGGTTTATCCGCCATCGGTCGACGGTCTGCCAGCGTGGTCGCCGCTCATGCGAAAAAAGCGATTCGCCAGCGACCTTACGCGCTTTTAGGGCCCTTGCAGGGCAGCCGGATGCTGAGCCATGCGATGGCCGGACGGCTGCCAGTTCGCCGCGGCCGCGATCGATTTACTTGTTCAGCTCGTAGCGGCGGCGCTGCTGTGCCCGCTGCGAGGCCTTCTGCAAGATGCGGCGTTCTTCCGGCGTGAGACTATCGCTGCCGTGTTCGTGGATCTTGGCCAGGATGCTATCCACGCGCTCTTCCAGGTCGGTGTCGTCGGGACCTTCGGGATCGTGGATGCGCAGTTGCGGCTGGCGCTTCAGGCGTTTCATGCCTGAGCTCAGCCACGAAGTCGGCAGCACGCTGAACAGCGTCACGCGGAAGTAATAGTAGATCAGGCCGCAGACGGCCCCGGACAGGTGCGCGGCAAAGGCCACGTTTGCCGTGCTGAAACCACCGACCGCCTGGCGGAAGTTGAACATGTCGTAAGCCAACCACACCGTGGCCATCAGCCAGGCAGGCACCGGCACCACGCCCCACAGGTAGATCAGCCGCGTGGGGAAGTGGCACACAAAAACCACCACCACGCCGGCAATCGCCCCCGAGGCTCCCACCGCCCACGTGCTGGCGGTGCCCATCAGGTAGTTTTCAGACAGTACCCAGCACAGGTTGGAGAGAATCAGCGTGGAGAAATAAAGCTGGATGAACGTCTTGCGGCCGTGGATCAGTTCAACGTCGCGCCCAAAGAAGTACAGGGCGAGCATGTTGAACAGCAGGTGGAAGAAATCGGCATGCAGAAAGCCGGCCGTTACGAACTGCCACAGATACCAGGTCTGAAAGACGTCGGCATGCAGGGCAAAGTAGCTGGCCAGCGGCGAATAGCCATCGCCGTGCTGTAGCAACAGCTCCAACAGAAAGACGGCCGCGTTCACCAGAATCAGGTTCACGACGACCGAGCGCTGCCCGGTCAGCAGAATGCCGCGGGGTTCGTCGCGGTAGTATTCTCGATCGTAGATGCCCATAGGATGGACAGTTGCAGCGCAAAAAGGGAACAGCCGGCGGTTCCAACCAGCCGGCCAAATCGGTGTTCATTGCGTGATTTGCCAGCGAAGCCGGCGTGGCCTGGGCGATGCGTGCCCCCCCATGCCAGGCTGCCCAATGTTCCGAAACCAACCGTCTTTGCGGAAAGCAAACGGCCGATTTCGTCGCCAGCGTGCCGTTGCTGCCAACATTGTACACCACGGGCAATTAGGGGCCTACTCGATTCCCGCCGGCGGGAAAGGCATCATGCCGCGATGCTAGCACGGACGCGCGACCTGATAGCGCGCCGAAACTAATTCTGCGTTTCGTTGGCTGCCAATTGCTTTTCGATCAGGCTGAAAATGGCTTGCAGCGCCTGGCCCATGGCTTCGACGGTCACGTCTTCGTCCGGGCTGTTCCAGTACAGATGGAAGGTATACCAGCGGCCATTGCGATGCCGCAGGAGCCAGTTGCCGGCGATCAGCCGGTCCTCCGAACCGCCCTTGAAACCGACATGCGGCCACTGCTCGCGGTCGTATTCGAGCTTGGTTTCGACAGCCATCACATCGCGCAGCAGCGCCGCCGGCTGGTCCTTCTCGGTATGGCGGCGCAGCCAATCGAGGGCCCGGGCCATATCGGTCGGCCGGGCAAACCACTCTGCGACGTTGAACGCCCGGGTATCAAAATCCAGGTTCTCATAGTCGGGAGTGCCGGTCAGTTCGGCCAGGAACTTCCGCCGCCCGGCTTCGTCGAGCTTGGCGTATTGTTCCTCGCGGCCGGCAGCGGCCTTGTCGCGGATCATCGCCATTTCGCGCGTGAACAGCAGCGGCCGGTTCCACTCGGGGCTCTGGTGTCCCATAACGGCCAATTGCCGTTCCACCCGGCGGCGGCCCAGCAGGTGCAGCAGATGATCCGTGGCCGTGTTGTCGCTGATCGAGATCATCTTCAACGCCAGGGTGTTGAGCGTGATCGGCGAGCCCAGCGGCCAGGTCGACAGTTCGCTGGCCGGAGGGCCGAACCAGCGCGCATCGAGCAGCATCGTATCGTCCAGCCGCCGGCGGCTGGCGTTCACTTCGTCGGCCAGAGCGCCCAGGATGAACAACTTGAAGGTCGAGCCGACCGCGAACCGGTCCTGCTCGTTCCGCCCGTACTGCACCACCGGGCCTTCGTCCGTGAGTTCGGTCCACAGCATGCCGGTGTGACCCGGCAACTTGTCGAGGTGCGACTGGATCTGGGCTTCGACCTGCTGACGCGTCAAACGGCCCTCAGACGTCTTCGCGGCCGTATCTTGAGGATCGCCCGCCAACAGGGTGCTCGCGAGCAATAGAATGGCCATCATGGTTGCGCTCCTGGATGGGGGGCAGACGTTGGTTTCATCAGCAGGCAGGAAACTGCCGCTGGCCTGTGGCGGGCAGAGATTGTGGCGCGGCCCTGTTGATGGCTGCCTTGGCTCAAGGCAGTCACCGCTTTGGTGGTTGTGACCGCACCCCAAGCATAGGTTCCCGGCTGGCGCAGGCGCCTCGGCAAGCAACCCATGGCCATCAAGCCTACTCGTTGATCGTAGGGGCGGAATGGATTGTAGCGTGTGGTGCGGTTGCTGATAGGCATGCACCCGAGCAAACGGGATGGCGAGCCGGGATTCGCGCCGCAAAACAGGCGGCGCCCCGCGCTGCACCTTGCGCGGCAGGCTGCCAGAACGATTAGAGGAAGTCGATCAGCGAAAGACGCGCCACGTGCCCCAGCGTTTGGTAGGAAGCCTCCAGGGCGGACTGTCGGGCGATCAGGTTGATGATGGCCTCGACCAGGTCGACTTCCGACTCTTGCGAGAGCGCCGACTTCAGCTCCACTTCTTCGGTATCGAGGCGGGTCTTGAGGATGTCCAGACCTTGCTGACGCGCGCCGAGGTCGGCCCGTACATACGTCACCTGCTTGGCCGCGCGGTCGAGCATTTCCACCGCGCGTTCCGCGCCCTGGAGATCGCCTTCATACAGCGCGTCGCGGAGCCGGATGAGCGCGGAAAAGAGGCCATCGGTTTCTTGCAGGTGCGCATCGGTCCCGCGGAGCACTTCGGATTGGCCGCCGCTGAACGCCAGCGGGCCCGTGGCTACCAGGTTGCCGCTGCCGTCGTTGCCCGGCTCCGCAGTGGTGTCGAGATGCGCGACAAACTGCTGGCTGAGCACCGGATCGGCCGCCAGCAGATTCACGGCATCTTGCGCGGTGAAGCCCGATGCGAGATCGGCCGAAAAGGTCAGCACATTGCCGACCAGGGCCACTGAGGCAGGCCCGCCGCCGTTGTCGACGATTTGCAGGCGGAAGTTGTTGCCGGCTTCTCCCACTTGTACGGCGGAGACCACAAACGCGTCGTTCGCTGCCGGCCCGTCGTACGCGACCGAGGCAAACGTGCCCGGTTGCGTGGCACCGCTTTGCGGCTGAAGACGACCCAGCAGGCCCAAATCCTGGGCCGCGGTGCTGTTGTCAGCAAGCACGGTCAGCGTACCGGGGCCGGACAGGTCGTCGGTCACCAGTTCGATCCCGTTGCCGTAGACGGCCAGCCGCGCCACCACCTTCCCCGGCTCGGTATTTGCCGGATGCCCATTGATGCGGTCGAGCAGTTGCTCGATGGTTTGCACCTGCGAGCTGCCGCCGCTGAAGGTTACCGGAGCGGTGGGAGCCAGGTTGCCGCTGCCGTCGTTGCCCGGCTCGATCATGGTATCCAGTTCAGCCCGAATAACGGCCGCGACTTCCGGCGTGTTCTGAATCAGGGTGATGGCGTCGTTGGCCGTGAACCCGGCCGACATGTCGGCGCTGATGGTCAGCAGATTGCCGGTCAACGTGGCCTTGGGCGTACTGCCTGCGCCGCTATCGACAATCTGCACGCTCAGCCGGTTGCCTTCAAATCCCGGCTGTACGGCCGAAAACCGCAGGGCGTTGTTCACGCCGGTGGGATTGAGCGTGCCCGTGGCAGAAACTGCCTCGTTGAGGTCGATGGTGAACTCGACGCCATCCTTGCGGCGGATGGTGAATTGCCGGGGTTGCGGCAGGTCGCCTTCGCTGCGGGCAACACCGCGGCCATGGTTCATGTCTTCCAGCCGCGTCGATAACGTGAACGACCGTACGCCGAGTTGAGTGGCGGTCTGGCCGCCGTTCTCGCCAATGGCAAAGTCGCCGCCGCTCAATCGCGAACGGATATTGATGCCGTTTCGCGCGGCATTGATCTCGGCGATCAAACCGGCATCGGAACCATTGAGGATATTGAGAATGTCTTCAACGGTTCGGGCGGTCGAGAAGCTGATGGTATAAGTCTGCCCGCCGTTGACGACTTGAATGCCCGAGTGCTGATCGAACTCCACGCCCGTGCCACCGCTGGTGGTGCCCGACATGGCCGTGAGCCCAATCGCGCCTTGGTGTCCGGGCGGCAGTTTGGCGGTGAAGTGGGCGGCAGCAGGCGAATTATTGATGGCCTTGACCACCAGGGCCGCCGTGGTCACGCCTTCTTGAATGGTGACGGTGATGCTCTTGGCGGCCTCGTCGTACACGACGGTTTCGCTGCCGGCGATGCCGCCACCAACCAGGTTCACCGTGTACCCGTTGAACTCGGTGCCCCGCTGGTTGGCTTCCACGAAGAAGGCGCTATCGGGATGGCCCCACGATAGCCGCGCCTGCGCGCGCACGCCCATCAGATCGGCCACCGGCGTGGTCAACCGCATGGCCGGGTTCAGATCGCGGCCGACGACGGGTGCGGTGCCGGTCCCCAGTTCGGACAAGATGCCCAAGTCGTGCGCGGTGGTGCCGCCGGCCACTTCGCGGATGGTGAGGTTGCCGCTGCTGAGCTGAACGTTGATCCCCTGCGGGGTGACCCAGGCGGAGATTCGGCTGCCGGGCAGATTGGCCGATTCAATCAGCCGGACCACGTCGCCCACGGTTTCCGCCTTGCTGATGTCGATCGTGACCACGTTGCCGGTACCGTTGCCGATGGCGATGCTGCCGGGCGTGATGCCTCGTCCGCCGTTCAGGTCCGAGAGCAATGTGTTCTCGGTCACGATGGGGTTGAGGTCCATCTGGCCCTGCACTGCCGCCGACAACGCTCCGAACACCTCATCGCCCGAGGTGTTGGTGGCGAACAGCACATCGATATCGGCGTAACTTTCCAGGGTCAGCGAGTTGCCGTTGTAACGGATCAAGCCGTTGAAGAGTTCGAACGGCCGCACACTGGTCATCGAGCCGGCGAACAGGTACCGGCCGCGGAACTGCTGATTGCCGATATCGACCAACTGGCGGATGGCTTCTTCGACCTGCCGGGCCGCGGCGGCCTGGGCCTCGGCCGAGGAGCCGGCACTGACCGACGACACCGCCAGGCCGCGGATCTCGGACAACATCGACGCCACCGATGCCAGGGCGGAGTCGCTGGCCGAGAGGAACGATTGATTGGTGCTCAGGTTGGTTTTGACCTGCTCTTTGCGTTCCAGCAGTTTCTGCAGACTGATGGAGCGCAGGGCAGCCGGCGCGTCTTCACTGGGAAGCATGAAGCGCATGCCGGTGCTGAGCTGATTCTGAATGCGAAACAGCGACGTCTGGTCAAAACGAATCTGGCCCAGCAACCGCGCCGTAATCAGCGGGTCGCTGACGCGAGTCGTCGAAATCGGTGTAATGGCTTTCATGGCAGGTTCCGCTTACGGCGCACGCATGGGGGAGACTGCGCTCGTTGTTCGCCGCCGTTGCGACGGCGAAGCTCGGGCGAGCGAACCCTCCGTCGCGATGATGCGGTCGTTTGCCGCGCGATGTTTTCGTAGGCTACGTGGTCGGAAAGTAAATGGGGGGCGGCCTGGTAGCCCGTGGTTATCAATGACGCTGTTTTAGGATGCTCTGACCTTGATCCGGTGCTGCTGGCGGTGATGGTTTCTGCGTCCTGGTGGATACGATCGCATCAGATGCTGACCAGGATGTTCAGCAGTTCGTCCAGCGCGGCGATGTACCGCGAGGCGGCCTGGAACGCCCGCTGGTACTGCATCAGCCGGACGGTTTCTTCGTCGATGCTCACGCCGCTGACGGCCATGTGCCGGCCTTCGAGCGCGGCTTCGTACACGCGGTAACCTTCGGCCACGCTCTGGGCCACCGACGACGCCTGGGTCACGTCGCCCACCAGCCGGTCGTACAGGTCGCTGATGGTGTGGTTGTTGTGCGAGGCCAGCGGCCGGTCGAGGAATGCGGCCAGCTCCACGGCGCCGGCCGTATCCACACCGATCCCCCCGCGGCTGGCGGTGAACTTGGAGGAGTCTTTCAGGATGATGTCGCTGACGTAAATATCGCCGGCCGCAGTGCCGCCGAAGAAGGTGTTGATTCCCAAGGCCGCCAGCACGCCGCTGGTGTCGTTGCCAAAGGCCAGGTCCTGCTCGCTCGATTCGCTGGTGATCACGAGCCGGCCGTTGGAATCGACGGTGGCCGTCACGCCGTCGACCTTGGAAAGTTGCAGAGCCAGCGATTGCAGTGTGGTATCATCGCCGTCCAGGCCGTCCAGGTCGATGTGAATGTCCGAGGTCGTGGTCAGCCCCGTCTGGCGGTTGTAGACCATGATCTGGAACGATCCGGTCTGCGGCGTGAACGCCAGCCCGGCCTTGTTGAGCGGTGCGTTGGGATTGGTGACGTAGTAACCGCTGGTCAGCGACTGGTAACCGGTGAGGCCTTGCCCTGACGAGAATACGCGGTTGAACTCATAGATCAGCGTGCTGGCAAAGTCGTTGAGCTGATCGAGGAAACCGCCCAGGATCTCGTCGCGTGAGATCTTCAGCCCGGCCAGCTTGCCGGCTCGCACGTCGAGCGGTTCGTCGGTATCGGCGAACCGCAGGTCGGCGACGGTCATGCCGCGGTCGGAGTCGAGATGGACTTCGACCTCGCGGCGGATGCCTTGAAACACCAGAAAGGTACCGTTCACCTGCACGTTGACGGTACCGTCGGTCTGTTCATCCACCCGGATATCGATCAGTTCAGCCAGCTTGCTCAGGGCCAGCGCCCGCTGGTCGCGCAAGCCCACGGCGTCGCTCTTGGAGATGGCGCCGCCTTCGATCTTGGCAATCTGCAGGTTGAACTCGCGGATTTCCTCGGTGAGGCGGTTGATGTCCACCGCCATGGAGATGACCTGGTTGTTCAGGTCCTTGCGGTCGGCCTGCACGCGCTCGAACAGCCGATTGATGTCGCCGGCCAGCGTGCGGCCCTGTAGGGCAGCCAGATGGCGGACGCCGGCATCTTCCGGCTGGTTGAGGATCTCGTGGATGCTGGAGATGAAGTTGTTGAGCGAGGTACTGAGGTCGGTATCGCTCAACTCGCCGATCATCTGTTCCAGCCGCAGGTAGGTTTGTTCCTGTGTTTCGCCGCTGACGCGATCGCTGATGGCGCCGCGCAATTGCGCCATCACGAAGTAATCGACCTTCTGCACGATCGCTTCGACGTCGACGCCCAGACCCAGCAGCAAGCGGCCGATGCGCTGCGTGGGGCCAGGCTGGAGCACCATCTCCTCGCGGATGTAGCCTGGCGTGTTGGCGTTGGCGATATTCTGCCCCACCACTTGCAGGCCGATCTGGTTCGCCCGCAGCGAGTTTGCCGCCAATTGGATGGAGCTATACAGGGACATGGTCTGCTCGTCGCTTACTTGCGGTGGCAGGGATGGCCGGCGGCCGATGCGGCTATCGCATGGCCGGTAACCAGGGTTCTGACCGCTTGGATGCTTCGCGGCGGCTCACACGGCCTCGTCGACCAGGATGCCGGTGGGGCCGCTGCTGGTGGACTTGCCTTGCTCGTAGGTCGGCTGGAGCCGGCCGCCGGTGGCCAGGATCTCCAGCACCTGCGACAGGTGAATCATCGCCCGCTGGTGCATCATCCAGTTGGCCAGGTTGCGTTGCCGCAGCAGCCGCGCTTGCCGCTGGGCTTCTTCCAGTTGGTTCTCGACGGCGTCGCGGCTGGCGCCAGGCGGGAGCGTGGCAGCCACCGCACGGAGGCTCTTGCCCGGCTTGCCCTCGCTCTCGGCCAGCCGCAGCAGCTCTTCACGGCGATCGTGGCAGGCTTGCAGCCGGGCCAACAGTTCCGCCTCGCGCGATTGGAGCACCGCCACGTCGGCTTCGGTCGCCGGATCCAACAGCAGCCGCTGCTTCTCGGCCAGCACCACCAGCCATTCGTGCTGCACGGCCGACAGCTCTTCGAGCAGTTCCGGCAGAGCCTGTTCCCACGAGATGGTTGCGGTCGTCATGGCGTCTCCCCCGCACGCGAAAAGTGGTGGCTACTTGGACGCGACGGCATCGGCCTCGCGCGGCTTACAGCGAGGCCGAGAAGTTGGCCCCGCGGTCGTCGCCAAACTGGAGGTTGTACATGGCCTCGGCGTAGCGTCCGCCCTGGGCCTGTGTCATCCGCTCGACCAGCACCTGGTCGAGCTGTTGCTGGAACACTTCCTCGGTCCGCCCGCCGTGGAAGTACGCCGGCTTGCCCAGCGAAGCCCGCATGGTCTTGAACAACTGGCCGAACAGCGTCTGCCCGACGAACGCGGTGAAGTGTTCTTTCAACTCGCTGTCGTCGGCGGCGGGCGTGGCGGCCTGCGGGCCGGCAGGCTGTGGGCTGAAGGTGGCCGGCGTCGCGGTGCTGCGCAGCAGTGCGGCGAACTTGCCTTGCTCGGCCGCGGCGGCAGCCTCCGGCGAGATCTGCTGCTGAGCGCTGGTCAGCAGGGCCGTCGGGCCCACACTTTGGATCGGGTTCACTGCGGCGCTCCTGGTGATGGCGGCCTTACAGCCCTCTTTATCGGCAAACCGTCACACGTGTGGTTAGCCGTTTATGGTCATCAGGCCTATAACCACCGCTATTGCTCAATAATGAGCCGGCCACGGAGCTTGCCGTTGCGATCCAGACCTTTGAGAATATCAATGATATCCTCAGTAGGAACTTTCACGGCGTTGAGCGCTTCGATCAACGCCCTGAGCTGCGTGGGGCTGGAGTTCTGCGGGTCAATGCCAAAGAACTGGTTGTCGGGCAGCACACCGGTTTCGACCACGATATTGCGGTGCGTAACGACCGCCGGGCCGATTTCCACGTTGCCGCTGATCACCACGCTGCCGGTGCGTTCGTTGATCACCACGCGGGCATCGGTGCGGATTTCATCGAGCGGTAGATTCATCACCTGCGCGACAAATTCCACCGGGTACTGCCGGTATTGCTGAGGAATTTCCACCAGCACGTTGACCTGATTGATGGCCTTGGCCGGACGGATGTATTCAGATCCCTGCTCGGTATAGCGCGGATAGGCGAACTGCTGATTGATCAGATCAGCCACTTCCTGCGCCATGATGAAGCTGGCCTGGTTGGGATTGATGACCAGCGTGATGTGGCCGTCTTTCACATAGGGATTGAAGAAATCCTCCACCAGCCGGCAGCCGTTGAACACGGTCGCCGTGTTGGGGTTGTTGGGGTCAACCTTCAAATCGCCCTGAGCAAACGCGTACACGCGGGTGCTGCCGGGCTGGATGTCCTGCAGCGGCGTCACAAACAGCCGCCCACCTTCCAGGCTCTTGGCGGCGCCGATCGAGCTGACGCGGCAATTGAGCCGGTCACCGTCGCGGGCACCACCGGCCGGCACCGTGGCCGAAACCATCACCAGGGCCACGTTTTTGGCGTCTTTCAGTTCCGCCAGGCCGGCCTGCCCCAGCGGGTGTTCCATCAATTGCAGCGTGGCGGCCAGGCTGCGAATGGTGGGCAGGAACTTGGGACCGTCGCCGGTGCCCCGCAAGCCCACCACCAGGCCCATGCCGACCAGTTCGTTCTCTTCCTGGCCCTTGATGCGGCACACGTCGATCAACCGCGTCTGAGCCACAGCGGGAGCCGTGTATAAAACGGCCGCGGCACACACAACCGCCACGAGGACGCTCAGACAGTAGCAGTGCGTGGGACGAATGGTTGGCTTCATCATGATTAGCGACGTGACAGGAGCGGTTATGAAAGGGATGAGTTCGAAGGATAGATAAGACGTTCGCGCGGCCGCCGCGGGCCATGGTATCCTAGAACGGTGACACGCGGTCCCAGAACTTCATAAACCAGCCGCGGCGATAGGCGTCGCGTACGTGACCCATCTCGCGCTTATGAATGGTCAGGTCCGAAACGTTCTCGCTCAGCACGCGGTTGTTGGGGAGCACGTCCTCGGGCCGCACCTCGCCGGTGAGCGTTTGTTCCCAGATTTCGTCGTTGTTCTGCACCGTCTGTTGGGCTTCGATCACCAGGTTACCGTTGGGACGCACGTCTTTGACGCGGGCGGCAATGGTGAACTGCAGGCGGTCGATCGTTTCGATCTCGTTCTCGGCCCGATACTGCGTGTTCAACTGGCCGTTGGCGGCAGGGTCGCCGTTTTGCAGGCCCGGCTTAAGCGCCATGCCGCGAAGATCGAACCAGTCGAGCAGACGGGCGTCGTAGTTGGCCCGCTTGCGGCGCTGAACTTCGGCCTCGCTGAGGAACGCGTTGCGGATGTTGACCACCACCGTGATGATGTCGTGCTTCTGGATCGTCCGCGGCGGCGGCGGAGCCATGTAGTAGAACGAAGCATCCTTGAGCGTAAGCGGGGCGCCCTGGGTGGCTTCCCGCACCAGCGTGCCGCTCTGGGCCGCGCAGTGCGGGGCCAGCGGACCGGCAAACAGCAACGCCAGCGAACCGCTCATCAGCGCAGCCAGCAGCGGCATCCGGAAGCCGCGATCGGCGGGCGATTGCGTCGTTGCCATGCGGTGTTGGCTCATCGGGTTGCTTCCCTGCAAGTGGTGATCGGTGGCCGACGGTTGCGGTGGGGGGCGAAGGAATCTGGCGACGGTTACGGGCCATCGGTCTTGCCGGCCAACGTGGTACCGCGGGCCAGCACTTCGACCGTTTGCAGCCCACACACGCGAGCCTGGAACAGCCGGCGATCGTTCAAACCTTCGACCACGATGGTGTCGCCACGGCGGCCGGACTCGCGGGCACGCGCTTCCATCCGCAGTCGCACGCCGGAGCTATAAACATTGACGGTGACGATCTCACCCCGCCGCACCAGTTCGGGCTCCTGCACCATGCCGGCATCGACGATCTGACCGGCGGCCATGTTCATGGTGGCCTGCTTGCCGATGACCTCATCGATGCGGTGGAAGGCGTCGGTGGCCGCGGCCTTCACGCCCCGTTGCAGCTTCAGGTGCTCGGCTTGCAGCACGGTGCCCTTGCTGACCGCCATGGTGACCACCACCACGCCCGGCGCGAGCGACACCGTGGCCGGCACGGTCAACTGTTCGCGACGGCCGTCGACTTCGAGCGACAGCACAAAGGTTTGCGGGCCCAGCCAGCCTTCCACCGTGGTGGGAGTTGCCGAGGTGGCAGCCGCAGGCGAGGTCCCGTTTGCCGAAGCCAGCATGGTGTCTTGCGGTTGAGCGGTTCCCATCACCTGCACGTGGGTTGCCTGAGCGAGCCGCCGCTGCGCCGCGCTGTTGCAGTGCAGCGCGATGTCCCAGGGCTGGTCGCCCGGCACAGCCTGCCGCAGGTAGGCCGTGATGGCTTCCACCGCGCGTTCGTTCGCCTGACGAATCGACGAAGCCTGTAGCGCCGCGCCCCGCCGCGGTTGAGCGTGTGTCACCACAGCGGCATTGCCCGACGCCACTACCACGTGCCCCGCGCCGGAGAATCGCACGCTCGACAGTTCCACGCCGCGGTGCAGCAGGCTCCGCTGGATATCGGCGGCCGTCAGCTTCAGTTCCTGGCCGGGCAGCGGAGCCGGGCACAGCTCGATTTGACTCAGCCGGGCAATGCGATTGGCATCGCCATCGAGTACGTCGGCCACGTCGGCCAACCGCACCAGGTTGCCCTGCACGCTGGCCTTGGCCTTGAGCTGGATGTCGGCCCCGTGGACTGCGTCGTTCGCCGCGGCCGCAATCATGGCAAACAGGATCACCAGCGGCCGGATGCGGCTGAGCAAGGCGCGGTTGACGAGCAACTTGGTCATGGCTGGTGCACCGAGAAGCTTGACGGGGCGAAGTGGCGTGATCGATCCGAATCCGTTCAGGCGAAGTACGTGTTATGCGACCGCGTTAGAACCGCCGCAGGTTGGCCACCAGTTGCAGCAACTGGTCGCCGGCTTGCACGGCTTGTGAGTTCAGTTCGAAGGACCGCTGCGTGGTAATCAGGTCGATCAGCTCGCGCACCGGCTCGACGTTCGACTGTTCGAGCATCCCTTGCCGCACCAGGCCCAAGCCGTCCTGGCCGGGGTTGCCCAATTGCGGCGGTCCCGAGGCGGCCGATTCGGCGTACAGGTTCTCGCCCAGCTTCACGAGGCCGTCGGGGTTCACGAACTGCGCCAGTTGCAGCGTGCCCAGCGGTTGCAACTGAGGGTTGCCGGGTTGCTTGACCGAGATCACGCCTTGCGGGCTGACTTCGATGTGCGTGGCATCCTGGGGGATGACCACCGGCGGCTCGAGCAGCCGACCGATTCCGGCCGAGGCCATCACGATCTGGCCGTTGTTGTTCAGGTCGAAGGTGCCGGCCCGGGTGTAAAGGATTTCGCCCGTGCCCGGATCGAGCACCTGGAAAAACCCTTTGCCTTCGATGGCCCAGTCGAGTTCCTTGTTGGTGGTATCGAAGGAGCCCTGGCGGAACTCGGTTTGGGTGCTGCTGACCCGCGTACCCAAGCCCACGGCAACGCCGGTGGGGGTGAGGTTCCCGTCGGCGTCTTCGGCGCCCGGCAGGGTGTAGTTGATGTAGAACAGGTCTTCGAAGTTGGCCCGGTCGCGTTTGAAGGCGGTGGTCGACACGTTCGCCAGATTGTTGGCGATGGTGTCGAGCTTGAGCTGCATCGCCTCCATGCCCGTGGCAGCCGTATACAAAGTTTGCATCGCCATGGTGAATCGTCTGCCTGCGTCCTGATGGGGGTTGCCAGCGAGTGGCGGTTCGGGAAAAGGGGGAGGTGGAAAAGTGAGATCGATAGGCGCTGCGAGCCGCCGTGGCGGCCGGCAACCCTCGCTTACCGCACGCTGAGGATGCGGCTAATGAGGTTGCCAATCATCTGATCGTGGTTGCGAATCAAGGTGATGTTCGATTCAAACGCCCGGGATGCGGAGATGAGCTCCATCATCTCCGAGACCGGGTTAACACCGCTGGTTTCGAGCACGCCGCTTTCCACCCGCCGCTGTTCGAACGGCACTGGCGTGGTGGGGGCCAACGGCTGAAACAGGTTGTTGCCGATCTTGACCAGGTCGCCCGGCTCGCGGGGCCGCACGATGGCCAGCGGGATGCGGGCTCCGTCTTGCAGAATCTCGCCCTGGGGGCTGATCCACCAAGGCATCTCGGGATCGATGACGGCCGGAGCCCCGTTGGCGTCGAGCACCGGCAGGCCATCGTCGGTGGTCAGTGCGCCGGTGGCGGTGATCGAGAAGTTACCGGCGCGGGTCAGTAGAGTGTCCTGGCCGCTGCGGACGACGAAGTAACCTTCGCCGCGGATCGCCAGGTCTTCGGGGCGACCGGTCACGCGGTATCCGCCAGGTGACAGGTCGGTCACCGTATCGACCACCTGCACACCGCCGCCCATGTCGTTAATGCTCCCGGAGCCGGGGACATCCAGACCCTGGACGATGGCTTCGGCGAAACGGGCTTGGATCTGGGGAACGTCGCGCTTGAAGGCGGTGGTTTCGACGTTCGCCAAATTGTTGGCGATCACCTGCATACGCAGGTTCTGCGCGGAGGCCCCTTCCGCCGCGATATACAGCCCGTATGGCATGATGGACTGAGAATCACACTGGCCCGCCCCCCCGCGTGCCGCATGGACGCTGCGGCTAATTAGCAAGGGGTGTGCCGAAACGGCCTCCAACGCGACAGAACGTCGCATGTGGTTTATAAGATATTAATCACAAGGACGTTGCGAAGATTTTGTGGGCCCAGACGCAACTTCCACCAGCGGGGGAAATGCAAAAGTGCTAGCGGCAGATTCTGCGCGTTGACAGCGGCAGTTTCTGCCAGGTGCGCAAGTTTTGCCTGCTCAAGTAATCCCCACGTGAGGGTGGTAACTTGGTGTCGCGTTTGGCGTTGCGCCGCTTTTCGCGCAGCTAGCTTGTGGTGATCGGAGCCTGCTGCCGATGAGATACCATCTATAGCGGCGGGGCCAGCGTGGCAGCTTGCCTTCACCCGGCGGCGGGGATCGGCACCGGCGCGATGCACATCGCAGCTGCCTTCGACTTGCCTTCACCCGGCGGCGGGGATCGGCCGCGCGGCGAGAGGAACGCGGGCCGTTAAACTGCTCTCAAGTTGCCAACTTTCCACACCTTGTATCGCTGGCCGATTGCGGTATACTCCGAGTTTTGGCCAAAAATAGAGCGATCAACACGACGGAAATACGTCCATGACCCAAGCATGCGAAGTCTGCGGTAAGTCGGTGCAGATGGGTAACTCGGTGACCACCCGTGGTAAGGCCAAATACCTGGGCGGCGTAGGTACCAAGATCACCGGCATCACGCGGCGCAAGTTCCGCCCGAACTTGCAGCGGGTGCGCGTGACGACCCCCAACGGCACCAACAAGCGGATGCGCGTCTGCACCCAGTGCCTGCGCAGCGGCGCGGTGACCCGGGTGGTCCGCAGCGCTCCGTTCCGCCTGCCCTCCGACGCCATCAAGGCCAGCAAGTAACGGCCACCTTCCCGGCGCGGCTGCTTGAGCTGCTGGCAGCAGCGGCAAAGTTCATCCCGGCGGGTTGATCGCCCCCCGTCGGGTTTCTTGACTATGCGCGGTACGCTTTGCCGCTCCCGGTGGTGCTTGCGCCCAACGCGCCACGCTGGGTGCCGGCTGCTGCCAGACTTCTCTAGACCCCGAATTGCAGCCGGGGTATTCTGCGATTTCTCTGGAGGCATAAGCTCCATGAAAGGGGGGCTGCCCACAAGCAGCCGTGGATGGCTGCCGCCCCCTGCTCCCCGGGTAAAACCGCCAAGCCGCCGAACCGGCCACAATCAGGAAGCGAGCAGTCATGGAAGCGGCTCAGCGTCAGCGGAAGGGAATCATCCTGGCAGGAGGTTCAGGCTCCCGGCTGTATCCGCTTACTCAGGCGGTCAGCAAGCAACTGCTGCCGATCTACGATAAGCCCATGATCTACTACCCGCTCAGCATCCTGATGCTGGCGGGCATCCGCGATATTCTGGTGATCACCACGCCGTACGATCTGCCGCTGTTCGAGCGGTTGTTGGGCGACGGCTCACAGTGGGGGATCTCGATCAGCTACGCCGAGCAGCCCAGCCCCGATGGCTTGGCCCAGGCGTTCATCATCGGGGCCGACTTTGTCGGCGATCATCCGTCGTGCCTGATCCTGGGTGACAACATCTTCTACGGTCACGATCTGAGCCGACAACTGCGGCAGGCGTCGGGCCGGATCGAGGGTGCGAGCATCTTCGCCTACCACGTGCACGACCCCGAACGGTACGGCGTGGTGGTGCTCGACCACGAGGGACGGCCGCTGGATATCGAAGAAAAGCCGCTGCGGCCCCGCTCCAATTACGCCGTTACTGGGCTGTACTTCTACGACCAGCAGGTGGTGGACATCGCCCGCTCGTTGAAGCCTTCGGCCCGCGGCGAACTGGAAATCACCGACGTGAACCGGGCCTACCTCGAACAGGGCTCGCTCAACGTACAGATACTAGGGCGCGGTTGTGCCTGGCTGGATACCGGCACGCACGAGTCGCTGCTGGACGCCTCGCAGTTCATCGGCGTGATCGAAACCCGGCAGGGCCAGAAGGTGTGCTGCCCCGAGGAAATCGCCTGGCGGATGGGCTACATCAGCACCGAACAGGTCGAACGTATCGGGCATGCGATGAGCAAAAATGGCTATGGCCGTTATCTGCTCGATCTGATTGCCCGCGAAAACCCGCCCGTTGCGGTTTCGATGAGAGCCGCCGCCTAGCCGCGTCTATATGATTTATGGATGGTTGCGCTTGCAATGTCCGCCGCTCCCAATCTGGTCATGCCTAGGAAACCAGGCTCCCGTTGGTCGCTTCGGTTCATGAGCAGCGCAGAACCCCATAACGCCGCGCAGCATGAAGGAGTGTCTGCTGCCGGCTGATGTGCGTTACCAGATTTTGTGGATCCATTGTGCAGTCTTGATCTATGGTGCCGACAGATTCTGCCGCTGCGTCTGATGCCCCGATCCTGCTGGTTGGTGGAAGCGGCCAGGTAGGTTGGGAGCTGCGTCAAAGCTTGCCGCTGCTGGGCCCGGTGGTGGTGGCGTCGCGAACCCCGCCTGCCGCGCTGCGCCAGCCGGAGTGGCAACCGATCGATATGCTCAACCCGGAAAGCATCCGTAAGGCGGTGCGGGCGGTCCGGCCCCGGCTGATCGTCAACGCGGCCGCTTATACCGCGGTCGACCGGGCCGAAAAGCAGACCGAAATGGCCCACGCCATCAACGGCGAGGCGCCGGGCATCCTGGCCGAGGAAGCCGCCGAGCTTGGCGCGGCGCTGGTCCACTACTCGACCGACTACGTGTTCGACGGCAGCAAGGAAACGCCCTGGACCGAAGACGATGAGCCCCGGCCGCTCAACGTGTACGGCGAGAGCAAGCTGGCCGGCGAAAGGGCTGTGACCGCCAGCAAGGCCCCGCACCTGATTTTGCGGGTGTCCTGGGTGTACGGTTTGAACGGCGGTAACTTTGTGAAGACGATGCTGCACCTGGCGCAGACGCGCACGGAGATTGCCGTGGTCGACGACCAGGTGGGCGCCCCCACGTCGGCCCATACCATCGCCGCGGCTACCACGTTCATCCTGGCCCAGGCGGGCCGTGACGTGGCCGGCTACCTGCGGGAACGCGGCGGCGTTTACCATCTGAGCTGCACGGGCGAAACGTCGTGGTGCGGGTTTGCCCGGCAGATCTTCGAGCATCGCCGGCAACTGTGCCCCGCCCTGCCGGTGCCGAAGGTTCAGGCGATTACGACCGCCGAGTACCCCACGCCGGCGGCCCGACCGATGAACTGCCGGCTCGATACGCGGCGGCTGCGCGAACGGTTTGGGCTGCACCTGCCCCGCTGGGAAGAAGCCCTGGCGCCCTGCCTGAACGTGCTGCTGACCGAGCGCGCGGAAACGGCCGTGGCCAGTAGCAGCAAGGCCGCCTGAGCGTTGACTGCCCGGCATAGGGGGCAACGATCGATCGCGGGGCTGACCGTGGCGCGCTCTGCCGTGCCAGAACGGCGCTAGGACCAGCGCCTCAAGTCCATCCTCGTAAAGAATCCGTTGATGAAAGTTCTGGTAACCGGTGGAGCGGGTTTTATCGGCTCGGCGGTCGTGCGGCATCTACTGGGCCGTGGCGACGCCGTGGTCAATGTCGATTGCCTGACCTATGCCGGCAACCTGGCCACGCTGGAGAATGAGGCCGGCCACCCGGCGTACGCGTTTGAGCAGGTGAACATCTGCGACGCCGCCGGGATTCGCCGCGTGTTCGAGCAGCACCAGCCCGACGCCGTGATGCACCTGGCGGCCGAGAGCCACGTGGACCGTTCGATCGACGGCCCGGCGGCGTTCATCCAGACCAACATCGTCGGTACCTACACCATGCTGGAGGAAGCCCGGCGATACTGGGAAACGTTGCCGCCGGCACGGCGCGAGGCGTTCCGCTTCCATCACGTGTCGACCGACGAGGTGTACGGTTCGCTGGGCGATACCGGGCTGTTCACCGAGAATTCGCCCTACGATCCCAGCAGCCCTTATTCGGCCAGCAAGGCGTCGTCGGACCACCTGGTACGGGCCTGGCACCGGACGTACGGACTGCCGGTGCTGGTGACCAACTGCTCGAACAACTACGGGCCGTACCAGTACCCGGAAAAGCTGATCCCGCTGATGATCCTCAACGCCCTGGCGGGCAGGCCGCTGCCGGTGTACGGCACGGGCGCCAACGTGCGCGACTGGCTGTACGTGGACGATCACGCCGAGGCGCTGGCCCTGGTGCTGCGCCGGGGCAAGCCGGGCGCAACCTACAACATTGGCGGCGGCAGCGAGCGGAAGAACATCGAGGTGGTGCGCACCATCTGCCAGTTGCTCGACGAGATGGCGCCCGCGGCCGATGGCCGCCGGCACGCCGAGCTTATCACGTTCGTTGCCGATCGACCCGGCCACGATCACCGCTACGCGATCGACGCCGGCAAGATCGAACGCGAGCTGGGCTGGCGGCCGCGCGAAACCTTCGAGACGGGCCTGCGCAAGACGGTTGCCTGGTACCTAGCCAACGGCGACTGGGTACGTCGGATTCAGGCCGACTACCAGCCCCTGCATCGGCTGGGCTTAAAGACCCAGGTGGCCTGACGCCCTGCTCACTGCGGCAACTGCTTCCACCGTTCATGCATCGCCATGCTGATTCACGAGACTGAGATTGACGGCGTGCTGCTGATCGAGCCCCGGGTGTTTGGCGACGCCCGCGGCTTCTTCATGGAACTGTGGAACCAGGAGCGGTACCAGGCGGCCGGATTGGACGCCACGTTTGTGCAAGACAATCTGTCGCGGTCGCGGCAGGGTACATTGCGGGGCCTGCACTTTCAGAATCCGCATCCGCAAGGCAAGCTGGTCTTCGTGCTCGAAGGCGAAGTGTTCGACGTGGCCGTGGACATCCGGCCCGACTCACCCACCTTCGGCCGCTGGGTGGGTTACACGCTTTCGGCTGAGAACTGCCGGCAGGTGTACATTCCGCCCGGTCTGGCACACGGATTTTGCGTGACGAGCGAAACGGCGCTGTTGGTCTACAAGTGCACCGACTTCTACCGGCCGGGTTGCGAGGGCGCGATTGCCTGGAACGATCCGCAACTGGCCATCCCCTGGCCGGTCAGCGATCCGCTGCTTTCGGAGCGCGATCGCAATGCTCCCCTGCTGCGCGATGTACCGCGGGAACGATTGATCGTGCCGGATGCCGCCTGGACCGGTAGTGTCGCGCCTCGGCACGTCGGTCGGGTGACCGGTCCGCGGCTCAATCAGCAGACTTAAAAAAACAGCATGTTGCAGCGTACCCATGTTTGAGGCCTGTGCCAGCAACACCGCAGGCGACTCTTCGAGCCTGATCTAGGGCATTTCTGGTCGCAGCGCACGCGATGCGGCAGCAACCCTCAAGAAACGGTTGCGAGCATGCCTCGGCATGCGCGCCGGGCGGATGCGCGCCCTGGCGGTTTCTTTGAAACCAACGGGGTACGCGTCTAAGATGGTCCTTGTGAGGGGTTGTAACTGCCTTCTTCGCCGCTGCTCCGCCGACACACACCCGCCTCGCCGCTTGCCGCAAAGGTCATGCCGATGGTCAAGCCGCTTGCCCGCCGCATTCGTCAGGCGTTGACCGTTCTGCTGGTTGCCCTCCTGCCAACGATCTGGGGCTGTAGCGAAAGCCAGCCGATGCCGCGGCAAGTAATTGCCGCCAACAGCACCGAGCCCACCCAGTCGCCCGAATCATCCCATCCGCCCAGCCCGCCACCGGTTGATTGGAGCGCCCAGCTCGACGAAGCCGCCGCCAAGCTCCAGGCCAATGAGATCGATGCTGCCCGAACGTGTTTTAGCGCTATCGAACAAGCGGCCGAAACGCTTAGCGAGCCGCAGCAACAGCGGCTGGCCGGCCTGCAAGAAACCCTGGCCGAACAACTGCGCATCTGCAACGAGCAGCGGCGTGAAAAGCTTTTGGCCGAGGCTCAGCAGCAGCTTCAAGAAGGGGATCTGGAAGCGGCCGCTCGGGCGTTGGATGACGTGCTGGCTTCTGGGCCTAGCCGGAAACAGCGCGAGCGGGCGGACGAGCTGCTCCTATCGATCGAAGCCACGCGCCATACGCGGCGCGAACTGCTGACGCAGCTGCGGCTGCTCGAAGACAGCGACCGCGCGAACGTGCGGGCTGCACGGAGCCGGCTTTTGGCCGATGCCGACGTGGCGTTGCCTATGCTGCTGGATGCCCTGCACAGCGACAATCCCGTGCTGGTGGCCAACGTGCTGGAAGTGTTACGGGTGTTCAACGATCCGCAGCGCGTGGTGCCGGCGATTGTCAGCGTGCTTGAGAACCCCGCGCAGGCCGAAGTCTGGCCGGCAGCCATTCGCGAGATCCAGCGGCTCGGCTATCCCGGTGCCGGCCCGCGGCTGCTCGCGCTGGTCCGGCAGATTCGACTTCCGGCCGCGCTACGAGCGACCGCGCGGGGTTGTGTGGGCGGTGTGGCTCCGGCGGCGCTGCACCTGGCGGGCATCCTTCCCTGCCAACAAGTGGCGGTGCTCGATGCGTTGGCGGTGTGCAACGATCCGCCGCGGCAAACGTTGCTGGAGCTGTTGCCGCTGGTGTTTCGCGATGGCCCCTGGTTGGCCGCGGCACTCCGGGCCATCAATCGCGCGGTATTGACGCACAACCAGACCGATCTGGCGGCACTGCGCAACCTGGCGGACGATACCGACCTGGAAGCTGCCCAGCAGTTGGCGGAATTGCCCCAGCGGTTGGAACAGATCATCGCCGCGGCGGGCGAAGGGCCCAGCGCTCAGCGCGACGCGGCCCTGACGCTCGCAATCATCACGCGGCAGATCGAGGCCACGCCGCTGCCGGTGGTCGCCGTCGCCCGGCATAGCTTCAGCAGCGAGGAAGCCCCGGCCGCGGCCGCCACCGATGGGCAATGGAACGTCACCGACATCAAACACATGTGGCAGTACCCAGCCGGCAAGCGGCCGCTGATCGTGCTCGACTTGGGCGAAGTTCGCACTGTGGCCGGCATTCGCATCTGGAATTACAACGTGCCCGGCCAGACCCATCGCGGCTGGAAAGACGTCGACATCTTCGTGAGCGAAACGCAGTCACTGCTGACACCGGTAGCACACGGGCGGGTGCCGCCGGCTCCGGGCCGGGTCGACGTGGGCGACTACAGCACCACGCTCAGCGTGCCCTTCGTCCGCGGCCGGTACGTGAAGATCGAGCCCCGCAGCGTGTGGCGCGACGACGGCACTTCGGGCGTCACCGAGATCCAGGTATTGGGCTTTTGACGCGGAATCTCGCTCGGCGCGCCCCCCGGCATGCACGAAATGTGTTGCGGCGAGCCGGTGTAGGCGAAGGCGCGTAAAGTATCTACACTCTGCCCGGCGTTTCTCCCCATGGTGCGTTTGACGCGGTGGACGGCCACTGGCGGCCGGCAAGGGCCGGCACCGTCGGCACATGGGACCGGAAACCGCGAACCGTTCGGACGCACGCATCAATCACTGCTTCGGCGGGAAGCTGCATCGTCATGGAAAGCCTGCACGTCGATTGCGTAATCTTTGGCGGCGGTATCAGCGGTCTATGGCTGCTCGATGTGCTGCGGCACCGCGGCTACTCCGCCGTTCTGGTGGAAGCACATGCCCTGGGGGCCGGGCAAACCGTGGCTTCGCAGGGCATTCTCCACAGCGGGCTGAAATACTCGCTGCGCGGGATCTTGAGCGCCTCGGCACGCGAAGCCCGCGAAATGCCTGTCATTTGGCGCAAGTGTCTCCAGGGCGATGCCCAGCCGTGCCTGAGCGAAACCGAGATCCGGTCCGAGAACTTCTACCTGTGGGGCACCGATTCGGCTTCCTCGCAACTGGCGCTGGTCGGTGCCAGCCTGGGCTTGAAGGTCACGCCGCGCAAGGTCGACGGGTCCGACCGCCCCGCCCTGCTGCAGAATTGCCGCGGCTCGGTCTACCGGGTCGATGAGCAGGTGATCTCGCCGGCCTCGCTGCTGGCGAACCTGGCCAGCCGCAACCGCGAGGCCCTGGTCAAAGTCGACCCGGCGGCCGTTGCGTTTGAGCCCTCAAGCTCTGGCGGACAGACGGTCGGGCTGCAAGCCCCAGGACACAAGGTGGCGGTCACCGCCCGCTGGATCATACTCACGGCCGGTAGCGGCAACGAGCAGCTTCGCCAACAGCTTGGCCTGCGTGGCGGCGCCATGCAACGGCGGCCGCTGCACATGGTGCTGGTACGGGGACGTTCGCTCCCGTTGTTTTATGGGCATTGCATCGACGGCAACATCACCCGCGTGTCGATCACGTCGGCCGTGGATTCCACCGGCACCGTGGTTTGGCAGGTGGGCGGCCAGGTGGCCGAGTCGGGCGTGGCCTGGAGCCCCGAAGAAGTGATCCGCCACACGCAGCGGGAATTTGCCGAAGTGCTGCCGGAGCTCGACCTGAGCGAAACCCAATGGGCGACGTATCGCGTGGATCGGGCGGAAGGCGCCACCACGCTGGGCCGCCGCCCGTCCTCGTTCCGCCTGATCCAGGACGGCAACGTGCTCACGGCGTGGCCGACCAAGCTCGTGCTCGCGCCGCAACTGGCCGAAGCCATCCTGAAGCACGTCACCACGCAGTCGCCGGCGCCGCAGCCGAGCCTGGCCGCGCTGGAAGGCATGCCGCGTCCGGAAGTGGCCGCCCCGCCGTGGGAACAGGTTGCCGCGTGGCAAGACGCCGCGCCGGCCAACGCCCAGGACCGTTCATCCATTCGCCGCCCCGCTTGAGAGAATACGCCAGACATGGAACGCACTGTGCTTGGAACAACGGGGCTTGCGGTCAGCCGCTTGGGGTTCGGCGCGTTCAAGATCGGCCGCAACCAGAAGATCAAGTACGAGCAAGGCTACGAACTGCCCGACGAAGCCACCGTGGCCCGGCTGCTCAACGCGATTCTCGACCTGGGCATCAACTACATCGATACCGCCCCGGCCTACGGCTTGAGCGAGGAACGCATCGGCCGGGCGATCGCCCACCGCCGCGATGAGTTTGTCATTTCCACCAAGGTGGGTGAACGGTTTGAAGACGGCACCTCGTACTACGAGTTCGACCGCTCATCGGTGGAATCCAGCCTGGCCAATAGCCTGCAGAAGTTGCGCACCGACGTGCTCGACATCGTGTTCATCCATGCTCCGGCCGACGACGTGCGGGTGCTGACCGATACACCGGTCGTCGAGGTGCTCCAACAGCAGAAGGCCGCTGGCAGGATTCGGGCCATTGGTTTCTCGGGCAAGACCGTCGAGGCCGCGCAGCTCTCGCTCGCGTGGGCCGACGTTTTGATGGTCGAGTACCATCTCAACGACACGTCGCACCGGCCGATCATCGAGCAGGCGGCGCAGCGTGGCATCGGTGTGGTGGTCAAAAAGGGGCTGGCCGCCGGGCGGCTTTCACCTGAGGAAGCGATTCCTTTTGTGCTGAACACGCCGGGCGTCAACAGCCTGGTGATTGGCGGACTGAACCTCGCGCATATCGAGGCCAATCTGCGGCTGGTACCCGCCGCGGCATCATCCGAGGCGCTACGTCGCTAACCGGCCAGGCACGCACGGCGGCCCTCGCGCGGAGGCTCTGTCGGCCCACTGCGCCGCGGGCTATAATGAGCGGCTGGCCCAACCGGTACGCCCCGCAACACGCCCTCCCCGTAGGCACTTTAAGCCGCTTCCCCAGTCTGGTCCCATGCCTCGTGTAGGCTTGTTCATCCCCTGCTACGTCGATCAGTTCTATCCCGAGGTGGGGCTGGCCACGGTCGATCTGCTGCACCGCTACGGGTGCGATACCGACTACCCCACTGCGCAAACCTGCTGTGGGCAGCCGATGGCCAATACCGGCTGCGTGGAACAAGCCGCACCGCTGGCGCGGCGGTTCGTCGAGATTTTTGCCCAGTACGATTACGTGGTTTGCCCCTCGGGCAGTTGCACGGCGATGGTCCGGCACCACTACGAGGAATACTTCCACGGCGATGCCACCTACGCCCGGCTGCGCGAGCGGGTGTTTGAACTGACCGAGTTTCTGGTCGACGTGCTGGGCGTGCAGCGGGTCGAAGGTTCGTTCCCCTACCGCGTGGGCCTGCACCAGAGTTGCCACGGTCTGCGCGAGCTGCGACTGGCCCGCAGCAGCGAAACCGTTGGCCCGGCGTTCAACAAGACGCGGCAACTGCTCGAATCGCTGGATGGCATCGAGTTCGCCGAGCTGACGCGGCCGGACGAGTGCTGCGGGTTTGGCGGCACGTTCGCCGTGAACGAGGAAGCCGTGTCGTGCATGATGGGGCTGGATCGCGTGCACGATCACCTGCAAGCCGGCACCCAGGTGCTGACCAGCAACGATATGTCGTGCCTGATGCACCTCGACGGCTTGATTCGCCGGCAAGGCCAGCCGATCCGCGTGATGCACGTGGCCGAAATCCTGGCCGGCCGCGCCGTCGAACCGTTGCCAAAGCGTCACGCGTGACGCAACCACCCAACCGGGTCGCCTAACCAACCTTACCGCTGTCGTTTCATGGCTGAGGAACTTACCGTCGTCGATCATCCCCGGGCCGCCGCGAAGTTTGTGCGCGACGATGCCCGGGCGCACTGGCACGACCAGGCCCTCTGGTTCGTGCGCGTGAAACGCGATCGGATGGCGCAGTCGCTGCCCGAGTGGGAAACGCTGCGGGCCAAGGCGGCAGAGATCAAGGCCCACACCGTGGGACACCTGGCCGAGTACCTGGAGCAGTTCGAACGGCAGGCCACGGCGCTGGGGGCCAAGGTACACTGGGCGGCCGATGCCGCCGAGCACAACCAGATTGTGCTGGACATCCTCCAGCGGCACGGCGTCAAGCAGGTGGCCAAGAGCAAGTCGATGCTCACTGAGGAGTGCCACCTCAACCCGTTCCTGGAACGGCACGGTATCACGGTCGTCGACACTGACCTGGGCGAGTGGATCGTGCAACTGCGTGGCGAGCCGCCTAGCCATATCGTGCTGCCGGCCATTCACATCAAGAAGGAAGAAGTCGGCGAGCTGTTCCATCGCAAGCTGGGAACTGAGGCCGGCGCCACCGATCCCAAGTACCTGACCGAAGCGGCCCGGTACAAGCTCCGCCAGGTGTTCCTCGAAAGCCAGGCCGGCATCACGGGCGTGAACTTCGCCATTGCCGAAACCGGCGGCATCGTAGTCTGCACCAACGAAGGCAATGCCGACCTGGGCGTGTCGCTGCCCAAGCTGCACATCGCCTGCATGGGCATCGAGAAGCTGATTCCACGCGCCGCCGACCTGGGCGTGTTCTTGCGGCTCTTGGCACGTTCTGCCACGGGGCAGCCGATCACCACCTACAGTTCGCACTTCCACGGTCCGGCACCCAGCGGCGAGTTGCACATTGTGCTGGTGGACAACGGCCGCTCGTCGATCTTGGGCAACGACGATTACCGCCGCTCGCTGCACTGCATCCGCTGCGGGGCGTGCATGAATACGTGCCCGGTCTATCGCCGCAGCGGCGGCCACAGCTACGGGGCGACGGTGCCAGGCCCGATCGGTTCGATCCTCAACCCGGCGCGCGATCCGGGCCGGTATGCGACCCTGCCTTATGCGTGCAGCCTGTGCGGATCGTGTACCGATGTTTGCCCGGTGAAGATCAACCTGCACGAACAGCTGCTTACCTGGCGGCGCGATATTGCGGCTGCCGGCAAGTTGTCGTGGAGCAAGCAGGCGGCGATGAAGGCCGCGGCGTTTGTGCTCGCCCGGCCCGGCTTGTACCGCCTGGCCGGCAAGGTGGCCCGGTTCAGTTTGCGGCACCTGCCGCGCCTGCTGTTGTATGGACCCTGGAACCCGTGGGGCCGGCAGCGTGAACTGCCGCGAGCTCCGCGGCGCAGTTTCCGCGAGCAATACGCCCGACGGCCCAAGCCATGAGTTCCAAAGAAAAGATACTGGCTGCGATCCGTCGTCAGTCGCCTGCCCGGCCGCCGCTGCCTAGCCTGGACGAAGCCTGGATCCAGTACCCTGATGTGCAGGCCCAGTTTGCCGCGGCGTTGGCCTCGGTAGGCGGCCAGGTGGTGGAGGCCGCCTCGCTGGCCGACGCGGCAAGCGTCATCGGCCAACTGCCGCCTATGGAGCAGGCCGCGAAGATCGTCTGCACGGTGCCGGGTTTGCCGCTGGGGAACTGCGTGCTGGACGACGTGCCGGACCCGCACCTGCTGGCCGACGTCGACGTGGCGATTGTCGCCGGGCGGTTCGGCGTGGCCGAGAACGGCGCGGTGTGGGTCGAAGCCGGCCATTTGCGGCACCGCGCGGTGTGTTTCATCTGCCAGCACCTGGTGCTGGTCATGCCGCGAGGTGAGATCGTGCACAACATGCACCAGGCCTACCAGCGGCTGACGTTTACCCGGGCCGAGTACGGCGTGTTCATTTCCGGCCCATCCAAAACGGCTGATATTGAGCAGTCGCTGGTGATCGGTGCCCACGGTGCCCGGTCGCTGACGGTGGCCCTGGTGGCCGGCTGGGAGGGGCAGCTTTCGGCGGCCGCCCAGGAATAGGCATTTCCCTATCGACTTGCCCCAACTGCGAATCGGGGCAGAGTTTAAGTAGCGACCCTGCGGGCCCCTTTCCCCCCGGACGCCGCCGGGCGCGGCATCTTTTCAACGGCCGGGGGGTGTGGAAAAATTGCGCATATATTTACCTGGGCAGGGATGTTAGGATTAATTCGGTTCCCTTAGGCTCGGGCATGGGGTCTGGTCCACGGATTGGATTTGTGGTCGCCCGGGAGCCGCCCCTGTTGCACCGTTCGCTGTACGCGTCCTCTACCTATGGCGATCATCACCTTGCAAGTGTTGGACGGCGCCGATCGCGGACGTGTTTTTGAATCACTCCGAACCCCGGTCACCATCGGCCGCGAGGAAGGCAACACGGTCCAGCTTAACGACGAGCGGGTCAGCCGGTACCACCTGAAGATTCAGGAAGATCACGACAAGCTGGTCCTGACCGACCTGGAAAGCACCAACGGCACCAAGGTCAACGGCGAAGAAATCCATCTGCGGATTCTCCGCTACGGCGACCTGATTACCGTTGGCCGCTCGGTGCTTTTGTTCGGGTCGCGCGAGCAGATCGCCGAACGCCTGGCCAGTATGCGGCAACAGCAAGAAGCCGAGCCGGGCATGACGCTCGCACCCGAGCAGATCGGCTCGGGCCATTCGGCCGCTTCACTCGATTTTGAGCTGAGCTGGAGCCACGTGCCCGATCCCTCGGCGACGTTGCACGCGCTGCAACCGCCGGAACTGCCCGAGCGGTTGTCGCCCGGCCAGGCCGCGCAGCTTTCAGAGTTGCTGGAGTTCGTTCACATCAAGCTGCGGCATTTGATCGAGTCGGGCGAGGTGGACGACGAGGCCGATCGGGTGACGCTTGATTTGCGTCGCTGGCAGGCGCTGCTCGATTTGCAGTCGCGCCTGGCCCAGTACATTCGCGCGATTGCCGAGCCCCGCGGCGATTGAGGGAGCCAAGGGCCTCGCTCCTTGTTCTGCACGTCGAACGCGGGATCGCACGCGCATTTGTGCGGTGTTTAGCGAAGTCGGCGTTCTTGGTACGCGCTCTGTACGCTCCAAACAAGAAAACGGAGGCGGCGCCCGGCAACAGTATGGCGGATACCGGCCGGGGCCACCTGCGGAAGTTTTCTCGTTACCGCAACGGGCCGGTCGACCGGCGGCGCTGCATCGAGATGTAGATGGCCAAGAGCACCACGGCTCCGATTAGCGACATGAGCCAGTTGGAGCCTTGCAGCGGCTCACCGCCGACCACCATCCAGGCGATGAATCCGCCCAACAGCGAGCCGAGGATGCCCAGCGCGGCCGTCATCATCAAGCCCATGGGTTGGCGCCCGGGAATCAAGAGTCGGGCCACGGCGCCAATGATCAAACCGAAAACAGCCCAAGCCAGAGCAGCAAGTACGACGTCCACAGCGATCTCCTTCAAATTTCAGTTGGGTGAGTTGGATGCGCCGCCCACTGCGGGTCAGCACGCCGCGTCCAATCGTCAGGGCGGCGCGTGGGCCAGCCAGTGCAGGTTGCGCGCCAATGCGAGGACCCGCGGACAACAATGGGCCACTTCCTCAGCGCGGCAGTGGCCTGTTCTGACCGTATTTCGCCGCGAAAACCGGGCGATTGGAAATGCGCGGCCGATTTGCGCGCAAACGCGCATCACGCGATACGAAGGGGCAACCAGCGTGAAGATTGACCGGCGCTCAGGTTGCTTGCCGGAAAAGCAACAATCGCCGGCGAACAGGGGGGCTTACTGGATCACCGGCAACTCGGTACCGTGCGAACCCTCGGTGTCGCGGTGGCCATTGGCGCTACCGCAGCAACCGCTACCGGTCGATGCGGTTGTTGTGCCGGTGCCGGGCATGAACTCACCCAAGATCTCTTCCGCCGAACGCGGATTGGCGTACACGCCAAAGTCGTTGAACCAGAACCGCTTGGCAAAGCGGTAGGCCCAGCTTTTTTCGGGAATCTGCCGCTGGGGATTGTACTGGCTTTGTCGGGGCTGCATGGCCTGCAACTCGGCCATCGCCTGCTGGCGCGCGGTCGAGTCTTTAGCGCCGTGCTTGGCCATCAAGCCGGCCAACAGGTCAGGACGTTCGAGCACGATACAGCCGCGGGTGGCGCTGGCCGCCAGTTCGCGGAAGTCGCGGAGGAAGGCCGACTCCTTGATCGCGCGCACCACGCCGCGCTCGTCGTAGATCGATTCCTTGGTGAACTGCACGATCGGGCACGGCTCGATATCGCCCCAAGGGCTGATGTGGTGGCTGATGCCCGTGACCGCCGGGCAAAGTGCCTGGCCGAGGCCGTCGTAGTAGGCATCGACGATGGCAATCGGCTTCTTGGCCCGCATCGTCACCACGAACTCCCGCACCTTGAGTTGCTGTTCGGGCGTAAGGGCCAGTTCGGGCCGGGCGTCGGGGCCCACCGGCCGATAGGTATGAAACCAGCTATAGAACACGCCCATCTCGATCAGCCGGTCGAGCCACTTCTCGGTGAGCAGGTCGTCGATGTTGGTCTGGCACAGGCTGGTGCACACGCCGGTCAGCAGCTTGTGCTTCAGGCAGTTGTGCAGCCCTTGCATGGTCTTGCTGTAAACGCCGGGGCGCCCGCGACGCTCATCGCTGACGATCTCGGTGCCCTCTACGCTGATCAGCGGCGTGGCGTTGCCCAGGCGGCGCAGTTCGCGGGCGACTTCGTCGGTAATGAAGTGGCCGTTGGTAAAGATCTGGAAGTAGCAGTCGGGGTGGCGCTCGAGGATCTCGAGCAGTTCCGAGTGCATGAACGGTTCGCCGCCCAGCAGGCCGAAGAACACGTTGCCCTGTGTCTTGGCCTCGTTGATGAGGCGGTCCATGGCGGCCACGTCGATCTTGTGCTGCTTGGCCGCCACGTCGACCCAGCAGCCCTGGCAGCGCAGGTTGCAGCTATTGATGATCGAGATGTACAGAAACGGCGGGAAGTACTCGCCCCGCTTGAGCCGCCGCTTGTGCCTGGCGACCGACCGGGTGCCTTTGACGCCCATCCGCCAGATGAACTTCCACAGCAGCCGTTTGTCGGTTTCCAGCAGAACTCGCTTGGCCATTCGCAAATACATGGCGCACAAACTTCCGGCGTGAGGGAGTGGGCGGGGCAGCAACGGGCAACATCGACCATCAACCAGTGTATCACCACCCCGCAGCGGCGACGAGCAGCGGTCCGGCAGCCGGGCGGGTAAGCCACTACCACGTCTTGGGGGGGCCAGGTTCGCTCCCCGCCGTCGGTCACAATCGCTCATCTTCCCCCTGCATGGGTTTTGGCAGGCCAAACCGACAAAGATCTGCCGGCGTTCGCCCACTTTTGAAGCTAAATTTCCCTCTGCAGGGCGGATCGAACCGATCCGCGCTCCGGCATTGGGCCGGGCAAATACGGCGGTTGTGTGGTTTGTCCCGCACAAGCCCGCGGGTGAAGCAGGGAACCCGGATTGGTTGCGGACAAAACGATGCGAGAACTGGGGGTACGCCCAACGCTTGACGAGCAGAATCAGGCCGAGGCTGGAAAGGCGGCTGCGGTTCCAGGCTACTCTGCCATGGCTCGTCTTCCGCTGGAAGAACGTCGGCAGGCTCGCCGTTTCCCCACCCCGGAAGAACGCCGACCGGCCATTCTGCGCCTGGGTGACCGCGAAACCCCGGTGCGGCTCCTGGACGAGTCGTCGACCGGTTTTGCCGTGCTCTGCGATCAGCATCCGGGTGTTTTTGAGGGCGAAACCCTCTGGCTCAAAACCGTGGCCGGCTGGGAAGCCGTCAGCGCCGTCTCGGTAACGTCCGACCCGGCAGGAATCCGCATCGGGCTGCGGCGGCTCTACGATCATTCGGCCGCATCGGAGCCCGAACGCCTGGAAAAGAAAGACTGGCTGCCCAGCAATCGCCTGCGGATCGCCGTGGCGTTAACGCTGATCTTGACTCTGATCGCGGTTCCGATGGTACGGTCGCCGCTGATTGATCCGCTGCGGGTGGCCACGATTGGGGGCCGCCAGAACATGGGTTCGCCCGATGGGTTGCCGCTGCCCGAGGCGCCCCTGCCCGCCAATGCCACGGTGGACGAGGTGCTGCGGCATCTTGGCCCTAAGGTGTTTGCCAAGAATGAGATTCAGCAGTTGCTCAAGATGTCGCCTGGCCAGGTGGCCAAGTTGCGGCGGATCGAGCACGACTGCAACCACGCGGTGAACATGGCGCTGCTGGGCGGCTCGCCGCCGGAAACCACCACGCAACTCAAGAGCCAGGCCTACCAGGAAGCCCTCAAGCTGCTCACCCAGCAGCAGCGCGAGGTGTGGAACGAACTGGTCCGCCGGCTCCAGAGCTGCCAGGCAGGCTACCTGTGGCAGAAGGAATCCCAGGCCGAGTCCGCGGCCGATCGGGCGTTTGACTAGCCGGGTGCGTTCTATCTCTTTATCCAATCGTTGGTTACGGCGCGCATTCGCGGCTTTTTACCATCTGTGCGAACGCGCCTGCCCACCGTGAGCGTGCGGTGAGGCATGCGGAACCCCCGGCCATGTGTGGGGTTCAATACAGAACCCGCGGGGGATTCTTCGTATACTTTGCCCCCGCGAACCGTGCCGACGCGATTTTTGCGGACCAGGTTGAAAAAGTTTGCAGCCCTGGCCGGCAGTCCGTACCTTGGCGCGGAGAGCCAGAAGGCCCTTATCTGCGCGCTGCCGCCCCGATTTACGCGCCCAGGGGGTCTCATCCAACCTCGTCCTGCATCCAAGGAGATGAGCCATGACGCGCCCCACTCCCCAAGTCCCAGGGTCCGAACGTTCGTCTTGCCCCGATTGCTCGGTCGATCGCCGGGACTTTCTGGCCGCCGTGGCCGCCGGCGCCGTGGCGGTTGGTGCCGGGCCGCTGCTCTCGGGTCATGCCGTGGCCGCTCCCAAGCGCGACAGCCGCGCGGAATCGGCGGTGACGCGGCTGTACGAAACGCTCACGGTTCCGCAGCGCAAAGAAATGGTCCTGGCGTGGGACGATCCTCGCCGCACCCGGATCAGCGCCAACTGGAAGATCACCAAGGCCACCGTCGGCACGTTCTCACCCGAGCAGCGCAAGATCATCGACGAGATCCTGGCAGGCGTCACCTCCGAGGATGGCTATGACCGGCTCAAGAAGCAGATGGCCGACGATTCCGGCGGTGTCGAAGATTACGCAATCGCTATCTTCGGCAAGCCCGATGACGAGCGTTTTGCCTTCGAGCTTACCGGCCGTCACCTGACGCTGCGTGCCGACGGCGACACCACGCCTGGCGCGGCCTTCGGCGGCCCGATCGTGTACGGCCACGGCGAGACCGGCAACAGCAAGGACAACCTGTTCTTCCATCAGACGCTGGCCGCCAACGAGGTCTTCAAGGCGCTCGATGGCGAGCAGCGCAAGAAGGCCCTGCTGGCCCGGGCTCCGGCCGAGAACGCCGTGCAACTGCGCGAAGACATCACGCAAATCCCCGGCATCAGCGGCAAGGAACTCTCCGACGACCAGAAAGAACTGGTCAAGAAGGTGTTGGGTACCATCCTGGCCCCGTACCGCAAGGAAGACGTCGACGAAGCGCTGGCCGTGTTGGAAGCCGGCGGCGGCATCGACTCGCTGCAGATGGCCTTCTACCAGAGCGGCGACCTCGACGACGACGGCGTGTGGGACGTGTGGCGGTTGGAAAGCCCCACCCTGGTGTGCCACTTCCGTGGCGCTCCGCACGTGCACGCCTACATCAATATCGCCCGCCGCAGCTAACGCGGACGCGCAGGCGAACGACAGCCTACTCTGTTACCCTGACCGGCAACGATCCCGCGGCGCCGCACAAGTGCCGTGGGATCGTTCGTTTTTGCGGTTGGCCGGCTCGCAGCGCAAGGTCTGCGGGCAAGGGCATGGGCCGGCATCCCCCTTCAAGTGGTGTGTTGATCGAGAAGGGAACGCATTTACAGATATGCATTTATCTCTTGATTCAGTTTTTCTCCCGCCGGACAATAGAACCGCTCGCCCCTAGCTCCGCTGATATCCTGCCTGCTTGCCACCTGGCCGCTGGCGCATCCCTCCCGCGACAATCTGCCATGAAGCGACTCTCCCTGCTGGTCGTGGCTTTCTTCCTGCCTTGGGGCGCGGTTTACGCCGCCGAGTCCAACACGCCGAAGGACGGCGCGGAAGAACTCGTCTTTGAACGGCACGTGCGGCCGATTCTCAAAGCTCACTGCTTCCACTGCCACGGCGAGTTGGGCGAAACCCAGGGTGGCCTCGATTTGCGGTTGCGGCGGTTCCTCGTGAGCGGTGGTGATTCCGGTCCGGCGATCGTGCCGGGCAAGCCCGACGAAAGTTACCTCGTCGCGCGGATCCGTTCGCAGGAGATGCCGCCGGGCGAAGCCAAGATGCCGGCCAACGAGTTGGCGATCATCGAGCGGTGGATTGCCGCCGGTGCCAAGACCGCTCGGCCCGAGCCCGAAAAAGTGGTCGGCCCGCTGATCACGGAAGAAGAACGGGACTTCTGGGCGTTTCAACCGATCAAACGTCCGGCGGTGCCGCAGGTGAAGAACCAGCACCTGGTGGCCAACCCGATCGACGCGTTCCTGCTGGAAAAGCTCGAAGCCCAGGGCTTTGCGTTCTCACCACCGGCAGAAAAGCGGGCGTTGATTCGCCGGGTGACATTCGATCTGTGGGGCCTGCCACCCACGCCCGAGGAAGTTGAAGCCTTCGTGGCCGACAACTCGCCCGATGCCTACGAGAAGCTGATCGACCGGCTGTTGGCTTCGCCGCGTTATGGCGAGCGGTGGGGCCGCCACTGGCTCGATGTGGCCGGCTATGCCGACTCCGAAGGCTACGTCGAGAACGATCCGGTGCGCAAATGGGCCTACAAGTATCGCGACTATGTGATCCAGTCGTTCAATAGCGACAAGCCGTGGGACGAGTTCATTTGCGAGCAACTGGCCGGCGATGAGCTGGTCAAGCCGCCTTACAACCGTGAGCTCACGCCCGACGAAGTCGAAATGCTGGTGGCGACCGGCTTTCTGCGGCTGGCTCCCGACGGCACCGGTGCCGACGGCGTCAACCAGGTGGAAGCCCGCAACGACGTCATCGCCAACACACTGCAGATCGTTTCCACCTCGCTGCTGGGCATGACGGTCGCTTGCGCCCAGTGTCACGATCACCGCTACGATCCGATACCGCAGACCGACTATTACCATTTGCGGGCGATCTTTGAGCCGGCCTTCAACACGGCCAAATGGCGCAAGCCCGACGCCCGGCTGATTCTGTTGGTGAATGAAGAGAATCGCCGCAAGGCGGCCGAGATCGAAGCCGAGGCCAAGAAGATCGACGAAGCCAAGGCCAAGCGGCAGGAAGAAATCGTCCAAATACTGGTCGAACGCGAGCTGGCGAAACTGCCCGAGGAGATCCAGCCAGCGGCCCGCGAAGCCATCGAAACCCCCGCGGCCAAGCGGACCGACGAACAGAAGAAACTGCTGAAGCAGTATCCGTCGCTCAGGATTCATCCGGCCCAGATCAGCCTGTTTGATAAGAAGTTTGCCGAAGAGGTAGCCGTATTCAGCAAGCAGGCCGCGGACCTGCGGGCCACCAAGCCCAAGGATGAATACGTGCGGGCCTTGACCGAGATTCCCGGCGAGTTGCCCAAGACGTTCTTGCACTTCCGGGGCGATCCGACTCAGCCTCGCGAGGCGGTGGAACCGGCCGACCTGTTGGTGCTCTACCCCAACGAGTCGCAGCGCTGGATCGCGCCTAAGGACCCCGACCTGCCGACCAGCGGCCGGCGGCTGGCGTACGCCCGCAAGCTGACCAGCGGCGCGCATCCGCTTACCGCGCGGGTATTGGTCAACCGGTTCTGGTTGCACCATTTTGGCCGGGGCATCGTGAACACGCCGGGCGACTTCGGCATGTTGGGCGAGCGGCCCACGCACCCCGAACTGCTCGACTGGCTGGCCAGCGAGTTCATGGACGGTGGCTGGAAGCTCAAGCGGCTGCACAAGCTGATCATGACTTCCAACGCCTACCGGCAGCAGGTACGCCTCGATCCCCGGCAGGATGAAGTCGACCCCGATAACACCCTCTACGGCGGCGCCCGCCTCCGCCGCCTGGAAGCCGAGGCCCTGCGCGACGCCGTGCTGGCCGTCAGCGGCAAACTCAATCCCAAACCCTTTGGCGAACCCGTTCCGGTGATGGCTGATCCGTCGGGCCAGTTCGTCGTGGGCATTGAGAACCTCGATGCCGGCCGGTTCCTGGGGGTGATCCCGATGCACGGCGAGGAGTTCCGCCGGAGCGTGTACATCCAGGCCCGCCGTAGCCGCCCGCTGGCCGTGCTCGACACGTTCGATCTGCCGCGGATGGAGCCCAACTGCGAAGCCCGCGAGTCGTCCACCGTGGCTCCGCAGTCGCTGATGCTGATGAACAACGACTTCATCCTGGAGCAGGCGGAGCATTTTGCCCGCCGCGTACACGCCGAAGCGGGAGACGATGCCGAGGCGCAGATTCGTCGGGCCTGGCTGTTGGCGCTGGGGCGTGCCCCGCAGCCGGAAGAAGCCCGCGAGGCGGCCGAGTTTTTGGCGCAGCAGGCAGCCGAATTCGAGGCCAACGCCGCGATCCGCAAGCGGAATCCGTCGGTCGACAAGAACGTATACCAGCCCGGTTTGCTGGAGCCCAAGCTCCAGGCCTTGGCCAGCCTGTGCCAGATTCTGGTAAGCTCGAACGAGTTTCTGTACGTGGAGTAATGCGTGCGGGCAGGCGTGACCGATACGAGTCCGCGAATGCGCCTTACTGATTCAACCGGCTCCATTTCGCATGGAGCGCAACGAGCCAACCCCGTTTGAACATCGAAGTTCACGAGTTTCGGAGTGCAGCCGTGACCCGTCCTGATATGTCCCTGAGCCAACACGATACCTGTTGTGGGCGTGGCCGCCCTTCGCGCCGGCATTTCCTGGCGTCGGGGGCGTTTGGCATCAGCGGCCTGGCGCTGGCCTGGTTGCTCAAGCAGGATGGGCTGCTGGCTGCGCCGGCGCGCCCGGACGTGGAGCCGGTGACCTACGACGCCAAGCCCAAGGCGCCGCACCACGAACCGCAGGCCAAGGCGATGATCTCGCTGTGGATGCAGGGCGGGCCCAGCCACATCGATATGTTCGATCCCAAGCCCGAACTCCAAAAACTGGACGGCAAACCCTTCCCGGGCGAGGTCAAGTACGACAACCCTGCCCAGGCCAGCAGCAAGGTCATGGCCTGCCCCTGGAAGTTCCACAAGCACGGCGAGAGCGGCTTGGAGCTCTCAGAGCTGCTGCCGCACCTGGGCGAAGTGGCGGACGATATCTGCCTCATCCGCTCGATGCACACCGGGGTGAACAACCATGTGCAGTCGATCTACGCCATGAATACCGGCCGGATTTTGAAGGGCCGGCCTTCACTGGGAAGCTGGATCACGTACGGCCTGGGGGCCGAGGCGCAGAACCTGCCGGCGTTCATGGCGCTGGGCGATCCGGCGTCGTTGCCGGTGGTGGGCGTGCTCAACTGGACCAATGGGTTCTTGCCGGCCATTTACCAGGGGACGGCCGTGCGGCCGCGCGAGCCCCGCATCTTGAACCTGGAGCCGCCCCCCTTCCTCAACGGCAAGCCGCAGCAGCGGTCGTTGGAGCTGCTGCGCCGCATGAACGAGCGGCATTTCGAGCAGCACCCGGGCTATCTCGATCTGCAGGCTCGCATTGCCAGTTATGAGCTGGCCGCGCGGATGCAGTTGGCGGCCGCCGAAGCGCTCGACCTGAGCCAGGAAACCGAAGCCACCAAGAAGATGTACGGCCTGGATAACCCGGCCACCGCCGACTTTGGCACCCGCTGCCTGCTGGCCCGGCGATTGATCGAGCGTGGCGTGCGGTTCGTGCAGGTGTACACCAGGAACCAGTACTGGGATCACCACGGCGGCATTGTCAAAGGTCTGCCGACAGCCTGCCGTACGATCGATCAGCCTTCGGCCGCGTTGGTCAAAGACCTCAAGCAACGTGGCCTGCTCGACACCACCGTGGTGCACTGGGGTGGCGAGATGGGCCGGCTGCCGGTCATCCAGAACGAAAAGAATCCCGGCCGCGATCACAATACCTACGGCTTCAGCATGTGGCTGGCCGGCGGCGGTTTCAAACGCGGCGTGGCGTACGGGGCGACCGACGAGTTTGGCCACAAGGCGGTGGAGAACGTGGTCAACCACTACGATTACCACGCCACGCTGCTGCACCTGTTCGGCCTCGATCCGAATAAACTCGTCTACAAGCGCGACAACCGCGAGCTGAGCCTGCTGGATGGCCAGCCCGGCCGCATCGTCACCGATATCCTGGAGCGGGCGTAAGCGTTCGCAGCGGGTCAACAAGAAGCCGCCACAGGCCTGGTACAGCCTGCGGCGGCATGAACGTTCAAGTGATGGTTAGCGAAGTTCGGGCGGCCGCTTAGCAAGCGCCGCCCGTTTTCGTTGACGTCGCCTGGCTTACAGGCCCGAGCTGTCGAGGAAGAACGTGCTGTTGTCGGCCACGTTGAACAGCGGCCGCAGCCAGGAGCAGATGTTTTCGCCCTTCACGCAGCCGGGGAACCACTCCAGGTTGAGGCCCACGCCCCAGGCTTCGCGGTCGGCGCTGCTTTGCTCGGGGATCACGTAGCCGAAGCCGCCGGCCAGTGCCCACCGGCACGAGAGCGCCACGCGGAAGTCGGCCCCGATCAGGCCGTCACCATTGTTGGTGCCGCCGCCGTAAACCCGCAGGTGGCCGCCGTCGCACATCGTATAGCGGTAGAAGAGGGCGTACTGGTTGATCGGTTCCACCGTGATCACGGTGGGCACGCTGGTCAGCCCGGTGAGCGGCGACACGGTCGCGGTGTCGTTCTCACCGCTGAAGGCCGTGAAGAAACCGAACTCGTGGCCGCAAGGATTCACCAAGCTGATTTCGGCCCGGTACTGCACCAGGTCGATGTCGTCGAAGAAGTTGTCGCGGAACAGGTCGGCGACAAAGCCGTACTGGAGGCCGCAGGTGTTGCGGCGGAACACGCCCATCGTGCCGAAGAACTGCGTGCGGCTGCTTTCGCCGGAGATGCTGGCGCCGTTATGGTCGGCCTGCACCGCCCGAAAGCCGAACTGCGCCGCGATGCCCGCCTTGGGAAACAGCGGCAGGCTCCAGTTCAAACCCTCGGAGAAACCGAAGTTGCCGTTGAGACCCAGGTCAAACGGGCTTTTGAACGCCGTCACGCCGGCAAACACCGACAGGTTCTCCCACCAGCCCCAATTGCACCAGCAGGGATTCCAGCAGCCCGGGTGCGTGGGGCAGCAATAGCAACTGGGGCAGCCCACCCCACCGCAGGCGCACTCGAGGGCGCAACTGCCGTCGGGGCAGCAACCCAGCTCGCAGCAGTTGGAGCCGGGATGATACACATCGGCATCGTAGTCTTCGCCGTACCCGTGCCCGGGATAACCGGGGCCGTATGTGCCAAATTCCGGGCCTTCAAAGTCCATCTGTTCCGGCTCGACCAGAATGCTGCGGCTCCGGCCGGGCGGCGGAACGACCTCCGGCTCGGCTTGAAGGCGGCCGCGTGGCGCAGGGCGAGCCTGCGATTCCGGCTGCTGGCCGATGAGACGCGGCTCGCGGCCGGCGTCGTGGAGATTGGCCGGGCCGGGAATCTCGTCCGGGGACAGATTGCCCTGCGACGACGGGCTGGGCGTCAGCGGTCGGTCCAGGGCGTTGTCGGCTTCCTGATAGCGGGCAGGACGTACCCAGCGCAGTTCGTTGGACTGCGAACCAGACAACGTGCTCCGGCCATCAGCGCGGAATACCTTGCTGACCGGCCGCGTGGCCGACTGAGTGGAGCCTCCGGGCAGAGCCGGAGTGGGTTCGCCGGCTTCTACCGGCACAGCCGCGGTCAGCAGCGCCGCGGACATCGCCAGAGAGCAAACCACAGGGCGAAGCAGGCAAGACATGGGAATCCTCGCGAGCAGTAGTGACGCTCGCCCCCCTTCCCCTTGTGCCGCCGGTTGCAACAGCCAGCACACAATCAGGCTGGCGCATGGGCCCTTACAACCGGTGGCCATATCGTTATCGGACGCTCGCCTGCCAGACTTGCCTGAAAATTTTGGCTAACCGGCAAACTCGCCGATAGCGGCGCTAGCATGCAGGTGCGCGCGATGGCCTGCGCCACTGCGGGTGATATGCGGTGCCGACCGCAGTGCTGCTAGAGGTTAGCGCCGCTTGCGGCCCGATTTCTTGCCGCGTTTGCCCTTGGCTGGCGACTTGCCTCGCTTGGCGCTGCCGCGTGCCGCCTTGCTGCCGGCGGAGTTTTGCGGCTTGGCCGTCTTGGGGCCCTTGGCCGGCTTGGCAGCGGTGCCATCGCGTTTGAGACGCGCCACCAGGTGCAGGTCCACCTCGCGGCGTTCGATATCCACCCGGGCCACGCGCACGCGAACCATGTCGCCCAGGCGGTACTGGTTGCCTTCGCGGCGTCCTTCCAGCAGATGGCTGCGACGTTCGAAGTGGTAGTAGTCATCCAGCAGCGAGGCGATGTGCACCAGGCCCTCGACCGGGATCTGAATGCCCCGGACAAAGAACCCGTAATCGGTCACGCCGGTGATCACGCCGTCGAACTCTTCGCCCAGCCGGTTTTCCAGGTAGCTGAGCAGCTTGACCCGGGTGAGTTCGCGTTCGGCGGCTTCTGCCCGCCGTTCGCGCTGGCTGCAATGCTCGCCCAGCACGACCAGCTCGCCCGATTGATTCTGCGGCGGCGTGCCGTCGATCAAAGCATCGACCAGGCGATGAACCGTCAGGTCCGGATACCGGCGAATCGGCGACGTGAAGTGGCAGTAGAACTCGGCCGCCAGGGCGTAGTGCCCTTCTTCCGCCGGGCTGTACACCGCCTGCGGCAGGCTCCGCAGCACGGCGTAGTTCACCGCGTAGCGTTCGGGCCGGTCGGCCACTTCGCGCAGCAGTGCCTGCAGTGCGAAACGGTTTTGCAGGCTCGGCGTGCGGATGCCCAGCTCGTTGACGAACTCGGTCAGCGCTTTGAGCTTGCGGGGTGAAGGCGTCTCGTGGATACGGCGCAGGAACTGCCAGCCGCGGTTGTGCAGCGTTTCGGCCACCGCTTCGTTGGCCGCGAGCATGAAGTCTTCGATGATCCGGTGGCTCTCGGTGTTGACCTCAACGTGCGCGCCCGCCACGCGGCCCTGCTCGTCGAGGTCGACCTTTACCTCGGGCATGTCCAGTTCGAGCGAGCCGCGAAGCATCCGCCGGTTGCGGAGGATGGCCGCCAGCTCGCGCATCCGGCCCAGCAGTTCGAACACCTCGGGCGAAAGCTGCTTCTTCCACTTGGCCGGGTTGGCGATGTAGTCGTCGACCTCCTCGTACGTGAACCGCCGCGAACTGCGAATCGCCGTCCGCAGCAGATCGGTAGCCACGCGGGCACCATCGGCCGTGAACTCGATGCGAACCGTCTTGGCGTAACGCACCTTGCCCGGCTGAAGACTGGCCAGGCTGTTGCTGATCAGCTCCGGCAGCATCGGGATCACGCGGTCGGGTAGATAGCAACTGGTGCCGCGTTCCTTGGCCTCGCGATCGAGCGCCGTGTTGGGCTTCACAAAGTGCGAAACGTCGGCGATGTGGACGCCCAGGAGCCAATGCCCATTCTCCAGCCGCTCAAGGCTGATGGCGTCGTCGAAGTCGCGGGCATCGACCGGGTCGATGGTGATGATCGTTTCGCCGGTGAGGTCCACCCGGCCTTCTTCGACCTGTTCGGTGAACCGCCGGGCTTGTTCGCGGGCCTCTTCCAGGGCGTCCTCGGCAAACTCGCCGGGCAGGTTGTACTCGCGAATGATGGAGAGCGTATCGACGCCCGGTGCGCCGCGCGGACCCAGAACCTCGACAATGACCCCTTCGCCGTCGTGCATGTACGACGGGAACCGCACCATCTCGAAGACCACCTTGTCGCCTTCGCGGGCGTTCTTGGCGCCGGGGTCGCCCACGTAGATGGAGTGGGCAAACAGGTTGCCGTCCACCCGGACGCGGCCCTGTCCTTCGCGCTCGAAGTAGGTGCCCACAAAGCGGTTGGTCTGCCGTTCCAGGATCTCGGTGATGTAGCCTTCGGAGCGGCCGCGGTAGTTGCTGCGGGTCAGCTTGACTACCACCAGGTCGCCGGTGACGGCGTCGCGCGAGTTCTCGGCGGCGATGTAGATATCGAACTCGCGGTCCTTCTCGCGTACGCCGGTCAGCCCGGTGCCGCGGGGCCGCACAAAGCCGTACCCTTCGGAGGTACGGTGGAAGACGCCCACCACGCGGTCGACCTCGCCCTGCTGGGGCAGCCGGACCAGATGCTTGGTGCCGTAAGCCAACAGGCCGCGTTTGACCAGTTTTTTGATGGCCCGGCGGACATCCATCGCCCGGTCCTCCAGGCCGAGTTTCTTGGCCAGGACCTTGGGTTTGACCGGCTGGTAGTTGGGCCGGCCGACATAGTTGAGGATGGCGGCTTCCAGTTCTTGCTGGTCGAAGTTGGCGTCGGACATGAGGGTTGGCGACCGAGGGTTAAAGGAGTCGGGGCGGGGTAACCGCGGTAAGCCACCCGCTGGTGGAACTGTACTGGCTGGGGGGCGGCCTTTCCAGGCATTGGGCCCTTGGTGGGCAGTTCTTGCGCCAAGGGAGGGCGGTATCGGCCCCGCCGCCTGAAGGATAGAATAAGCCGCACAACGATTGATCTCATTGTTCCAACCAACCGGGTGAGAACCAAGCGAATGTCGCGCTGGGTGCGAGTGGCGGCGGTGGCCGATTGTCCGCCGGGCAGCAGCCTCGAAACCGTGGCCGAGGACCGGATCGTGGCCCTGTACAACGTGGGGGGCCAATTCTACGCGCTTGACGGAGTCTGCCCGCACCAGGGCGGCCCGCTGGGCAAGGGCTGCCTGACCGGCGAGGTGGTGACCTGCCCCTGGCATGGATGGCAGTTCAACGTCACCACAGGTCAGCACACGTTCAGCCCCAGCGTCCGCCAGCCACGCTTTGAAGTCCGTGTCGAAGACAACGACGTATACGTGCTGCTGGACTGAGAACGCGGGCCGCGTGGCGCAACACCCGATACGCCAGCGCACGCGGGGCACCATCGCATCCGACCACAAGCAGCGGGGAGGCCGCGGCCATGACAACTTCGACAGTAGATACCAGCGAACCTGCGGCTGGTGGACGCCGCCTGCTTTACGCCGCGGGCGTGATCGTGTGCGCATTGCTCATGGCCGCCGGCTCGGCCATGGCCGGCGATTGGCCGCAGATCCTCGGCCCAGCCCGCACCGGCATTGCCGTGGGCGAAACCATCTCGCACGCCTGGGGCCCTGCTGGTCCTCGCCGCGTGTGGCAGTATGAACTGGGCAGCGGCCTGGCCGGGCCCGCCGTGGTCGAAGGCAAGGTGATCATCTTCCACCGCATCGGCAACGAAGAAATTGCCGAAGCCCTCGATGCCCGCACCGGCACGCCGCTCTGGAAGGTTGCGTTCCCCACCCGCTACGTCAGCACCATTTCCAGCGATAACGGTCCTCGCTGCGTGCCGACCGTGCATGCGGGACACGTGTACCTGATGGGAGCCGGAGGCCAGCTTCACTGCGTTAACCTGGCCGATGGTGCCAAGGTGTGGAGCCGCGATTGTGCCCGCGACTTCAACGCCCCCGACGGTTACTTCGGGTTTGGCAGTTCGCCGATCGTGGCGGCTGATCGGTTGCTGGTGAACGTGGGCGGAGCCAGTGCCGAGGCCGGCATTGTGGCCTTCGATCTGAAAACCGGCCGCACGCTGTGGCAGGCAACGAGCGAATTGGCCAGCTATTCATCGCCCGTGGCGGCCCGGATCGCCGGCAAAGACCAGGTGGTGTTTGTCACCCGGTATCAAACGCTGGGCATCGATCCGGCCAGCGGCCGCGTGTGGTGGAAGCTGCCGTTTGGTCAGCGGGGCCCCACGGTCAACGCGGCCAATCCGCTGGTCCTGGGCGATGACTTGTTTCTGACCGCCAGCTACGGCATCGGCGCTGTTTACGCTCGGTTGGGGACCGGCGAACCGCAGGTGGTATGGGCCAACGACAACGTCCTCTCTGCCCAGTACACCACGCCCATCTATCGCGACGGTTACTTGTACGGTATCGACGGCCGGCACGACGTGGGCATTGCCAGCCTGCGCTGCATCGAACCCAAGACCGGCAAGGTGGTCTGGAGCCAGGACGGCTTCGGCAAAGCCAGTTTGTTGTTGGCGGGCGACAAGCTGCTGGTGCAAACCACCGGCGGCGAGTTGCGGGTGGTGGCGGCCAGCCCGGAAGGCTACCGCCTGCTGGCCTCGGCCACGGTATGCGGCGGCGAGTCGTTCGCCCTGGCGGCGTTGTCCGACGGCTACTATTACGTGCGCGACGGCGAGCGTTTGCGCTGCTACGATCTCCGCGGCAAATGAGGGACACGCGGCCGAGCCGCGCACCGCTTATGGCGTCATTGTTCGATCGCGAACCGGCACCGCCCGTGCCCTGGGGCGGTTTCGACCTGCTGGTGATCACCGGCATCTATCTGCTGCTGCAGATCGCGGCTGCTTCGCTGGTCGGCAATGACCCGGCGCCGGTGATCCTGCCGGCCGAATTGCTTGGTTACCAGACGCCTGCCGTTGGCGATGCGGCCGGTGAGGCCTGGTCGGTCGCCACGTTGCGCGAAGTCGGCCGGACCCCGCGCGGCGTCGCGTCCGCGCACTTGAGCATGAAGCTGATGGCCGCCGGCTCGGCAGCCTCGCTGCTGGCCATGTTCGCGGCGATTGTCTATCTGCGGCTGCTGCGCCGGGCGACTTGGAGCGACCTGGGCTTGCGCTCTGAAGATCCCTTGGGCGATATCCGCATTGGCCTGACCACCTTTGCCGTGGTGGCGATACCGATCTTTGGGCTGAACGTCCTGGTCAATACGCTGCTCGATCCCCAGCAAGGGCATCCGATCGTCGAGATCGTGACCCGCTTTCCCGGCTTTTACTGGATCAGCCTGGTGACGGCCGTGATCATCGCCCCGGTGACCGAGGAATTTTTCTTCCGGGGGGTGCTCCTGGGCTGGCTCGACAGCCTGCCCACCGCCCGCGAAATCGACGTCCGTGGCCGCCCTCAGTTGGCCTGGTGGCCGGTGGGGCTGACCTCGGCCGGCTTTGCCCTGCTGCACCTGGGGCACGGCGCCGCGCCGGTGGCCCTGTTCTTCTTTGCGATGATCCTGGGCTGGCTCTACCAGCGGCACCACCGCCTGCTGCCGTGCATCACCCTGCACGCGGCGCTCAATGGCACCAGCATGTTGCTGCTGGGCGTGCAGTTGCTCCACCGCGGTGCGTGACCGTGCGCAACGCCCTGCCTGGCACCTTGTAGGGGCCGCCGTGCGGACCAAGACATTGCCACAGGCGTCAGAGCCATGCAGCGCTGTTCCGCGGACCAATCCTACCTCAACGCGTCGGCGAGGGTTTGATCTAGTTACATTGTTGGCGTCGCGGCGATCACGTACCTTTTCCAACATCCGTACCGGGCACGCGAACCGGGCCGACCAGGGCAGTCAATCCCATGCCTGACCATGACGACGACATTCGCTATCTCTCGATCGTCCGAGGGTTCGATAAGTATGTGCGGGTGCCCCACGCTCTGACCAAAGACATTGCGTGGTACAGGACGGCGATCGTCATGCACCCGCTCTCTGGCGAAGAAAGTCTCGACGTGTCGCTGTTCGCCGATCTGCTGGATCTGCTTACGCGGGTGATTGAGCACGACGAAGTGCAGGCCGTTTTCGACGACCAAACGGTGAACTCGATCTCCGAAGCGGTGGACCTCATGCACCAGGACGAAGAGATCGGTCCTCCCAGCGACGTCTTCCTGCGCCACCGGGGTGAAACGGTCGCTGCCGTAAACACCGAATTGTGGGCGCTACTCGGAGGACCGCCGCCCTATCACGATTCGTACACGGTGTCGCTGTATTCGCAGATCGATTGTTTTGATGAACTCTCGTGGCTGCTGTACGAACTGTGCCTTGCGCGGCAGATCGTATTGAAACAGATCCTCATCCGTAAGCAGTTGTTCCAACCGTCGAAGCGACCCTGGTGGTGCTGGTGGCGGGCGTAGCCGCGAGAAGGTACTTTCCACCCAACGAATGGTGATTGGCAGCTCGCACGGCTCGCGGAGCCGTGGCACGCGCGGCCGCGGTTGCTGCCAGAACGCGACGTTGACTTGCTTCTTGGAAGCGTGAAGCGCACGCGAAGGAACACCGGCACCAACGCGGCGATCACACCTTGGCCCACGCGTCAGTGTCGGTGCGAGCAGCCGGCCTACAAGATTGCCGCGCGCAGCCGCATCGTCCTTGGCGTTGCATCGTCGTTGGGCAGCGGTACCATGAAGGCGGCATTGCAACCCTGTACCGCGCGAGAACCCGCAGCATGGACGTTACCAACATCAACCAGGTGCCGGCCTTCACCACCAAAGACGGCTCAGAGATCCGCGAGCTGTTGGCCCATCGCAACTCGTGCATCCGGCACCAGAGCCTGGCTGAAGCCCGGCTGAAACCCGGCCAGCAAACCGCCCCCCACTACCACATCCGTACCGAGGAGATCTATTACATCCTTGAAGGCCAGGGCGAGATGCACCTGGGCGATAGTGTGCGCATGGTGGGGCCCGGCGATGCCATCGCGATTCCGCCCGGCGAAATCCATACGATCCTCAACACGGGCGACACCGAACTGAAGTTTCTCTGCTGCTGCGCGCCGGCCTACGAGCACGAAGACACCGTGATGGTCGACTCCGACACGCAGCTGCCCAGTCGCCCGTAACGCCCGCGTCAGTCCTTCACCGGCGGCGCTTCCACTGGACCTTCGGCGGCGGCCTCGAGTTCGGCTTGGCGCTTGGCCACGGCCGCGTCGTTGGCGTCCTCGCGATCCATCAGGTCGCGAATCCAGATGCTGCGGAACCGTACCGGGTCGCCGTGGTTCTGAAACCGCAGCGGCTGCCGGGCCGGGTGCGGATGATACGTGGGCGGATCGGTCCAACTGGTGACACCCTCGATCCGCGTGTTGTTCTGGATCAACACGCCGTTGTGCAGCACGGTTACGTAGCCGGGCGTGACGAGCTTGCCGTCCTTGAAACGCGGCGCGCGGAAGAAGATGTCGAACGTCTGCCACTCGCCGGGCTTGCGGCAGGCGTTCACCAGCGGCGGCCGTTGCTTGTAGAGCGCGCCGCATTGGCCATCGTAGTAGGTCGGGTTCTGGTAGCTGTCGAGAATCTGGATCTCGTAGCGATCCATCAGGAACACGCCGCTGTTGCCGCGTCCCTGGCCGTTGCCCTTCACTTCCGCGGGCGCGGCCCATTCCACGTGCAGATGGCAATCGCCGAATGATTGCCTGCTGACGATGTCGCGGCCGCTGACGATGGCCACGCCGTCTTCAAGCTTCCAGGCATCGCCGCCATGGAAGGCATCGAGGTTGGTGCCGTCGAACAGCACGATCGCATCCTCGGGCGGAGCGACCGGACCGGTGTAAGGCGGCGGCGTCACGACCGGCGGTTCCGGCCAAACGATCCCGCTCTTGTACTCCTGGGCAGCAGCCGGAGCGGCGGCCAGAGCCAGAACCAACAACATCAAAACAGGCTGGGCAACAATGCGAGTGCGCATCTTGTTGGGCTCAAGTTGAACAGCAATTCGGGCCATGCAACACGCGGTGTGCCTCCCCCCGCAGGTGGTTGCCGGGGCGACAAGCAACCGCTTTGCGAGTATGCGCCAAGCTCCCGCCAATTGCCAGTAAACGGGATACGGCCGGGGGGCTGACTTCTCGCGGCCACCGCTGCCGTTTTACGGCTTGCCTCGCGCCGAGTCGGCGTGCTAGACCGCAGATCGTACACCCCCAACGCACGCCCTTCCGCACGTCCCCCCGCACGTCCGCTGCACTTCGCCGCCTTCTCCCTTCCCTGTCTGCCTCCTCCCTCTTTCTCCGCGTGCCGCCATGCACATTCGTGACCGCATCCGTGAGCTGCGCCGCGTGCCGGCCAAAGATCTGCATCCCAACCCACGCAACTGGCGCACGCACCCGCTGGCCCAGCGTGATGCTCTGCGCGGCATCCTGGCCGAGGTGGGCTATGCCGACGCCTTGCTCGCACGCGAGCGCGAAGACGGCTCGCTGGAATTGATCGACGGCCACCTGCGAGCGGAAACCACGCCCGACATCAAAGTGCCGGTGCTGGTGCTCGACGTGACGGCGGCCGAAGCCGACAAATTGCTGGCCGTGCTCGATCCGCTGGCTGCCATGGCCGGACGCGACGAAGGGCAGCTCGGCGCGCTGCTGGCCGACATTGAAAGCGAACACACAGGCCTGCGGCAATTGCTCGATCAACTGGCGACCCCGGCTCCCTTGACCGGCGACGAAGCGGCGAGCCTCGACAGCGTGCCGGTCCCCAGCGCCTGGCAACTGCTGGTGGACTGTGCCGACGAAACCGACCAGCAGCAGTTATTCCACCGGCTGCGGTCCGAAGGTTATGCCTGCCGCGTGCTCACGCTCTGAAACCGTTCCCACGAGCGTGTTCTGTCGCCCGCCCCCTGCCCCAGCCCTTTGCGGTTCATTTCGCCATGCACATCACCGCCACGGTTTGCTGCCCGATCGACTTGGCCAGTTTTCGCGTCCAGCAGGTGGCCAGCATGTTTGGTTTAACGCCGGGGCCGCACGATAAACGCACGTTCGCCGTGGAGCTGCCCGACCTGGACGACGACTGGCAGATCGGTCTGATCGTGGGGCCCTCGGGCAGCGGCAAGTCCACGGTAGCCAGGGCGGCGTTTGGCGACCGGCTATACGAGCCAGGCAACTGGCCTGCGCATGGCGCGGTGATCGATGCCTTTCCTGCCTCGCTGCCCACGCGCACGGTGGTGCAGACGCTGACGGCCGTTGGCTTCAGCAGTCCGCCGGCGTGGTTGCGGCCGTATCACGTGCTTTCAGTCGGTGAGCGGTTTCGCTGCGACCTGGCCAGGGCATTACTCAGCCCAGCCGTGGAGACGTCCGGCGCCGATGAAGGCCAGGACGTCGTGGTGTTCGACGAATACACCAGCACGGTCGATCGCACCGTGGCCCGGGTGGGATCGGCGGCGGTGGCCAAGGCGATTCGGGCTGGTTCCATAGCGCGGCGATTTGTGGCCGTGACGTGCCACGAGGACGTGGCCGCCTGGCTGGAACCCGACTGGGTGCTCGACATGGCAACCGGCCAGTTGGCCCGAGGGCGACTTCGACGACCGCGGCTCGAACTACAGGTCGTTCGTTGCCACTGTGCGGCGTGGCGACTGTTTGCTCCGCATCACTATCTGAACGCCGGCTTGAATCGGGCGGCACGCTGTTATCTGGCCCTGCTCGCTGACCGGCCGGTGGCGATGGTCGCCCTGTTGGCCAATCCGGCACGGCGAAATGTCTGGCGGGTATCGCGCATCGTGGTTCTGCCCGACTTCCAAGGACTTGGCATCGGCGGTCACCTTCTACGGGCGCTCGGGCAGCTTTATCACCAGCAGCGGCAACGGCTCACCATCACTACGGCTCATCCGGCGATGATCCGCCACCTGGACCGTTCGCCGCACTGGCGCGTGACGGCCGTTCAGCACGGCGGTTACCGCCGCAGCGACTTTGCCCGGCGCAAGAACATCCGCACCACGTCGGCCGGCCGCACGGTGGTGTCGGCGGTGTATTGCGGGCGGATAGCAGACGTTGCGTCATGCCACGAGAACGTCCATCGATTCGACGACAACGCATTAAGAACGAAAGAACCATGCCACGAACCAAGCAGCAGCGCGAGGCCCAGCTCCGCGTGATGGAGAAGGCCCTGGTAGAAGGGCTCACGCCCGATGAAGTGGTCGCGGCAGCGGCCAGTCGTTTTGGCATTTCGACCCAGGCGGCGCAGCGCGACTTGAACACGCTCCGCGAACGGCTGGCGGCGCAGGGGCGAGCCATTCGTCCCACGGTGGCCGATCCGGTGGCGTTGGCCCTGGCCATCTTACGCCGCGACCGCATCTATCAGCAGGCGATCCAGCACAACGATCGCCGTATCGCCCTGGAAGCCGAAAAAGACCGCTGCCGGCTGCTGGGCGTGTATCCCGATGACCATGCCGTGGCCGTGGAGCCGGAGGATGCCGATCTTGACCGCGCCATCGAACGGGAACTGGCGAACCTGGCCGCGAGCCGCTCGGCAACGGCTGCTGAGGGAACTGCGGCGGCTTACCCACGGCTTGCCGACCTCCCGGCTGATTGATTGGATGCGGCGCTACCTGCCGCATTACTTTTCGCTGCCGCCCAGCCGGTTGCATCTTTGGCTGGAGGCCACGTTGCCGGCGCTGCCGCGCGGATCGCGGCTGGCGGTGATTGCTCCGCGCGACAGTGCCAAGAGCACCTGGCTGAGCTTCGCCTGGCCGCTGTACTGCGCCGTGCACGGCCGCGAGCGGTATATCCTGCTGGTGGCGGAGACGGCCGATCAGGCTCGGCGCTACCTGCGTTCGCTGCGGCGCGAATTGGACAGCAACCAGCAACTGCGCCGCGACTATCCCGAAGCCGCCCGGCACGGCGATCTGTGGAATGCCGATCGGCTGGTGCTGGGCGGAGGCGTGGAGATCGAAGCCATCGGCACCGGCGGCAGCATCCGCGGCCGCAAGAACGATCAAGCGCGGCCGTCGTTGGTGGTGGTCGACGATCCGCAGGATCGCAAGCACATCGTCTCGGCCACGCACCGGCTGCACGGTTGGACCTGGTTCACGCAAGATCTGCTCAACGTGGGCAGCCCCGACACGATCTTCATCGTGGCCGGCACTGCCCTGCATCGCGAAGCCTTGGTCGACCGGTTGATGCGGCAGCCCGGCTGGATCGCCCGGCGTTTCCCGGCCATCGAACGCTGGCCCACGGCCACCGAGCTATGGCGGCAGTGGCAGAACCTCTACACGGATCTGAATAACGCCAATCACGTGCGCGACGCCCGGGCTTTCTATGAGCAACACCGCGCGCAGATGGAAGCCGGAGCCGTGCTGTGCTGGCCGGAACGCGAGGACCTGTACGCGCTGATGCGGCTGCAAATCGAGATCGGGCACGCCGCATTTGAAGCCGAGAAACAGGGCCAGCCGATCAGTCCCGAGCTGTGCGAGTGGCCGGCGAGTTACTTCGATGAATCGATCTGGTTTGAGGACTGGCCCGGCACGCTGCTGGTGAAGGTGTTGACGCTCGATCCGAGTAAAGGGAGCGACGCCCGGGTTGGCGATTACTCGGCGTTTGTGATGGCGGGGCTCGATGCGCGAGGGCTGATCTACGTGGACGCCGACCTGCGCCGCCGGCCGGTCGAAGCGATGGTGGCCGAGGGCGTAGCGTTGTATCGCCGGTTTCAGCCCGACGCCTTCGGCTGCGAGAGCAACGCCTGGCAGGAACTCTTGGGAGCCGACTTTGCCGCTGAATTTGCCCGACAAGGTCTGTTGGCCGTGCAGCCCTGGGCCCTTAAGAACCACGAACCCAAGCTGGTCCGGCTGCGGCGGTTAGGGCCGTTGCTTTCGGGACGCCGACTGCGGTTCTACCGCCGCTCGGCCGGTGCGGCGCTGCTGGTGGAACAGTTGCGCGACTTTCCGCTGGCCGAGCACGACGACGGCCCCGACGCCCTGGAAATGGCCGTGCGATTGATCACGGCGCTGTTGGACGATCGCCCCAGCCATCAAGCCTTGCGCCTGACGGATGAGTATTGAAGGAATCAAGATGCATAGCTGTGCGCGGGTGCCACGGCTCTGTGAGACGTGCTTGTCGGACGATGCATATAAGGCGTAGCCCGGATGCTTGCATCCGGGCGATGGATATCGATGCGTGAGCGGATGGGCACGTTATGACGAGTGGTTCGCACAGCGGGCCCATATATAGGTCACGTAGATAAGGAGCCGGCCGTGTCTTCATCCAAACGACTGCGTGATGCGTTGATCGAGCAACAGCGGCTGGCGGCCTTGGCCGTCGAGCAGGAGAACCGCATTCTGCGCGAATCACTGCAACTGTATGCCGGTGTGATCGACCCGGCCGAAGCCTATCGCGAACGCGGCGAGTTCTGGGAACCGCTCGACAGTGGGCCGTTCCGCGAAGCGGTGCCCGCGGCCAGCGATAACGAATTGGCGGCCATTCGAGCGGCTTGCCGGCACCGGGCCACGACCAATGAGTTTGCCATCAATGGGCACGAGAACCGTATCTCGTACCTGGTGGGATCAGGGCATCGGTACCGTGTGGTCGGCCGGCCGCATCATCACGTGGCCGAGCACGAACTGCGGGCGGCCCAGGATGTGGTCGATGACTTCATCCGCCACAATCGCTGGCACCGGCGGCAACAAGAGATCGTCCGCCGCTGCGATCGCGACGGCGAAGCCTTCCTGCGGTTCTTTGCGGAGCCGGGGGGCCGGCTGCGGGTGCGGTTCGTGGAGCCTTGGCAAGTGCGCACGCCGGAACCGTCGCGCTACCCGAATGCCGAGCTGGGCGTGCAAACCGCGGCCGACGACGTGGAAACCGTCTACGGCTATTGGATCGACGGCCAGTTTGTCGACGCCGCCGAGATCCAGCATCGCAAGGCCAACGTGGACGGCAATGCCCGGCGCGGCCTGCCGCTGTTCTATCCGGTGCGGCGTAACCTGGTGCGGGCGGAAAAGCTGCTGCGCAACATGGCGGCGGTGAGCGACATTCAGACGGCCATTGCCCTGATCCGCCGGCACCACACGACCCGGCAGGCGTCGCTCCAGCAACTGCGCAGCAGCCTGGCTACCGCCGCGGTCCACGACCACGGCACACGGCAAACCGAGTACTTTCAACCGTATCAGCCCGGCACGATCCTCGACGTTCACGGTGATACCGAGTACGACTTCCCCGCCCAGGGGCTCGACGCCGGCCGTTACGTGGCCGTGCTGCAAGCCATTTTGCGGGCGGTGGCCAGCCGGTTGTGCATGCCGGAGTACATGCTGACGTCGGACGCTTCCAACGCCAGTTACTCCTCGACGCTGGTGGCCGAGAGCCCTGCCGTGAAGATGTTCCAGCGACTCCAGCACGAACTGATGGAAGACGACCGCGAGGTGTTTGCACGGGTGTTGCAAACGGCGAGCGACGCGGGTCGGCTGCCGGCCGACTTGCCGGGCCGGGTAGGGATTCAGATCGAGCCGCCAAGCGTGGCGGTGCGCAACGCGCTGGAGGAAGCCCAGGTGGACGAGATCCTGGTCCGCAACGGCGCCATGAGCGTGGCGACGATGGCGCTGCGGCACGGGCTCGATCCGGCTAAGGAGCTGGCGCAAGGCAGCGCCCGGGGTGAACCGTAAAGAAGCAGCCGCCAGCCAAGGCGTTATTCGTCGGCCCCTTCGTGCGGCTTGCGGGCCTGTTTGAGCAGCCGGATGAGCTGTTGCAAACGCGTCTCGCCCAGGTGGCCCAGTTGCCGTTGATGCATTTCGCGGACGGGCTGGCTCAGTTCTTCCAGCAGTTGGGCCCCGGCCTCGGTGAGGCTGATCTCGACCACGCGGCGATCGTCCTCGCGGCGATGCCGGGTTACCAGGCCGCGGGCCACCAGCTTATCGACCATCCGCGTGATATCCGGTGCCCGAGATACCAGCCGCTGTTGCAGCTCCAGGGTGGGCACGGCTTGCGGGCGGACTTCATCCAGCAGGCGAAGCAGGTTGTACTGCTGGGCCGAAAGCTGATAGGGAGCAAAGACCTCTTCTTCGAGGGCTTTGAGCCGGTCGTACGTCCGCCACAGGTGCAGGAAGGCTTCCTGCTCCGTCGAGTCGAACGACGGTTTGCGGGCGAGAGCATCGGATCGGTCTGCGGCGGCCATGGCTTCGTGTATACGGTGTGGGCCGCGCGCGGTCAACACAGTGGTTGTTGCAACAAGCAATGGGCCGCGCCGCCATTTTCGTGGCGAAGTTGCGAGCCGTTTGGGAGGCTTGTGGCAAGTCGATCCGCTGCCTGGCCTACTTGGTCGTGGTCGCGCCGGGACCGGCGGGCGCGACGGGCCGAACGGCGGTGCGCACCGGGCCATCGATCACGATCTCGCCCTGCAGCACGGCGGTCGGCGGAATATCGCGGGCGACGTCGGCGATGGGCGTCGGCAGTTCGGGCGTGGTCTTGGCCGGTTGTTTCGTCGCAGCAGGCTGCGAACGGGCGGCCGCCGCCGGAGTGATCCGCGGTTCGCGCTTGGCAGGGAACAAGCAATAGATGAACGCCGGGAAAAAGATCGTCCAGAACGCAACCCAGAACCAGCGTTTACGGTGCCAGCCGTCGGTCCAGGGATCGTGTTCTATCACCGGCTTAGGGTCTTGCTGCATAGCGCCAAGCATTCGTGCGGGGGGCAAAGCGGCAAACGCCTGCCTGGGACGACAGCGGTTGCTCCCTCACAAGAGTTCAGTCGGACGCTAGCGCCGCAATCTTGAGGGGCGAACCGCGCGGCGCTACAGCCTACGGCCGATGCTAGCCCTGCTAGCATGTCGCGCCCGGCGCTTCTAGCCGGTGCACGTCGGCGGTGGAGCGATTGAACTGGCGCACCGTACAGCGAGATCCGCACAGCGGACCCTACGAAGCACAACGCGGATGTTACTTGGCCGGTTCCAGGCCGCACTCGGGCACCACCGTCACTTGCTTGCTGGTGGCGCTGTTGGGGATGAGGCACAGAAAACGCAGCGGCCCCTCGCCCGTGTTGCGGAACTGGTGCACGTCGTTCGGCGAAACCAGCACCACGTCGCCGGGGCGAAGCGGGTGTTCGGTGTCGCCTTCGACGACTACGCCCTGGCCTTCCAGCACATACACTTCGTGCTCGTAATCGTGGAAGTGGCGGGGCGTGTAGCCGCCAGGGGCCAGTTCAAACTGCCGCATGGCAAAGTTGGGCGCGCCGTCGCGCTCGCCCAGCAGCCAACGCACCTGGCAGCCGCTGGCACCTTCCATATTGACCGGTTGCAGTTCCACGCGTTGCGACGATTGCACCTTCATCGGCTTGGGCTCCAGGGCACAGTTGCAGCCAGGTTGATACGTACTGGGGGGCGTGACCGTAGCCCGGTACGCTCCCCGACGGGCAGGATTCACCCCTATTAAACGATACGTCCTCACCCGGCAACAGGTGCAGGGCTATTGCCTACGACGGTTTGCCGCGTGACGCTTTGGCAGCAACGGCCGGCCAGGGTGTCGGAGCCTAAGGGGGCGCGGCTTACATCCTGCCCACGGCAAATGTTTGCGATACGCGCCTCCAGGGGCCTTGCGCAGCGAAACCGCCCGCGCGGCGCGGTTCCTGCTCGCCAGAGCGGGCGACTACCGACGCACGCCATCCCGGGGGACACCTGGCCGGACACTGCCAGCGGCCATTCTTTCTTGCATTGCACGGCGGGGCTGCCGGCCCGCTGTTCCAGGGGGCTTGCGCCATTTACCCGTTTCTTCATTTCGTGCGCAGCAGGAGTTCAGCATGAAAGCCCCAACCACCGCCCTGACATTCGCCTTGGCAACCCTCTTGGGCGTGGCCGTCGCGTATGCTCAGCAGCAGCCGCAGGTGATTCCGCAACAGCGGGCTGGGCAGCAGCCGGGTCAGGCTACCGCCCAGGAGAAGGAGATCCCCGACATGCTCAAGGCGCTGAACCTGACCGATCAGCAGAAACAGCAGATCAAACAGATCTGCGCCCAGCACGACCAGGAACTGACCCAATTGCGCGAGCAGTTCAACAAGCTGCACGACAAGGCCGTGATGCTCGAAGCCGCCTGGACCACGGCCCTGGAAAGCCAGATGGACGACACGCAGAAGCAGAAGTTCCGCCAATCGCGCGAGAAGGCCAAGCAGGAGATGATGCGGCAAGGTGGCCGCTCCGAAGTGTACTTCCGCGGTGAACCGGCCGAAGAGTCGGGCGATCGGCAAGGTGCCCAGCAGGGTGAGCAGCCCCGCGCCGGTCAGACCCAGCGAGCGGACCAGGTGCAGCGCGGTGCCCAGCCCGGCGCGCAACCCGGCCGCTTCCAGCAAGACAGTCAGCCGACGGCCCGCACCGGCGAAGAAACCGAGCGCATCCTGATCATCACCGTGACCTCGCCGCAGCAGCACTACACGGCGGCGGGGCTGTCCGATGAGCAGCAGCGCAAGTGCGAGCAGATGTGCGAGGCCTTCCACGAAGAGATCGGCAACGTTTGGCGCCAGCTCCGCAACACGCACCAGGAAATGGTGGCCATCGAAGTGGAGAAGATGTCGGCCGTCGGAAAGATCCTGACCGAGGAACAGCGCGAGCAGCTCAAGCGAGTGCACGAACAGTTCCAGACCAGCACCCAGCAACGCGAAGGTGCTGACCAGATCCGGCGCCAGCCGCAGGACCAGAATCGCACGTTCCGCAACAACAACAGCAATAACAACAACTAGCGTTTGCCCCACCAGGCCGGCGCACGGCGTGACGGCAGCGGTTTTCGGTGTGCCGGCAAGGCATGCCGGCTAACGATAAGCCCCCCGTCGCACGCCCTCACGCCCTGGTGTACGCCCGCTGGATGTCCCTCGGCTCGCGGCGAGAGCCACCTCCCTCGCCGCGGGCAGTGTTCCGCGTCGTCCCCCTAGAGGCCGGCACCCACGGTGGTGCCGGCTTTTTTTGTTGAGAGCGGCAGCGGTTGCGCCGAACAAGGCCCGCCTGTCGTCATCCCACCAGCAAGCCATCTAAGCCAGCGTGGCGACCGCCACACGGAATCGGGCCAGCGCGATCCCAAAGAACACCAGCCCAATGGCGGCCAGCGCCGCGAACTGCGGCCACACGATGCTGAAACCGGCCCCGCGGTACAGCACGCCCTGGGCCAGCATCACAAAGTGCGTGGTCGGCGCGCCGAGCATCACATCCTGCACCCATTGGGGCATGTTCTCGCGCGGCGTGGTCCCGCCCGACAGCATCTGGAGCGGCAGCAGAATCAGAATCATCAGCAGGCCAAGCTGCGGCATCGAGCGGGCGAACGTGCCCAGGAAGATGCCCAGCGACGTGGCGGCAAACAGGTGCAGCGCCGTGCCGGCCATGAACAACAGCAGCGAACCTTCGATCGGCACGCCCAGCAACCATTGCACGACCACGTGGAGCGAAAAGCCGGTGGCCAGAAGCACCACCAGGGCCATCGACCACAATTTGCTGGTCATGATCTCCAGCGGCGTGACCGGCATCACCAGCAGGTGTTCGAGCGTGCCGCGTTCGCGCTCGCGGATGAAAGCGGCTCCGGTCAGCACGATCGAAAGCAGCGTAATCTGGTTGATCACCTGCACCACGGCCATGAACCAGGAGCGGTTCAATTCCTGGTTGAAACGCACGCGGATCGCCAGGTCGACGGGCGGCACTTCCATCTTGCGATACCGCTTGAGGAAGTCACGCACTTCGTCGTTGACGATGTTCTGCACGTAGCCGGCGCCGGTGAAGGCCTGCGAAACGCGCGTGGCATCGACATTGAGCTGAATGTCCGGCGCACGCCCGGCGAGCACGTCGGCCTGGAACTCCGCGGGGATCACCAGGGCAAAGGTGTCCAGGCCGGCGTCCATTCGGGCGTCCATCTCCTGCTGGGTGATCAACCGCGGCGGCAGAAAGTACGGCGGATAGAAGGCTCCGATGATCCGCGCCGACAGTGGCGAACGGTCCTCGTCCACGATGGCGATGGGGGCCTTGTTGAGCGTTTCGGGAGCCGATCGGGCCGCCGTGTACACCGACACGGTGAACGCAAACACGATGAAGCCCAGCAGGATCGGGTCGCGGAGCAGGCCCCGCAGTTCCTTGACGCCCAGGTACCAGATATTGGCGATCCGCACGGCTTCAGCCCTCCTGCTTCTTGAGAGCCAGCACGCTTAGGGTCAGCAGCACCGGCCCGGCCGCCGCGAGCGCCAGCAATTGCGCATACAGATCGTCGAGACCCAGCCCCTTGGAGAACGTACCCCGCGAGATCGTAAGAAAGTGCGTGGTGGGGTACAGTTGGCCCACCCAGCGGGCGGCACCTTCCAGCGACGACACCGGATCGATCAAGCCGGAGTAAGTGGTGGCCGGCACAATCGTCAGCACGGCCGTGCCGAAGATGGCGGCGATCTGGCTCCGCATGAACGACGAGATGAACAGGCCCATCGCCGTGGAAGCCGTCACGTAGAGCAGCGCGGCGAGCGACTGGGCCGCAAAGCTGCCGGTGAACGGCACGCCAAACACGGTAACGGCCAGCACCGTGAGCAGCAGGTAGCTGACCATCGACATGATGATATAGGGGATCTGCTTGCCCAGCAGAAACTCCAGCCGTGTGCTCGGCGTGACATAGAAGTTGATGATCGAGCCCAGTTCCTTTTCACGCACCACCGACAGCGCACCCAGCATGGCCGGGATGAGCATCAGCAGGATCGGGATCACCGCCGGCACCATCGCCACGATACTTTTCACGTCGGGGTTGTAGCGGTAGCGGATGGCGATTTCGGCGGGGCTTTCGGTGGATGTTTCCGACGATGCTCGCCGGGCCTGTTCGGCCAGCCACGAGGCATGCAGCCCTTGCACGTAGCCCTGCACGGTTTCCGCCCGCTGCGGCATGGCGCCATCGATCCAGACGCCGATCTCCACGGGACGGCCGCGTTTGACATCGCGGCCAAAGCCCGGCGGCAGCTCGATCGCCAGGGCAAGCTCGCCGGCGCGCATTCGCTGGTCCAGTTCCTCGTAACTGGAAAGCGGCGGCCGTTCGACAAAGTACCGCGAGCCGGCAATGTTGAGCGCGTAATCGCGGCTGACCGAAGTCTGGTCGCGGTCCAACACGGCGAACTTCAGGTCTTCGACATCCATGCTGATGCCGTAGCCCATGATGAACATCAGGATCACGCTGCCCACCAGGGCCAGCGTCAACCGGATCGGGTCGCGGCTCAGTTCCAGCGATTCGCGCAGGGCATAGCTGAACAGCCGCCGCAGGCTGAACCGCGATGCGGTGTGACGCACCGCCTGGGGCTGCGTCATCGGAACCACGTCGGGAACTTCGTCCGCCACGGCGGCAGCTTCGGTAATCTTGCCCTCCGCGGCCGCTTCTTCCAGGTAGCTGATGAACGCGTCTTCCAGCGATGCGGCGCCGCGCTTGGCGACTAGCGCCGCCGGCGTATCGCTGACCAGCACCCGCCCGGCATGCATCAGCGAGATGCGGTCGCACCGCTGGGCTTCGTTCATGAAGTGGGTCGAGATGAAGATCGTCACCTGGTCGCGTCGCGACAGTTCGATCAAGAGCTGCCAGAAACTGTCGCGCGCGACCGGATCGACGCCCGAGGTCGGTTCGTCGAGGATCAACAGGTCGGGCCGATGGATCAGTGCCGCGGCCAGCGAGAGCCGTTGCCGCAGGCCCAGCGGCAGGTTATCCGGGTGTTCGTCCATCACGTCGGCCAGGCCGAACCGTTTGCCGGCTTCGGCCACGCGCTCGGCGATCTCATCGCTGGGCACCGAGAACAGCCGGGCGTGCAGCACCAGGTTCTGCCGCACGGTCAGTTCGGTGTACAGCGAAAAGAACTGCGACATGTAGCCTACGCGGCGCCGTGTGGCCAGGTCGTTGGCGTCGACCTTGTTGCCGAACAGCCAGGCTTCGCCCTCGGTGACAGGCAATAAGCCCGTCAGCATTTTCATCGTGGTGGTTTTGCCGCAGCCGTTGGAACCCAGGAAGCCGAAGATCTCGCCCCGCTCGATGCGGAAGTTGACCCGGTCGACCGCGGTGAAAGCGCCGAACCGCTTGGTGAGGTTCTGGGCTTCGATGGCCACTTCTCCATTGCCTACCGTGCGCGGCGGCAGATGCACCTTGGTATGGCCGCGGCGCTTTTCTTCCGGCAACAAGGCGATGAACGCGTCCTCCAGCGTGGTTTCGCCGCTTTGCGCGAGCAGCTCCTGCGGCGTGCCGGTAGCCAGCACGCGGCCGGCATCCATGGCCACCAGCCAGTCGAACGCGGCCGCTTCTTCCATGTAGGCGGTGGCGACGATCACGCTCATGCCGGGCTGGTTGTCGCGCACGTGGTCGATCAGTTCCCAGAACTGGCGGCGCGAAAGCGGATCGACGCCCGTGGTGGGCTCATCCAGGATGAGCAGATCCGGGTCGTGAATCAGCGCGCAGCACAGGCTCAGCTTCTGCCGCATGCCGCCGGAGAGCTTGCCGGCCGCGCGGTCGGCAAACGGCGCCAGTCCCGTGGCCTGGAGCAGTTCGTGAATACGGCGGGCGCGCTCGGCCCGGCCATGCCCAAACAGCCGGCCGAAGAAGTCCACGGTTTCGTAGACCGAGAGCGTGGGGTACAGATTTTTGCCCAGCCCTTGCGGCATGTACGCGATCCGCGGCGAAACCTCCCGGCGGAACGAAGCGTTGGCCATGTCGCCGCCCAGCACCTCGACATACCCTTCCTGGATGCGTCGGGCACCGGCGATGAGCGAAAGCAGGCTCGATTTGCCCACGCCATCCGGCCCGATCATCCCCACCATGCACCCGGCCGGCAGGTCCAGCGTGATGCCGTCCAGCGCGACCGTCTTGCGATAGCGCAAGCGCACCTCGGACAGCCGGACCACGGGATGGCCCTCGGGTACCTCGTCGCCGGCAAGGGGATTCGGGCGGGGCATGGCACACGGAGACAAAGCAGGAAGGAATGGATGCCTACGCGCCGGCTCGCTGGTCCGCGGTTGGCGGTGGTGAACCGTTGGCTGGGACGGTGGTGGCGGGCGGAGGCGACTCGCCGGCAGGAACATCTAGCTCCAGGCCTTCCGGCAGGCGGACTTGCAGTTCCTTGGGCCACTCGGCTTTGGGATCGAGCTTCACGTAGGCGACGCCGGGCAGCCCCGTCTTGACGCTGCGGATGTAACGCTTCAAAAGCTCCGGATCGATGTGGGCTTTGATGCGGAACATCAGCTTTTGGCGCTCGTCGGCCGTTTCCACGGTCTTGGGCGTGAACTGGGCCACGTCGGCCACGAAGGTCACGTGGGCGGGAATGACGTATTGCGGCGCCGCATCGAGCACCAGCCGGGCCTCGCTTCCAATCTGCACCCGGCCTGCCTGGGCGGTCGGCAAGAAGAACGTCATGTAAACGTCGGACAGGTCGACCATGTTGACGACTTTGCCGCCGCTGGGCAGAACCTCGCCCGGGTAAGCAATGCGAAACTGCACGCGGCCGTCGCGCGGCGAACGGAGGATGGCATCGCGGATCTCGACCTTGAGGCGGTCGATCTGGGCCTGAACGGCTTCGACGCGGGCTTCGGCTCCGATAACTTCGGCTTCGGCCGTGGCAATGGCGGCATCGGCCCCGGCCACGTTGGCTTCGGCGGCCTTGGCGGCGGCATCCGCGCTATGAAAGTTGGCCCGAGCCTGGTCCAGCTCCTGCTCGGTGGTGACGTTACCGGCCCGGAGCCGTTCGAGGCGTTCCAAGGTTTTGCGGGCGACTTCCAGTTCGGCCTGGCGTTGGCGGACCACGGCGAGCGCGGCCGCTTTTTCCGCTTGCCGCTGGCGGACGTTGCTCTTGGCCGTTTCGACGGCGGTTTGGGCACGGCGCAGCTCGGCCTCGGCTTCGCGCAGTTGGGCTTCGAGCACGTCGGTATCCATGCGGGCGAGCACCTGGCCGGCCTCGACAAAGTCGCCCTCCTGCACCAGCAGCTCTTCCAGCCGGCCGGGCGTCTTGGTGGCCACGTCGATCTCAACGGCTTCAATCCGGCCATTGCCCGACGCAAAACCTTCAGGCAGTTCGTTGGTGTGTGCGGCGCCCCAGGCCATGTACACCAGAACGCCGGCCACAACCAGCGCGATCAAGAGCAGCCATCGGCCTTTGAGCATCACCGTATCCTTCGTTGGACCGCAAGAAAGTCGAACGCAATGATCCCAGTTGTACGTCGTTTGCCCGGCACACGTCTGGTGGGGGGAGGCGTGCGAAGCGGCGCGCTGCCACGGCCGCCCGGTACACCGCTGCTGGCGCGCGGATCGTCCGACGACGAGCTACCTGATGGAGTTGGGCAACTTCCGTTCCGCTTTGATACCGCTTGCAGCGACGGGCCGGGGGGCCGAATCATCCTCCACGTTGGGCAAAACCACGCAGGCTCTCGCCCGGCAACGTTTGTTACGCGGCAGAGAGTTGCATGGTGCGCCCGGCTGATCGATCATGGTGTCGGGCCGCGTGGCCAAAGGCAACTGCTGTGTGCCCGCCGTGCTAACTTCCGTGACACTACCCGCGAATACCGAACCACGGCTCATCGATCGTTCGAGGACCCGCCCATGTTGAATCGAGCTTTGCAACGTGCTGGCCAACCATCGACGTTTCCCGCGGCAAGCGCTCGGCTGCCGCGCGCACGCTGGGCGGTGTTAACCTGGAGCGCCCTGGTGGCCCTGGTTATCGGCCAGGCCGCGGCCGCCGAAAAACTTCAGTGGGTCCGCGTGGCCGACGATCAGCGGTCGTTTGTCCTGGAGCCCTCGGGCAAGCCGTTTATCCCCTGGGGCGTCAACTACGATCACCAGGACGGGACCGGCCGGCTGATCGAGGACTACTGGATCGACGAGTGGGCCACGGTCGAAGAAGACTTCCGCGAGATGCGCGACCTGGGCGCCAACGTGGTCCGCGTCCACTTGCAGTTCGGCAAGTTCATGGATGCCCCGGACCGGCCCAATCAGCGCTCGCTGGAGCAGCTCGGCAAGCTGGTGACGCTGGCCGAACAGACCGGGCTGTATCTCGATCTCACCGGGCTGGGCTGCTACCACAAGAAGGATGTGCCTGGCTGGTATGACCAGCTCGATGAAACCCAGCGCTGGCAGGCTCAGGCGGCGTTCTGGGAGGCCATCGCCGCCCGCTGCGCCGACAGCCCCGCCATCTTCTGCTACGACCTGATGAACGAGCCGGTGGTGCCCGGCGACGGCAAGCGCGACGACTGGCTGGGGCCCGCGTTCGGCGACAAGCATTTTGTGCAGTTCATCACGCTTTCGGCGGCTGGCCGCCCTCGGCATGAAGTTGCCCAGCAGTGGGTGCGCCACCTGGTGGCCGCCATTCGCAAGCACGACCGCCGCCACCTGATCACGGTGGGCCTGGTGCCCTGGAGCCTGAACCGGCCGGGGCTGACCTCGGGCTTTGATCCGGAAAAGATCGCCGCTGACCTGGATTTCATCGCGGTGCACATTTACCCCAAGTCGGGCAAAGTGGACGAGGCGATGGAAACGCTTCGCGGCTTTGCGGCTCCCGGCAAGCCGGTGGTGATTGAAGAGATCTTCCCGCTGGAGTGCAACGCCGCCGAGCTGAGCACCTTTATCGACCAGTCGCGGGCGCATGCCGCCGGCTGGATCGGTTTCTATTGGGGCCGGCAGCCCCAGGAATACCTGGCCGAAGGTACGCTCCGCGGCGCGCTGATGCTCTCGTGGCTGACGCTATTTCAGGAGAAGGCCGCCGCGATCAAGCAGTCCTCGCCCTATGGTCCGGTTAAGTGCGAAGGCACGTACCGGCATCACCTGCAAGGTATCTGCATCAACCATCGCGATGCCATCTACTGGAGCTTCACCACCGCCATGGTGAAGACCGACACGCAGGGCAAGGTACTCAAGGAGATCGAGGTCGTCACCCATCACGGCGACTTGTGCTATCACGACGGCAAGCTGTACGTGGCCGTGAACCTGGGCAAGTTCAATCGCCCGGCCGGCCAGGCCAATAACTGGGTGTACGTGTATGATGCCGACGACCTGGCGTTCATCAGCAAGCACCCGGTGCCCGAAGTGGTGCACGGGGCCGGCGGCATGACCTATCGCGATGGCCGCTTCTATATCGTCGGCGGTCTGCCCGAGGGTATCGAAGAAAACTATGTCTACGAGTACGACGAAAAGTTCAACTTCATCAAGAAGCACACCCTGGCCAGCGGTTACACGCTGCTGGGTATTCAGACGGCCGATTTCGACGGCACCCACTTCTGGTTCGGCTGCTACGGCGGCAAGCTGCTCAAGAGCGACGCCGAGCTGAAAACGGTCGAGAAGTACGACTTCAATTGCAGCCTGGGCATTGCGTCCCTGGGCGACGGCCGGTTCCTGGTTGCCCGGGGCGGCAAGGTCGACGACCGCCATCTGGGCAGCGTGCTCATCGCCGTGCCCGATGAGAAAACCGGCCTGCGGCTGGAAGCTCGCCCGGCGAAAGAGGCCGCCCAGTAGCGCGGCCTTCCCGGTCACCAGTCGCGGATCTGCCGTTCCAGTTGTCGCTGCAAGACCTTCAGCAGCCGCACGCGGTCGATCGGCTTGGTGGTGTAGTCGTCGCAGCCGGCCTCCAGGCACAGCTCGCGGTCGCCTTTCATCGCATGCGCGGTGAGTGCCACGATCGGCAGCAGGCAGCCGCGCTGACGCAACTGCCGGGTGGCCTGGTAACCGTCCAGCACCGGCATCTGCATGTCCATCAGCACGATGTCGAAGTGACCGCGCGGCTGCTTGGAGCCGGGCGGCGGATACAGCAGTTCGAGCACCTGCTGGCCGTTCTCGACCACGGTGACTTCGGCGCCCGCCCGGGTCAGAATCTTGATGATCAACCGGCGATTGTCGGGCGAATCCTCGGCCAGCAGCACGCGGGCTTTGAGCGTGAGCGAATCGCTCGACTCGCCGTCGGACTGCGGCCGGCCGGCATGGCGGATTCGCTCGTTCCAGGTTTCGGGGAGAACCAGTTCGCCGCTGGCCCGGCAAGGCAGGATCAGCCGGAAGCGGCTACCGAAGCCAACCCGGCTTTCGACCTCGATGCGGCCGCCCAACCGTTCGGCCAGGCGACGGCTGATGCTGAGCCCCAGGCCGGTGCCGCCGTACCGGCGGGCGGTCGACGTATCGGCCTGCTCGAACGGCTCAAAGATCTTGTGCAGCTTTTCGGGCGGGATTCCGATGCCGGTATCGACTACGTCGAAGATCATGTCGGCCCGGCCGCCCGACGGCTGCTGCTCGTACCGGGCGATCAGTTTCACCTCGCCGTGCTCGGTGAACTTGATGGCGTTGCTCAGCAGGTTCATCAGGATTTGTTGCAGCCGCGTGGGATCGGTCTCGATCCACTGCGGCAGCGGCGTCTCCGGCAAGATGCCGAGCGCTACCGGCTTGTTCGTCAGACGCGGCAGGAACATCTGTTCCAGGCACAACATCATGTCGTGCGGCGAGCACGGGATCCGTTCCAGGTCGAGCTTGCCGGCCTCGATTTTGGCCAGGTCGAGCACGTCGTTGATCAGGTTCAGCAGGTGGCGGCCGTTGCGCTGGATGACGTCGAGCGATTCCTGGTATGGCGACTCCTTGGGCAGGTCTTCCTGCACGATGTCGCAATGGCCCAGGATGGCCGTCAGCGGTGTGCGCAGCTCGTGGCTCATGTTGGCCAGAAACTCGCTCTTGGCGCGATTGGCCGATTCGGCGGCGCGCGAGAACTCCTCCAGCGCCTGGTTCGATGCCTGCAGCGCGGCCGAGTACCGTTCGAGCTCTTCCTTCTGACGCTGAATTTCTTCGAGCGAGGCCTGTAGCGCCGCGGAGCGCTCGGCAACGATCTTTTCCAGTTGCCGCGATTGCAGCCGCTCCGACTCGATCCGTTTCTGCTGTTCGTCGAGCGCCTGGGCCACGGCCTGGGTATGCGCCGCGCGGAGGGTTTCGTACTCCGCCCGGAGCTGGTTGATCCGCGCGTTGACCCGATCGAGTGCCGCCTGCCGATCCAGGACGCGCCAAGCCAGGCGGCCCGCGGCCATCAGGGCCGGCAGTTGGTCGTGGAGCCGGGCCACGGCGATGGGGTTGGCCGCCACGTGGCCGGCGAGAATCGCTCCGCGGGTTTCAAACGGCAGACGCAGCGCGAACAGCTGCCGCCGCCCCACGCGAAGGTCGTGTTCCCAGGTGTCGAAGCGCTGGGTGGCAAGCCGGGCGGGCAGGATTGCTTCGATCGTTTCGATATCGACTTCGTCCAGCTCGACCTGCGAGGCATCGACCGCCATCACCTGGCCGTCGCTACGGCACAACATGACCATGTTTGGCGACAGGTCCATCAGCAAGTCGCCGATGGCCTGCAGGCTGTCGGTGCCGTCGCGCGGCATCGTGCTTTTGGGAAACAGGCAGTCGAGGTCCAACACGCTAAAGCCCCCTACATGTTGAACAACTCATCACAGCGCCGCAGCTCGTCGTCCAAGTCGGACAGCAACGCTTCCAGATCCGGTTTCGAAAGTTGCAGCGCGTTGACCGCCGTGACTGCCGGCCGCAGCAGGTCCACCCCAACAGAGGGGATGCCTTTGTAGGTACATAGCATATTGGCCACTTCGACGCAGCGAATGGCGTCGATATATTCGCCTGCGTAGTTGATCGACGAATGGTGATGCCGAATGGTTTCGATCACCATGTCGGGCAGACGCCAGGCTTGGGCTACGGCGGCGCCCAGGTCGGTATGCGCAAAGCCCAACCGTTGCCGCTCGCTGGCTTCCAGCGGCTGCGAGGGATCGAGCGATTCCATCATCTGGCGGAACCGCTTGTTGCAGTACTGGTCCTCGAGCAGGATGCCGATATCGTGCATCAGGCCGGCCAGGAACACGTCTTCAAACGCCGCGATTTGCCGCCGCACGGCCACCATCCGGGCACACACGCCCACCGAAACCATGTGCCGCCACAACATCCTGCGGCTGTAGCTGCCGACCTGGTGGTCGTCCTTGAACACGTCGCTGATGCAGGCGGTGAGGGCCAGGTTGCGGATCTGCCGGAATCCCAGGTAGGCCACCGCCATTTGCAGGTTGGTCACCGGCGTGCGCAGGCCATAGGCCGAGGAGTTCACTATCCGCAGCACGCGGGCGGATAGGGAGACGTCGGTTTCGATCGCGGACTTGAGTTCTTGCGCTCCGGCGTCGGGGTTGTGGGTCACCTCGATCACGCGCAGCGCGACTTCGGGAAGCGTCGAGATTTCGTCGATCTGCTGCACCACCAGATCGAGAGGTGTAGGTTCCATCGTCAGCGGAAGCGAGGACATAGCCTCCTCCTGCTTTCCTGACTCCGAGCCAGGCTAATCCTGAGCCGTGGTCGGTGATTGCACAGTCGTCTCACCTTGAGACGTTTCCGACAGCCCCTTTCAACCGCCAAGTCAATCGCACCCTGCGCACTTGGGCGCAATCCGCCCGGCGGTTGGTTTAGAAATGTACGTTACGGCAATGCGCACTGAACCGTGCCGCGTTCCAACGCTGCACTCCGGGGCATTCGCCACCGACATATCCGCGCCAACTGTTACAAGTGGCCGTTCGAGAGACTTGCCGGCGGTAAGAAGGCCGCGCGATGCGAACGCGCAAGGCGGCCGCGCACGAGCATTCAAGAGCACTAAGGCGCTAGCTGACGCAGGTCCTCAGGCACGTCGCTGCGAACAGCCAGCAGCAGTTGCCAGGTGGCCAGCCGCTCCTGCGGCGGCCAGGGCAGGCGATCCTGGCCATCGCCCAACAGCAGCGACGCCACGTGCCGATAGACGGCGGACTTGGCTTGAGCCGGCAGGGCATCAAAAGCCGACGAGGCCACCAGGTAGCTGAGGCGGTGCTCAAACACCCGGTCTTGCAAATTGAGCTTGCGCAAGCGGCCAGCGGCGGTGCCCTGCCCTTGCCGGGTGAACCAGGCATTAAATCCGGAAGTGCCGGCCACCGGAGCCGGGAGCGCGGGAGCATCGGCAAACAGCAGATATCGGGCAAGCCTGCGCGCCGTGGTTTCCGTGGGCAACCCGAGCCGCGTTTCCATGCTCAGCCGAATGCACAGATTCTGAAAATGCACCTGGTGATCGAGCACCAGCATGGCCACCACGTCGCTGGTCGGCACCAGATAGGCCGAGGTATCAAACCGCCCTGCCAGGTCGGCCACGGTGCCGCCGGTTTGCGGCTGCTGGCGGTATTGGGCGTACTGCGCTTCGCCCACCAGGTTGCCCAGGTGCGGAAGAGGGCTGGGCTTGCCGGTGACATACCAGCCGCCCCAGCGCTGCGCATGGGGAGTATCGTGCGAGATCTGCGAATAGCCGGTGAGCAGTTTGCCGCTTTCGCTGGTTTCAAAACTGCGAAGCAAGTGACCCGGCACATCGAGCGTATGGCTTGCAACATGACATTCGACGCATCGCAGGTCGCGTTCCAAACGCGGCATCTCCTGCGGCTGCTGAGCCAGCGTGTAGAACACGGCTCCCTTGTCGCGGTCCATGACCGAGATCTCGAGCGATGCCGCCCCCGGCACCCAGGCCACATAGACTTCGTCGTTGAAGTAGATCGCCCGGGGCGTACGAGGCGAGATCAGCCGCTCATTGAGCGACGACTTGGAGAACACCAGCACCTGCGATTCCACCGGCACGTTGAGCGCCGCCAGCAGCGACCGCAGGTAGCCGTGCCCCGGTTCAAAGGTCAGCTTTGCCCGGCCCGCGGCGATCTTGGCCGCGAGTTTGGCAATCGGGTTGGCGGTCGCGGGGCCGTCGTAGCTCACCGGCGCACGTCCATAGGGAATGCCGTCGTCGCCGAACAAGCTTTGCTGCGCGTGTGCGGTCGCTGCCTGGCTCGCCAACAGCAACACCGCGATCAGCGCCGCCCACCCCGCGATGGCGAGCCGGCATGTGCTGGCATGGGGGCTGGTGCTGGGCGACGAGGTCATCGAGGTAGCCTGGCAGGTTCCGCGGCGTTTCGGCCGCCGCAACGCTGCGACGGCATCGGCACCCGGGTATACTGGGGGGGACTGTTCTCGCCCGTCGGAAAGGACCGTTCGACGAGGGCAAAACCGAGGCACGCTGTTTCTGTTCCTGGGCCGTTCTGGCTGTTGGTGCCTTGGGAAGTTCCTTCGTGGGTGCAGTAGCCAAAGGTAGATTCATCATGCGGCGGATCGTGCAGGGCTTCAATAGTCTGTGTTTGCTGGCCACGCTCACCGCGGTTGCCTGGGGACAGGCGGCTGAACCGTTCATTCCTCGCCGGCAAAGCAAACCGCCCGGACCGCCGCTCTCGCCGCAGGAAGCCCTGGCCCGGATGCAAGTTCCCGAGGGATTCCAGGTCGAACTCGTGGCGGCCGAGCCCGACGTGGTCAACCCCGTGGCGATGGCGATCGACGCCCAGGGCCGCTTCTGGATCTGCGAAAGCCTGGAGTATCCGCGCCGCGAGCCGGGGCCGGGCCGCGACCGCGTCAAAGTGCTGGAAGATACCGACGGCGATGGACGTGCCGATAAAGTCACGATCTTTGCCGACGGGCTGAATATCCCCTCAGGCATTGCCGTCGGCCACGGCGGCGTATGGGTCGCCAACGCGCCCGATCTGTTGTTCCTCCAAGATACCGATGGCGACGGTAAGGCCGATCGCCGCGAAGTGATCGTCACCGGCTTTGGCCGGACCGATACCCACGAACTCCCCAACTCGCTGACCTGGGGACCCGACGGCTGGTTGTACGGCCTCAACGGCGTGTTCAACCATTGCCACGTGCGCTACCCGGAGAGCAATCCCAACTACCACCCGGACCATCCCGGCTGGAAGTTCAATTGCGCAGTATTCCGCATCCATCCGCGGACGCGGCAGTTCGAGCTGTTTGCCGAAGGCACCAGCAATCCCTGGGGCATCGGCCTGGATGATCGCGGCGAGATGTTCCTTTCGGCGTGTGTGATCGATCACCTCTGGCACATCACGCAAACTGGTTACTACCACCGGCAGGCTGGCCCCTACCCGCCGCATACGTGGAAGATCGAATCGATCGTCAAGCACAAGCATCAGATGGCCGCGTACTGTGGCCTGCACTACTTTGATAGCGACGCCTACCCGGCCAGGTACCGCAAGCTGCTGTATATGGGCAACATCCACGGCGGCTGCATCAATGTCGATCGTTTGCAGCCGGCCGGTGCCACGTACTTTGCCACGCCTGAGCCCGACTTCCTCACGGCCAACGACGTGTGGTTCATGCCGGTCGTCCAAAAAACCGGGCCGGACGGCAGCCTGTACATTCTCGACTGGTACGATCGTTATCACTGTTATCAGGACGCCACGCGCGACCCGGCCGGCGTCGATCGCCTCAAAGGCCGGCTGTACCGCGTGCGCTATGGCGATACGCCGCGTGCCGTGGGTTTGGACCTGGAACGCGAAAGCGATCAAGAGCTCATCGCCCGGCTGGCCGCCGGCAACGATTTTCTGCGGTGGACCGCCCAGCGGATTCTGACCGAGCGGATTGCCGAGGGCCGCAGCGAGGCCGGCACGGTTGAAACGCTCCGGCAGATCGTGCTCGATGAGTCCAAGCCGCTGGTTACGCGGCACCATGCGCTGTGGACGATCGGTTCCGCCGCACGGTTGCCGGTGGAGTTGCATCTGACGCTACTGAAGGCGAAGGAACCCAGCCTGCGGGCCTGGGCGGTTCGCTTCGCGGCCGAGGCAGAAACCGTGGTCGCCGCCGATGAAAGCATGGCTCAGCGGGCCGTGGCACGCGGCGCGGATGGTGACAAGCGAGGCGCGGCGCGCGCGGCTCAACCGCTCGATCCGCAGGTTCGCGAGGCCGTGGTGGCTCTGGCTGCCGACGACGATCCCACGGTGATGTTGCAGGTGGCGATTGCTTCGCGGCGAATCGCCGGAGTCGATGCGCCGGCCGTGTTGACCAAGGTGCTCGCCCGCAGCGGCAACGATGAACTATTGCCCCGCATCATTTGGCGGAACTTGGAACCACTGCTCGATCAGCATGCGGAGCAGGTGTTGGCGGCGATCGAGGCCCAGCATCCGGCCACGACCCCGGCCCTCCAGCGTTTGACGCCGTACCTAGTCGATCGCCTGCTGGCCAGCGAAGGCGGCGCGGCAGCGCTCGCGCGGCTCTTGGCCATGTGTTCCAAGTTGGGTGATACGACCAGCGCCCAGCGGTGCCTGGCGGCCGTGGCGACTCGGGTGCAGTCGGGCGAGATTCGCGGCGAGCGGCTGCAAGTGTTCAAGACCGCGCTCGATCCCGTGCTGGTCAAGTTCTTGGCCGATGGCGCGCAAAGCCCGCTGTATGCCGATGCGACGCTCTTGGCCGCCACCTGGGGGAACGAAGCCGGCCTGGCGGCAGCCCGCGACATCTTCCGCTCCGACGAGCGGCCCCGCGAACTGCGGTTACAGGCGCTCTCGGCCTTGATCGCCGCGCACGATGAGCAACTGCTGCCTACGTTGGCCCAGATCCTCAAGGACCGCCGGCAGCGCGTTCTGCATGGTCCGCTGATCAGTTCGTTGGGCCGGCTCCGCCATGACGGCGTGGCCGAAGTAGTGCTGCAAAGCCTGCCGTCGCTGGCCGAGGATCAACAGCCGCTGGCGGTGGAGCTGCTAGCTCAGCGCGTCGCCTGGGCGGAGAAACTGCTGGAGGCGATTGCCGATGGGCGCTTGCCGGCCGGCGTGATCAACGTGAACCAGGCTCGCCGGATTCAGGCTCTTCAGAATCCGCGGCTCAACGAACTGCTGGCCAAACATTGGGGAACGCTCCGCAATGACCGGAACCCGGCACGGGAACGCGTCGTCCAAGAGATGCGCAAGTTCATCCGGCATAACCCAGGCGATCCCCATGGGGGCCTGGCCGTGTACAACAAGCTCTGTGGACAATGCCACAAGCTGCATGGGCAAGGGCATGACGTTGGACCCGATATCACGGTCAACGGACGCAGCAGCTTCGAGCAGTTGCTGTCCAACGTGTTCGATCCCAGCCTGGTGATCGGCTCGGCGTACCAGGCCCGCAACGTCGTCACCACCGACGGCCGCGCGCTCACCGGCCTGGTGGCCGAGGAAGGGCCGGATTACATCGTGCTCAAGATGCAAGGCGGCAAGCTCGAACGCATTGCCCGCGATCAGATCGATGCGATCGAAATCAGCCGGCTCTCGATGATGCCCGAGGGCGTGGAGAAACAGCTCACGCCGACCGAACTGGCCGACCTGTTCGCCCTGCTCACGCTGGACAAGCCGCCCAGCGATCCGACCGCGACGCGGCTGGCGGGCGTGTACGAGGTGCAACCTCGCGAAACGACCAACCCGGCCGAGTTCGCGGCCATCATCACCGAAGTCGCCCCCGGCTTTACGACGGAGGCTTCCGGCGAAGGCGGCGTGGCCCTGCTGGCCGAACACATGGGCCGCAAAGCCGTGGTGCGGACGCACCCGGTTTCGCAGTCGCAGCCTTGCCGGCTCACGTCCAAGGTGGAAGTGCCCAGCGAAGGCAATCCGCGGCTGCGGGTGCTGGTATCGCACCATCCGCGGGGCGACTGGCAACTGGTGGCCTACGCCGGTGGTGTGAAACTGGGGGAGCGGATCGTCGGCCCCGATTCGGCTAAGGATGGCTGGCTGACGGTGGAGTTCGACTTGAGCAAGCTGGCCGGTCAGGCCGTCGACGTGGTACTGGAAAATCGGGCCGACGATTGGGCCTGGGAGTTCGCCTTCTGGGGCTCGGTGGATATCGTGACCGATCCGCCCGCCGCGCCCGCCGGCAGCGAGTGATGTTTGGCAAGCACAACCGATCCAGGACCTTCTGGCATGTTCCTACCGCGCTTCTCCACCCGCACCATGCTCATCATCCTGGCGGTTGCGGCGCTGCTGTTTGCCATCGTTTCGCAGGGCTTGATCGGGCTGGCGCAGCGGTGGGAATTGCAGCCTGGGCAGGAGGCCGATTATTACTCCGGCGTATCGCGGTTGGGGCAGGTCGGTGTCTGGCGTCAGATCTGCGCGGCCTTGTCGGTAGCGGCCGTGGCCCTGGGCCTGTTGATGACGATCAACGCCGTGTTCTTTCTGATTGGGTGGGGGCTCAGCGCGGTGTTTCGCAGCCGGCCTAAGGATCCGCCCGCTGCCGAAACTGCCGACGCTACCGCCGCGACAGCATCGCCCCAGGAAATCCCGCAGCTTGCCGGCGCAGTGACAAACGGCTCAGGCAACCCCGGCACGATCCCGACCAGCACAGCCATCACTGACGGGGAGGAAAAGCCATGAGTGGTGAACTATCGGCGCACGTCGTTCACCCCCTGGCTGCCGCCTGTATGACCCTGGGGCAGCGTTTTGCCGGGCACATTGCGCCGAGCATCCTCGCGGCCTGGTTGCTGCTGGTCGGCACGGCGGCGGTGCAGGCCCAGGTTCGCGGCTCCGCGCAGATCCCGCCCAAGTACGATGCCGCCGGAAATCTGCAACGGCAGGGCTACTCGCTCGACATCACTGAACACTGGCCGCACTCGAGCGGATATCGGCCGGTGCGGTTCAAGATGCGAGCCAATCCGCCGCTGGCGGAAGATGCCACGGTGACCATCCGCTACCAGGGCTGTTACTACAATTCGCAGCCGCTCTTGACCGTGGAGCAAGACTTCATATTGCCGGCGGGCCAGCACGACCCGGTTGCCTTCGAGATGTCGGTACCCTGCCACAGCAACATCTTTCATTGCCTGGCCCAGGTCTGGGTCGACGGTGTGCCGCAGCCCGACCTGCAGACTCTCGTGCAGATCCGGCTTTATCACATGTGGAAGGAACTGCAGATGCTCGACATCCTGCCGGCGCAGGAGCTGTCGTTATCCCAGGTGGACCTGGTGAACGGAGCCCAGTTAACCCGCACGTTCCTGCGGCCCGCTGAGCTTTCGCCTCGCTGGATCGATTACACCGCGGTGGACGTGTTGTGTATCCGCCGCGCGCAGTTGCGCACACTGATCACCCAGCACCCGAAAGCGTGGCGGGCGATCCGTCTTTGGGTTGCGGCCGGTGGTAACTTGTGGATCGACGCGATGGGCAGCGACCTGCAGTCGTGGCCGGAGGTCATCCAGCTACTCGGCCTGCCGGACGATGGCCTGCTGGAGAAGTCGTTCTCCCCGCGGAACACGTGGCAACTGGCTCGCTTGGTGAAGCCGCAGGAGTACACGGGCAGATGGGGCGATCCCCGCCATTTCCCCAATCTTGTCGGAGAACGCGACCTGCCGGCGATCGGCGACCATCTGCCCGTGGTCACGGCGACAACCAACCCTTACGTATTGGAGGAGCTTGAAGAACCGGCTCCGGACATTGCCCCCAACGATGAGCTGTACGACGTAATGTACGGCAGCGCTCGCAAAACGCCCCGGGAATTGACCCGGGAACGGCAGGAACGCGAGCGGCGGTATCGCCTGTTGACCGATCAGTTGCAGGGCATCCGCCAATGCTCCTGGGGGCTGGGGCACGTCGTGCTGATTGCCGATCCATGGATGGACGCCGTGGCTGCGTTTCAGAGCAATTCGCTGCACGCGGATTTCACTTCGGTCTTGCGGATGCCTGCCTGGTACTGCGGGGCATTGGCGTGGAGCAACGGCGAAGAATTCTGGGAATGGGTGATCCCCGGCGTGGGGCGGCCGCCGGTGGTCTTGTTCCAGGTGCTGATCTCGCTGTTTGTCATCGTGATCGGCCCGCTCAATTACTTCGTGCTGCGTCACAAACGGCGCCTGCATCTGCTGGTGGTTACGGTGCCGCTGTCGGCCGCCTTGGTCACCGCGGGCCTGGTAGGCTATGCCGCCCTGGCCGAAGGTTTTGCTACGAGCGTCCGCGTCCGCAGTTTCACCTACCTCGACCAGACGCGCGGCGAAGCCGCCTGCTGGTCGCGGCAGACCTATTACGCCGGCGTGGCACCCGCCGAGGGGCTGCGGTTTCCGGCCGACGTGGCCGTGATTCGCATGCCCGCCAGCGAGAGCGATCACGAATACCCCCTCGAAATGGCCTGGGACCCCGACCAGCGTCTGACCCGAGGTTGGCTCCGCTCGCGCACGATGGCCCAGTTCTTGTGCTTGCGCTCGCGAGCAACCACGGCGACCCTTCAGATCGAAAACCAGGACGGTGCGCCGCCGCGCGTGACCAATCACCTGGGCACGCACGTCGCGGCGCTGCTGCTGACCGATGACGCTGGTAAGACCTACGCGGCCATGAACCTGGCCGAGAACGCCCAGGCCGCGCTGGATGCCAGCCAGGTGGGCCAGGCAGGCAGAGCGATCTACGACGCCATCAGCGATAACAAGCCCGGCGAGACGCAATCCCTAGCCATCGCTCCCCACGGAGGCTACCTGGAATGGCTAATCGATCAGGTCGAAGACGGCACCGCCACCGCCGCCGGCTCGAACTGGAACATGGCGCCGCGAACGTACGTGGCCCTGGTGGAAGCGTCGCCCGAGGTTGTCATCGGCTGCGAGGCCCAGCAGGTGCGCAGCCTGCACATCATCCGCGGCCGCTGGTAGTGACGTTGCCGCGATGCTTGCTCGATCCCCCAAGACCGTCTTGCCACCGGTGAGGATATTCGGCTCATGCGTCCGATGATCCAGTTCCAGAACCTGCACCGCTACTTCGGTCCGACCCGGGCGGTGAACGGCATTTCGTTTGAAGTGCAACAGGGGCAGGTCTTCGGCTACATCGGTCCCAACGGCGCCGGCAAGACCACCAGCATGCGGATCCTGGCCACGCTCGATATCCCCACCCAAGGCGATGCCTACGTCGACGGCTTTTCGGTGGTCGACGATCCCGACCGCGTGCGCCATCGCCTGGGCTTTATGCCCGACAACTTCGGCACCTACGCCAACGTGAACGTCCGCGAGTATCTCGACTTCTTTGCCAGGGCGTACAACCTGCGGGGCCGGCAGCGGCTGGCGGCCATCCACCGCACGATGGAGTTCACCCAACTGGACGAGCTGGCCGAAAAGCCGATCAACGGCCTCTCCAAAGGCATGAAGCAGCGGCTCTGCCTGGGCCGCACCCTGATCCACGACCCGCCCGTGCTGGTGCTCGATGAACCGGCGGCGGGCCTCGATCCCCGGGCACGCATCGAGCTGCGGCAGATCATCCGCCGCCTGGCGGCCGAAGGCAAAACGGTGCTGATCAGTTCGCACATTCTCACCGAGCTGGCCGAGATGTGCGACGCCGTAGGCATCATCGAACGCGGCCGGCTGCTGGCGGTGGGCACCGTCGACGAGATCCAGAAAAACCAGCCGGGGCATAATGCCGTCCGCGTCCGCGTGCTGGGTGAGGTGCAGCCGCTGCTGACCTGGCTCCAGGAGCGCATCGCGATCCACCAGTACCGCATCGACGGTCAGCAGTTGATCTTTGCCCACGACGGCGACCGCGAAAGCGAGGCCGACCTGCTTCGCGACATGGTGCTGGCCGGTTTTCGGGTTGTTGAGTTCGGTTGCGAGCGGCGTTCGCTCGAAGACGTGTTCATGCAAGTCACCAAGGGGCAGGTCCAATGACCAGTAGCGACGAGGCCCCGGCCATCGCCACCGACGAACGCGGCTTCTGGGCCTGGTTCGATACCTGGTGCCAGCGGGCCGGCGAATACCTGAACCCGATCCTGGTGAAGGAAACCCGGCAGGCCTTCAAAAGCCGGCAGTTTGTGATCACCTTCAGCCTGGTGCTGCTGTGCGGCTGGGTCTGGTCGGTGGGCGGACTGGTACTCACCGGCGCGCTGGACGGCAGCAGCCGCGGCCGGGAGATGTTCGCCGGCTACTTCTTCATCCTGGGCTTTCCGCTGCTGGTGATGGTGCCCTTTGGGGCTTTTCGCTCGCTGGCCGCCGAGTGGGAAGATAACACCTACGAACTGCTATCGATCAGCGCGCTGAAGCCGCACCAGATCGTCAGCGGCAAGTTGGGCAGTTCGCTGCTGCAGATCGTGCTGTATCTCTCGGCCCTTGCGCCGTGCCTGGCGTTCACCTACCTGCTGCGCGGGATCGATCTGCCGACGATCGTGTTCTTGTTGTTCTGGATGGTGGTCAATTCGATCACCGTCACGCTGCTGGGGTTGTGCCTGGCGACGATCAGCCGGGCACGGCATTGGCAGGTCGTGTACTCCGTGGCATTGATTGCCGGGTGCCTGTGGAACTATGGCCTGTTCTGTGGGGTGCTCACTGAGGAATTGGTACTTCGCGACCGCATCGCGCTGTACATGGTCGACCCCGAGTTCTGGGTCGCCAACGGCATCATTTTTTCGGCGGCGGTCGGCTATGGAGCGCTGTTTTTTCTGATTGCCAGGGCTGCCCTGCTCTTCCCCAGCGAAAACCGCTCGACAGCCCTGCGGATCTGCCTGGTGGTGCAGTACCTGTTGTTTCTGGCCTGGGCTTTCTGGGGTTGGCTGTTCATCGACCCCGACCTCGAAGTGCTGATGAGCTTGGGCATCGTGATCGGCTTGCACTGGTGGGGAGCCGGCGCCTTTTTGATTGGCGAACGGCCGGAGCTTTCGAAGCGGGCCCGCCGCCGCTTGCCGCAGAGCTTTCTGGGGCGGATGTTCTGGACCACGTTCAACCCAGGCTCCGGGACCGGCTACCTGTTCGTGCTGGGGAATCTGGCCAGCGCCGTGATCGTGCTCGCGGCGGCGCCGTATGCGCTGACGGCCCTGGCGCCCACGGCAACCCCGCGGATCGATCGCTCTCCCGATCTGGCTTTGTATGTCATGGTCTTTCTGGGGCTGGGCTTTTGTTACGTGACGATCTACCTGGGGATCGGCCGGCTGATCATCCTGGCCGCCCGTCGCTTTACGGAGGTCAGCGTGCAACTGGCGATGCTGGTTCAAATCCTGCTGGTCCTGGTGGGCACGCTGGGACCGATGCTGCTGCAAGCCTGGTTCAGCGACAGCCGGGGCTACACGATCCTGCAGATTTCCAACCTGTTTTGGACGCTGGAAGCAACCTTCCGGGCCAGGCACACCCCCTTTCCTGAATTGCCGATCGTGGTGACGGTGCTGCCCTTCACCGCGCTTGTGGTGCTGCTCTTGAACGTGCGGAGCGTGGGACGCGAGCTGCGGCAACTGCGGGTGGATGCCCCGCAGCGCGTGCAGGAAGAAGATGCCCTGCTGCATCCTTCGCCGCAGCCGGAGCCCTACCGCAGCCCCTGGGACGAGGACGAACCGGCTGCTAGATTGACGGGTGCGCCAGACGCGTAGGCTGCGGCCGGGCCACCGAACCCGGTGGCGCATGCCTGTGTCCAGGCGATGGATGCGTGCCACGGCGGCCATGTGTGCCACGGCTGCTCGTGCCACAGCTCTGTGAGCCCTGATTGCAACCAGATTTTCCAACCTGCCCCCCGGGTAAGTATCCATGTCCCAGCGTTGGCTTGCTGATCGCCTTTCGCAATTTGACAGCTCCGGCATCCGCAAGGTGTTCGACCTTGCCGCGAAACTCGAGAACCCGATCAACCTGTCGATCGGCCAGCCCGACTTCCCCGTGCCCGAGCCGATCAAGGAAGCGGCCATCCAGGCGATCCGTGAGAACCGCAACGGTTACTCGGTGACGCAGGGTATCGCCCCGCTGCGCGAGCGGCTGCTGGCCGACGTGCAGAAGGAATACGCCCACGGCGACCGCACCGTGCTGGTAACCAGCGGCACCAGCGGCGCGCTGGTGCTGGCGCTGATGGCCGTGGTGAACCCGGGCGACGAGGTGATCGTCTTCGACCCGTTCTTTGTGATGTACCCGTCGCTGGTGGCGATGGTGGGCGGCAAGACGGTGCTGGTGGACACGTATCCCGACTTCACCATCGACCTCAATCGCGTGGCCGACGCCATCACGCCCCGCACCAAGGCCATCCTGTTCAACAGCCCGGCCAATCCCACCGGCGCCGTGGTCCAGCCCGACGCCGTGCGCGAACTGGCCCAATTGGCGGCTGAGCGCGATGTGCTGCTGATCAGCGACGAGATCTATCGGGCGTTCTGCTACGACGGCCAGTTTGTCTCGCCGGCCACGTACAACGATCAGGTGCTGGTGATCGACGGCTTCAGCAAGACCTACGGCGTAACCGGCTGGCGGCTGGGTTTCGCGCACGGCCCGCAGGTGCTGATCGACAACATGACCAAGCTCCAGCAGTACACGTTCGTGTGCGCTCCGCACCCGCTGCAGTGGGCGGCGCTGGCGGCCCTGGATACCGATATTTCGAGCTACGTGGCCAGCTATCGCCAGAAGCGCGACCGGCTGGTGGCCGGCATTTCCGACCTGTACCCGCTGGCCACGCCCGGCGGCGCGTTCTACGCCTTCCCGCAGGTGCCCGACGGCCGTACCGGCAGCGAGTTTGTCGAGCAGGCAATCGCCAACGAGTTGTTGATCATCCCCGGCAAGATCTTCAGCCGCCGCGATACGCACTTCCGCATTTCGTACGCGGCCGACGATGCCACCATCGACCGCGGCATCGAAGTGTTGCGGCGCCTGGCCAAGGGGTAACCGCGCGGGACCTGCGGCTTAAGTCGGGGCCGGCAGCTCTGGAAAGCGGCCACGATAGATAAACCGTTCCCACCAGTGCGCCGGGCGAAGCTGAGGATCGTCGGCGCGAAGTACATGGCGTTTGCCCCGCCGGGTGACGAGCACAAGTTGCCCGTCGGGCAGCACGTCGGCCACGGTCCAGAACTTGTCGACGTGGTACACGTACTTTTCGCCGTGTGGTTCCGGTTCGACATTGGTCGCGCGCGGGCCGGGCCGGCCAGAATACTTTTGCACTCGGTAGACAACCCGGTCACCCCGCTTGTACATCGTGAGAACCGTCCCGGCGAAACTGGTGGCGGCTGCATGATTGCCCTGGGGGAACCTGGCTCCCCGCAGGCTGTTGGTATGGAGCGGTTGCGGCAACCACCCGCCGCGAACCGCCCCCACGAATGGAACGCCGGCGGGGTTAGAACAGCAAACCTGGTGGCTTGTTCGTGCGGGCCGGTCGCCGCTTTCCCTTTCCTTGCCTGATCTACGCCGCATGACGCAGCAACTACGCACCTATCGCGACGCCGTGGCCGTGGTTACCGGGGGCGCCTCAGGCTTGGGGGCCGCTTTGGCCGAGCAGTTGGTCCGCTACGGAGCCGTGGTGATCATTGCCGACCGGCAACAGGAGCTTGCCCAGCAGCAGGCCGACCAGTTGTGCCAGCGCGGTGGGCGCGCCACGGCCGTAGGGCTCGATGTGCGCGATGCGGCCGCCTTCGATGCGCTGATCCAGCAGGTCATCAACGAGCACGGCCGGCTCGATTACCTGTTCAACAACGCCGGCGTGGCCCACAGCGGCGAAGCCAGTTTATACAGTCTGGGCGATTGGCACGATGTGTTCGCCGTGAACCTGGCCGGCATCGCCAACGGTGTCCAGGCTGCTTACCCGCGGATGATCGCGCAAGGCTTTGGGCATATCGTCAACGCGGCATCGATCGCGGGGCTGATTCCCTCGCCCGGCCTGGTCAGCTACGCCGCCACCAAGCATGCCGTGGTGGGGCTTTCCAGTTCGCTGCGGTGCGAGGCCGCGGCGTACAACGTGCGCGTGAGCGTGGTTTGCCCCGGCTTTTTGCGGACCCCGATCCTGCAAGGCGGGGCCTTTGGCCGGATGGTGCAGCCGATCCCCACACCGCTGGCCGACCGGCTCTGGAAGAAGCTCCGGCCCGCCGAAGCCTCCGCGTGTGCCGCGCATACGCTGCGCTGCGTGCGGCGCAATCGAGCGATCATCGTCTACCCGCTGCGTTGGCGGCTGCTGTGGTGGCTCAACCGCCTCTCGCCCAGCCTGGGCCGCTTTGCCTGCCGCAAGGCGTACGAATCGTACCGGCGGCAGCTCGAAGCGGCCCTGGAGCAGCAGCGCACGAAAACGGCGGATCCAACCGCACCAGATACGGTTGAATCCGCCGCTCAGTGATCGAACGTTGCCGTTATCAGTTTGCCGTGAGGGCGGGAGCCGGCTTCGACGCGCCGCCTTCGAACAGGTCGAGCCGACCATGCGTCACGTCGATGCCGACGGTGTAGGTGCCGCTGTAGAGCACCTTGCGGGCTGGTTCGCTGCCATCGCCGCGATCGAATTCAATGAGGATCGGATAGCTGCTTGAGTGTTGCCGCACTTCGCCGGCTCGCACCGTGTATTCCTGGCCATCGAGCAGATAGCCGAAATCACCGGGGAAGTTCCGGTTGTCGATCGTGATCTCGTACGTCTTCTTGCGGAGATCCCAGCCGCGGTCGGTAATGGTGAACTCAAAGGTGCCGTCCGCGATGGTATAGCGAGCCGTGCCGTAGTCGCCGCCCCGATCGAACTCGATGAGGTAGCTGCGTTCAAGACGCTGCGAATAGCCGGGCTCCATCGTGTAGCTGTGTCCGTCCAGCAGGTACGAGATCGAAGCACCATTGCTTTCGGGATTTCGCAGCAGAACACCGGCAGAGGTGGTCGTGGCATTGGAATCGTTGACCGGCGAGTCACCAAACAGGGAACCGTCGGTCACGACGACCGAGAGATCGATGGTCGGGAGACCTCCTTTACCCTTGCTGCCCAGCCCACCCTTGGTGAGGAGCTCGATGAGTTTACGGCGTTCGTTGATGACCTTCAGGTTGTCGAGTGCCTCGCGGAGTTCCCGCTTTTCGCTCGCCGTCAGGTGGTCGCTATCGCTGATGCGGTCACGGAACCGCCGAATCTTGCGATCCAAGCCGGCGGGGGTGAGGCCATCTTCGAGATCTTCTTGCAGTTCGTTCAGATCGAGCAACACACTGATCTTATCTTTGACGCTGTCAGGTGTGTTGGGATCGTTAAGCAGCTTTTCCAGGGCGGCGGTGTGGCCCGTATCCTCGAAGTCCTCCAATGCCTTGCGGATATCGCGATTGCCGTTGATCTTGTCCTTGAGACTCGAATCGTCCAGGATCAGCTCTTTGGTGATTTCGGTCAGTTCGTCGACCTCGTTCACCAGGTCCTCCGTTGCCTGTTCCTGGGCGGACGTCAGGTAGGCCGTGAACCGCCGTTTGTTATCGGGGTGGCTGGCGGCTCGCTGCACCTTGGTGGCAGGCAGGGTGTTCTTGGGAGGTGCGCTGTTGGCCGTTTGCGTCGATGGAATGCTGTTCTGCGGCACGACAGGCGTCGTGGAATAGCTCGGCTGATAATAATATTGTGGCTCGTAAGATGGCCGCGACGGATGGCGAGGAGACCGCGGCGGATAGTTGCCACGGGGCGGTTGGAACAAGCCGCTTGCGGCATCGATGATTGCGGCTGTTCCTTCCAGGATATCCCGAGTCCCACTGGATTGGCTATGGGGCCGGGACGGTGGGGTGAATGGGCGCGTCGGCAGCCGACTGCCTCCACCGCTGCTTTTTTGGTTTCCGCCGGAGTCTGCCATAGACTCAGCTTTAAGGCCAGGATTGCGTTTGTAGCCGGGCCCCTGCGGCGAACTGACCTTGGGAGGCTTCGGTACGGTCACTTTCGGCAGTTGTAAAGAGAACTGCGCGGTCGCCTCATCGACATTTGCGGCCAGGACCGCAGTAGCCAGTAGTGCGGCCAAACCGGGTACAAAGCCTGATAGCCGGGTTGTACTCTGCATGAAGTTTTACCCCCCTGGGATTCTAAATGTGGGACGTCAGACGGTTGTCTCTCGCCCCTGTCAGTTGGTCGCAACACCCGGCGACATTGCCGCAGCAATGAGCCAGCCTATTCTGGCTAAGCTGGTTGCCAGATGATGCATGGTCCGATCACCACCTTAGAATCAGGGTATATGTGTAATGCTTATTTGGTGGGGAATCTAGCCCCCCGGCAACTTGCGGCAGCCTGGCATCTCTCTGACAGGTTTTTTCGCGATAGACTTCTCGGCTAAATGCACTCACGCGGCCTGTCAGCCGGACCGAATGGCCGTGTTCGCGCGCTTGCCTCAGATTTCAGACGCGAGGCGAAGTGCCATGATGGGCGCTGCCATGAACAAGGCTCAGTGCTGCGGCAGGCCCGGCAGGTGTGATGAGTCGTCCGGCTAAGCAGCCAAACGACAAGCTGGGCATGCCGATGCCACGTCGCAAGTATTGCCATATGGACAAGCCGGCGGTGCGCGAGTAGGGATCGCCTTTCCACGACGCGGGCGGCGCCGCAATTCTCGTTGCCGGTGGCACTTGGGATGGCTAGATTGGCAAGCGGCCGACCAGCCGCCCATCGTTCATGTCCAGCTATGGCCTTGGGCTGCTCGTATTGGTCAGGTAACTGCATCACCCCTGGGGGCCTTCCCATGATGCGTTTTCTACTTTGCGCTGCTGTGATTGTTGCCGCATGGGGCACCGTGTTGGCTCCCCTGCCTGCGGCCGATTGGCCCGGCTTCCGCAATCAGGGCCGCACCGGTGTATCCACCGAAAGCGGCTTGCAGCAATCGTGGGAGACGACCAAACCGCGGCTGTTGTGGATGGCCGAAGGCATGGGCGGTGGTTACGCCAGCGTGGCCGTGGCCGACGGGCGCGTGTTCACCACCGGCAACTTCACCGACGGCCAGGGCGTGGTGGCCGTCAGCGCCCAGGATGGCCGCCAACTGTGGCGCACCACCGTGACCGACGCCGTGCCCGAACATTCCTATGAGGGCTCGCGCAGCACGCCTACCGTCGATGGCGACTACCTGTACGTGGTCACCTCCGACGGGCAGATCGCCTGCCTCCGCACGGCCGATGGCCGCATTGAGTGGAAACGCGATTTCAAGAAGGACTGGAACGGCCGCATGATGTCCGGCTGGGGCTACTCGGAGTCGCCGCTGGTCGATGGGCGGCTGGTGCTCTGCACGCCCGGCGGGCCCGACGCCATGGTGGTCGCTCTCGACAAACGTACCGGCCGCGAGGTGTGACGCTGTGCCGTGCCGCAAGTCGATCGCGGTCGCGGCCGCGGTGCCGGTTACGCCTCGATCGTGGTTTCCAACGCCGGCGGACTCAAACAGTATGTGACCATCATTGGGCAGGGATTGATCGGCATTCGGGCGTCCGACGGCCGCTTCATGTGGGGCTATGACCGCATCGCCAACGGCACCGCCAACATCCCCACGCCGCTGGTCGAGGGCGACTATATCTTCGCCTCCACCGGCTATGGTGCCGGAGCCGCCCTGCTGAAGGTTTCTGCCCGGAACCGCCTTGCCCGGGCGGAAGAAGTGTATTTCAAGTCCGGCAAAGAAGTGCAAAACCATCACGGCGGCATGGTGCTGCACGATGGCCACGTGTACCTGGGCCACCAGCACAACAACGGCTTCCCCATGTGCATCGAGCTGCGGACCGGCAAGATCAAGTGGGGCGGCGATATCCGCGGGCCCGGCCGCGGTTCGGCGGCCGTGATCTACGCCGACGGCAACCTCATCTTCCGCTACCAGGACGGTACGGTGGCGATGATTGAAGCCACGCCCGAGGAATACCGCCTCAAAGGTACCTGGAAACCGGAGTACGTGCGGGAACCTTCCTGGGCCCATCCGGCCGTGTCCGACGGCAAGCTGTACCTGCGGGAGCAGGACAAGCTGATGTGCTACGACATGCGGGCGAATTAGCCGCGGCCGGCTCTCTCTATATTCCTGACCGCGGTACTTGGCAGCCGACCGCGCCGGCGCCGCATCTACCTCGAATCCATATAACGGAAGGCTTGCTGCCCATGATCGCTTGCCATACCCGTTTCTGCTTGTTGGCAATTCTGGCGATGTTGTTGGCGCCGCAGGTGGCGCCGGCCCAGGACCGTTTCGGCATCAAGCCACGGCCGATCGATACCTCGAAGCCGCTTTCGGTGATCGGCTTTGGTTCGTGCACCAAGCAAGAGCAGCCGATGCCGATTTTTGCCACGATCGCGGCGCAGAAGCCGGAGCTGTTCATTTTCCTCGGCGACAACATCTACGCCGATACTCGCGATATGAACCTGATGCGGGCCAAGTATGCGCAGCTCCAGGCCAACAGCCACTTTGCCCAGTTGATTGCTACTTGCCCCGTGCTGGCCACGTGGGACGATCACGATTACGGCGAGAACGACGCCGGGGCCGATTACCCCAAGCGCGAGGAATCGCAGCAGATCTTTCTGGATTTCTGGGGTGATCCGGCCGACTCGCCACGCCGGAAACGGCCCGGCGTGTACGATGCCATCGTGATCGGGCCGCCGGGCAAACGTGTGCAGGTGATCCTGCTTGATACGCGTTACTTCCGCAGCCCTTTGGAAAAGGGCGACAAGCAATTGGGCGGCAGCTGGGTGGCCAGCAACGACCCCAACCGCACCATGCTAGGCGAAGCCCAGTGGCGCTGGCTCCGCGAACAACTTAAGCAGCCGGCCGAGGTACGGATCATCGCTTCGAGCATCCAGTGTGTGTCGGAAGTGGCCGGGCAGGAAACCTGGTCGAACCTGCCTCTTGAGCGGCAGCGGCTGTTTGACCTGATCCGCGAAACGAAGGCGAGCGGCGTGTTCATCATCAGCGGCGACCGGCACTGGGCCGAGCTGTCGGTGGAGCGGGAAGCGGGCCCCTACCCGATCTACGACATCACCTCCAGCAGCTTCAACCAGCTTCACGCCCGGGGCACGCCCACGGTGAATAAGTACCGGGCCTTGCCGACGACGTATCATCGCGAGAACTTCGGCCGGATCACCATCGACTGGCAGCAGGCCGACCCGCTGCTGACGCTCCAAGTCTTGGACATCAACGGCAAGCCGGTGATCGAGAAAACGCTGCGGTTAAGCGAGTTGCAGGTTGACGCACGCTAATTTTGTAGGGTGGTTGCAAGCAACCGCCCTACAAAATCCTGATAGGGCATCGGCGCCTCGCAAGCAGCCACCCTACTCATTTTCCTCTTCGACTACGTCCTCATGCATCATCCGTTTGAGGATGGGTACCAGGACCAGGCACACGGCCGAGGCGATGATCGCCGCCAGGGCGATCTGCCCGAACACGTCGCCGTAGATATGCACCGTTTCCGAGGGCGGCGGGATGGTGACGGCTTCGGCCTCTTCGCCGCCCACACGCGTGAACTGGGCAATGATGGCTGACAGGAACTGGGAGAAGGCGGTTGCCACGAACCAGGTGCCCATCACCGTGCTGACCAGTCGCGGCGGTGAGAGCTTGGTCACCATGGACAGGCCCACAGGCGATACGCACAGTTCGCCGGTGGTTTGCAGTAGATAGCCCAACAGCAACCAGCCCATGGCCACCATGCCGCGGGCATCGGCCGTTTGGGCACCGTACCACATGGCGGCGAAGCCCAGCCCTAGCTGGAACAGCCCCAGGGCGAACTTCAGCGGCGTGCTGGGTTCCAGGCCCCGCGCGGCCAGGAAGCTCCACAGCGCGGTGAAGGTCAGGCCAAACAGCAGAATGAACACAGGATTGGCCGCCTGGAACATGCTGGCCGGGATCTCGTCGTTGTACTCGGCGATGCCCATGCCCACGTTGCTTTCGACCACGTGCCACGAGATGGTCAGCGGCGGCACGTTGGCGTTCTTGTCGCGCTGCCTGGCCTGTTCTGCTTCCTTGTTGTACTGCTCGCGCAAGGCGGTAAGTTGGTCGAGCGTGAACAGCTTGTCGCCGTTGTAATAGCCGAGCTGTTCCTGGGTCGGCTCAAGTCTGATGGTCTGGCCGACTTCGGCCTGGGTGATCCGGCGGTCTGCGACCACGCGGTCGACGTTGCGATCGGTGAAGTTGTTGATCGAGCTGCCGGCCTGTTCGAAGAACGCCCAGAACAGCATCGAGAAGAACGTCAGGATCATGACCACCACCAGCCGCTGCCGCTGCACGCCGCGCAGACGTAGGGTTTCCACAATCAAGAAACCGAACGCGGCAACGCCGCCGGCGAACAGCACGAGCCCGGCCGGCTTGCTCACTTCTTGCACCACCACGGCGGCCGCCCGGACCCAGGCGGTTTCGCTTTCGGCCAAGCGCTGGATAGTGGCCTGCGGCACGATGGTGACTTGCTTACCGTCGCTGGTCAGTACCGAGAAGCCCGATACCAGCAGCGCGAATGCGCCGACCGACAACAGGCTGCCGACATAGACCAGCCAGGCAAAGCGCTGGTAGGTGTCGCGGCTGGGCGGTCGACCGGTGTCGTGGGGAAGGCCGCCTCGGCCCGCGGCCACCCAGGCGATGACGGCTGCCGTGAGCAGCGACACGGCGATAAAGACGTTTAACCCCAGCAGCATCAAACCGCTCGGACGGAACACGATCAGTCCGACGGCGGAAGCCAGGGCTGAAGCCAAGGTCAGAATCCGGGCCAATCGGCCTGGCATGACAAAGGTGCCCAGCCCCAGCAGCATGCCGATCGTGGCCAGGCCAAAACCGTAGTGCCAACCGAACCGGTCGGCCACGTAACCGCACAGCAGCGGCGACATGGCGGCGCCCAGGTTGATGCCCATGTAAAAGATAGTGAAGCCGCCGTCGCGTTTGTGGCTGCCTTCCGGATAGAGGCTGCCCACCATGGCCGAGATGTTGGGCTTGAAGAAGCCGTTGCCGACGATCAGCAGCGACAGCGCCCCGAAGAAGGCCACCGAGTGTTCCACTGTCATGGCCAAGTGTCCGGCGGCCATGAGCACGCCGCCCAGGATCACGGCTTGCCTGGCCCCCAGGATGCGGTCGGCCAGCAGGCCGCCGAAGAAAGGGGTCAGATAAACCAGGGCCGTGTAGGCTCCGTAAATGGCATAGGCGTCGGTGTCGTTGTACTTCAGGAACCCCCGGAGCATGTAGAAGATCAGCAACGCCCGCATGCCGTAGTAGGAGAACCGTTCCCACATCTCGGCAAAGAACAGCACGTACAGGCCGCAGGGGTGGCCGAACAGCGTGGCCTGTTGGGGGTGCGAGGCGGGCGACTCGGGGCCGGAAGCTGCCATAGGTGAGCCCAATCGCAGGAGCTGAACGCAGAATGGACGCAACAACCCCCACAGCGTGCAGCATCGAAGCCGCAGTTGCAACTGTTTGGCGGCGGTAACCTATAGCAGTGGCACGGGCTGCGGCCGTAAGAGGCGGCGGGCTGACTGAAAGATGCCCAGATGGCCCAGGCTGCGACGGCACGCCGCAGTTGGATAATTGACACCCTGGGGTGGCCTGCGTACAGTGGAACCGTGCTTGTGCCACTTTTCTTATCACTGTGCCCAAATAATAGGCAGCGGTCGCCTTGACGACGCCACAATCGCTTAGCCGCAGCGGCGTGTTCGCCGCCGGCGTAGATGCCCGCGTGGAACGGTTCAGCCAAAGCATCAGCTTCGATGCACGGCTTTATGCCCAGGATATCCGGGGCTCGATCGCCCACGCGCAAATGCTGGCCAAGCAAGGTCTTATTACCGACGACGAGTGCCAGGCCATCGTCAGCACGCTGTCGCAAATCAAGGAAGAGATCGCCGCGGGCAACTTCGTCTTCCGCACCGAGCTGGAAGACGTGCATATGAACATTGAGCAGGCCCTGATCGATCGCCTGGGCGACGTGGGCCGCAAGCTGCACACGGCCCGGAGCCGTAACGATCAGGTCTCCACCGACTTGCGGCTTTGGGTCCGCGACGCCATCGATCGCATCGACGGCCTGCTGGTCGAGCTGCAAAAGGCATTCGTCGGCCGGTGCCGGGGTGACCTGGATTGCATCCTGCCTGGCTACACGCACTTACAGCGGGCACAGCCGGTGCTGGCTCCGCACTATTGGCTGGCCTGGTGCGAAAAGTTCGAGCGCGACCGGGGCCGGCTGGCCGATTGCCGCCGCCGGGTGAACGTGCTCACGCTGGGCACCGCCGCCCTGGCCGGTACCTCGCTGCCGATCGACCGGCACGACGTGGCGCAGCGGCTGGGCTTTGACGCCGTGTCGGCCAACAGCCTCGACTCGTCGAGCGATCGCGACTTTGTGATCGAGTTCGTGTTTTGTCTGAGCATGATCGCCGAGCACTTAAGCAGTTGGGCCGAGGAGTGGATCTTGTGGTCCACCAACGAGTTCAACTTCTTGAAGCTGCCGCAGGCGTTCTGCACCGGCTCGTCGATCATGCCGCAGAAGATCAATCCCGACGTGCTAGAGTTGATCCGCGGCAAGACCGGCCGCACGCTGGGCGCGCTGAACACGCTGCTGGTGCTGGTGAAGGGCTTGCCACTGGCCTACAACCGCGATTTGCAAGAGGACAAGCCGCCGCTGTTTGACGCCACCGACTCGGTGGAAGCCTGCCTGGAGCTGGCGGCTCCGCTGGTGGCCGGGGCCGAACTCAAACGCGAGGCGATCCGCGCGCGGCTGGATCACGGCTACCTCGACGCCACCACCTTCATGGAATACCTGATCCGCAAAGGCGTGCCGCAGCGCACCGCACACGGGCTGGTAGGCCGGCTGGTGCGCAAGGCCATGGAACGTGGCTGCCGCCTGGCCGATCTTCCGCTGGAAGAGTATCAGGCCGAGCAGCCGGACCTGACCGACGAGTTGTACAACGTGCTGGGCGTGGAAAAGGCCGTGGAGGCGTTTGTCAGCTACGGTTCAACCGCCGCCAGCGAAGTGCGCCGCCAGATCGAGGCCTGGGAAGCCAAGCTGGGCCTAGCGGGCTGAACGCAGGCGGCGCGGGGCGGCACCCCCGAAAACGGTGCGAGCGATCCCTACAACCGTTACCGCAAGCTGGCCGACGCGGCGAGCCTTGCCCGCCAAGTCAACCAGGAGCTTGCATTCGGAACTACGGATTAACAAGGTGGAAACTGGGGCCGGAGCCTGCTGGCGGCATCGTCACGTCTTGGAGAGCCAGCAAAACGGCACCGCCCTGGGGAACCGAGAGCACACCAGAAGGAACGGCCAAAGAGGGCGGCAACCACGGACGTTCCCCCCCAGCGATCGATCGCCCAGTCCATACGGTAAACAGAGATGGGTGCGATGACGACCTGCAACTCGCCGCAACGGCAACTGTCCGCCGCCAATTCGCCGGCCAACCATCGGGCTGGGCTGCCGCGCTGGCGCCGCACGTTCTTTTCTGCCCTGGTGGGTATGACCGTTGGCTTGGCACCGGGGGCCGCTTGGGCCCAGGACAACCAGCCGGCGCGGCCCAACGTACCGCCGGTCGGCTCCAATGACCCGGTGGTGCAGGCCTTGCTGGAGACTAATCCCACCACGCCGCCGCAATTGGTTCGGGCGATTGAGACGCTGCTCAACCTGGGCTATCCCGAGGTGGCGTTGCCGCTGGTCGAGCGGCTGCAACAAGCCAATCTGGATGATGCCGGCCGCTATGCGCTGATCAAAGAGTTCGGCAGCGACGTTTTCACCCGCATCAGCCGTGAGCCCAAGCTCGCGCCCGCGGGGGCCGAGCTGGCCAAGACGGTGATCGAAGGCGCCAGCCGCTACGCTCAGGACCCGCAGCGGATCGGCGAACTGATCGACCGCATTGCCCAGTCGGGCGAGAACGCACGCCGGGGCCTGGCGAACGAGTTGCGCTCGGGCGGGGCGGCTTCGGTCAATGCCCTGCTGAACGCCTTGGGCGATGAATCGCGGACCGACGCTCACCCCGCGCTGTTTGAAGCCTTGGTGCTCCAGGGACCCAATGCCCTGGGACCGGCCACTGCGGCGATCGAGGCTCCGCAGCCGGGGATTCAGGCCGCGGGTGCGCGGGCGCTGGGATACGTGGGCAATCGCAACTCGGTGAAGTACCTGGTCGGCCTGGCCGTCGATCCTAGGGCTCCGGCCGCGGTTCGCGAAGCTGCCCAGGACGCGCTGCGGCGGCTGTTGGGCGAAGTGCCCCGCCGCGACTCGGTGATCGCCTACCTGTACGACGAAGCTCGCCGCGCCTACGACGGCACTCCGCCCGAAGAACCGAACCTGGCGGGCGAGGTCGAAATTTGGGTGTGGGATCCGCAGGAGTCGGCTGCCTCGGTGCGGATGGCTCCGGCCCGGGTTGCCGCCGCCATCACGGCCCAGCAGATTGCCACGCACCTGTATGCGCTCGATCCCGAGCGGCCGGAGATTCAGCGGCTGTTCATCTCCAGCGTGCTGGAACGGGCGGCGCTGGAGCGCGGCTTGGAGAACCGCCTGGAATCGGGCCCCGGCACCGTGTACGAGATTATCGGCAGCTTCGACATGCCGGTGCTGCTGGACGTGTTGGCTCACCAATTGCGCGAGGGCCACACGATCGGGGCCACCGCCCTGGTGCGCATCCTGGGCGACATCGGTGATACGAGCCTGTTGTATCACCGCTCGCCGGTGCCTTCGCTGATTGCCGAGGCAGCCGGGCATCCCGATCCGCGGCTGCGGTTCGCGGCGGTCGAAGCCCTGGTGAAGCTGGCTCCGGAGGATTGGCGTTTTCCGGGCGCCAGCATGATCTCGCACGGCATCGAACACTTTGCCAACTGCTCGGGCGCGCTGCGCGGCGTGATCGCCGATACGCTGCCGCAGAAGGCGCAGGACCTGGCCGGTCTGCTGGTCGAGTTGGGCTATGAAACCTCGCTGGCCACCAACGGCCGCGACGCGGTGCTGCAATCGGTCGGTTCGGCCGACGTGGCATTCATCCTGATCGATACCACGCTGCCCAATGCCCCGCCGGAAATCCTCATTCAGAGCATCCGGAAGGATCCCCGGGCGGCTTGGTTGCCCATCGGGCTGCTGGCTCCGGTGAACCAGCTTGACGAAGTGCGGCGGCTGTCGGAGCGTTTTCCGCGGACGGCCGTGTTCGTGCGGCCGCACAATGCGGGCGCCATGAAGCTGCAAATGGACGAGCTGTTGGGCACCGTGACTTACGAGTTTGTGCCGCCGCAAGAACGTTTGGCGCAGGCTCAGGCCGCGCTCTCCTGGCTGGTGGAGCTGACCCGCAAGCCGAACCACCGTGCCCTGTACGACCTGCGCCGGCTGGATGGCATGCTGACGTCGGTGCTGTACGTACCGGAGCTGACCCAGCAGGCGGCGCTGGCCTTGGCGCACCTGGGCACGCACCGGGCGCAACTGGCGCTGGTCGAATTGGCCAGCACGGTGTCGATGCCGCTGGCCGCCCGGCAAGCGGCGGCCGGGGCGTTCCGGATTGCGGTCGAGCGCGACGGCGTGCTGCTGCGTTCGCACGAGGTGCTGCGGCAGTACGATCGCTACAACGCCAGCGAACACCTGGATGTGGACACCCAGCAGGTGCTCAGCTCGCTGCTGGACTCGATCGAGTTGCCGCTGAACAAGCCGGCAGCCAACCAGCCTGCCGATCAGCCGCAGCAGCCCATGCAACCGGCGGAAGAACAACCCCAGCCGGCCGAGCAGCCGGGCGAGGCGTCTGCCCCCGCGGCGGCTGCGTCGGGTTCGTAGTTGGCCGTAGCGGCAAAGTCCGCCGCGGCGGCCCCCCCTGGAACGTTTCCTGACCGAGTCCCAATTTCGAGAGAGCAGCCAGCCTTTAACACGATCACCTACCTCGCCCCCGACTAGGGAAGCGCGGCGCACGCCCCCCACCAGTATTCAACGGATTGACGTGCCCGCCCATGGCGCAAGGTCACCCGGTACCCTTTCCGCGGCTTACGCGGCCGGGCGTACCGGCGGGACCAGTGGCCCAAGGACGCGGGCGCAGCCCCTTCTCGCCGCCGGGCGCGGCAGGCGGGAAGCTCCCCCACTCGCGCCAGAGCGTTCCCCGCACATGATGAAATACGAGCCCTCCTCCATTCCCCTGGACCCGGCTTCGCCGCCGTTGCCGGGCATCATCGGCAGCGGACCTGCCATGCAGGAGGTGTACAACCTCACCCGCCGCGTGGCAGCCAGCAACGCCTCGGTGTTGTTGATGGGCGAAACGGGCACCGGCAAGGAACTGATCGCCAACGCCCTGCATCGGACCAGCAAGCGCAAGAACGGCCCGTTTGTCCGCGTGAACTGCGGCGCGTTGACCGAAAGCCTGCTGGAAAGCGAACTGTTCGGCCACGTCCGCGGCGCCTTCACCGGCGCGGTGGAAAACCGCATCGGCCGGTTCGAGGCCGCGCACACCGGCACGATCTTTCTCGACGAAATCAACTCCACCACCCCCAAGCTGCAAGTCAAACTGCTCCGCGTGCTCCAGGAGCGGGAGTTTGAACGGGTGGGCGATACGCGGACGATCCGCGTCGATACCCGGGTGGTGGCCGCCAGCAACCGCGACCTGCTCGAGGAGGTCGAAGCCGAGCGGTTCCGCGAGGACCTATACTATCGTTTGAACGTAGTGACGATTTTCCTGCCACCGCTGCGGCAGCGGCGGGAGGACATCCGAGAGCTAGTCGCCCACTTTCTGCAGATTTACAATGAGCAGAACGACCGCTACGTCGTCCACATCCAGCGCGAAGCCCTGGAGGCGCTGGAATCGTACGACTGGCCCGGCAACGTGCGCGAGCTGCAGAACTATATCGAGCGCGCGGTGGTGCTGGCTCCAGGCGACGAGCTGACGGTGGAACTGCTGCCCGACGCCGTCGTGGGCCGGCGGCCCAGCCGCAAGGTGGCGGGCTCGAACCGGCCGATGGACCTGGACAGCCTGGCCCAAGAGCTCGTGCAGTTCGGGTTGGCCACGGCGGGGCCCAACGAGGAGAATCTGCACCAGAAGATTGTGAACCGGGTGGAACGGGAGTTGATCAGCCAGGTGATGGTCAACTGCGATAATGTCCAGATCAAGGCCGCAGCCCGGCTGGGGATCAACCGCAACACCCTGCACAAGAAACTCAAGGAATACCAGCTCGATCAGAAGGCGTAGGGCCAACGGCGGCCGTCGCTGGTTGAGCGCCCGCCCCGACTGCCGCGAAGCCTCGGCCCGGCTCGCGCACGCCCCCCATACTTGGACACGCACACCGGAAGTTGGCAGCCTGACCCCAGCGCACTTGAGCCAGGACCACGCGGACTTGGGAATCATCGCCCCGCTGGGGTGAGCGGTCGAGACGCCTGCTTGCCGGTGTGACGCATCAACCATGCTCGGAAAAATCACCATCACCTGCTTCGCCGCCAGTTACCTGGTCGCGCTGCTGCTGGAGCTGTCGCGGCTGCTGTTCCGCAGCGGCATTCGCGGCGTCGTGATGTTGGGGTTTGCCGCGGCCGGCTTTATCGCCCATACCCTGTTTCTGGCCTATCGCTGGTTCAGCGAGCGCGACGCGTTCACCAGCGAGTTCGAATGGTATCTGCTGGCCGCCTGGGTGTTAGCGGCGGTGTATCTCTACCTGGTGTGTTACCACCCCAAAAATCCGATCGGCCTGTTCACGCTGCCGCTGGTGCTGATTCTGGTGCTCGTGGCGCAGTTCTGGGCCAGCCGGACCCCGTTTGCCAAGACGGCGGGACTCAACGGTTACGTGGCCTCCGCGCACGGCACATTCCAGTTGCTGGGAACGGTGGCCGCGGCGGTCGGTTTCATCTGCGGGGCCATGTACCTGATCCAGGCCTGGCGTCTCAAACACAAGAAGATCGTGCCCCAGCAAGGGCTGCGCCTGCCCACGCTCGAATGGCTGCAGCGTACCGCCAGCCGGGCGATCACCATGTCGGGCATCATGCTGCTATGTGGGTTCTTGAGCGGCGCGTTCTTGAGCCGGTTGAAATACGGCGAAGTCCGCTGGAGCGACCCGGTCGTATGGGCGTCGTCCGCGCTGGCCGCGTGGATGGTGGCGGCCGGAGCGTTCAACCTGTTCTACAAGCCTGCCCGGCAGGGACGCAAAGTTGCCTATCTCACGCTGGCCACGTTCGGCATGGTGTCGATCACGCTGGCGGCGCTTGTGCTCGATCCGCACCACGGGGGCAAGCAAGGTCCTCAGGCCGATGAGCCCGACGAGCCTAAGGCGATCCGGGCGGGAGGTGCGGAATGAAGCTGCAACTGGTGGGCTGCTCGCATCACGCCAGTTCGGTGAGCGTCCGCGAACGGCTGGCGTTCACGCCCCAGCAGGTGGAAGAAGCGCTGGCGCAGCTTCGGGTGCGCTTCCCGCAGACCGAAGCCGTGCTGCTGAGCACCTGCAACCGGGTTGAACTGTACACGGCGACCGAGGATGCCTCGCTGGCGCCCTCGCACCACGAGGTGGCCGAGTTCATGGCCACCTACCATGGGCTGCAACTGTTCGACGTGTTCGACGACCTGTTCGAACGCACCGGCGAGGATGCCGTGCTGCACCTGTTCACGGTGGCGGCCGGGCTGGACAGCATGGTGCTGGGCGAACCGCAGATCCTCTCGCAAGTGAAACAGGCGTACGACCTGGCGTGCGAACGCAATTCCGCCGGCCCGCTGACCCACAGCGTGTTTCAAGCGGCGATTCGCACCGCCAAGCGGGTCACGCGCGAAACGGAGATCAGCCGCAAACGGGTCAGCATCCCCAGCGTGGCCGTGGCCGACCTGGCCTGCCAGTTCTTCGAACGCTTCGACGACAAGCGGGTGCTCGTGATCGGCGCCGGCGAGATGGGGCAAGAAACGCTCCGCTACCTGGCCGACGTGGGCGTTCGCGACGTGGTGGTGGTGAACCGCAATCTGGAGCGCGCCGAACGCCTGGCCGAGGAATGGAACGGCCGCGCTGCTCCCTGGGAACGGCTGCTGAACGAGCTGGCCGAGGCCGACCTGGTGGTCAGCACCACGGGCGCGGACCGGCCGATCGTCACGCTCGAAGATTACCGCCGCGTGGAAGAAGCCCGATACCAGCGGCCGCTGTTCATCCTCGACCTGGCCATCCCCCGCGACTTCGATCCGGCGATCGAGGAGCATGGGCTGAACGTGTACCTGTACTCCATCGACGACTTGCAGCAGGCATGCGAACGCAATCGCAAGGAACGCGAGAAAGAACTGCCCAAGGCGCTGAAGATCGTCGAAGAAGAGGCCGCGGCCTTCATGGCCGATTTGAACCGCCGTGCTACCGGGCCGATCATTCACCGGCTCAAGCAAGGCATGCAGCAGCCCAAAGAGGATGAGCTGAGAAGGCTATTTAACAAGCTTCCTGAGCTTACTGACCGGGAGCGGGCGGAGATTGAGCGATCGTTTGATCGTTTGATTAACAAGCTGTTGCATCCGCCGCTGGAATCGCTGCGCGACGAATCACAGAACGGCTCTCCGCATGCACTGCTGGATGCGCTCAAGCGCCTGTTCCAACTGAAGGATTAACTGTCCACTCACGCAAGAGTCGCTCAAACGGCCGCCGTGTTGTGGCCGATACCCAATCCACGGGGGGAATTTCTGGGCGGGCTGTTGTCTGCCCCTCACTGCGGCGGTTGCAGAGTCTCCAAGGCGGGGGTTCACGCCGCACGTCGAATCGGTCACTGTGGGTGCGCAGTGACCGTCTGTGCATAAACTTCCGCGCGCCGTCCGGGGAGCGGTGCGGATGGTCTGTGCTTTCACAACGAGGAGGGCGAACGTCGGGCGGGTGCGCCGCAGCCAGCTTTAGCGATGTGATCGCGGCATCGGAGATCACCGCTGCTGGCCGGGAGACACCCAGCCGGGAAGAATCTTAAAGGGCCAACGTACGTCGGGGCAACGTGTATGCAACCAACAGGATACGGGGCATTACACGGGGCATGGAGATGAACGACCGAACGAACCGTTCTGGCCGGCCCACAACGATTGAGCCGCCGACCGCGGCTAGCAACCGAAGTCATCACTCGCATGCCGTGTGGCCATCACGGCTCCGGCACGAGGCGTCGACTTCGGACCGCCGCCGCGAAGATACCACCCTGGAGCCCTTTATGTCCGATCGTTCGCTGGTCGAGTCTCTGGAGAGACTCACCGAGCGGGTCGTCACGCTATCCCTGCGTGATGAACCTTTACGGGCGGCTCTGCGATTGTTCGCACAGCACATTCTCGATCTCACCGCAGAAGAAACGCAGGCAGCGCCCGAGCCGGCTACCGAGCCTGCCTCACCCCCGCCGGTGGAAGCTAGCACCACCGTCAACGGCAAGGTGGCAGAAGCTCCCGCCAGCCCGGCTGAACCTGCCGTCGATGAGACCGCGCCGGCCGAGCCTGTGTTGCCTGCGGCCGAACTGGCATCGCAACTATGGCAGGGCCGCGCCAAACATATCGGTATCCAGCATGCGCAGCCTGCCGCCGCGGCGCGGCCTCCGGCGGAAAGCTCCGGCGCGACGGCAGCGTGGAACGCGCCAACCAACGAGGGTTTACAGCTTATCGAACGCCGCTGCCGGCTGAAGGCCGAGGGCGCCCGCTGGGCCCTTCGCCGCCAGAAGCGGCTCCGCGAGGGCGCCGACTTCCGGACGGAGATCGAGCCGAAGGATCGCGAGATCATCGCCCAGGCCAAGGAATTACCCGATTGTTTTTTATGGATGAATCACCCCAGCGGCCCTGCCCCGTCGCCGCTGGAACAGTGGGACCTGGTCGCCAACGCGTTTGATGCAGTGGCCGATGCCCTGGCCCTGGTCCGTTCGGTGCTGGAAGACCCAGAGGACCACCGCGATATCTTCGAGCAGGCTTTGGATTTGCTTGCCGAGGCGCAATCGGCATTGCGGGCGGCCATCCACCAGATCGACGGCCCGACCGACGCCGACCAGCATGCCATCTTCAACTGGCTACGCGCCACGGCCGCCGAGCAACAGATCTTCATCCAGCGGTACATGCGGGCGGACGACCCGGCGGATCCGGCCTGCTGTCATGAACTGCGCCAGCGGCTGGAGGAACTGGACGCCCGATTCGAGGAATCGCGGCAAGAACGCAAGTTCCGCCGCAAGCGGATCAACAAGCTGCGTTACGTGACCGGGCGCCTGGCTGAGAATCCTGGCGATGTGAGCCAGTGGCGGACGCTGATCAACACCGTCGAGGAATTGATCGCCGGCGGCGTGCCGCCCAGCAATCGCGAACTGCGCGATCTGTTGCTGCCCATCGTCGACGACATGCCTGAGCTGGACCATCTGCCGGGGCTGGAAGAGCTGCCGCCGGGTATGATGCTGGCACTGCGCGAGATCGACCGCTACCTGGCTAACCGGCCCGGCGAGGAGAGCGAAAGCAGCCATCAGCCCAGCCCCGAGGTACGCCAGGCCGCGAAGCTGCTCCGCGGCAAAGCCATGGTGCTGATCGGCGGCGAGCGGCGGCACCATGCCGAGCAGGCCCTGAAAGAAGCCTTCGGCCTGAGCGAGCTGATCTGGATCGCCACCCGCGAGCACGAATCGGTAGCCACGTTCGAGCCGTACGTCGCTCGCAACGACCTGGCGGTGGTGGTGCTAGCGATTCGCTGGAGCAGCCATTCCTACGGCGACGTCAAACAATTCTGTGACCAGTACGGCAAGCCGCTGGTGCGGTTGCCGGCCGGTTACAATCCCAACCAGGTGGCGGCGCATATTCTTGCTCAGTGCAGCGACCGCCTCGCCCAGCAGCACTAGAATGGCGGCAGCATCGCCATCGCAGCGATTGAACCGCCGGTGGCGGTGCGCATGATGGCGATGATGTTTTTTTCGCCTTGCTGCGGTCGGGCGAAGTTTCTATGGTACGCCGCCTTTCCTGCAATCGTTCCCCCCACAGCGACTCGGCGCGCCTGAGCACGGCTGCCCGCTGGACATGCGCCGCGGCCGCTTTGGCGCTGGCGGGGCTGCTGGCGGTGGCGGCCTGGTTGACGCCTGAGCCGCGCGGCCTGGGCACGCACGAACAGTTAGGGCTGCCGCCCTGCCGGTTCATCGCGGCCTGGAATGTCCGCTGCCCTTCGTGCGGGATGACCACCGCCTGGGCGCACGCCGTGCGAGGGCAGGTGACCCAGGCCCTGGCGGCCAACGTGGGCGGAACATTGCTGGCATGGGCAGCCATGGCGGCGGTGCCCTGGGCACTGGCGGCGGCCTGCACCGGCAGGTGGCTGCTGATCCCCGGCCGCTGGTCGTGGTTGCTGGCCGGAAGTGCCGTGGTGCTGGCGATCACGCTGGCGGACTGGCTGTTCCGGCTGGCGGTGGCCGGACATTGACGGTTGCGCGGCCCACGAGCGCTGGCGTCTGCCGTACCTTCGACCTATCCACGCGGCGCTCGCCATCACTTCACGCGCGCCAGGCTCAATACGAATCGAGGAGAAGCGATGGAACGCACCCTCTTGTTTCCGTACCAGCGGACATTGCTGTGGGGCCTTGTCATCCTGAGCGCGCTGTTGTTTCCCGGCTGCACCATGATCAGGTTTGCGGCATTCATGATCCGCGGCTTCGATGCGCCGGCCGAGTTCAAAGACCTCAAGGGCAAACGCGTGGCCGTGGTCTGCCGGGCGCCGGTGACCATGAATACCGACCAGGCGCTGGGTGCGCGTGAACTGGCTGAGCGGCTGAGCTTGCTGTTGCAGGCCAACGTGCCCAAGATCGACGTTATCGATCAGCAGGACGTGGCCGACTGGACCGACGAGAACAACTGGGAGGACTTCCGCGAGATCGGCAAGGCGCTCGATGCCGAGATGGTCGTCGCCATCGAGGTCGACGAGTTCAGCCTGCAACGCAGCGCCAGCGTGTACCAGGGTCAGGCCAAGCTGCGGGTGAGCGTGTTCGACATGGAAACCGGCGACCGCGTCTTCGACAAGCAGCCCAACCAGTACCTCTATCCCAACTCGGGCGGCTTGCCGACCAGCAACGTGCCGCGGGCCGAGTTCCGCCGGGCCTTCGTGTCCCACCTGGCGGAGCAGATCGGCAGTTGGTTCTACTCGCACGATCCGCGCAAGGTATTCGCCAGCGACACCAACACCATGTCGCTGGAGAGGTAACCGACGGGCTGACGACGGCCTCGCTTAGCGGAATCGCAACTGCGTGAACTCGCGGACCCGCTGGGCGATGGCCGGCTCGACCGGCAGCCGCTCCATGCTGCTGGCGCCGTAAAAGCCCACGATGCCCTCGGTGTGGTCGAGGATGTACTGTGCGTCCTCGGGCTCGGCGATCGGGCCGCCGTGGCACAGCACCAGGATATCGGGCCGGATGCGTTTGGCCGCGTCGTGCATGGCCTGGACGCGGGCAGCCGCTTCGTCGAGCGTGACGGCCGTGTGCGCGCCGATGGTGCCCTTGGTGGTGAGTCCCAGGTGCGGAATCAGGATATCGGCGCCCGCTTCGGCCATGGCCGCGGCTTCGTCGGGGTTGAAGCAGTAAGGCGTGGTCAGCAGGCCCAGTTCGTGGGCGGTGCGGATCATGTCGACTTCGAGCCCGAAGCCCATCCCCGTCTCTTCCAGGTTCTGGCGGAAGACGCCGTCGATCAGGCCGACGGTGGGGAAGTTCTGCACGCCGGAAAAGCCTGCCCGATCCACTTCTTGAAGAAACAGCTTCATGATCCGGAACGGATCGGTGCCGCACACGCCGGCCAGCACGGGCGTGTGCTTGACGACCGGCAGCACCTCGCGGGCCATCTCCATCACGATGGCGTTGGCATCGCCGTAAGGCATCATGCCTGAGAGCGAACCGCGGCCGGCCATGCGGAACCGGCCGCTGTTGTAGATCACCAGCAGGTCGATGCCGCCGGCCTCGGACATCTTGGCGCTGATGCCGGTGCCGGCCCCGCCGCCGATGATCGGCTGGCCTTGCTCTACTTTGGCTCGAAGTCGGGCAAGAATCTCATCGCGAGAAAACAGGGCCATGGTTGGTGCCGGCTCCGTCAGAAACTTCTTGAATACCTCCCCGTAGAGCCCGCTGGGTGGACCGCCGTGAGAATGCTTGCGTCCATTTACCGGAGGCAAGCATCCGGTATACAGGCGGACCCGGTGCGAACCGTGGGCGCACGCAGATCATACCATGCTTGCGCCGCTATGGGGCGACGTTCACTGCCAGGCCGTCGTGCCGGTTGCCCAAGCGGCGGTGCGTTTCCACGTCGAGCCCGAAGCGGATCGGCCGCACCGACCCGTCGAGAAACGCAAACAGGCACACCGACTCGTGTGCGCTGCCGAACAGGTTGCGGTCGGAGAAGCCGGGCGTATCGCGCCGCGGCGGACCTGAGGGCGGCCAACAAACGCGGCTGGTATCGTCGTTGGCGCCGTGAAAGATGCTCTCCTTGTCGCCGATGCCGGCGCCGTCGGTGTAATGGTTGGGATCGAGATTCTTCTCCCCAACCGCGTACACGTAGGCAGCTCCATCGAGCACCTGGCCGTGCGTCACATTGCTCCGCTGGAAGATGATGCCCGTGGCGTCGCGAACCTCGCCCTGGTCCATCCACCACTGGGGATCGGCCCCCTGTTCAAACGCGGTGGGTTGAAAGAACGGTCGGGTTGGTCCGGCGGCGTTGGGGTCATCGTGGTCGCCGGCGCACGCGGCGTAGTCGCTTTTGTTCACATAGGGCACGAACGGCTCGACGACGTCGTGATTGGTGCAAGGATAGGCGGCCGGCAAACGCCGCGAAGGGCAGTAGAAGATTTCCAGCGGCGTGGCCAACCGCTGCTCGGTGGTGACGTGCTCGCCGTAGAGCGACGGGTAGTCCAGGTGCGGCAGCAGCGGATAGATCCAGGAGCCCGGCTGCATCTCGCCGCGCAACTGGGGCGCCGGCGGCCACATCCAGCCCCAGCCGGCCGATGGGTAATGCCCATGCTGTTGCTCAAAGGTGTGCAGCGCCAGCACGATCTGCCGCAGGTTACCCTTGCAGCGGGCCAGCCGGGCTGACTCGCGGGCGGCCTGAACCGCCGGTAACAACAGCACCAGCAGCAACATCATGATGGTCACGACCACCAGCATCTCGATCAACGTGACGGCCGCGCGGTGACGTTGCTGCACGTGGGACCGTGGCTTGACCATGGCCATTGGCTCCATACCCGGCATGACATCGATGCAACGGATGAAGCGACCCAACCTCAGGCTAGCGGCGCCACCCATAGGTGGCAAGCTCTGGCCGGTCAGCGGCGGCTGGGCCGACAAATTGCGGCTCTGGTCGGACCGGGGCACGGCCGCTAAGTTTGGGAAATGCGGCGTTAATTGGCGTCGCCGCCCGTTCGTCCCGCACCGGAGTTTCCCCCTTGGCCAATAAAGAAGAATCGCCGCTGGTGGGCGTCATCATGGGCAGCAAGTCCGACTGGGAGACCATGCGCCCGGCTTCCGACGTGCTCCGCGAGTTCGGCATTCCGCACGAGTGCCGCGTGGTGTCGGCCCATCGCACGCCGCAGTGGATGTGTCAGTACGCCAGCGAAGCCGAACAACGCGGCCTGCAAGTCATCATTGCCGGGGCCGGGGGGGCCGCGCATCTGCCCGGCATGGTTGCCGCGCAGACCATCCTGCCGGTGCTGGGCGTGCCGGTTCGCAGCCGGTCGCTCTCGGGGCTCGATTCGCTGCTCTCCATCGCCCAGATGCCCGGCGGTGTACCGGTGGGCACGCTGGCCATTGGCGAGGCCGGTGCCCGCAATGCCGGTCTGTTGGCCGTGCGGATTCTGGCCGTTACCCGACCCGACCTCCGCAAGAAGCTGCACGAATTTCACGCGGCGCAGGCGGAAGCCGTGATGGGGGCCGAACTCACATGAGCCAAGCAATCTTGCCCGGCGCCACATTGGGTGTACTGGGCAGCGGCCAGTTGGGGCGGATGTTTGCCATTGCCGCGCGGCGGCTGGGTTACCGCGTGCACGTGCTCTCGCCCGAGTTCGACACGCCGACCGGCCAGGTGGCCGACGTCGAACAAACGTGCAGCTATCTCGACCTGGAACGCGTGATCAGCTTTGCCCGCAGCGTCGACGTGCTCACCTTCGAGTTTGAGAACGTTCCGGCCGAAACCATCGCCGCCGTGGCGGATCTGGTGCCGGTGCGGCCCGGAGGGCACGTGCTGCACACCACGCAGAACCGGCAGCGCGAAAAGACCTTCCTTTGCCAGGCCGGCTTGCCGGTCACGCCGTTTGCCGCCGTCACCAGCCTGGAAGAACTGCAGCAGGCGATCCAGAAGCTGGGCACGCCTGCCGTGCTCAAGACGGCCGCTTGGGGCTACGACGGCAAAGGCCAGGCGCTGATTCGCCAGGCGGACGAAGCCGCGGCGGCCTGGCAAACGCTTGCCACGGATACGGCCGTGCTCGAAGCGTTTGTCGACTTTGAGTGCGAACTGTCGGTGGTGGCTGTGCGGGGCCTCGACGGCAGCTTCGCGGCTTATGGCCCGATCGAGAACCGCCATCACCGCCATATTCTCGACCTCTCCATCTACCCGGCCAATCTGCCCGAGCAGGTGGGCCGCGAAGCCCGCGAGATCGCCGAGGCCGTGATGCGGCAGTTGGACGTCGTGGGCGTGCTGTGCGTGGAGTTCTTCCTCGCCCCCGGCGGCAAGCTGCTGATTAACGAACTGGCGCCGCGGCCGCACAACTCCGGCCACCTGACCATCGACGCCTGCGTGAGCGATCAGTTCGAGCAGCAGGTGCGGGCTGTATGCGGCCTGCCACTGGGATCGTCGCGGCAGTTGCGGCCTGCCGCCATGGCAAACCTGCTGGGCGATCTGTGGAACGGCGGCCAACCCAACTGGGCCGCGGCCCTGATGCTGCCTGAAGTCAAACTGCACCTGTACGGCAAACGCGAAGCACGTCCCGGCCGCAAGATGGGCCACCTCACCGCCCTGGCTGATACGCCCCAGGAAGCCGCCGAAGCGGCACTCAAAGCGCGAGAGCTGTTGAAGAGTTAACGCGGCTTTGAGCCTTGGGCGACGCCGCGAGGCATTGAGCCATTTTGAGATCGATCCCGACGGTTCATACGTTCATTGGCCACCCGCCGACGCGCATTTTGGTTGGGATCAATTGCGGTACCTAATCGATCCGGTTGCAGTAGAAACCGCCAAGAAACGTTCTACCGAATACAACCGACGATACGGTGACGCCATCCGTCGTGGGCGTGAAGAAGCCGGTTTGAAACAATCGGATCTTCCAGGCTGACCGCCCGGCACCTGCGACGTGTCGAACGCGGCGAAGTGGCTGCTTTGGCAGGGGCTCATCAAATGTCGATGAATGAATACCTTGACGCTGTTGCCCGGGCGATGAAAGCGTCCTAGTGCTGCGATCCCCGCCGTCCGATCAATCAAAATGGCTCAGCGACTTTGGCGGCCAGGCTGCCCGCAGGGCGTTGGCGACCGCCGCCACGTCGATGCCTTCTTGCAGGATCGCCCCGGCCACCGGAGGCAGCAGGCCGAAGGCGGCCGCGATCATGCCGATCACGCTCAGGGCCATGCCGCCGACTGCGCTTTGCAGGGCGATCCGCCGCATCCGTTGGCTGATGTGCAATAGCTCGTCGACCTTCACCAGCCGCGTATCCATGATTACGGCTCCGGCGGCTTCCATGGTCACGTCGGAGTGCTGTCCAAAGGCCAGCCCTACGGTGGCGTTTACCAGGGCCGGCGCGTCGTTGATGCCATCGCCCAGAAAGACCGTGTCGGCCCGCTTGGTTTCCTCGCGTACGATCGCGACTTTCTGCTCCGGGCTTTGCGAGGCATACACGTTCTCGATGCCGACCTTCTCGGCCAGATAGGCCACCTCGGACTCGCGGTCGCCCGAGACCAGCATCACACGGTCAAACAGGTGCTTGGGGCCCAGGTGGTGGATGAACTTGGCGCCCTCGGCACGCGGCTCATCGCGGAAGCGGTAGGTCGCCACATATTGGCCATCGATGAGAATCACGCACTCCAGGCCGCCGGCTTGCGGCGGCAGTTGTTCCACGATCTCAGGCTGTGATCGGCCCAGCAGTTTACGGCTGGTCACCTGGACCGTGCGGCCGCCGACAACGCCGCGCAGGCCCGTACCCGGCGGCTCGGCAATCTCGCTGGCCGGTTGCAGCGGCAGCCGGCGTTGGCTCGCGGCATCGAGCACCGCCGCGGCCAAGGGATGCTTGGAGTACCGCTCCAGGCTAGCCACCAGGCCCAGTACCTCATCGGCCGGCATGGGGCCGGCCAGCAACTCCTCGGTCAGGTGAGGTCGGCCGTAGGTGAGCGTGCCGGTCTTGTCGACGATCATCGTCCGGCAGCCCGGCAGTTTCTCGAGCACCACCGGATCGCGGATGACGATGCCCCGCCGAGCCGCCAGCGAGATCGTGCCGATGATGGCGACGGGAATGGCAATCAGCAGTGGGCATGGCGTAGCCACCACCAGCACGGCCAGGAACCGCACGGCTTCGCCGCTGAGGAACCAGGCCGCCAGGGCGATCGCCACCGCCACCGGGGTGTAAATGGCCCCCAGTTGATCGCCCAGCCGTCGCAGCTTGGGCCGCCGCTGTTCCGACTCGCGCATCACCTGCATGATCTTGGCGTAGCGCGAGTCGGTGGCCTTGCGCTCCGCGCGGATGGTCAACACCGAGTCGCCGTTGATCGCGCCGGAGAGGACTTCGGAGCCGGGCGTCTTGGAGATCTGGTACGGTTCGCCGGTCAGGTACGACTCGTCCATCACGCCGTGCCCGGTGACGACGACACCATCCACCGGGCAGGTTTCGTGCGGGAAGACCTCCAGCAGGTCGCCCACTTCGACTGTTTCCAGGGGGATGTCTTCCAGGTGGGCCACGCCGTCGGCGCCGATCGTGCGCCGGTGAGCGACCGACGGCATCCGCCGCGCGAGCGCCTTGAGCACGCTGGAAGCCTGGGCCACGGCGTAATTCTCCAGGGCTTCACCGCCCGAGAGCATCAGCACCACCAGTGTGCCGGCCAGGTATTCTTCGAGCAGCACGGCGGTCACGATCGAGATGCCGGCCAGCAGATCGGAGCCGAACTCGCGCCGCAGCAGTTTGACGGCCAGTTCGGCCACGAGCGGCGTACCGCCCAGCGCCAGCGCGATCCACAGCGGCCAGTTGGCCGCCTGGGCGGAGACGCTGGTGCCAAATCGCAGCACCAGATACGCGGCGATCATCACCACGGCCAGCACGGCAATGACCGCCTGCCGCCGATCCCACCACCACCGCAGGCGGCCCCCTTGCTGGTCGATGGCTAGCACCCCAACCCCCTTGCGTTACATTCGCGGCCGGCTTTCGCCTGTTTACAGGAAGGCACCCTGGCGCCGGCACCACGCCGACGGCAGCCATTGTAACCTGACAGCAGACAGCATGGCTGACCCGAGGCGTGGGTGCCGGCCACTTGATCCCAGGCCAGCGGAACGTGGGGGCTTGGGAGGATTTGCACCGACGGGGCGATGCTCTGAGCCGACCCTGTGCTAACCTCTAGGGGATTTGGTCAAGCCTGGGGACTTCTCTGCCGAAGCAAAGGGGGAGTCGTCGCCTTAGCTGAACTTCGTAGCGGTAGCCAGCATGCAAGCACTCGCTGTTGGTACCGCCTCACACCCGTTGCGCGGCCCAGCGCAGAGGGCAAGGCAAAACCGGGGCTGGCAGGCGTGCACGCTGCCTGGCCAGACCACGACGACCGGCCGCCCCCGATTTATGCAAGGCGGCGCGTGCCGCGGAGCCGGTTCCGCGTCATAATTTCTGGGGTGCCTGGAAGCGTCGCTGCGCCCCCGTGATGTGAACCAGACAACCCACGCTCCCTGACTGATTTTCGGACGGATGCAGGTGAGCGATTGCCAGTGGTCCACCTGGGGGGAATGCCTCCATAGCCGGCACAGATGGCGCCTGCTATGTTTGGTGCGGCCCCGCCTAGGGAGAACCGCGGCGGTTGGTGTACGTCCGACGGATCGGAAAAAAACTTGATGCAACATCGCTCTCATCCCAGCCTCGACTTCACCCACCCGCTTCCCTACGGGGCCCTGGTGTGGGAAGGCGGCGTGCAGTTTGTCGTCTTCAGCCGGTCGGCCACCGGCATGAGGGTGCTGCTCTACAACCGCGTCCGCGATCGCGATCCGGCTGAGATCATCGAGCTGGATCCCGAAACCGACCGCTGGGGCGATATGTGGAGCGTGTTCGTGCCGGGCATCGGTCCGGGGCAGCTCTACCACTTTCAGGCCGATGGGCCGTTCGAGCCGCAGCAGGGCCATCGCTTCGATAGCCGCGCGCGGCTGATCGATCCGTATGCCAAGGCCCTGGCCGGCGAGTTCCAGCCCGGCCCCGATGGCATCATTCGGCCGCCCAAGTGCGTGGTGATCGACGACCATTTCGACTGGCAAGGCGATCGCCACCTTCGCCGGCCGCTCTCCGAAACCGTCATCTACGAGATGCACGTGCGGGGCTTTACGCGCCACCGCTCCAGCGGCGTGAAGGAGCCCGGCACGTACCTGGGCATCATTGAGAAGATTCCGTACCTCAAGTCGCTGGGCGTGACGGCCGTCGAATTGATGCCGGTCCACGAGTTCCCCACGACCGGCTGGCACGGCGAAAAGCTCCAGCGCCCCAACTACTGGGGTTACGACCCGATTGCGTTCTTTGCGCCGCACCGCGGCTATGCCGCCAGCTCCGAACCGGGCGCCCAGGTACGCGAGTTCAAGGAGATGGTCCGCGCCCTGCACCAGGCCGGCATCGAAGTGATCCTCGACGTGGTGTTCAACCACACCGCCGAAGGCAACCATCAAGGGCCGACCTTCAGCTTCAAGGGGCTGGAGAACCGCGTCTACTACATGCTCGACGAGAACGGTTACTACCGCAATTACTCCGGCTGCGGTAACACCGTCAATGGTAACCATCCCGTGGTCCGCGAGCTGATCTTCCGCTGCTTGCGGCACTGGGTGCTGAACTACCACGTCGATGGGTTCCGCTTCGACCTGGCATCGATCCTCTCACGCAATCAACGCGGCGAGCTGGTGCCCGACCCGCCGCTGGTCGAGCAGATCGCCGAGGACCCGCTGCTGGCCGACACCAAGATCATCGCCGAGGCCTGGGACGCCGCCGGCGCCTACCAGGTAGGCTCGTTCGCCAACGGCCGCTGGGCCGAGTGGAATGGCCGCTACCGCGACGACATCCGCCGTTACTGGCGGGGCGACCCGGGCATGGTGGGCTGCCTGGCCACCCGCCTGGCCGGTTCGAGCGATTTGTACCAGCCGTCGGGCCGCCGGCCTTACCACAGCATCAACTTCATCACGAGCCACGACGGCTTCACGATGAATGATCTGGTGAGCTACAACCACAAGCACAACGAGGCCAACGGCGAAGACAACCGCGACGGCGACAACAACAACCACAGCAACAACTACGGCGTGGAAGGCCCGTCGCGGCGGGTGGCCGTCCAGGCCGTGCGCAAACGCCAGATCCGCAACATGCTGGCCACGCTGCTGCTCAGCCAGGGCGTGCCGATGGTGCTGATGGGCGACGAATGCCGCCGTACGCAACGCGGCAACAACAACGCCTACTGCCAGGACAACGAGATCAGTTGGCTGAACTGGAAGTTCGTCGAGCGGAATGCCGACCTGGTGCATTTCTGCCGGACGCTGATCCACTTCCGCCGGCAGGAACCGACGGTGCGCCAGCCCACCTTCTTGAAAGGCGAGCCGACCCCGCCCAACACGCTGCCCGACGTCAGTTGGTTCAGTCCCGATGGGCAACCGGCCGACTGGCATCTCAGCGCCCATAGCCTGACGTGCATCTTCGCGGCCGCGACCCGCAACGATCAGGTGATTGGCCGGCACGTGATGATGATGTTCCACGCGTCGGGCCAGGCCCGCGAGTTCTCCGTGCCGGAGGTGGCCCGGTCGATTCGCTGGCGCAAGTTCATCGACACGTGGGAGGAACCGCCCGGCGACATCTACCCCAACGCCGAAGGTCCGCTGCTGAAAAGCAAGAAGATCACGCTGGGGCCGCAGTCGCTGGTGGTGTACGTGTCGGAACGCACCGAGCGGGTGCCGCCAATTGCCCTCAACGGCAACGGCCTGCGGAGCGAACGCTAACGGTCAGCACGGCTACGGTCGCGGGGTGGCAAGCCGTGGCGACGGAGCTTGGGCGGCGATACGATAGGCCCTGCGCAGAGTTTCCTGAACGCCGCGTCTGTGACGCCACCGTGGGGAACAAGTCTGCGCTCGGTCTGACTCGTCTCCGCACCATTCACCGCCGAACCACGCTTGCCATGCTCCAGTTGAATGACCGGGCGGCCCGCTTGTGCCGCGCCCTGGCCGAGCAGGCCCAGGAGCTACGCGTCGCCGTCCACCACGTGCAAGGCACCACGGTCATCGACTGCGGGATCGACGTGCCCGGCGGTCTGGAAGCCGGCCGGCTGCTGGCCGAAATCTGCCTGGCAGGGTTGGGCCGGGTATCGTTTGCACCCGGCGGTGCTCGAACGCTGGGGCCGCGTGTGTGCGTGGCTTCCGACCAGCCGCTGGCAGCCTGCATGTTCTCGCAGTACGCCGGCTGGCAGATCCAGCATGGTTCGTTCTTTGCCATGGGCTCGGGGCCCATGCGGGCGGCCGCCGGCAAGGAAGCGCTGTTTGAAGAGCTTGCTTACCGCGAAACGCCGCAAGCGGCCGTGGGCGTACTGGAAACCCGGCAGTTGCCGCCGCCCGAGGTGTGCCAACACCTGGCCCAAAGCTGCGGTGTATCGCCCGAGCAGCTTACGCTGCTGGTGGCTCCCACGGCCAGTCTGGCCGGGCACGTGCAGGTGGTCGCTCGCAGCCTGGAAACTGCGCTTCATAAGCTGCACGAGCTGGAGTTCGACCTGCGGAACGTAATCTCCGGGTTTGGCTCGGCGCCGCTGCCGCCGATCGGCGGCGACGACCTGGCTTCGCTGGGCCGTACCAACGACGCTGTGCTGTACGGCGGTGAAGTCACTCTGTGGGTCCGCAGCGACGACAAGCTGCTGCGCACGCTCGGACCGCAGGTGCCCAGCTCGGCAAGCCGCGATTATGGGCTGCCCTTCCTGGAGATCTTTGAGCACGCCGGCCGCGACTTCTACCAGGTGGACCCGATGCTTTTCAGCCCGGCTCGGGTCACGTTCGTCAACGTGGCCACAGGCAGCAGCTTCCGCTTTGGGCTGCTGGCCCCGGATGTACTCAATAAGAGCTTTGCGACGATGAGCTATTCGTAGCGTGTTTGGGCCGCCGCGCCCTGTCGCAGGCAACGTCTCCGCTCAAGCGGCCATGCCGCTGCCGGCAGGGTTCTAAGCCGCCTTGGTTTCTGCGGCAGGCTCGGTGGCGGCCTCGGGCTCAGTTGCCGCCGCCAATTGCGCTTCGGCTTGCGCGGCAAGTTCATCGACCGTGGCCGTGTTGATCGCGCCGGCAATGGCCGGGCTATCGGTGGGGGCCGCGGTCGTCGCCGCTTCGGCCGCCATTCTCTTGGCCGGCTCGGTCCACTCGGCAATGACGGCTTCAATGCGGAGAATCAAGGCGTCGAGCTCTTCGATCACCTGCTGCTGCCGCGCTTCGATGTCATCCAGCAGTCGCGTTACCTCACTTGCAGCAGCCATACTCGAGCACCGTACGGGTCGCGGGATTGGGTGAAGGTTCCCCCGGTGGGGAGCGGCGACCTGAAGCTCACGCCCGCGGGAATGGCGGAGCTCCCTGGGTCGAGGTCGCCGCGGGCGTCAATGATGATCGGGCTTGTCGGCCTGATCGCTTCAATCGGCTTGGACTTCCTGACCCGAATCCGTGCCGCCGCAGCCGCCTTGGCTGAAAAGACGTTCGGCTACGGAAAACGCGGCAAACTTTGCGGCTGCTGGCTTGATAGTGTCGATCCCCTGGCAGGCGTGCCCCCGTGGGAGGGTCGTGGGGTGCGTTCCCCCCTTGTTGCTTGCCCGGCGGTGGGCGCGGAAGCAGAATCGAGCCCATCCTGTATTGAGTTTGACACTCAGCCGCCGACATATGGCGGATAGCGTTTGTGATATTTGGCCTTGGCATCGGGATGTCTCACGAGCAGCACCTTTCTGAATGCAGCCTGCACGCCCGGCTTACCGGTGGCTTGCCTGCGGATGAACGCGAAGCGTTCGACCGGCATCTGCTTGGCTGCGTGCCCTGCCAGCGGAAGGTGTCTGCCTGGGCCGTGGGACAGCGGAGCACCGATTCGCCGTGGGAGAACGAATCGGTTTCGTCCATCGAGCTGCAGCGCTACCAGCGGCTCGATGAGTTGTGCGACGAGTTTGAAACCGCCTGGCGGCAAGGCGAGCGGCCCGAGATCGAAGCCTACGCCGCGCGGGTGCCCGCTGAAGAACAACCGGCGCTGCGGTGCGAACTGCTGCTGCTGGCCTGCCAGTTGGAGCAGATGTCTGCCCGCAAGGAGCAACTGCGGCAGTCTCGCGAGGAAGTCGCGGTGGCACCGCCACGGGTGCGCCCTCCCAGCAAGCCGCGGACGCTAGGCAAGTATCGCCTGGATAAAGAGCTGTCGCGCACGGCAGCCACGGCCGTGCATCTGGCGATCGACCCGACCACCGGGCAGCAGGTGGCCATCAAGCGGTTGCGCTCGCGCATCAGCCTCGAGGCTGACGACCAGCGGCGGCTGGATGCCCTGGCGCGGCAGGCCGCCGGCGTGCGCCATCCCAATCTCGTGACCCTGCACGGCCTGGAACACAGTGGCAGCCATCACTACTGGGTGATGGATTTTGTCGAGGGCGAACCGCTCTCAGCCAAGATCGCGGCGGGGCCACTGCCCGAGGAAACGGCCGCCCGGATCGTCGCCCAACTTGCCAAGGCGGTTGGCCGGGTCCACCAGGCAGGTCTGGTGCACGGCCATTTGCATCCCGGCAAGATCCTGATCGATGGCCGCGGAGAGCCGTACCTGCTGGGGTTGGGGTTCCCCCGGCACATGCCCGGCAGCAGCGAGCACTCGGTCTCGCAGCAACTGGAGCTGCTGGGGTACCTGCCGCCGGAGCAGATCGATCGCGGCAGCACCGTAGGCTCCGCCAGCGATATTTATGCCCTGGGGGCCGTGCTGTACGCCTTGCTGGCGGGCGTGCCGCCATTTGACACGACGAATCTCCGCGACTTGTTCACCCGGCTGGCCAGTGAGCTGCCCGTTCCGCCCAGCCGGCACCGAGCCGGCCTCGATGCCCACTTGGAAGCCGTCTGCCTGCGCTGCCTGGAAAAAGACCCTGCGGCTCGGTTTCCCACGGCCGAGGCGTTGGCCGAGGAACTGCGGGCCTGCCTGTCGCCGTCGTCGGCCAAGGGACGCGGGGGGAAGCTCGGCCTGCGGTGGTTCAAACGCTGGGGCGGCGGTTGGCGGGGCTGGCGGCGGCCGGCACGTTGACGCCCGCCGCCCCGCTATCTAGGCTGACGATTTGCTCCCGCGTGGCCGCGGCAGGCGGCCGGACGTTCCTCGATTGACCCCGCTCTGGTTCACCATGATTTGCGTCAGCATTGGTCGTGGCCGTCACCGGCACATGATGGCAGAACACCGTCACCTGGTCGAGCAGGGGGCGGAACTGGTCGAGTTGCGGCTGGATTACATCCGCTCCAAGATCAACCTGCCCCGGCTGCTGGAGAACCGCCCCTGCCCGGTGGTCATCACCATCCGCCGCGAGCAGGACGGCGGCATGTATACCGGCAGCGAGGAACAGCGGCTGATGCTGCTGCGCACGGCCATTGCTGCCGGCGTGGAGTACGTCGACCTGGAAGAGGACGTCGCGGCCAAGATTCCCCGCTTCGGCAAGACCAAGCGGATCGTCAGCTACCACGACTTCCGCAAGACGCCCGACGATCTGGATTCGCTGCACGCGAGGCTGGCGGCCCTCGATGCCGACATCGTCAAGATCGCCACCATGGCGAACCATCCCTGCGACAACTTCCGCATGCTGGAACTGGTCGCCCGCAGTTCCGTGCCCACCGTCGGCATGTGCATGGGCGATATCGGTGTGCCCTCGCGGATTCTGACGGGCCGGTTCGGCGCCCCGTTCACCTATGCCACGTTCAACTCGGAGCGGGCGTTGGCCCCGGGCCAGCTCAGCTTCGACGAGATGCGCAACGTCTACAATTACGACTCCATCCGGCCCGACACCGAAGTGTACGGCGTGATCGGAGACCCGATCGGCCATAGCCTCAGCCCGCTGATCCACAACCGCGCCTTCCGCGAGCTGGGCATGAACAAGGTGTACGTGCCGTTCCGGGTGCCCCCCGAAAGCCTGCCGGCCTTCTTGAACGAGGCCCGCGACTTTGGCCTCAAGGGCATCAGTGTTACGATCCCGCACAAGGAAGCGATCCTGCCCTACTTGCAGCATCGCGACGAGAGTGTGCAGGGCATCAACGCGGCCAACACCATCGTGTACGAAGGCACCGAGCTGCGCGGCTACAACACCGACTACCAGGCGGCGATGGAAAGCCTGGAAAACGCCGTAGCCCAGATCGACGATGGCGCCATCGCCGGCCGCACCGCGCTGGTGCTGGGGGCCGGTGGCGCGGCCAAGGCCGTGGCCTACGGCCTGAAGAAGCGCAAGGCCGACGTCGTGATCACCTCGCGCACCATGGAAAACGCCGAGCGGCTGGCCCAGTACCTCGAATGCCAGGCCATTCCCTGGGAACGCCGTTCGGCGGTCAAGGCCGATATCATCGTCAACTGCACTCCGGTGGGCATGCACCCCAAGGTGGATCAAAGCCCGATGGAGAAAAACTGGCTGCGGCCGGGCTCGGTGGTGTTCGATACCGTGTACAACCCCGAGAACACGCTGCTCATCAAGGACGCCAAGGAACGCAGTTGCTACACGGTGACGGGCGTCGACATGTTCGTCCGCCAGGCGGCCCTGCAGTTCAAGCTGTTCACCGGCCACGACGCGCCCGTGGAGGTGATGCACGAAACGCTCAAGCGGGCGACCAGCGCCGTGAAGTACTAAGGCGGCCGGCGGCGTTCAACAAGCCGATCCCTGCACAACCGACGCAGCGGTGTAGCGTCCGCGACGCAATGCCCGCGGCGGAGCCAAGCCCTGCGGCTTACGGCTTCCCTGGCCGGCGGGTAATGGTCTTGCGCTTCTTGCCCGCGGTGCCCTGCGCGGCCCGGCCGTTGCCCCCTGCCTGGGCAGCCTTGCGCGCGGCGGCGATTTGCCGGCCGTTGTCGGCCTGGCCGACCATTTCGTACAAGAACCGGCTCGGCTCGGTGGGCACCATCTTGCCACGTTTGCGCCGCTGCTTGGCGAAGGTCAGCGTCAGCCGCTTTTGGGCCCGCGTGATGCCCACGTAACACAGCCGGCGTTCTTCGTCGACGTCGCGTTCGAAGTCGTCCAGGCTGCGGCGGTGCGGCAGCGTGCCTTCTTCCATGGCGACCATGTACACGTAGGGGAACTCCAAGCCCTTGGCGCTGTGCAGCGTCATCAGCACCACGGCGTCGCGCTGGAGCTTGCGGGTTTTGTCGCCTGGCATGTCCTTGGGGTCCAGGGCCACCTCGTCGAGAAAATCGGCCAGCGACGGCTTCTTGGCCGTTTCCTCGTAATCGGCCAGCGCGTTGACCACCTGCTGCACCGAGTTCCAGCGGGCCTGGCGTTCCTCGGGCGTTTTGCTGGTGCGGTCCACTTCCTGCTCGTACTTGATCGCCTCGATCAGGTCGCTGAGCAGGCTACTGAGCGATCCCCGTTGCGAACGCAGGCGGAAGTGCTGGATCAGGTTCACAAAGTCGGAAACCGCATCCTGAGCCTGCTGGTTCAAGCCGTGCTGGCCGGCCGCGGCTTCCTCGTACACGGTCCACAGCGGGCGATGCTCAGCCACGCTGATGGCTGAGAGCATCTTGGCCGTCTGCTCGCCGATGCCCCGCGGCGGTGTGTTGATGATCCGCCGCAGCGCCGGCTCATCGTGCGGGCGGCAAAGCAGCTTGAGGTACGCCAGCAGATCGCGGACTTCCTTACGTTCGAAGAACGACGTACCGCCAATCACCACGTAGGGCACGCGAGCCTTGCGCAGCTCGCTTTCAAACGGCTGCGTCTGCTCATTGGTACGGAACAAAATGGCAAAGTCGCGGTACTTGGCCGTGCCTTCGGCCACCGCCTGCTGAATCTCCAGGGCCGGCAGTTGGGCTTCGGCGGCGTCGTCGGCGCAGGCCAGGATCCGTGGCCGCTCGCCCTCCCCTGCCGCGGCCCGCAGCACCTTGGGATGCCGCTCGCGATTGAACGCGATGAGCTGATTGGCGAACTGAAGGATGGCTCCGGTCGAGCGGTAGTTTTCTTCCAGGCGGACGATCTTGGCGTCGGGCCAGTCGCGGTTGAACCGCAAGATGTGCTGCACCTGGGCCCCGCGCCAGCCGTAGATGGACTGATCGTCGTCGCCCACCACGCAGAAGTTGCGGTGGCCTTGGGCCAGCCCCTTGAGGATGCGGTACTGGCTGCCGTTGGTGTCCTGGTATTCGTCGACCAGCAGATGCCGATACCGGTCGGCTTCTTCTTCCAGCACCTTGGGGAAGTTGGCGAACAGCTCCTCGGTGCACAAGAGCAGGTCGTCGAAGTCGACCGCCCCGGCCGCCCGCAGCGCATCCTGGTAGCGGCGATAAGCGATGGCCGCCAGGTGCTCCAGGTCGCTGCTGGCCACGGCTGCCGCTTGCGGTGGCCGCAACGAGGCCGATTTCCATCGACTGATCATCGCCAGCAGATCGCCCGGCCTCATCGCCGTGTTGGGCACTTGGATCTCACGCAGCGCTGCCCGGGCCAGGCTTTCCTGGTCGCCCCGGTCGTAAATGGCAAACTGCTTGGGATAGCCCAGGTGATGAATCTGCCGCCGCAGAATATTCATGCACAGGGCGTGGATCGTGGAGATCTCGGGCTTTTCCTGGAGCCGCTTGCCCAGGAGCTGCCCGGCACGCTGGGCCATTTCGTTGGCCGCTTTGCGGGTAAACGTCACGGCCAGGATCTTGGCCGGCGGGATGCCGTGTCGGATGAGGTTGGCGATGCGGTGGGTGACCACGCGGGTTTTGCCGGTACCGGCTCCGGCCAGCACCAGCAGCGGCCCACTCAGCGTATCGACGGCTTGCTGTTGCGCGGGATTAAGCATGTTCCGTCAAGCTATCCTACAAGTCGTGCGATGATGGTCGCGGTTGGGGGGGCCTGTGGTTTCTTGGTTGGGTTGCGATGGTGGGTGTCCGACCAGGGCTTCGTTGTCGGCAGGATGCACCACTGAGTTAGCTGCTTGAACCGGGGGCCGGTTCGGACTGGGCGGCCACCGCGGCGGGCTGCTCCTGGCTGGCCTGGGCATTGTCCGATGGCGCCGTTTCCTTGGGCTGCAGTTCCGGCGTGACCAGGGCCACGATCACCTCGCCGGCCTTGGGCGGGTTCTTGCTCTTCTCGGCGGTGCACACGATCAGTTGGCCCGAGTCGGTGATGCGGAACAGCGGCAAGGCGGCATCGCCGTAGGTACGCTGGTAGTCGTCGTACCCGAAGGTTTCGGTCAATTGCGTGCGCTTGATCTGGCCGTTGCGCTCGTAGCGGTCTTCCAGGCTATCGTACGTGGCATCCTCGGAAAACAGAATCCGGCTCTTGAGGTGTTGGGGCTTGTCGGTCCTTTCTTTGCCGTCGTTGGATGGGGCCAACTGGTACACCTCGGCCCGGCCAAACGTGTGCTGAAACTCCAGCGCCGCCAGCATGTTCACTTCGTCGCTGGGCGTAACAGCCAGCAACCGGCCGATACCCGCCAGGTCGGTGTTGGTGTGCACGTATTCGGACAGCGCATCGCCGGCGATCACCGGCAGCCCCAACATCCGCGCGGTCTGCTGGTTCTGCCGATTGGTATCGACCAGCAGCACGCGGAAACCTTCGTCCTGCAGCAATTTGGCGATCTGGCAAACCCAGGGCGAGGCTCCCACGAACAGCACGCCCTGCGGCGAAGCGACCGAGAGCCCCAGCCACCGCGCCAGCGGCGGCGCCAGCAGGCCGTAGAAAGCCACCGTGCCGACGCTGACCAAAAAGGTAATCGGCACCATGCGATGGGCGGCAGCGGACAGCGATTCGACCTTGTCGGCCAATTGCAGGGCGAACACGCTGGTCACGGCCACGGCCACGATCCCGCGCGGGGCCAGCATCGCCAGGAACACTTTCTCGTTGAGATCCAGGCCCGTCCGCCAGGTCGAAAGGAACACGGCCGCCGGCCGGACCACGAACAACAGCGCCGCCAAGAAGAACAGGCCCGGCAGGCCCAGCCCCAGGAGATCGCCCGCTTTCAGGCGTGAAGCCAGCACGATGAACAGGGCCGAAACCAGCATCACGCCCAGGTGTTCTTTGAACTCCACCACGTGTTTGATGGCGACCGTGCGCTGGTTGGCCAGCACGATGCCCAGCATAGTGACGGCGACCAGGCCGCTTTCGTACACCAGAAAGTTCGACAGCGAGAACGAACCGATCACCGCCGCCAGAAAGAACGCTACGTGCAGATAGTCGGGCACCCAGAAACGTTTGAGCGCCTGCACCAGCACCAGCGCCACGATCACCCCGATCAGCGATCCGACCGTGAACATGATGATCAGTTCGCTCACCAGGGCCGGGATCAGGCTGCCCCAGGTCTGGTTCGGCTCGCCGGTACTGTGTACGAGAATCGCCTGGAACACCAGCACCGCGAGGGCGGCGCCGATGGGGTCGTTGACGATACCTTCCCATTTGACCACGGCGGCGATGCGGCCCGTGGGGCGAACCTGCCTCAGCAGCGGCGCAATCACCGTGGGGCCTGAGACGACCAGGATCGCCCCTTGCAGCAGGCCGATCTGCCAGGGCAGATCGAACAGCATCAGGAACGCGGCTGTGGCCCCGGCCCAGGTGACCAGAATGGCAACCGTGACCAGTCGGAACACGGCCATCTTGGTTTCGCTGATTTCGCGCAGCCGCAGCGACAGCCCACCTTCGAACAGCACAACCGCCACCGCCAGCGATACGCCGGAGAACAGCAGGTTGTTGGGAAGCATCTCCGTCGGGTCGTTGCCCAAACGCCGCGCGGCTTCGCCCAGCAAAAATCCAAACCCGATCAGCAGTAGCAGCGACGGCAAGCGCAGCCGCCAGGCCAACCACTGGGCGAAAAAGCCCAGCGCGATCATGCTGGCCAGGTAGATGTTTTCTGGTGTCATGGTCGGCCTCGTTCCGGATGAGGTCGATCGGCGGAGACGGTACGCAGGAACCGATGGTAGACGGCCAGCCGCCCTTTGAACAGCGGTTCCGCAGTCCTATGGGGGGCTCGCCAAGCCAGGTTGTTTTGCGGTTGCATGGCGCCGGAACGACGCGGCAAAACGTGCGCCAGCGCGGCGCAAAGGTATGTGAATACACAAGTAACGTTTGCCGCAGGTCAAGTGGCGAGCCCTTGCCTCGCCCCTTCGCACTTCCTGGCAGCCGTGGTGCCAATCACGGCTGCCGTCGTATGCCCCAGCGGTAGGGATCGGCCCGATCCAACAGCAGCGTGGCCTCGGCCGTAACGTAAGCGGCTCCGGTGATTTCGGGCAGGATGCAGCCCGCCGCGTCCCACTGGTAGCAGGCCTCAAAGACGCTGCCGATGATGCTTTGCTGCCGCCACCGCTGGCCTGGTGGCAACTTGCCGTCGGCCGCCAGGCAGGCCAGGTGGGCACTGGTGCCGGTGCCGCAAGGCGAACGGTCGTACGCCCCGCCGGGGCACAGCACAAAGTTGCGGGCGTCGGCCGCGGCCGGGTCGCTCGGCGGGCCGATCAGTTCGATGTGATTCACCTCGCCGCCATCGTCTCCGGTCACGCCCTGCGCGGCTAACTGCCGCCGAACCTGCCAGGCAAACGCCGTCAGGTCATCGGTTCGATCCGGGGAAAGCCGCTGCCCATGGTCGTGGCACACAAAGTACCAGTTGCCGCCCCAGGCCACGTCGCCGTGGATGGTTTGCCCATCGGGCAGCCTCACCGGCACGGCTGCCAGGTGCCGATACGAAGGCACATTCTGAATGGTAACGCGGTTGTCGCCATGGTAGTGGGCGGTCACCACACCGGCCGGCGTATCCAGCCGCAGCGGCCCAGGGGGCGTGCGATCGCGATGGGCCAGGGCGACCACCACGCCGATCGCGCCGTGACCGCACATGCCCAGCATGCCGACGTTGTTGAAGAAGATCACGCCGGCGGCGCAGTCGGACTCGTGCGGCGTGACCAGCAACGCCCCCACCTGCACGTCGCTGCCGCGGGGTTCGTTGACGATGGCGGAGCGGTAATGGTCGAATTTCTCTTGGAACCGCTGCCGCCGCTCGTGCAGCGGACCATCGCCCAGCTCGGGGCCACCGCCGATCACCACGCGGGTAGGCTCGCCGGCGGTGTGGGTGTCGATGATTTCGATGCACTCGAAGGGGGCCATGGTTGGCATTCGGCGGTGGGCCTTATCGGCCCAGTTGCTCGTCGATCAGCCGTTGCAGGTGGCGGACCTGGTCTTCGTTGATGCCCGAGAGCGGACGCTCCAGCAGCCAGGCGACGTCCTCGGCCGCGCTATGCAGCCGCTGCGTCTGGTATCGCAGCACCGCCCGCATCCACCGTTCGTGCTGGGCGTTGGGCTTCACCGCCACCAGCGCTTCGACATAGCCGAGCATCTGGTGAGCGTCCTGCTGATCGCGGGCCAGCCCGAGCAGGTTGTGCAGGATCCGTACGATGATTTCCCGCTTGCCGACGGCGTTCAGGTATTCGTCCTTCCAGTCCAGGCCGGTGTACTCATCGACCATGGACTTGGCCTGTTCGATGGTAATGGTCTTGCCGCCGTTGAACACGTCGATGAGTTGAGCCGGACCTTCTTCCGGCACGTACTTCACGATGAAATGCCCCGGCAGGCCCACGCCGCGCACCGGCAGATCCAGTCGCCGGGCAAGCTCCAGGTACAGCACCGATAGCGTGATCGGCAGGCCTTCGCGGTCGTCGATCACTTCGTTGAGATAGCTGTTGGAGCGGTGGTAATAGTCGTTGCGGCTGCCGTGGAAGCCGTTTTCTTCAAACAGGTAGCGGTTCAGGGCCGCGAGCTTGGCGGCATCGTCGGCATCGTTTGCCAGCCGGCTGCGAATCTCCTCGGCCCGGCGATCCAGTTCGGCCAGGTAGGCCCCGACGTCGACCTCGGGATTATCCAGTCGCGCGACCAAGAGGGCCGCCTTGGCCAGGTCGATCGAATCATCGCCGCCCTGGAGCGTGGCCGTCAGTTCTGTGCACACCTGGCGGCGATGTACGTCGATGGCCAGCTTGCGCAACTGCTCGGCCTGACGCTCCAGCAGCCGCGCACGATCGTTGAGCGCCTGGGCCGTATGCTGGTCCAGCGGCTGAAACTCCTCGATCATGTGATCGACGGGCCCCCGGGCGGGAATCCGGGGCAGCTTCTCGGTCACGCGGGCCAGCAGTTCATCGGACGGCCGCTGAACGTGGACCTCTTTGCCGACCTGGAACCGGCGGAACTCGGCCGAGGTGTCGCGGAACTTGGTCAGGCCTACGCCAGTGCCGTCGAGCCGGTTGTCACGCGATTCGACCACCAGCTCACCGTTCACGTAGCACAACAGCCGATCCTCTTCGACACGCACCTTGAGCGAGTTCCACTCGCCGGGCAGGTAATGATCGCTGGGCGCCTCGTACAGGATCTTCCAACTGAGCACGTCGGGGCCATCGAACCGCGTGAGCCGCAACTTGCTGCCCGAGGGGTAAAAGCCGTAATGCGTATCGCCGTCGGCGGCGAAGATCAGCCCTGCCGCGCCGGCTTCGTCGTCGAGCCGCACGTCGACGGCCACTTCGTAGGGCCGCGGCGGGGCCGGTTTCGTGGCCAGGCAATAACTGCGGCCGCCAAACCCATCCCCCAGCCCATCGACCAGAATCCGCCCGGCACGCTGCCGCCACCGGGCACCCAGCATCGGTTTCCAGTTGGCCGGATCGAGCGTGCCGATGGTGAGCCAGCGCTCCATCGGCACCGGGTTGGGCTTGTTGAGCAGCGACTTGAGCGCGTTGATCTCGACGGCAAAGCCCAGGTTGGCCGTGATCACGGATTTCATCGTCAACAGGCCGTGCACGCGGCCGTACATGTCCAGAAGCGGGCCGCCGCTGTTGCCGGGCTCGATGGGGATGGCCAGTTGGATCATCGGCTTGCCGTCCAGTTCGCGGCGGCCGGAAACCACGCCGGTCACCACGCTGTGCTCCAGGCCTTGCGGGTTGCCTAGCGCGACCACGGCCTGCCCCTTGGCGAGCTTGTCGGAATCGCCCAGCTCAAGGGCGGGCAGGTTCTTGGCATCGATGCGGATGACGGCCAGGTCGAGGTTGGCGTCGGAGGCGTGTACGCTTGTGGCCTGGAAGCGGCGGCCATCGGCCAGGCGGACGCTGATCGGTCGGGCTTCGCCAATCACGTGCAGGTTGGTGGCGATGAGACCATCGGGCGAAACCACAAACCCGCTGCCGATGCCTCGGCGGCGGCCGTCACGGCCCGTGTGACTGATGACCACCACCGACTTCATGTATCGCTCGGCGATTTGCTCGGCTGAAAGCGGCAGGTCCGAGGGCTGGGTATTGCTCGCCGGCGACGCGGCGGCTTCCACCGGCGGGGCTGCTACCGGTGCCTCGTCCGCCGCGGTGCCTGGTGATGCCGCCGGAGTTGGCGGAGCTGCCTCGGCTGGCCAGGTCGCCAGCATCCATACCACCGCGACCGTCAAACAGGCGAATCGACGCACCAGTGCCTCGGGCATGTTCAGCTCCCGGCGAGCGCGTGGAGGGAATGGGTGGTGGGTGACGCCGCAGGCCGATCGCCGCGTGCTTGGGGATCCACGCGGATGACGAAGCCCGGCGAACTCCCATTGTTACGACCGCTTACCGTGCGACGCAATGTTATCCCTGGCGGTCAAGCGGGGGGGCTCGCGGCTCTTGGTTCGCTGTCAGGTGACCGGCACATGGGTGACTACGAGTTCTGGCAACTGCACCACGGCAATTGAGTGCTGGCTGGTGCGATACAGCGCCCCGGGGTTGAGCACCAGGGTGCTCCCCACGTGCTCCAACCGCTTCTTGTGCGTGTGGCCGTGGCACACCAGGGCGTACTGGCCGCTGTGAATGGCTTCATGCAGCCGCTGTTCGTCATCGCCATGCAAAAAGGCGATGGACACGCCCTCCAGCTCCAACTGGCCAAAACGCTCGTGGTAATGCTGGCCGGCTTCTTCGATGGCTTCTTTCATGTGGCGTGCGTAATCGACGTTGCCCAGCACAAAATGCGCAGGCCAGCGGGCGAACAGCGGCACAACCTCCTCCGAGCCGATGTCGCCGCAGTGCAGCACGGTTTGGACTTCCAGGCTTTCGAGCATCCGCACCGCCGCCATGGTAAAGCCGGTATGGCCGTGCGTATCGCTCACCACGCCAAGCAGCATCGAAGTACACTCCGTAAACGACAAGCCGCGATCCGCCGGGCGGTACTTGCGGCCCGACAGTCAAATGCCGACCATCGTAGGGCAAACCACCTTGCCGGCCAATCACCCGCGATCTCTAGAACCAAGGACCCGCAATGTCTGACCGCGTACGCTGGGCCGTGATCGGCTATGGACGGTTCGGGGCAATCCATGCCGAGGTGTTGTCGCAAGCCGACGATTGCGAACTGGTGGCCGTCTGCACCCGCAACGAGCAGCGGCTGGCCGAGGCCACCTCGCGGTATCCCGGCATCAAGGCCACGCGCGACTACCGGCAGATTCTCGACGATCCGCAGATTGACGCGGTAAGCATCACCACGCACGTGGCCGACCATTACCAGGCGGCGCTCGATGCGCTGGCTTCCGGCAAGCACGTGCTGCTGGAAAAACCAATGGCCGAAAACACCCAGCAGTGCCGCGAGATCGTGGCGGCTGCCCGAACGGCCGCCGGGCGTTTCATGGTGGGGCATGTCTGCCGGTTTGACCCGCGGGTAACGGTGGCTTTGGACGCGGTGCGCGAAGGCCGGATTGGCCGCATTTTTGCCATGCGAAGCAAACGCAACCTGCCGGTGGCGCCTGGCCCGCTGCGGCTGGACAAGATTTCGGCCCTGTTGGGCGACGGCGTGCACGACGCCGACCTGATGATGTGGTTCATGAACGAGGCACCGCGGCGGGTGTACGGCCGCACGGTGCGCGTCGAGAACTTCCGCTACCCGGACGCCGGCTGGGCAATGCTCGAGTTTGGTCCGGTGCAGGGCCTCGCCGATCAACCCTCGGCACTCGGCGTGGTGGAAACCAACTGGCGGCTGCCGGCCAACACGCCCACCACGATCGACGCCGTACTGGAGATCGTCGGAACCCAGGGGCAGATCACCATCGATTGCGGCCACACCGGGTTGAATATCCTCACCGAGCAAGGGCTGCGCATGCCCGACACGTACTACTGGCCGCAGCAGCACGGTCACCGCGTGGGCGCGCTGGTGAATGAGATTGCGTACTTCACCCGCTGCATTCGCGAGGATCGCCCGCCTGAGGTGGTCACGCCTGAGGATGCCGCTCGAGCCGTAGCGGTGATTGAAGCCGCCGAACGTTCGGCCGCGAGCGGCATGCCCCAGGAGGTGGAAACATTTTGACGGCCATTAGGTGCGGCCACACGTGCGTGGCCCGCGTGTGGCCCCCCGCGCCCGCTTACGTCCGCCAGGTGATCTTGGTCTTCTGACCGTTCCAGGGATGGTCCGGCTTGTGGGTGCGGGTTTCGAGCGTCATGCCTTCGGGGCTAAGGTAAGCAATCGTCCAGCCGTTGGCCGACTTGACCGGATCGGCCACGAACGAAACCGCCGGCAGATTCAGAATGTGGATGCCCTGGTGCTGACTGTATTCGCGGTCGTGGACGTGGCCGTGCACGTACGCCTTCACCTGGGGCCGCTTCACGAGCACCTCCCACAATTCCTGCGAATCGGTCAGGCCGCCGGGATAGTGAATCGGGTCGCCGCCAAACCGCGGGTTATGATGCGCCACGATGAGCGCCGGCTTGTCCTGGCGGGCATCGAGGGCCGCCGCCAGCCACGCCAACTGCTCGGGGCCGAGCGTGCCGGGCGTGACCATGGTTTGCTGGAGCGAGTCGAGCAGGAACAGGTTGGCGTACTTGGTTTCGACCACGGCCACGTGCCGCGACTTGACCGGCGGCATCGCCTGCCGCTGCTCGCGCAGTACTTCGTAGAACACTTCGCGGTTATCGTGGTTGCCCATCGTGAGGTGGGTTTCCACCTTTGCCTCCGCCAGCGGCTGTAGCAGCTTGGCCAGGTGGCGATAGTCGCCCGGCTGCCCATCGCGCAGGGCCAGGTCGCCATTGATCACCAGGCAGGCCGGCTTGCGTTTGCGGCTGGTCAGCTCATTCACCAGCCGACGCACGTTGCTGGGCACGGTGGAATCGGGCTCGTGCTTCTCGCCGACGTGCGTATCGTTGGCAAAGTAGACCACGTCGGCGTCGATGTTGTCGTCGCCGCGAGCCAGGGCCGGCCAGGTGCAAATGGCCGCACCCGCAGCAGCCAAAAACGAACGGCGACTGACGGCGGGCAAATGGATGGGCATGGTTCGTCTCCTCGCAGATACTTGGGCGGGATGCTGTCGATGGGGCCGGAATGATCCATCTATCATGGCTGATCGATCGCAGCCACGGTAGCAGAAACTGCCTGTTTGCGGGGGGAGGGCTTGGCAGCTTCGGCCGCTGCCGCATTCCCACGCCACGACAAAGCCGGTAGAACAACGCGGGTACGAAGGTGCGCTATTTTCCCCCTTGGCCCCCCTGCCCCGGTGCGTCGCCATGCACGATCCTCGCCTTGACCGGCTCGCGGAGATCCTGATCGATCACAGTTGCCGCCTGCAAGCGGGCGAAAACATCCTGATCGAAGCCTTCGACTTGCCCGAAACCACGCTGGTTTGCCGGTTGATCGAGCTGGCCAATCAGCGCGGGGCGCACCCGTTCGTCATCTGGAAGAACAACGAGATTCTCCGCACGCTGTACCGCAACGGCACCGAGGTCAACCTGACCCAGGCCGGCCAGTTCGAAGCGGCGCAGATGGAGAAGATGCAGGCGTACATCGGCATCCGCGGCGCGGCCAATTCGGCCCAGTTTTCCGACGTGCCGCAGGAGAAGATGCAACTGTATCAAAAGCTGTGGTGGGACGTGGTCCACAGCCGGATCCGCGTGCCCAAGACCAAGTGGGTGGTGCTGCGGTATCCCACGCACAGCATGGCCCAGGCGGCCAACATGAGCACGGCGGCGTTCGAGGATTTTTACTTCGACGTGTGCACGGCCGATTACGCCCAAATGGCCATCGACCTGAAGCCGCTGGTCAAACGCATGGAAGCCGCCGATCGCGTGCGGATCGTGTCGCCGGGCACCGACCTGGAGTTTTCGATTGCGGGCATGCCGGTGCGGCCCTGCTTCGGGCAGCGGAACATTCCCGACGGCGAGTGCTTCACCGCCCCGGTGCGCGACAGCGTCAACGGCACCATCCGCTACAATACGCCCTCGCTCTACCAGGGCACGGTGTTTGACGGCATCGAGTTTGAGCTCAAGGACGGCAAGATCATCCGCGCCACGTGCGCCAACGAGCCTGAGAAACTCAATCGCATCCTCGATTCGGACGAGGGAGCCCGATACATCGGCGAGTGGTCCATCGGCTGCAACAACCGCATTCGCAAGCCGATGCTCGATACGCTATTTGACGAGAAGATCGGCGGTTCGCTGCACTTCACACCCGGCAACGCCTACGAGGAGTGCGACAACGGCAACCGCAGTTGCGTGCACTGGGACCTGGTGCTGATCCAGACGCCCGAGTACGGCGGCGGCGAGATCTACTTCGACGGCGAACTGATCCGCAAAGACGGCCGCTTTGTGCCTGAGGACTTGCAGGGCTTGAACGCAGGCCTGGATACCTAGCCTGGTACCATCGCCGCCGTGGTTATGAACCCGACGGTTACGGCTGGCTGTTCTTCTGACCGGCCTGGGTGACGTGCTGCCCATTGATCGTCTTGAGGTTGCCGATCGTGCGCAGCACGTTCGCAGGTTGAGCGTTTGGAGGTTGCCGATTGAGCCGCGGTGGCAAAACAGTACCGGGCGTGGCTGCGATGCGTCCGCCCGACGGATGCGCCGTTACCAAGGTGCAGAATCAAAGACGAAGGAACGCGCGTGCGAGACGTCAAATCGATCGGCGGCGGCGCTGCCGTTATGCGAACTACGGCGCACGCGGGATGCATCTCAAAAGTGGCAGATCGGCCGCGGCATAACGGCCACGTGCGGACGCGATTATGGCCTGGCTTGGCTGACGGCGTCCTTGGTCGGTGCGCCGTTGATGGTCGCGAGCGAAGGGATGGTGCCCAAGACTTTGTGGTTGGTGAGGACCATTTCCTCGGGGCAGTTCAGTTCCTGCACCTCCAACGACTTCAGGCACGACAGATCCTGAGTCGCATGGCCGGTGGGAATCATGACTTGCCGCACGCGGCCCAACGCCGTTAAAGGACCAAGGTCCCATGATTGTTCCGGATCGAGCACGATCACAAGGTTCTCGAATCCGTCATTGAGTGCGAGACCGTGCAGCTGTACCTTGTCCGCGCCGTTGATAGCGCTCAGCCGTTCCTGGACGACCGTCACGCGCTCATCCAACGTCAACGAGGCCGCACGTTCCAGAAACTCCTGGCCGTTCTCTCTGCCGGCATGGGAACTGGCCGGCGCGGATTGCATCGCCGGCGGCGGGATCTCCCCTCGCTGCACCACGGGCGGTTCCGGGATCTGCGGCACACGGCCCTGCTGGGGCTGCTCGACTTGTCTGGCGTCGCCCTCCGCGACGTCATCAAAGGTGACGTCGGTTTCGCGCGATACGTTCCAGGCCAACAGGGCACCGCCCACCAGCAGAACGGCCGCGACCACGGTGGCTGCGGCAAACGGCGGTGTGCCGCGTTCGCTGATCGACGAGGGTGGCGCCGGCGCTTGCGGCTGAGCCTGTTGGGCCGCGGCGAGTAAGCCCGCGAGATCGGCCCCGGCGGTCAGCGGTGCCAAGGCCTCCGCCAGTTCCTGCGGCGTGGCGTAACGCTGGTTGGGATCGCGGGCCAGCAGCCGATGGACAATCGCCACCAGTTCTGGCGGCAGGTCGGGCCGTACGGTGTCGATGGGCGGCGGATCTTCGGTCGTCAGGGCGACCAGCTTTTTGACCGTGGTGCTGTATTCCGGTCCTTGAAACGGTACGCGGCGGGTGAGCAGCTTGTGGAGCGTGGCGCCCAGCGAGTACAGGTCGGCCCGAATATCGACCGTATGCGTGCTGCCGGCCTGCTCGGGCGCCATGTAGTCGATGGTACCGACAATCTCGTCGGAGCCGGTGATCTGGCTGGCGTCGCCTGTGTGTTGGAGCAGAGCCAGACCCAGGTCGAGGATTTTCACCCGGACGCCGTCAGGACCTTCCGCCAGCATCAAGTTGCTGGGCTTGAGGTCGCGGTGAACCAGGCCGTTCTCGTAGGCGTGTTGCAGGCCCAGCGCCGCCTGGCGGACGATTTCGCAGGCGTCGGCAACGCTCAGCGATCCCAACCGCCGCACGACCTCGCCCACGTTCAGGCCCGCCACCAGCTCCATCACCAGGTAATGGGTACCTTCGTGCACGCCGGCATCCATGGCCCGCACGATATGCGGGTGATCGAGCGAGCCGACGGCCTGCATCTCGCGTTCGAAGCGGGCCACCGCCACGGCGTCTTGCAGGCGCCAGGCCGGCAGCACCTTAACGGCGACCAGACGGTTGAGCCGTTTGTGCAGGGCTCGATAGACCTCGCCCATACCGCCCTCGCCCAGCTTGCCCAGCAACTGGTACTGGCCAAGCATCGGGGAATGCTGCCCGGTGTCGAAGTAGCCGCTAATGCCGGCGGACTGTTCGTCCGGGCTAGCGGATTGGGCACGCTGTGTCATGGCGGCGCGAAATCGCTTGAAGTGAGGGAGAGCTGACCGAGTACGTCGGCGATCCGCCGCGCCGGCGAGTACCCATAGTGTAACGCGACCTGGGGGGATCTGTGCAACGACTTTGCGATACACCAGGGGATTTCGGCGGGGCTGGTGGCGCGGCGAGACAGGTCACCGCGAGCCGGAAAACGCAGCCTGCGGGCAGCAATGCTTGCGTTGCTGCTGGCGCCTACGTAGGCATTTTGCCCGCCGCAAGGTCTCTTTGCATTACCACATTTGCCCTGCCGGACCTCCCCAGAGTGGAGGGGGGCGGCGAAAACGTGTTGCGTTCTGGGAATCGGGGCCGATATCGTGTAAGATAAAGCACGCTGGATGGATGGCCTGAGTGAGGCACAGCCCGCTGTGCTTGCGGCCCCACCGGCCAATCCCGCCTGTTGCATGCCCACCCCGAATACGTCAATAGCTCGCCCGCAAACGTCTTTCGAGTGAGGAGTTCCCCGCCGAAACCTGCTCAGGCACGTTCCCCTTGGATCTGCTGCGAGAAGGACGACGATTGCGTGCCCGACCGCCAGCCACCGTGTTGGCGATCGCGAGCGAAGAAAAGACCACAAGCGACTAACCTGGTACTGGTGACCGGGGAAGGAGGCGTCTAGATGTTTCTGCTGTTGGTTTCCGTAGCACTGGCGGCTGATCCGGCGGCTGGCACGCCGGAGTTCTCCGCCGAGCAGCTCAAGTTCTTCGAAACCGAAGTGCGCCCGCTGCTCGTCGAGCACTGCCACGACTGCCACGGTCCCAAGACCCAGTGGGCTAACCTGCGGCTGGATTCGCGCGAGGCGATTCTTGCGGGCGGCGATTCCGGCCCGGCGCTCGTTCCCGGCAAACCTGCCGAAAGCCTGATGATTCGCGCCGTGCGCCACGAGGAAGGCGCCCCTGAAATGCCCGAGGGCGACAAGCTCACCGACAAGCAGATCGCCACGCTGGTGCGGTGGGTCGAGATGGGCGCTCCGTACCCGGGCGGCGTCAAAGCGGCCGATGCCCGCGATCCCAATCACTGGTCCTTCCAGCCGCCGGTCGATCCGCCAGTGCCCACGGTGCAGAACCGTGCCTGGGTGCGCTCGCCGATCGATCGCTTCATCCTGGCCCGCCTGGAGGACGAAGGGTTCACCCCCGCGCCCCAGGCCGATAAGGTCACCCTCATTCGCCGCGTGACGTACGACCTCACCGGGCTGCCTCCCACGCCGGAGGAAATCGCCCAGTTTGTGGCCGACGATCGCCCCGACGCCTTCGCTCGACTGGTTGACCGCCTGCTGGAGTCGCCGGCCTACGGCGAGCGGTGGGGCCGTCACTGGCTGGACGTGGTCCGCTATGCCGACAGCAACGGCCTGGATGAGAACATCGCCCAGGGCAACGCCTGGCGGTACCGCGACTACGTGGTCGATTCGTTCAACAAGGACAAGCCGTTCAACCAGTTCGTGATCGAACAGGTGGCCGGCGACCTGCTGCCTTACGAGAACGACGCCCAGCGGCGCGAACAGTTGATTGCCACCGGCTTCTTGTCGATCGGGCCCAAGGTGCTGGCCGAACCCGATCCCAAGAAGATGGAAATGGACATCATCGATGAACAGCTCGACACGTTCGGCCGGGCGTTCATGGGCATGACCTTCGGCTGTGCCCGCTGCCACGATCACAAGTTCGACCCGATCCAGACGGCCGACTACTACGGGCTGGCCGGTATTTTCAAGAGCTCCAAGACCATGGAGCACTACCGGATCGTGGCCCGCTGGCACGAGAACATTCTGCCCTCGCCAGAAACCGAGGCCATGAAGGCCGAGTACGAGGCGAAGCTGGCCGCCAAGCGGCAGGCGATCGACGAGTTCATCGCCAAGACCAACGAGGAGCTGTGCAACAGCCTGGGCCCCGGCGGCAAGCTGCCGGAAAAGCCCGAGGAGCACTATCCCGAAGAAGCCAAGAAAGCGCTCAAGAAGCTTCGCGACGAGTTGACCGAGCTGGAGAAGAAACCGCCCGAATATCCTTCGGCCATGGGTGTGACTGAAGGCGAGGTGGCCGATATCCCGATTCATATTCGCGGCAGCCACCTGAAGCTGGGCGACGTGGTGCCGCGGCATACTCCGCCGGTGATGCGGGGGCCGCAGCCGCCTAACTTCACCAGTTCGCAGAGCGGCCGGCTGGAGCTGGCCCAGTGGCTCACCGACCCCAACCATCCGCTCACCGCGCGGGTGTTCGTCAACCGCGTCTGGCGGTGGCACTTCGGCCAGGGCTTGGTGCGCACGCCCGATAACTTCGGCCTGCTGGGCGAGAAGCCCACGCATCCGGAGCTGCTGGACTGGCTGGCCCACCGCTTCATCGACAGCGGCTGGTCGATCAAGGCCCTGCACCGGATGATCCTCAACTCGGCGACCTACCAGCAGAGCAGCCTGACCAGGCCGGAGTTCATCGAACGCGATCCGGAGAACAAGCTGTACGGCCGCGCCAACGTCCGCCGGATCGAGGCCGAGGCCGTGCGCGACGCCATGCTGGTCATCGCCGGCCGGTTGGATACCTCGATGGGCGGCACGCTGCTGCACGTGAAGAACCGGGGCTACCTGTTCAACCACACGTCGCAGGACGCCACCCAGTACGACAGCACCCGGCGGTCGCTGTACCTGCCCGTCATCCGCAACAACGTGTACGACGTGTTCCAGTTGCTCGATTTCCCGGACCCGGCGATTTCGACGGGCAACCGGGTGACGACGGCCGTGGCGCCGCAAGCCCTGATGATGCTCAACAGCGACTTCGTGATGGATTGCGCCAGCCACTTCGCCAGCCGCCTGCTGGCCGAGGAAGGCAGCGACGAGCAGCGGATGGACCGCATGTACCGCCTGGCTTATGGCCGCGGGATCACCGGCGATGAAACCAGGTCGCAACTGGATTTCCTGGCCAAAGTTGAGAAGGCCCTGGCCGACAGCGAGGCCGACCCTGCCGCCCGGCGGCAAGAGGCCTGGAGCGTGCTGTGCCACACCGTGTTGGCTTCCAACGAGTTTGTGTACGTGAAGTGAGAGTGAGACTGCACCATGAACGCTATGCAACCCGGTAACCTGCTCTCACGGCGTGCCTTGCTGAAGCAATCGGCAGTCGGATTCGGTTCGTTGGCGCTGGCTTCGATGCTGGGCAGCGAGTCGCAGGTGGCGGCCGCGCCCGCCGATCCGCTGGCTCCCAAGCAACCGCATTTCCCGGCCCGGGCCAAACGGGTCATCTTCCTGTTCATGAAGGGCGGTCCCTCGCACGTCGATACGTTCGAGCCCAAGCCGCAACTGGACAAGGACGACGGCAAGCCGCTGCCGTTCGACAAGCCGCGGGTGCAGTTCGCCAACACCGGCAATCTGCTCCGCTCGCCGTGGAAGTTCAAGCAGTATGGCGAGAGCGGCCTGTGGGTCAGCGAGCTGTTCCCCAACGTGGCCCGTTGCGTCGACGACATCTGCATGCTGCACTCGGTCCACGGCACCAACCCGGCCCACGGCGGTGCCCTGCTCAAGCTGCATACCGGCAGCGACAACTTCGTGCGGCCCAGCATCGGTTCGTGGGTGAGCTACGGGCTGGGCACCGAGAACGCCAACCTGCCGGCCTTTGTCACCATCTGCCCGACGCTGGCCCACGGCGGCATCAACAACTGGAGCTCGGCGTTCCTGCCGGCCGTGTATCACGGCACGCCGCTGGGCAACGCCAGCATCCCCTCGGACCAGGCCCGGGTGAAGTACATCAGCAACTCCAAGCGCTCGCGCGAGCTGCAGCGGCTGCAGCTGGACCGCCTGGCGGCCATGAACCGCGAGCATCAGTTGCAGGCGGGCCCCGAGGCCTCGCTGGAAGCCCGCATCGCCTCGTTCGAGCTGGCCTTCCGGATGCAGAACGAGATCCCCAAGATCGAGGATTTCAGCAACGAGACCGAGGCCACGCTCAAGCTGTACGGGCTGGATAACCCGGTGACGGCCGACTTCGGCCGCCAGTGCCTGCTGGCCCGCCGCTTTGCCGAGGCCGGGGTGCGGTTCATCCAGGTTACCCACAGCGATACCAAGGTGCAGTGGGACCAGCACTCCAACCTCAAGGAAGGCCACGAGAAGAACGCCCGCGAGGTCGACCTGCCGATCGCCGGTCTGCTCACCGACCTGAAGCAGCGCGGCCTGCTGGAAGACACGCTGGTGTGGTGGGGCGGCGAGTTCGGCCGGACCCCGGTGGCCCAGGGCAAGAACGGCCGCGATCACAACCCCGAGGGCTTCACCATGTGGCTGGCGGGCGGTGGCGTGAAGGCCGGTTACCGCTACGGCGCTACCGACGAATACGGCTACTATGCCGTCGAAAAGAAGCTGCACATCCACGACCTGCACGCCACGATCCTGGCGCTGCTGGGCCTGGATCACGAGCGGCTTACCTATCGGTACGCCGGCCGCGATTTCCGCCTGACCGACGTACACGGCCACGTGGCGACCGAGATCTTTGCCTAAGACGCCCGGTGTGGCGGCCGCAGCGCGGCCGCTGTGCCAACTGCCAGGAGCCGCTGCGTGTTAACCGCCGAGTCGCGCCGCCGTGACTTCCCCACGCTGGAAGGCCGCGTGTATCTGAACACCGCCGCCGAGGGCATCCCGCCCTTGGCGGTGCGCGATGCGCTCTTGGCCTACTTTGCCGACAAGCAGCTCGGCATGGACGGCCGTGTCCCGCACGCGGCGCAGCGCCGCGCGGTGCAGGAGCACACGGCGGCGCTGTATGGACTGTCGGCCGATGAGATCGGCTTCTGCTCCTGCGCTTCCGAAGCGTACAACCTGGCCGCCCTGGCGCTGCAACTGCGCGAAGGCGACGAGGTGGTGATCAACGACCTGGACTTCCCGGCCGGCGCCACGCCCTGGCTCCAGCCCAGTTGCCCCGCCAAGGTACACGTGTGGCGCAGCCGCGACGGGGCCCTGCGGGTGGAAGACCTGGTGCCGCTGCTGGGGCCGCACACGCGATTTGTCACCACGTCGCTGGTGAGCTTCTTCAACGGGGCGATGGTCCCGCTGGAGGCAATGGTGGCCACCGTCCGCCGCCATTCGCCCGCCCTGATCGGCGTCGATGTGACCCAGGCCTTGGGACGCATCCCGCTGAAACTGTCGGGCGTCGACTTGATCGTCAGCAGCACCCACAAGTGGATCCTGGCCACGCATGGCGGCGGCCTGGTAGGGGTGCCTGCCCGCAGTGCCGATCGCTGGCGCGTGCCGGCCGGCGGCTGGTACCACCTGGAAGACGCCTTTGGCCCCAACCGGTTTGAGCAAGCCGTGAGCAAGCCGGGCGCGGCCGGCTTTGGCGTCGGCATGCCGAACTACCCGGCCGTGTACGCGGTAGCCGCGGCCCTGGAGTACATTCGCGGCATTGGGGTCGAGCAGATCTACGCCGCAGCGCAGCCGCTCACCCAGTGGTGCCTCGACGAGCTGGCCAAGCTGCCCGTGGAGCTGCTCACGCCGCGCGAGCCGGACCAACTGGCCGGCATCATGGCGTTCCGCCATCCCAAGGCCGAACAGATCCACCAGGCGCTGCACGCCAAGAACATCCACGTGATGAGTCACGCTGGTCGTCTGCGGGTAGCCATCCACGGCTACAACACCGAAGAGGACGTGGCTACCTTCCTGGCGGAACTCCGAGCAGCTCTCAACGCCGTCTGATCGCCCTGCACTTCTCAGTAGGGGCCGCTCCGCGGACCACCAACGCGCTATAGGCCAGGACGCTGCCGAGGATCTCGCTCCGAAACCGCACACCGTTCCCTGGATGGAGCACGTTGCGCCGCGCGTGGAACCTCAACCGGCTCATGAGGCCCGGTTCGCCGCGACGGGGCACTCTGGCCTGTGGCAGCCGAGCCGCACCACATCATGGTTCAGCTGGTCCGCGCAGCGGACCCTGCGCGCATAAAACAAGCCGCCGGGGTGGGAACCACACCCGGCGGCTTGGCTAACGGTCAGCGTTTCTACCGGTGACGTTTCAGGGCTTACTGCTCGTCGCCGGAAGCCTTCGGTTCGGTCGACTCGCCGCCTTCGGGCACGGTCACCGGCTCGGCTTCCTTGGTCACCAGACCTTGGAAGAAGAGCTGCTTGCCGGAGCCGACTTCCTTGACGTCGACCAGCACGGTGTCCTTGCCCTGGAACTCGCCCTTGAGCAGTTCCTCGGCCAGCGGGTCTTCCACGCGATGTTCGATCGCACGCCGCAGCGGGCGGGCGCCGAAGTCGGTATTCGAGCCCTCCTTGATGAGGAACTCCTTGGCGGCGTCGGTCAGTTCGAGCTTCAGGCCGCGTTCAGCCAGCCGCTCGCGAACCTTGGCCAGTTCGATGTCGATGATGTGCTTGAGGTCGTCGACGGTGAGGTGCCGGAAGACGATCAGGTCATCCAACCGGTTGAGGAACTCCGGACGGAACACCTTCTCGATCTCGTCCTGCACCCGCTCCTTCATGCCCTCGTAGCTGGCATCGGCATCCTGCTTCACGAAGCCGAAGGCCGACTCGTTCTTGATGGCGCTGGCTCCCGCGTTCGTGGTCATGATCAGGATCACGTTGCGGAAGTCGACGTTGCGGCCGAAGCTGTCGGTCAGCCGGCCTTCTTCCATCACCTGGAGCAGCATGTTGAAGACGTCGGGGTGCGCCTTCTCGATTTCGTCCAGCAGCACCACGGCGTACGGCCGCCGACGGATCTTCTCCGTGAGCTGGCCGCCTTCCTCGTAGCCGACGTAGCCCGGGGGAGCCCCGATCAGCCGGCTGACGTTGTGCTTCTCCATGTACTCGCTCATGTCGATCTGGATCAGGGCGTCCTGATCGCCGAACATGAACTCGGCCAGGGCCTTGGCCAGCAGCGTCTTGCCCACGCCGGTGGGACCGGCGAACAGGAAGCAGCCGGTGGGCCGGCGCGGATCCTTCAAACCGCTGCGGCTGCGGCGGACGGCCTTGGCGATGGCCTTGATGGCCTCGTCCTGGCTGACCACGCGGCGGTGCAGCTCCTTCTCCATCTCCATCAGGCGGAGCGAGTCCTCGGTGGTCATCCGCGTGAGCGGGATGCCGGTCATCTTGGAGACGACCTCGGCGATCACCTCCTCGTCGACCACGCCGTCGCTCTCGCGGCTCTTTTCGCGCCACTGACGGGTGATGGTCTGCTTCTTCTTCTTCAGCTTGTCGGCCTGATCGCGGAGGCTGGCGGCCTTCTCGAAATCCTGGTTGGCCACGGCTTCTTCTTTTTCCTTGTTGAGCCGTTCCACCTCCTCGTCGATCTCCTTCAGGTCGGGCGGACGGGTCATCGACCGCAGGCGGACACGAGCGCCCGCTTCGTCGATGACGTCGATCGCCTTATCCGGCAGGCAACGCCCGGTGATGTAGCGGTCGGAGTATTCGACCGCGGCCTCCAGGGCGTCGTCGGTGATTTGCACGCGGTGGTGCTCCTCGTACCGGTCGCGGAGACCCTTGAGGATCTGCACCGTCTCTTCCTTGGAGGTCGGTTCGACGATGATCTCCTGGAACCGGCGAGCCAGCGCGGCGTCCTTCTCGATGTACTTGCGGTACTCATCGAGCGTGGTAGCGCCGATGCACTGGATCTCACCGCGGGCCAGGGCCGGCTTGAGCACGTTCGAGGCGTCGATGGCGCCTTCGGCACCGCCGGCGCCCACCAGGGTGTGCAGCTCGTCGATGAACAGGATGGTGTTCTTGGCGCGGCGCACCTCGTTCATCACGGCCTTGATGCGTTCTTCGAACTGGCCGCGGTACTTGGTGCCGGCCACCATCATGGCCAGGTCGAGCACGACGATCCGGCGGTCGGCCAGGATCTCCGGCACGTCGCCGTCGACCACGCGCTGGGCGAAGCCTTCGACAATGGCCGTCTTGCCCACGCCAGCCTCACCCAGCAGCACCGGGTTGTTCTTGGTGCGGCGGCAGAGGATCTGGATGGCGCGTTCGATTTCGCGCTCGCGCCCGATGACCGGGTCGAGTTTCTTTTGCCGAGCCAGTTCGGTCAGGTCACGGCCGAAGCTGTCCAGGGCAGGCGTTTTGGATTTGCTGGTTTTGCTGGCTTCCGAGGAGGAACCCCCGGCGTGGCCGCGTTCGCCGCCTTCGCTTTCCATACCATGGCCTAACAGGTTGAGGACTTCTTCGCGAACTTCCTCGAGCTTCAGGCCCAGGTTCATCAGCACCTGAGCCGCTACGCCCTCTTGCTCGCGAAGCAGGCCAAGCAAGATGTGTTCCGTACCCACGTAATTGTGGTTGAGGTTCCGAGCCTCCTCCATGGAGTACTCGATCACCTTCTTCGCGCGTGGGGTCTGGGGAAGTTTCCCCATGGTCACCATGTCGGGACCGCTCTGGACGAGCTTTTCGACCTCCAGCCGAATCTTACGCAGGTCCACGTCCAGATTCTTCAGGACGTTGGCGGCGACACCGCTACCTTCCTTGATCAGCCCCAAGAGCAAATGCTCGGTGCCGATGTACTCGTGGTTGAACCGCTGCGCCTCCTGGTTGGCCAACTGCATGACCTTGCGGGCGCGATCCGTAAAACGTTCGTACATAGTTGTTACTCTGCCTGGTTTTTGTGGCTGGCCCCGCCCCGACGAGCGTGACCAGCATGATCATGTGGTGTTGGCCGGCAGGCGAAGTCGCAACCGCGCCTGGGTCGTGTACGAGATCTTGAGTTCTATGATGGAAAAAGTTGATTCATGTTCGCCTGCGGCTGCCGCGGAGCGTGAACCTCGTCACAGCGCCCCGCACACGGCCCGCACCACCGATGACGCTTGCATGGTTTATATGCCACCGGGCAAGTGCCGCCGGTACCTGCGGGCTGTGATACCGCCGCTATATATGCATTATGGACCGGGAAGCCACCGGCGGACATTGCTCGCCGTCAGTACCTTCCTGGCCGCCCGGTAACGTTCGTCGCTGGTCGTGTCGGCTTGTTGGTGCTCTCTTGGCAGCGGCCAACAACGATGTTCAACCGGCATCCTGGGGAGGTCTTCACCGCCCGAACAAACGGGCCAATTTACCCGATTGGTGCGTCTCACCCCAGTTAAGTATTCCGAATCGGGTGGTTAAGACAACCCCAGCTTACAAACCGCTTTACCTTGCCTTATTTGCGCTTTATAGCGGGCTGTCGGCGAGGTGCAACGCGCTGCGAAGCAATGTCGCCGCGCGACGGGCAACGGCCCCATGGGAACCATACACCGCGTCGCGCCGGCAAGGCTTGTAGACCGAGTGCCGCTTGCTTGGCAAGACGGCTCTACACGCCTGCGAAGCTTTCCTCATTCTGGGCCTTGTCGCCGGACGGTAAGCAGGATGCGATGCCCGGGCTGATTCGCTCCCTGCCTAAGGCCGCGGAATTCTACCTCGTGTTTTGGGGTCCAACAAGGCAAGTCCTAGCTGCGTATAAGGTTAAGTCAATCGCTGCTGCTACAGCTCGGACGTCGCTTCTACTTGCCCTACAGCGCCCAGGTTGCTCATCCTGCGATTGCAAGCGCTGCTAGCTGACGATGGCGCCGCATGGAGCGGACGCGCACAGCTATCTTATGTACGTTGCAACACGCAGACCGTATTTGTCTGTTACTGCGATTCTTTAACCCACCGGCCGCTAAGCCGTTTGGGCGTTGGCACTTGCCGGCCAAGTTCCCGCGGCGCAAACGTCACCGTGCCGGCATCTTGCCCTACGGCTGGTTTCTTCAATACTGGCGGCAGGATCGGTAAGGTTGGCCTGTTGACCGCGCTGGCCGATCATCGCTTCAACCAATGGTTATCGGTCAGCTCGTTGCGCTTCGGGAGCCGGTGATTGAATACAAATCGTCCAGGCAAGGTCGCCAGACGGCCAACTTCCGCCCTGCCCGATGGCTTTCCCGATGAGCCGTGGCTGCGCGCTTTCCGCCGCCGGCTGGTTGCCTGGTATGGCAAGCACGCCCGGCAGTTGCCGTGGCGGCAGACGCGTGATGCGTACCGGGTTTGGATCAGCGAGATCATGCTGCAACAAACCCAGGTGGCGACGGTCATTCCTTACTTCCACCGGTTCATCGAAGCGCTGCCGACCGTCGGGCACCTGGCTGCGGCCGACGAGCAGCAAGTGCTCCGGCTGTGGGAAGGCTTGGGCTATTACCGCCGAGCCCGGCAACTGCACGCCGCCGCCAAAGTTATCGTGGCCGAGCACGGTGGACAGTTCCCCACCGACCCGGCGGACATCGGCAAGCTGCCCGGCATCGGCCGCTACACGGCCGCTGCCATCGCGTCGATTGCCTTTGGGGCTCGCGCGGCGATTCTCGAAGCCAACACCCGGCGGCTTTATGCCCGGCTGCTGGCCGAGCGCGGCGAGCTGGAGTCGTCGGCCGCGCAAGCCCGGCTGTGGAGCTTTGCGGAGCATCTGCTGCCCAGGCAGGATTGCGGCACGTTCAATCAAGCGCTCATGGAACTGGGGGCGACCCTCTGCACGCCGCGTTCACCGCAGTGCGCGGCCTGCCCGGTGGCCGAGCTTTGCCCCACGTTCGCCCAGGGCTTGCAGGAGGAGATCCCGCGACCAGCCCGCAAGGTAAAGATCGAAGAAGTCAGCGAAGCGGCGGTGATCGTGCGTTCGCCGGCCGGGCAGGTGCTGGTGCTGCGCTACGAGCCGGGGCAGCGTTGGGCCGGGTTGTGGGATTTTGTGCGGTTCCCGCTGCCAGAGGGCCAGGCGTTGCACACGCCCTCCGACGCGTCGCCCGCCGTCTTGCAAACCTTCTTGGCCGACGAGGTACACCGCCGCACCGGCTACCGCGTGTGGGTTGAGCCGCAAGCCATTGCCCAGATCAAGCATCCGGTGACGCGTTACCGGATCACACTCAACGCATTTGTCGCCCAGCTTGCTGGCCCGCAGAATCGCCGGGCTCGGTCCACAGTGGCCGAGAAAATCCAGAACGAGTCCACCTGGGTCGACGTGGCGCAGCTTCATCATTTGCCGCTGAGCGCCACCGGCCGCAAATTGGCCAGGCTGGTGGAGAAGCTGGGAGGGTAGCCTTCGCCCGGCGGCTGTCGTCGAAAGAGGTTCGCCGCTTCAAACGCGGCTTGATCGCCGGCTGCCGTTATTCCTCGGGCGGAGTGCTTTCACCGGATGCTGCCGCTGCCGCACCGGTTGGGCGTTGTTCCGGCTTGCCCTCGGGGAAGAAGCGGCGGTTGAACAGCTCGGGATGGAAGGGATCGCTGGCGCGCGGAGCCGTGGTGGCGGCAGGCTTCGCCGCGGGATCGACCGCGCGTTCCAACCGTTCGGGCTGTTTCGGCTGCGTGGGACGAACTTCCTCGACCGCGGCTGTCTGCTTGACCGGATTGTCGGCTGGTTTCGACTTCTCCAGCGGCGTGGCATCCAGCGGCGGCACCATCAAGGCCGGCGGCTTGAGCTGCACTGTCGCCGGCTGAGGCTTGGCCCCATTGCCGCAAGCCAGCAGCACCCATCGAACCAGTTCGCGGTACTGAGCCGCATCGTGCTGCTTGAACAGCGGCTTGTCGACCGGGCCATGCGGCCGGATCGGCACCGTAAGCAGCGGGCTGCTGGTGGGATTCTCGCGATTGACCATTTGCAGCACGGCGTACAGGTTGCGCTGCGTCAACCGGCTGCTGGGCTTCTGGTTGGCCGGTGCCCTCAGCATGCGAAACGCCGTGGTCGACCGCGGGCCGTGGCAAGCCGCATTGCCGCAACTGTTCTGCAACAGCGGCTGGATGCTACTGGTAAAGAGTTCGACCGTGCCTGCCGGGAGCGACTTGCAGAACCGTTCCAGCTCGTCGGCCGAGATGGTTTCCTCGACTTCGATCGCGGCCACCTCGGCGGGCTTGGTCTGCGTGCGGGCGGCATGCAACCGGCGCTCAAGGAGCTCCGCCCTCGGATGCCGCGGATCGATCATGATGGCGATCGCCAGTTGTTCGGCGGCGGCGCCTAACAGCTCGTGTTCGATGCACCATTGGGCCAGGTCCAGGTGCGAGTTCACATTGCCGGCATCCACCCGTTCTCGCCGGTAATGGTAGCAGTCTTCCAGCGAAGGCAACGCGGCCTCCACCTCGTTGGCCCGGACGCGGATCTCGCCGCTGGGCAGTGCCAGGTAATAGCGATCGCCGTCGCGGGTGTAGCGGCCCTGAAGGGTTCGTCCACTGCGCAGGAGCAACACCCCCTGCTGCGGCTGGAGCGCCAGGGGCGACGGAGTGGACTGGGCCAGGCACGGCTCGGCAGTCACCGTGGCCAGCAGGGCAAGCCACAGCGACAGCGTTTGCCGCGCAATGGCATAGCACCGGCGGCCGGTACGGCTGCTGCCGGTGCGCGCGGTCCTCGCATTGGAGATTCGGTGAAGGTGCATCGGGGGGTGCTATAGGTCATGTTGCTGGAGGCCGTCAAGGTCAACGGGGCCACTTATTGATGGATGGGACCAAAATTATTTCCGTCCTGCCCCCGATGGCCGCTGCCGCCCCCCAGAGGGCCATCGCCGGTTGCCTGGCTAGGTGCTAGCGTCGTGCCGCGCCCTTCTTCGCCCGCCACCCACCCCCGACGAAGACTGGTGTTTGGGGCGATGGCTGTTGTCCGTATAATTCGCCCGGTTGCGGGAACACCGCACAGCCGGTCAGGCTTCGGCCGTTCGTCCGGCACTGGGTCAATCAAGGACGACGGCCAACCACGGAGGGACTTCTATGAAATGCTTCGCATGGCGGCGGGCGATGACTGCCGCGATGGCTTGCGCGGTGATCGGGGGCGTGGCGCCCCAGATGGCGACGGCGGGAGAGAGCGAAAGTGGCCAGGAGGCTGGCAGCCTGGCGAATGCCGCGGTGGTGGCATCGCGCATTGCTTCGGAGCTGGCTGCGGCCAAAATCACCCCGAAAGCCGCGGCTTCAGAACTGGTCTTTCAGCCTCAATCGCAGTGGTCGCTCCAGGTGGCGGCCGACGATGCGATGGCGATCGACGCGGCCGTTGATCTGAATCAGCCCGTCAAGGTGCACACGCCGTTGGCCAAACGCGGCTCGAGGGAGTTCGACCTGCTGCCCGGCGAACCAGCCCAGGAAATTCTCGAGTTGATGGAGAGCACCGGCGGCAGCGTGCTGGACGGCACGCTGTTCAGCGGTGATGAGCCCGAGCAGGAACGGCAGTTGCGCCGCAGCACGATCGTGCAGACGATCCGCCAGCTTCAGGAAGAAGATATTCGCAAGGCGCTGCCGCTGCCGATTCCGCCTTCGACCGAAACGTTGGCAAGCTGGTCGTCGCCGGTTGCTCCGGTTTCGGCCCCTGCCCCCGCGGCTCCGCAGCCCAACGCGGCTTCGATCGATGAGCTGCGCCGTGTGTGCGATCAGTTGGATCAGGCGGCCAGCAACCTGGAACGGCAGGAGCTGTACCACTTCGCCGATCGTTTGCGGGAAACCGCTCAGCAGATGCGGCTGGAAGCCCGCCGGTTGGCGGCCGCCTCGCGCCTGGGCGAGCCGGGGCGTATGACCACCGCGCCGGCCGAGGAATCCAGCGCCGAGGCGCAGCTCCAGATGTTGCGCGAAGAAGTACACCGGCTGCGGCAGCAGTTGGAAGCCCGGCCCACGGCTTCGACCGTGAGCTACCCGCGTTACGGTCTGGAACTGGAATCGTCGTCGGCCGAGATGCGTGGGCTGTACCTGTTGCCGACCGACGAGTAACAGCGACCGGTTGCCGCGCGAGAAAAATGCCGCGAGGAAAAGCGGCACCCCTTAATGCATCGGCGCACTTTCCAACGGCTGGGCCCAAATGCCCAGCCGTTCTTTTTGGGCTTGCTGCTGCGCGATGCGGAAGCGTTTCTTCATCGCGCTTGAGAAGTCGTACTGCAGCGTGGCGCGGCCGTAGCCTTTGCGGATCAGCTCTTCGTTGAGCAGGCGGCCGTCCACGGTGACGTAGCCCAGATGCCGGCCAAAGCGGTCCAGGCGTTCGCGATCGAAGGAGAGCGTTACGTAGCGGCCTTCGACGGCTTGCCGGGTATACTCGGCCGCTTCCTTACCGCCGGGTTCCGGCGGCAGTTCGGGATGGACCGATTCAGGCGTGTCGACGCCGATCAGACGCACGCGCACGCCGTTTTCCAGCAGCAGCGTGTCGCCATCGACCGCGCGCCGCACGCGATACTCGCCCGGCTCCAGGAGCTGGGCCTGCGGCGGAGCTTGCTGCGCTTCCCACGCCCGCCACAGCACCAGCGCCAGTAGCGCCAGCACAATCAGCCAGCGTTCCGGTCGCGGTTGTCGAAAGCGGCCAGGCATGTCACCCGTTTTGGGCAATAGAGCAGTTAGAGAGCGGCCTGTGCGGCGGCGTTCAGTTCTCGCTGAACTGAAGTTGCACGAGGTCGCGGCCCAACGGGTTCTTCAACAACCGGCGACGGCACTCAGGGCACAGGTCGAACTTCAACTCGACGTAAACTTCCTCGTCCAGGTCCTGGCCTTCGACCGGCTGCTGCAGCTCGAGCGCCTGGTGAATCTCCAACAGATGGTCACGATCGTCTTCCATTTCGATCGTGGGGTCGATGGTGTCATCGGCGGGATACGTTTCGAGCCGCACGATGTACCGCGTTTCGCCGTTTTCGATCTTGCGCTGACAAAGATCGCAGTAGATGTGGATCATCGCCCTGGCTTTCCCATGAAACGTCGGGCCTGGTACTAACGCCGCCCTCTTCACTCCGTTGGCTGCGTTATGGAACGCCCGCTGGAGTTCATCCTAATGCGGCGTTGCGCGGCAAGGCAAGTCAGCTTTTGGGTGAAATGGCTCCGCCGATGCTGGCACGCCGCGAGCATGCTTGACAACGGCATGCTCGCGGCGCCTCAGTGAGTCCTACCGTGTGCTGGACACCTTCTTCGCAGACGCTGCTCCGCGGATCGTCTGCGTGGGCGCCCCATGAGGGGCGCCCCATGTGTCCGCCAACAGCGCGTGCCGCAACGCTTACAGCTCGGCCTCGCTCGGCACGACGAACGGCCTGCGATACTCGCGGGCCAGCAGCGCATCGGCAGCCGGGTTGTTCTTGAACTTCTCGTTGGCCGCGTCGATCTCCAGGAGCGGGCCCAGCGTCAGCGGCGTGCGCTCCAGGTCCACCTGGTTGTCACGCAGGTGACTGACCATGCGGTTGAAGGTGGCCCGCACCTCGTCGTGGTATTCCTTGCCGTTCAGGTGGCTGACGATGTCGGCGGTCGGCACCTTCTGGCCCAGGCGGTGTGAGATGTTCGCCACGTGGCACAGGCCGGTGGACACGTGCCCTTCTTCGATCTCGGCGTTCAACTCGTTGCGGTTGCCGCTGCGGACGGCCGCGATGAAGTTGGCGAAGTGGTTCGCGCCATTTTTGCTTTCAAACTGCTGGACGAGGTTGCCCTTGGGATCGAACAACGATTCCTGGGCGATGAAGCCCTCGGTGCCGTAGATCACGTAACCGCTCTTGAACTTGTCGCTGAACGGGTCGGTCTTCAGCCCACGCACTTCCTGGATGATGGTGAGCGGCCCGAAGCGATGCACGGTCATCTGCGTGTTGGGCGTTTCGCCGGCATCCTCGTAGCCCAGGCGGCCGCCGATGCTGATGACCGAATCGCCCAAGCCCTCCAGATCCAGCAGCAGCCGGCAGATGTCCACCATGTGGATGTTGTTGTTGCCCAGCTCGCCGTTGCCGGTATCCCACACCCAGTGCCAGTCGTAGTGCATGTTCTTGCGGGTGAGCGGCTGCTGCGTGCCGGGGCCCAGCCACAGGTTGAAGTCGCACTTGGGCGGAATGACGCACGGCTGCACCGGACCGATCGAACCGCGGCGGCCGTAGATGATGGTGCGCGCCAGCTTGATCTCGCCGAGCTTGCCGGCCTTGATGAACTCGGCGGCGGTCTTCAACCGGCCCGACGAACGGTTCTGCGTGCCGCCCTGGCAGATGCGGTTGTACTTGCGGGCGGCCTGCACCATGCGGCGGCCTTCCACAATGTTGTGGCTGACCGGCTTTTCGACATACACGTGCTTGCCGGCCTGCATGGCCCAGATGGCGGCCAGCGCATGCCAGTGGTTGGGAGCGGCGATCGAGACGGCGTCGATCGACTTGTCGTCGATCGTCTTGCGCAGATCCTGGACCACCTTGGGCCGGCGACCGGTGCGCTCCTGAACGGCGTCGGCCAGTTCCTCGGCAAGCTGCAAGTCGGGATCGCAAACGTAGGCCACGTTCACGCCCGACTGACGGGCAAACTCGGCCGCATGAACCTTGCCCCGGATGCGGCAACCGAGCACGGCGATTTGCAGTTCGTCGTTGGCCGAACGCGGTGCCGGCTCGGCCGCGGTGAGCTTGGAACCCACGGACATCGCGGCGGCAGCAGTGCCCGCGGCGATCATCGACTCGGCAAGAAACTGGCGGCGGTTGAGATGCGTCATGATGGTGTCCTCCCTGGTTCCAAGTGGGGTTACTGGGCTTCAATCGCGGCCAGCTTGGCGGCGGCCTCGCGGCGGGCTTTCTCCAGCACGTCGGCGATTGCCACGGGCTTGCCCCCTTGCCGTTTGCTTTCGTCAGCCGCTTCGATAAAGGCAAAGATTTCAATCGTGGTTTCCGGATCGACCGGCGCTTTGCCGGTGCGGAAGAACCGGCCGATCTGATGGCACAGCCCGCGATACGAAGCCGTGGTCGGTACCTGCTGGATGCTTTTGCTGCCAAAGACGATCGCGCCAAACGAGGAGCTGCCCCGGCGGATGCCGCGGAACGTGCCGATGCGGTTGCCGCTCCACGTGCCGATCACTTCGTCGCCTTGATCGGTCTGCACGCGCGAAACGGTCTGGCAGCCGGGCCCCATCAACGTGAACAGGGCCTCCACGCCATGAATGCCGTAGAAGCACAAGTCGGGCGTGCCTGGCTGGTAGCCGCTCGGTCCCCACGTGGCCGCGCCGACGATCTCACCAATGGCGTCGTTGTTGAGCGCGGCTTGGATCTCATCGCCAAATCGGAGCGACGAACTGGAGAAGCACGGCACGTTGTACTTCTTGGCCAATTCCAGAATGACGACGGCATCGACCAGCGATGCCGCCAGCGGCTTGTCAATGAACACCGGCTTGCGCGCCTTGATCACCGGAATCGCTTCTTCCAGGTGAATGCGGCCGTCGACGCTTTCCAAGAGGACCACGTCGACCTTTTCCAGTAGTTCCGGAATGGTGTTAACGATCTCCACGCCGGCTTCGCGCATGCCTTGCGTGAAACGTTCCACGCGGTCGCGGCTGGGCGGGTAATCGGTGCCGCCGGGATAGCCGGCCACAACCTTGATCCCTGCCACGTCGCCGGTGGCCTTGGGATCGTTGAAGAGCCGGGTAAAGGCCGGCACGTGCGAGGTGTCCAGGCCGATCATGCCAGCCCGCAGCACCCGAGGCTGAGGCTCATCGGCCAAGGCCGAACTGCTGATCAACCATCCCAAGCAAACCACCAAGCACCACTGTGGGCGTAGCAACATGGCTGGGGCATCCGGTGTGAATCGAGGCGGGAAACACGGGGCAGGCTGGCCCATTAACGCAGGATGCCATGGTAAGACGCGGCCATAGGAGGCGTCCACAATTTTGTTGCACAGCGTTTCAGACGGTCTGCGCTCTCAGCCCGGCGAGCGCAACCTCGTAGGGGGCCACTCCGCGGACCAAGGAATCGTCGTTCGTATTCCCGCGGCACACGCGCGCGGAGGGGCTTTCTTTCGCTGCTGCAAGGTTTGCCCTGCTCACGGAGCCGCGGCCTCGCGCATCCTTGCTGGCCCGTGTGGGTGGGATGCGAATGAAAACGGCCTGCCCGCAAAGCGGCCGCACGCAGCCGTGGCACGTTCCTCGTACCCCATGCAGCGGATCGGAGCACTGCGGCCAGGCTTTCTCGGCCGGCAACTCTCGACAACGGCTGCGGCTGCAACCAAGATGCAACTAGGCCGCGTCTTCGGCCTGCAAAACAGCCTGGAAACCAGCGCGCTCACAGCCGCGCTGGCCCTATCAAGCTACGTTCCGGCATTGAGGAGAACTGCTGTAATGAAACGACGCGACTTCCTGGCGGCATCGTTGGCGGCGGGCGCCGCTTCGCTGGTCACGGCCCAGGGGATGGCCGCCGAGGAGGGCAAGCAAGACAAGCCCGAGGGCACGCCGCGGCGGAAGTTCAAGCTCAAGTACGCGCCGCACTTCAACATGTTCCGCAACTCGGCCGGCAACGACTTGATCGACCAGCTCAAGTTCATGGCCGACCAGGGCTTCACGGCGCTGGAAGATAACGGCATGGCCCGCCGCGATGTCGCCACCCAGGAAAAGATCGCCCGCGAGATGGAGCGGCTAGGCATGGAGATGGGCGTGTTCGTCGCCGTGGCCGAGTTCAAGGAGCCGATCTTTACCTCGGGTCGACAGGAGCACCAGGAACGCGTGCTGGCCGCGGTCCGCAACGCCGTGGAAGTGGCCAAACGCGTCAACGCCAAATGGACAACCATCGCGCCGGGTACGTTCGATCATAAGTTGCCGCTCGGCTACCAGACGGCCAACTGTGTCGAGTTGCTGCGCCGCTGCGCCGAGATCTGCGAGCCGTCGGGCCTGGTGATGGTGCTCGAACCGCTCAACCACTTCGCCGATCATCCTGAGATGTTCCTGCATCAGATTCCGCAGGCCTATCAGATTTGCCGCGCGGTCAATAGCCCTAGCTGCAAGATCCTGTTTGATATCTATCATCAACAGATCACCGAAGGGAACCTGATCCCCAACATCGATCGTGCGTGGAGCGAGATCGCGTACTTCCAGGTGGGCGATAACCCGGGCCGCAAGGAACCGACCACCGGCGAGATCAACTATCGCAACATCTTCAAGCACTTGTACAACAAGGGCTACCAGGGCATCGTCGGCATGGAGCACGGCAACAGCAAGCCCGGCGTCGAAGGTGAGCAGGCCGTGATCAATGCCTATGTCGAATGCGATTCGTTCTAGGCGGCGCCGCCTGGTACACCATCCAAGTGACCACTTACGCCCGCGGCCGGGCAAACTGGCCGCGGGCGTTTCTTATGCCTTCTCTCAGAGCGTGTCCAAAAAGCTAGGAGTTGCTTAGTCGCCGAGCCATAAGGTGAA
>CALBRZ010000094.1 GCA_937927735.1 uncultured Planctomycetales bacterium
TGATTCACCTTATGGCTCGGCGACTAAGCAACTCCTAGCTTTTTGGGCACGCTCTTAGAGCGGCTGCAATTCTGTTGAAAATTGGCATCACGCCGCCGCGGCTATTAAGATCGGGGGACATTTCTCACCCGTCCCATGCGTCCGATAGGTGGGCATTGATGGGCCGGGCAGCGATCATTCTCACGCACGCTGGGGAACCTGCCATGCTGCTGCGACTGCTGGTACTAACGTGCCTGGGGGCGACATGGGCTTGCGGCGTGATAGCTCAGGCCGATGAACCGCAAGCCACGCTCGATCAGGCGGTGCTGGCCTGGCGGCAAGGCAAGATCGACCAGGCCCTAGAGCAGCTGGACGGCATCATCAAGGCATCGCCCCAGACTTGGCAGCCCTACTACGTGCGAGGGCTGATTCACGCCGGCCAACGAAGCTATCTGCAGGCCTACCGCGATTTCTCCTCGGCGATCGAGCGCGAACCGAATCAGGCTGCCCTCTACGATCAGCGCGGCAGTGTGGCGTTTTGCCAAGGGAATATCGAACAATCGATCCGCGACTTTGATCGGGCGATCGAATTGGATCCTGCCCGGGAACGCGGTCACTGGAAACGCGGTATTTCGTATTACTACGCGGGCGAGTACGCCAAGGGGCAGAAGCAATTTGAAGCCTATCAGACGTACGACGACAGCGATGTCGAGAACGCTGTCTGGCGATTCTTGTGCATGGTGCCGCAAGTGGGCTTGAAGAAAGCTCAACAGGAAATGCTGCGGGTTGGCCCCGATCGTCGTGTGCCCATGCGCGAGATCTATGAACTGTACGCCGGCCGCCTGGAACCGGACGAAGTGCTGAAAGCCGCCCGGGCTGGCGCGCCCGACGAGCAGACACTGCATCATCGCCTGTTTTACGCCCACCTGTATTTGGGGCTGTACTACGAAGTGATTGGCAAACCAGAGCAGGCTCGGCGGGAGATTGAGGCCGCGGATGCTCGTAAGATCGGCCATTACATGTGGGACGTAGCCCACGTTCACGCCCAGCGGATGAAAGCCGCTGCTAAGGCTAAGGACGATCAGGCGTCGCCGTAGGATGTCGTGACCCCCTGAACACGTGGCGATTGAGATCGCCAAACCTTACACACCTCTTGGATTGAGAACGCGAGGACACGTCATGCGCATGCCCAATCAGCACCTTCGCTCCGCTGCTGGCCGGTCGCGCCGGCAATGCCTTGTCGGTTGGTTTCGCACGGCCGGCCGCATTGCGCTGGCCTGTGCGATCGCGGTGTTTAGCTGCGGCCAGCTTGCTGTGGCAGCCGACATCGAACCGGATGACCACACGTACGACGTGGTGGTTTACGGCGGAACATCCGGGGGCGTGGCTGCCGCGGTTCAGGCCGCGCGGATGGGCAAGAGCGTGGTCGTCATTGAGCCTAGCCGGCACGTCGGAGGGCTTTCCTCCGGAGGCTTGGGCGCCACCGATATCGGCAACAAGGCCGCAATCGGCGGCATCTCGCGCGAGTTCTATCAACGCATCTACAAGCACTATCAGAACGACGACGCCTGGAAGTTCCAGCGGCGTGAGGACTACCGTAGCGGCCGGCAGGCTCCCGGTGAAGACACGATGTGGACCTTCGAGCCGCACGTCGCTGAAAAGGTGTTTCGCGACATGCTCCGCGAAGCGAATGTGCCGGTAGTCTTGGGGGAACGGCTCAACCGGCGTACCGGCGTCGCCCAGGAGCAAGGCCGCATTCGCTCCATCACCATGGAGAGCGGCCGGACCTTCCGCGGCAAGATGTTCATCGACGCCACCTACGAAGGCGACCTGATGGCGGCTGCCGGCGTACGGTATCACGTAGGCCGCGAAAGCAACTCGCAATACGGCGAAACGCTCAACGGCGTGCAAACGAAGCGAGCGATCTATCACCAGTTCATCAAGCCGGTGGATCCGTACCGCAAGCCGGGCGATCCGAGCAGCGGGCTGCTGCCGGGCATCAACGGCGACGGTCCCGGTGAAGAAGGTGCCGGCGATCATCGCGTGCAGGCCTACTGCTTCCGGCTGTGCGCTACCGACGTGCCCGAGAACCGCGTGCCTTGGCCCAAGCCGGAAGGGTACGACGAACTCCAGTACGAATTGCTGCTGCGAAACTTCGAGGCCGGCGATCACCGCATCCCCTGGGCACCTGCCATGATGCCCAACCGCAAGACCGACTCGAATAACAACTTCGCGGTCAGCACCGACTATATCGGCATGAACTACGACTATCCCGAGGCTGACTACGCAACCCGCGAGAAGATCATCAAAGCCCACGAAACCTACCAGAAAGGGCTGATGTGGACCTTGGCCAATCATCCCCGGGTGCCGGAGAACATCCGCAAGTATTTCCAGACCTGGGGGCTGTCCAAGGACGAATTCACCGACAACGGCAACTGGCCACATCAGTTGTACATTCGGGAAGCCCGGCGGATGGTGTCCGACTACGTGATGACGCAGCACAACTGCCAGGGCCGCGAGGTAGCTCCGGACCCGGTGGGCCTGGCGGCGTACACGATGGACTCGCACCACGTGCAGCGGCACGTGGTCGACAACCGCGTGATGAACGAAGGCGACGTGCAGGTGGGCGGCTTCTCTCCCTACCCCATTTCGTATCGCTCGATCGTGCCGGCCAAGGGACAATGCCGAAACCTGCTGGTGCCGGTGTGCCTGTCGGCTTCGCACATCGCCTACGGCTCGATCCGCATGGAACCGGTGTTCATGGTAATAGGGCAATCGGCGGCCACGGCTGCCGCGCTAGCCATCGATGATCGCGTCGACGTGCAGGATGTGCACTACCCGAAACTGCGTGAGCGGCTGCTGGCCGACAAACAGGTGCTGGAGTGGACGGGGCCCAAGCGTGGCTCGGGCCTTAATCCCAACCGGCTGCCCGGCATCGTGCTGGATGACAGCCAGGCTCAACTGACCGGCGCGTGGTCGCGCAGCGCCGCCATGGGCGGTTATGTCGGCGAGGGCTATCTGCACGACAATGCCGAGGGCCGCGGCAGCAAGTCGGCAACCTTTACGCCGGACATTCCCAAGGCGGGCCGCTACGAGATTCGCCTGGCGTATACGCCCTATTCCAATCGCGCCACCAACGCCAAGGTGGTGATCGACGTGGCCGGCAAGAAGACCGCCGTTGCAGTCAATCAACGTCAGACGCCGCCGGTGGATCGGGCCTTTGTCTCGCTGGGCCAATTTGATCTGCCGGCCGGCAAATCGTGCCGCGTGACAATTTCCAACGAAGGCGCCGACGGCCACGTGATCGTCGATGCGGTCCAGTTTTTGCCCGTGCGGCAGTAATGCGGCGGCCACGCGGCCATCGCGCACCGCGTCAGAACGTAAAGCACGTCATCAGGTCGACCGGCTGAGCCTCGGACGGGGTCGAAGCGATCTTGCGGATGTCGTCGCGTGCGGCAAAGAACGCATCGACCACCTGCGGGTCCCATTGTTTGCCGGCGCCGTTGCGGATGATGGAGTCCAGCTTTTCGTCGGACATGCCGGCCCGATAGGGACGATCGCTGCCCATGGCGTCGAACGAGTCGGCCACGGCCACGATGCGCGCCAGGAACGGAATCTCGGTGCCGGCCAGGCCGTGCGGATAGCCGCTGCCGTCCCAGGCTTCGTGGTGATGCAGTACGATCGGCAGAATCTGGCCGAGCTGCTTGATATCGGCCAGAATGTTGTAGCCCACCTGGGCATGGGTCTTGATGTGCTCGAACTCCTCGGGCGTGAGCTTGCCGGGTTTGCGCAGCACGTTGTCGTCGATGCCGATCTTGCCGACGTCATGCAGCAGTCCGCCCAGGTAGATGGTATCGACCACGTCCTGGCTGCAGCCCAACTCCTTGGCCAGCCGGACCGCGACGCGAGCCACGCGATCGCTGTGGCCTCGCGTGTACGGGTCCTTGGCATCGATCGCCGAGGTCAACGCCCGGACGATGTTGGCCAGCAATTCAGCCTGTTCGCGGTACAGCTCGGTGTTGCCACGATGGATGCCCAGGATGGCGCTGACCGAGCTGAGCAGGTCGGCTTCGACCGTACCAAACTCGCCGCCGCGGCGATGGTTCATGGCGATCAGCCAGCCGAACAGCCGCTCGCCCTCGCTCAGCGGCACCACGATCAACTGGCGGATGCTCTTCTCGGGCCAATCATCGCGGCCGGTCATGCTGCGGTTGGCCACAATGGGCCGGACCGATTTGCTCAAGCCCAGGTATTCGGCCAGTGCCGCGAAGGTCGATTCGGGCACTGAAAATTCACCGGCTTGAAGCCACAGTGTTTCGCGCTGTTTGTCGGGACCTGTGGATGGCCCCAACAACAGTTGAATGGCCATGCCTTCGGCCGGCACGATATCGCTGAGCCAATCCAGCGCCAGCCCCGCGAGCTCTTCCTGGCGGCGCGAAATCGTCAGGTTATGGGTCAACCGGTAGATCAGGCTGATTTCTTCGTACGTGGCGCACAGGTGGTCGGAGAGGCTTTCGACCTCGTGTTCCAGTTCGACCACGCGGCGTTCGGCGGCCCGGCGGGCAAGCACCAGACCGGCCAGGCGGTCCAAGGTATCGGTAGCGATCGGCGTTTGCAGTTGGGCCCACTGGCGTAGGGCATCGGCTTCAACGCCGAAAGCGCGAGCCGCCTGTTCAAACACCGGGGCATCGGGCTCGACGGCACGGGTGACAAACACGCCCCAGGCGACCAGCCGCCGTCTGCCGCCTTCGCTGAGCGGCAGGGCCAGGGCCACAAAGGGGCCTTCTTCCTCGATAATTTCAGCTCGGCCGCGTTGTTCGACTTGTTCCAGCAGCGTATCACGCAGCGGCCAATGCCAGTCGAGCTGATCCTGTCCTCGATACAGTACCTGTTCCGACGCAATCGAACTGATCGACAGTTCAACGCCGAACCACTGCCGCAGCGAGTGCGATAGTTCCTCAGCCGGCACTTCCTGATCGGTGCCATACGCGGAGGCGTCGCTGAACGTGAGGCCGGTCGGCATGGTCGCAGAGCTGGTCATTTCGTAGGGCCAAGGGATCAACTTGGAAGGGCGGCACGATATCCGAAACGCCCTC
>CALBRZ010000095.1 GCA_937927735.1 uncultured Planctomycetales bacterium
GCTACCAACCCCAAACTGCCTAAAAACTAAAGTGCGCAACTTGACGGACGCTACCACCAATTCGGCCCTGCCACCCTTCTTGTTTGACGTAATTGATATCGCTCACACTGCCACAGAACGAACACGTCGCGTTCCCGCCCGACGAAAAGCCGGTCGGATCGAATCCTAAGTCTGCAACTTTGTCAGCCGTCCGCACGCTAAATCGAATGCTCTTCGCCTTCTTGTCGGTCTCAATTTTCAACGCGGCAAAATCACCGCCTCTCTTGCGCATCCAAGTTTGGCGGACGAGCGGCACGGTGGCGGCGCAGGACGGGTTCTTGCATCGAACTGTCCGCGTCCATAGATACGCGACGGGTTGAAGGAAGCCGGGCGGCAGTTTCGGCGCACCGGCATCCGCGATGCCATTGTTCTCCCCATCGTCCGCGTCATCAGGCAGCAAGGATGCGGGGGCTGCCGGCTGTTCGAGCTGCACGCCTCGCTTCAGCTTGCCTTCCTTAACGACTTTCCACGTACCGGTTTCGCGGTCAAAGTCAAGCTCCGGCGGGGTGGACCAGATTTCGGGATCAGGGATCGGCGGGTAGAGATCGCCAATCTCCTTGCGGACCCGGTCAAGAACCCAGTTGCCCCAGTAGCGAACTTCCTTGGCTAGACCACCCCAGGTAGCTTGGCCCTTCGCGTTCTTGAGGCCGGTCATGCCGCGGGCTGTCGGGTCAGGCTTGCCGTACTTTTGCGGATAGACCAGCGTGCAGAGCTGGATAATGTAGGCGACCGGGTTCAGATCGAGCGCGTAGGCCTCGCAGCCCAGCCGCAGCGCTTCGAACGGGATCGCGCCGCCGCCGGCGAACATGTCCAATACCCGCGGCCGCGGCGCACGGCCGGCGACAATGTCGTCGTAGGTGACCCGCTCGCCGGTGAACTTGAACTCGTCGACCCAGGCCGGCGGCTTGCCCGTTTTCTTCGCCTCGGCCAGTTCGGCCGTGAGCCGGTCGGCATGCGCTTCGAGGATGTGCCGCTGGGCCTCGACGATGGCGGCCTCGGTTTCCCGCTTGACGCGGATATCTTCTTCCTTGGTCGGATTAGTTTTGGGATAGCGGCAGAGCTTGGTGACGAATTCCTTGGCCGCCTTGCGGTTGAGTCCCTTCTTCTTGCCGTTTTTGGCCTTGGTCGCCTTCTCGGCGTCCGCAGGCGGTTTCTTCAGGGTTACATCCTTCACCCAGCGGTCGGCCGGCACCAGCGCCCCGTACACCGTCGCCCGACAGGCGACCAGCGGCCGCCGCGCCCACCACAGGTGCAGGGTCGAGATATGGCCCTTGCGGACGGATTTCTCGCGCGACGCTTCGGCGCTGATAGCCTCGATGGGCAGATAATCTTCGATCAAGCGGAGGTCGTCAGGGCTATCCATCAGAAACACCTTCATTCTGGTCTTGTGCCGCGAAGGCACGTCGTGCAAGACTGTAAACTTTGATAAGTGGCATCATCACTGTAATGGACAGGAGAATGACGAAGCAGGCCGCGACCAAAAGGCCGGACCATCCTATCGTTGACCAGACCAGAACGGCGATTCCTAATCCAGCAAATAACGCGGACCAGAACAGACAAGTAAGCTGGCCGGAATAGAACAACTGAGCGAAGGCGCTGGATTTCGCCAGCGCGAGTTTTGTGGACTCCGATCCTGCAAGCAGATTGGGAACGTCTTCATCGCCCGCAAAATAGGCTGCGTACAGGCTCATCACCTTGGAGCTAAATGCCATGTGCATGAGACACATCCCCAATCCGACAACTGCTGCTCCTTCCGACAATAGAAAGTAAAGAGCGGCCCAATACCCGACCTCCTTGGACACCAGCAAGGCCACCAACCCAGCGATGATGCCCGTGAATAGAGTTACCAGGACGCGATCCTGCTCGGCCGCGAGTTCAACGCCTTTTTCGGCGAAGAATCGGTAGCGGTGCTCAAGAACTTCCTGGCCGTCCATTCAATAGACCTCTGTTGGCCAAGTTGGCAAGACTGCGATGATCAAACGATCACGCTTGCGAATTCTTCTTTGAGTTCATCGACTTCAGCTAGCGCCGCGAGGGCCTCATCAATCGTCACGTGTGGTTTCTTCTGATTGATCCAGGCTGCTCGCTGCTGGTCGTCCTTGTCGGTGAATTCCGATTTGGCGTAAAGCGCTGTCGCCAGCCGTTCGAGGTCATCGACTTGCTTATTGGCCAGCTTGCTGGCAACAAATCCTAAGGCATTTTCATACCGCGTGACCGTTTTGGGAAACCGTTGCTGAAGCCGACGAGCCGTCTCGGTCATCTTGAATTTGGGGCCGTAAGGAAACGGCTGCGGCTCAAGTTGTAGCAGCCCATCGGCGCGGAGCGAGGTCAACTCGTCGCGCAAATCGAACGAGAAGGGGCCGTGCTTGTAGAGGATGAACTCGAAGCCCAGCGGCACGCCGGCGAGCTGCTGGGCAACGTAAGCAGCTTTCTGAACGTGCGTTTCGCCGCACCAGCTACCGTGATGTCGCATGCTTCGAACCAGTTTTGTCAACAGGGCTGCGACTTGGAGTCTATTCATCATCGGGTCCCTCCGTTGGAGTAATAATCGCTAGACGATTCTCTCGGAGCCAGTCTTGCGCTTTGTTCAGAATCGCTTTATCCACGAATACAAAGTCGATGGAAACCGCTTCGAGTTGGGTAAGAGTTTGGGACATCGCCAGCGAAGAGGCTATTCTGCCATCTTTGGTGAGAACGGGAAAGTCGGGCGCGCCACTGCGTTGGCTGTAACGGTCGCGCCGGACCCGCTCTTCTCCAAACTCCTCACAGGCAGCGGAAAAAATCGCTTCTCCCGCTTCGGGATTGATCGCCACGTCCTCAGGGTGACGTTGGTACAGCAGCCGAAAGTGATCGCGGCACATTAATCGGCGCGCCGCATCGTGGCCCGGCGCAGCCGGCGTGCGGCTGGCGTGCAACAAGGCTGAGGTGACCTCGTTGTCGGTTACTTCCAGATGACGGTTAGCATCGGTTGGGAATTGCCCACCTGAAAGCCAGTCTTTTAGAAAGTCCTTTAGATGAATGTCGTAGGCCCGGCGGATGGGATGGAAGTAGAGCTGCGAGTACATGAAGAATCGTGCCACCATCAATGCGGCTGCGGAATGCAGCCCCCCTTCTTCAATCCCGAGTGCAGGCTCGCGAGGATATTGAATATAAGATGGGTGGGAATGTTGCGCAGGGTTGACGACGGGGGGCGGTGCTACGCCGGATTGATTAGCAGCTACTGCGGTAGAACTGGTTTGAGCGGGAGCGTCCTGAGGCACGTTCCCTTGAACTCCGATTGTTGGCGCGCCGCTTTCTTGGGCGACCGGATCGCCCTGACTAAGGGAATCGCCTTGAGCAGGAGGCGAAGGTAGTATGCGTAGCGTGTCGATAAGTCGGTGGTGATCAAAACGACCATAAGGGACGCCTGCATGGTGGCTGTCTCTCAACAGATAATCCATCCGGTCTACGCCAAACGCGTCCCCCACAATGATCTCGGCAAGAATCGTTTCCCAAGTACTGAAGGACAAGTCGTTGGCTTCTTCTGGCCCTACCGCCAACTTCACAACATCCTCTGCTCGTAACGGTGGCGTCATCGCATTGAACAGATTCCGCATTTCCGGGCTCAGGATGAGTTCGCGCGAAAGCCTTTCGTGATCCCACTCCTCTGGCAGTAACTCCTTTTCAGCCGCGTGAGAAAAGGGAAGGTGACCAATGTCGTGGCAGAGCGCTGCCATTCGCAGGCAACTCCGCCAATAACCCAGTTGTTTGGGATCAGTGATCTGCGGAATCACGCGACGGATATCTTCATGGATGTTGTATGGGTGAGTAACTACGTCGAAGACGCGCCCCGCGAGTTCCATCACCCCCAAGCAGTGCTCGAATCGTTTATGCGTGGCTCCCGGATAAATTAGGAAAGTAGTCGCCAATTGGTGAATATGACGTAAACGTTGGAACGGAGCCGAGTCCACAACGCTTCGTTCGTCGGTATCGAGACGAACAAATACGTGAATGGGGTCGCGAATTTCGTGCAGATGCTTGGGCATGACGGATCACTTCTGCCGCAGGGCGTCGATAGCCTCGACCGGTATCTCGTAACGCCGAATCACTTCGCGGTTCTTGACGGCATGTTCAAGCACGCGGTAAGGGTTCTGAATCTTGACCAGCCGATAGTTGGGGCTCAGCGGGTTCCACACGACGTATAGCCAGTACGTTTCGCCGAGTTGCTGGGCCTTGGTCCATTCGCTGTGTTCGAGTTGAATCGGGTTGCCGTAGGTGTAGCCCTTGACCTCTATTCTACGGACTTCCATGACACCTAGGGTTTCGTCCAGCGGTCGTTGGGCGCGATAATCGAAGCCCAGCAATTTCTCGTGCGCGACCCGCTGAATCAGATCCTCTGGGAAGCCTTCGGCGACGAGATCGGCGACGGCGATCTTTTCGGCTGCTAATTCCTTCTTTCGCCGCGACTCCGGGTCGGTGTCGAAGCCCCACTGGCCAAGCACGCTCGCGGTATCGGCGTCGGGAGGAAGAACAACAGCGGTCGCGAGGTGGCGCACAGGACCCGTGCGTGCGATCTGGAGTCTTTCGAGGCCGGCAAGGCGTTCCTTCCGGCTGCGTTCCAGGTCCTCGAGATGGCGTTTCGCTTCGTCGGACGCCAGTTTGTACTCGGGTCTAGCTCCCAGTTCCGCCATCAGGCGCATATAGCGCTCTTGGGCTTTGCTGATCCGAGCCTTGAACGAGCGTTCCAGATAGTCGCGGACCACTTCTGCGAACTTCTGACGTTCGTGTTGGCAGCGCTGCCGAATCTCAATCTGATATGTGCTTTTGAGGTGATCCGACGCCGGTTGCGGATCGATGGGCCCAAGGTCCGGGGATGGATGGGGGTGGCGAGCCAGGTCGACGAGAATGTCGGCGGGGACAACTTCAAATAGCCCGGACTGTTCGCGGACGGCAACGACCTCGGCGTATAACGACACGTCCTTGCCTCGCGTATCTTTGCCGCGAATGTTGATCTCGAAGAAATGCAACCGATAGGGATCGACAGCCTTCTCGTCCATGAAAAGGGCGACTCCACCGACGGTGTCGGCGAGGCACTCGTTCAATCTCTCATCAACCGCCGCATAGAGCGGGTGGCCAGGTCCGAGGAGAACTGCATCGAGATGCTGGTCTTGTTCTAGCACATCCTTTTGGAACGTGATCTTGCGGTACTCCGTGTCGGACTTACCGAGCTTCTGGACGGCGGCGAGTCTTTCGGATCGCAAATCCGCGAGCACGTGCTCCACGCGCCAGAGACCATCGGCCCGGGGTTCAACTCGCAGTCCGACTCGCTTCGAGGCCGCGACAAACTGATCCTCGACGTACTTGGGCATCAGCCGGCGCTCTTCGATTTCCAAATTGCGTTGTTGGAAACCGGAGAAGTCGACGTGCCCGCGGGCCAGGGCAATGCCGGTTGCCTCTTCGTACTCGCGGAGCTTGTCGGGGTTGATCCGGTCGATCTGGTCGAGATAGTCGTCGAGTCGGCGGGGATCAACAGCCGCTTCGCGGAGCATTTCGGGCAGGTTCACGTCGTTGAGCGACAGCACTTCGCCGATGACGTCGAAGACGCGCCCTTCCAGCGATGACTTCATGGCGTCGAGCTTTTCGAGCAACCGTTCGAGGATGCGCCCCTCGACGATGGCGTCTCCGTCTTCGCCCGACGTGGCAACGAAGTTAAACACGTAGCAATCGTCGCGTTGCCCAATACGATGGATTCGCCCCAGCCTCTGTTCGAGGCGGGTCGGGTTCCAAGGCATGTCGTAGTTGATCATCAAGTGGCAGAACTGGAGGTTGATGCCTTCGCCGGCAGCCTCGGTCGCCACACACACCTGTGCCTGAGTTCGGAAAAGCTCCTGTGCTCGTTTGCGCTCATGCGGATTCATGCCGCCGTGAATCTCACATGTCACATACCCCCAGCGACCCAGGTGTTCCTTGACGTAGTTGAGGGTATCGCGGTGTTCTGTGAACAGCAGCAATTTGCCACGGCCATCCTTCAGTTCCGCGAATTGGGCACGAGCGAGACATTCCTGCAACGCCTTGAGTTTTGAATCGGTTCCTGCCTCGCGTACGCGGCGAGCGTCTTCCACCAAGTCCTTGAGGGCGGCGATTTCCGTGCGGAGTTGATCGAGTTCCAGCGCCGCCGTGTACTCGTCGATCAAGTGGTCGCGATCATCGTCGTCAAGGTCGTCTTCGTCTTGCTCGGCATCCGCCAGCCGACCTTGCAGCGCCGCGAGTCGACGGGCGCGTTGTGCGGGGGAAAGTCCTTCAAGCTCCGTTAGCAAATCCTGCTGCTTCTGCTGACGGCGTTTCAGCGATTCGTGAATTGCACACGCGGACGACGCGAGACGACGCTGCAATACGGTACGGGCCAACGCGGCAGACGTCCGACGTTGCCCCTGCTGCTGCGGGATGTACTCGTTGATGTAGGCCGTTACCGACTTGTAGAGTCCAAATTCATCCGCATTGAGCATGAAAGGCACGGTGATCGCATGCCGGTCGGGAAACAACCGTTGTCCGTCCATGTCCTTCAAGTCTTCTTTCAGCCGCCTCAGCGCCCAAGGGCAGTCTTCCCCAAGGCGGAACACCTCGTTCCGAATCTCGGATGCCTGTGGACCTAGTCGATGGGGTTCTGGGAACAGATCGTGATCGAGCAGTCGCAGGAAATGAGCAAACTTGTCCTCGTCGCCGTGGTGCGGCGTCGCGGTGAGCATCAGTAGATTGTCGCATTGGCTCGCGAGCTTGGAGGCGAGATCGTATCGTCTGGTGGTTACGATCCGAGATTCACGTCCAACTCCCCCACTCCCCGTTCGAGCCGAGCACTTGTGTGCCTCGTCGATAATCACGAGGTTCCAGTGCTGCTGCCAGATTCGCTCGCGAACGTCCTTTTGCTTGGCATAGTCGATTGACGCGATGACCTGGTTGCTCCGTTGCCAGGGGTTCGACAACTGTTGCTGATCGACTGCGGCGAAGATGATGTCGAACGTCTCACCGAACCAGCGCTGCATCTCGTCTTGCCACTGGATCGTCAACGGAGCCGGGCACAGGATCAACACGCGATCTACGACCTCGCGGAGCTTCAACTCCTTGATCAGCAGCCCCGCCATGATCGTCTTGCCTGCGCCGGGGTCGTCTGCCAGCAAGAAACGCAGGCAGGGTTGCGGAAGCATCTTCTGGTAGACAGCTTCAACCTGGTGCGGGAGCGTGCGGATACCGGATAGACTAACCGCGAACTGACGGTCATGGGCATAGGCCAATCGAATGCGGGCAGACTCGACGAGCAACTGAAGATCAGCCGGCTCGACTAAACGCCCTTTCTCTTGGATGCGGCCTTGTCTACGAAGAGCCGTCGTCTCCTCGGGAGACAAAACTACTTCGTCTAAGCTCCCATCGGTTAAGCGGACCCGACATTCGCAGCCATCGCCGAGAGGCCGGACCGATTCCAGCACAACCGGTTCTGTGAAGTGCCCCGGCAGCGAGATGCGTTCCCCAATTGGAAACTGTAGATCGGACATCCGCGAAACCTACTTCGCTTCCAGCTTGTGACGTTGATCGATCCACAACGCCTTACACAGCTACCAGATAACGCGACGGAAGCGTCGGCCCATCCAGAATTCGCCCGCACTGGCCCCAGCACGTGTCGAACCTTGCGTTGACTGAGAAGGTATGCAAAGTCGGCATTTTCAACCCAGCCGCTCAGGTCGGACTTTCGCTGACGCCGGTCCCCGAGCTTATTATGTTTCGGAGTTTAACAAAGTTGAACTGCTGGCGATAGCAGCACGTTGACGGTCGACGGGTGTAGTGGCCCCCAAAAGTTGGACCAGGCAATAGGCTACACTTTCGCCCTGCCGTGTGTGTCCGGAAAGGAATGGTATTTGGCAAGGAGCCGCCGGGGCGAAGGCGTGGCCGGCCAAGTAGCGAGTGCGGTCGAGATAGCGGTGATCGGCGCGGCCGCCATGGTAGAGATGTGTAACATTGCCGGGTAGGCAGTTGATGCGGCCACTCCATCAGAGGGGCTGGCGAGCGGCTCTCAGCCGCGGCGCGCTTGGCTCCAGAAGCGGTTGTTGCGTTCCATTTCGCTTCGGGTGTGCCGCGGGAAGCGCACGCCGCGGCGGCCTTGGCGGATGCCGCTGAGTTTCACGGTGACGTAGGAGGGGAGGTCACCGCTGATGCGGATATGCAGTTGGTCCTGGATGACCTCGGCGCCCAGCGGCGTGGGGATCGGTGAGCAAACGCTGATGACTTCGATGCTGCCCGGTTCGCAGACTTCGCGGAACACCGGATCGAGGGGAACGATGGTGGTGTGCCCGGTAACTGCAACGCGAAGTACGTCTTCAAAACGGACGTCGGGCGATTCCACGCAGAACAGGCCGACGAATTGATCCCGCCAGGGAACGATCGCCATCTTGTCGCCCGGTGGGCCCATCGGCCCTTCGGGCCCCATCGGTCCCTCTGGTCCCATTGGCCCCTGCTCTCCGGGAGGCCCCGGATCACCGGGTGGACCTTGTGGTCCTTCCGGTCCTATTGGACCTTGCTCGCCGGGCGGGCCCTGCTCGCCTGGTGAACCTGCTTCTCCTTGTGGTCCCTGCAGTCCTTCAGGACCTGGTTCGCCGGGTGGTCCCGGCTCGCCTTGTTCGCCCTGCGGTCCCGGTGGTCCTTCCGGCCCCATTGGCCCTTCCGGTCCGGGCGGTCCTTCGGGCCCTGGTTGCCCTACGATCTCGCAGTTCGTGCTGATCCATTCGCAATCGATCGCCAACTCGCAATCGCCCACCGCCGTAAGTCCGCCGCCGGCCAGCTGCGCCGCATCCACGGCTAACGAATTGTTCTGGTCGAAGTGCAGTCCGCAACCGGGCTGAATACAGTTGTCCTTGATCCACTCGCAATCGACGGCAAGTTGGCAGTTGTCCCCGATGGTGAGGCCGCTGCCGGCCAGTTCGTCGTGAGCCACTTCCAACTGGCCGTTGTTCCACCACAGGCCACAGCCGGGCTGGATGCAGTTGGTCTTGATCCAATCGCAGTCGATGTCGATCTGGCAGTTGTCACCGATGACGAGGCCGTTGCCCGCTAGCTCGTCGTGGGCCACTTCGACTTTGCCGTTGTTGATCCAGATGCCGCAGCCGGGATCGACGGCCAGACCGCACTCACCCTCGGTCGTCAATCCGCCTTCGGCCACGTGCGCCGCATCGAAGACGATCTCATCGGCTGGCCCCAAGTTCAGCCCACAACCAAAGCGTACCGAAAGCCCGCACGGGCCCTGCGGCTCCAGGCCGGTGCCGGCCAAGGCCTCATTGTTCACAACGACCGCACCGCCTACCCCGATATCGAGCCCACAGCCGGTATGGACGGCAACACTACATTCGCTCTCGGGCGTCAGCCCCGTGCCAGCCAACACGAGATTGTTTACCAGCAGTTGACCGGTGCCGCCGATCCGCAGCCCGCAGCCATCGTCGACCGCCAACGCGCAGCCTTCGTCCCCGTTATCTTCATCGGGCTTCAAGCCATTGCCCACGATGGCAGCCGGATCAACGGCCAACCGCGTAATGTTTTCGTCCTCTTCTTCGCCCTCAGATTCTTCGACCTTCAGGCCACAGCCCGGCTCGACCTTGGGTGCAGGCAACTCGCCGATGTCCCAGTGCACGCTGAACGTGTTCCACGTAACCGAAATATGATCGTCTTGCCGCACCTTACCGTAGGGGCTGAACGCGGGCACCGTGATCTCGCGGGCGTCGGAGCCGGCCCCCACGTTGAGCCGTACCTGGCCTTGCATCCCCTGCTCGATGTCGTCGACCACGTTGCCGTGGAAGTACCAGCCGCCGACCACGCCGTACCATCGCTGCGCCTCGGGCGAATAGTAGACGTCGATTTTATCGCCCGCATCGACTTCAGAGGTGCGGCCAAACGCCACGCCCCGAAAGCCCTGGTCGCCGTACAATTCGATCTGTTCTTCGGTCCGCTCCCACTCATCGTTCTCGTACTTGAGTAGCCACGCCTTGGCCGGCGACGCATCGCCCTGCTGGAGCGTATCAATCATCTCGGCCTTGCGGATGATCGGCTGCGCGTTACCCAGCCGCACCACCGCCCAGACGACTTCTTGTTCGCCCACTTCCTTCCAAAGGATCGTTGCCGAACCGCTGCCGCCGGATCGCAACTGCGAGGGCTCATCATCCTCGACGTCGGCATGTGTGTCGCTTTCCTGATCGATCGTGATCCGCACCGGGCAGACGCCGCTGATCACCGCCAGCCCAATCTCGCCCGCCGCCAGCGGCTCCAGCAGCACGCAGAATCGGCCGGCATGGTCGTCCTTCTTGGGTGTGACGCCCACCAGCAATACTTCATTGGAAAAACTGTCGAGGTTGTCGCCGGGCAAGAAGATCGGCCGGTCGATGCCCAGGATATCGAAACGGCCACGATCGCCATCGCTTCCGTTCTTGACACGGACGATGCCCGAGTTGCGGAACAGCGGCGCGTGCTCCTGCTCGCGTGATTGCTGGCGAGAGCGATGGTCGCGGGCAGCATCCAGAAACGCATTGAACGTCTCCGCCGGGATCGACAGCGGCTGGCCCGACTGAACTTTCTTGAAGGCGTCACCCGCCATTGTGCTCATACTCCAATGCCTAGTCCCGCGAAGTTGCCGTACGGGTAAACCTGCTCGACGTAGGCCGCGACCGGCTTTTTGACCAACACGTGGGCGTCGGTATCCTCGGCATCGGCATACCGCACACAGAGGTACTCCCAGCCTTTCTTGGTGATGCCGGTGATCTCACCGACCACCAAGCCGGAGGCATTGGGACTGGCGGCGAACTTGAACGTGATCTCCCAGTCGTCCTTGCCGCGTTTGGAGCCCGATGCGCCAAGGAACAGCACCTCGCCGGCGGCGAAGCCTTTGAAGGGAGCGTTGTTCACGCGGCCGGTGAGATGGAACAACGCCGCCTTGTAGGCTCCCGTTACGGCCTCGGTTGCCAGGTAGTGCGTTTCCGAGAAGTTGTAGACCGGGATCGTGACGTCGACGCCTTCCACGCTGTCGTGCGTGACGCCGATAGCTCCCCGGAAATTGGGAGCCATTTGACCCGGCGCGGCATACGCGCCGACGGTGGCCAGGCTTTGCGTGATGTGCTGATTGCCGCCGCCGGTGTCGAAAGCGAATGACGACTCGCCGGGTTCTTTGCGTTCGCGCTCACCGTAGCGGATCGACGCTTCCCAGGTATCCCAAGCAATCCGCTCCATGTGGGCCGATTGCTGTACCAGTCCGCCGTAAAGTTCCGGTGCTTCCGTAAGCAGCGCATCGCGTGCCGCCAGGTCGTCCGTCGTGCCCCGAACGACGAACTTCAGGTCGACCGTTGCTTGGTCGCCGTCATTCAGTTCGCGGCTATCCCATTTCTCGGCGACGACAATTGCCATGGTGGGAGTCTGTAGTCTGTAATCTGTAGTCTGTAGTCTGGAGACTTTAGTCTGGAGGAAGAGAGGATGACCTTGATTCGCACGATGGTTCGCATCACCAACCCTACGGACTCTGGACTCCAGACTCTTTCGGCCACTTATCCAGCGGGCACTTTTCGCTGCGCCAGCGGGCCTTGGTTTTCAGGCGGCAGCCGCATTTCCGCTCCCGGCAGGCGATCTTGTTGGGATTGAAGGCCGGACAGTCGGCACACACAATCAGGCGGGCCAGGCCGACCTCGTCGCTGACCTTGCGGCCGCCATCGGCCACGTGCCGCGCCACCGCCACGCTGAAATTGGCCGCCTTGCGCAGCAGGCCCGGTTCGTTTTGCTGCTCGTTCATCCGAACACGATCCCTCCGTGCTGGGCCTCATTCAAGAGCCGCCTGGTGTTGTTGGCGATCTCCTCGGCTGACCGGGCCGTTCGTTCGGCCGGGCCCTCCGCGCCGATGCCTCGCGCCCCAAACGCGCTGAACGTCCCCTTCACGCTGACCTTGGCGTCGCCCAGGTCGGTCATCAGTTCGCTCATTTGACTCAGATGCAATTGGGCTTTCTTCATCCGTTCAGGCTCGGTTGCCGCTTCGGTTTCCTTCCGCTTGCGGGCTGCCTCGGCAATGGCGTCCTGCCATTCCTTGCGGGCCTGCTCAAGTGCCTGCTCCGATGCCGTCTGATCGGCCTGGTTCTGCCGCTGCCGCGCGGCATGTTCCTCTTGTCGCATCTGCTCGAGTTGGTCCAGTGCTCCGGTTCGCTCGCCCTCGATCTGGCCCAGCCGCTGCCGCCGGGCCTGCTCGCGCTCGAAGATCTGGCGGTTGCGTGCATCCTCGGCCGCCTGGTTCTTGGTGGCCACTTCCTGGTTGATGCGGGTGATTTCCGCCTCGGCATCCAGTTCATCATCAAAGAGGCTCTTGAGCTTGATCCAGGCCTTCTTGATGAAGCCGATCGAGGTATGCCAGGCCTGGACCAGCCAGGTGGTGAACACGCTCCAGGCGTCCCGCAGAAAATCGACCGTATGCACCCAGGCCGTTTGCAAACCAGCCCAGGCGTTGGTGGCGATGCGGGCTGCCCCATACACAGCTTCGGTCCAGGTGGTCAGGAAGAACTCCTTCACCGTGGCCCAGACTTCGTTGATGGCCGCCACGCCCTTTTGCCACTGGAGCTTGAGCGTGAGCCAGAGAATTTTCGCGGCCAGGCCGATATCACCGGCGGCCAGCGCATCGCCGATGCCCTGCCAGGCAGCGAGCGCCTCGGCCTTGAGGTTGCCGAACCGCGCGCCCAGCCACTGCAGCGCCTTGGCCCCCACGCCCGAGGCGTAGACCAGATAGGCTCCTAGCGCCGCAACGGCCGCCGACACGATCACGATCGGCGAAAGCAGCATCGCAATCATCTTGCCCAACATGGCCAGCACGGTACCTACGCCGGTGACGATGCCAGCGAATGCCCCCAGCACCGCGCCGATACCTGAGATCATGGTGCCCAGCACGACGAAGGCCGCACCGGCTCCTATGGCGGCGATCGCCAGCTTGAAAACGGCGATGACCAGTTGCTGGTTTTGCCGCACCCAGGCGATGACCGTGGTAACGACCTCGGTGACACGGGTGAATACGTCCGTAAGCAGCGGGATCAGGGCCGCGCCGAGCTGCGCGGCGACTCCAGCTAGGGACTTCTTCAGAATGTCCCAGGCGTCAGAGAAGGCGGCGGCCGCGGCTGCATCCTCGCTCGCTATTGAGCGTGATACCCAGTTGACGGGCCTGGGCACGAAACGCTTCGATGCCAGCCGCCCCTTCGTTCAACAGCGGCAGCAAAGCCTTAGCGCCGTCGCCGAAAATCTCGAAGGCGTACTGCGCGCGGAGCGATTCGTTCTCCACGCCTTCGAGGGCCGCCACGATGTGCATGAACTGGTCTTCAACCGGCAACTGCGTGATCGCCTTGGCCTGGTCGCCCAATTCCCGCAGCGCCCGCACGGCCGGTCCACCGCCGCTGGCCGCGTTAGCAACCCGCCGACGCATGCGGAACAATGCCCCCGCCAGACTTTCAAGGCTGGCACCGCTCATCTCGGCCGCGTGGCCCAGTTCCGAAAGCGCTTCAGCCGAGACGCCGGTCCGCTGCGAAAGATCATCCAGGTTCGCACCGACTCCAGCGAATTGATGGGCGGCCGCCAACAACGGCGTCACGATCGCCGCCCCGGCTGCCATGACCTTGCCGCCCAGCGCGCGCACCGATGCCCCAAATGCCTTGAGTCGCTGCTCGGCTGCCTTCAGGCCGCGGACCAGGCGCGTGTCGTCGGCGAACAGTTCGACGAACGCCTTGCCCGCTCGGATGCCTTGACCGGATGCCATCGCTATTTACCTTGGAGAAGGTGCCCGGTCCACGAAGACCGTTTTGAGTACGCTGACGTTGACTTTCTCAGTGGGGTGCTGCGGCCGGGGCCTTGTGCCGGGATGGAATTCGGCCGGTTTGAACGGCCGGGTCTTCTTGGGATCGCGGTGCGTATTGGCCAGCATTGCCAAGATCGCCGCCGTGTGGTTCCATTCGTCAAGTTGTCGGGCGTCGGCCATCCAGACCAATTCCCGCAACGTAAACGGGCCCGGGTCCACTCCGACGATCCCGGCTAGCTGATGGATCAGTTTCCAAGCGTCGGGTCGCCCAGTTGTTCGCGCATCCGCTGTTCCAGTTCGCCGCTGGCCAGCCGCTTGGCCGCCGTGTCCAGCGCCAGTTTCTCCAGCGCCCGTAGCTTCTCGATCGCTTGGCGGAATACCGCCGCCTTCGCGCTGGGGAAAAAATCGGCCAGGCCCTCCAGCAGCGCCGTCGTCGCGTGATCGAGGGCATCGCCCCCCAGCGCCCGGCCGAAATCTTCATCGGTGACGTTTTTGGCATCCGCTTCGGGCTTTACCAGCGCGAACAGAATGTCGCACAAGAGGACCGGATCGACGACCAACTGTTCCAGCAGCTTGCCATCCACTGCGTCCAGCAGGTTGACGTTTAGCAGCGATCGCACGCGGCGGATCGCATCGACGTTGATCGAGATCGTCCAGGTGCGGCCGGTGGTGTCATTGAACGTGGTCATGTTAGACTACAGGCTCCAGACTTTAGGCTTCAGGAGAGAATGCATGCGCGAACACCGTAAGCTTCGCGCCTTCGAACTAGCCGACTCATTGGTGTTGCTGACGTACCGAGTCACCATGGATTTTCCTCGGACCGAGCAGTTTGGTCTGACTTCGCAAATGCGCCGCGCTGCAATTTCAACCGCTTCGAACATCGTGGAAGGCTGCGCTAGGAGTTCTGAAGTTGAGTACATTCGCTTTCTTGAGATGGCTTATGGTTCGGTCTGCGAATTGGACTATCAAGGTTCATTAGCCAAACGCCTGGGTTTCATCGTCGAACCGGACTACGAATCATTTGCCGCGGCGGCACAGGAAACGGCCAAAGTTCTCAATGGCTTGATTCGTTCGTTGCGTTCGTCTTCCTGAAGCCTCTAGCCTGACGTCTGACGCCTATTCCACCGTCATCCATTCGGGAGGGTTGTCGGCATAGGTGGGCTTGGCCGTTACGCTCACGGAGATGGCTTCCTCCAAAGGCTCGCTGCGGCTGAAGCCCGTGATCGCCACCGTAGCCCGCAGACCCTGCGAACCAGCGGTTTCGATGTCGCCATCCATCACCGCAAACTCAACCGCGCCACTAGACAGAAACGCCTGGCGGATCGCTGAGAAATCATCGTCGTCGGTATCCCACACCATCTCGAACTCAAGGCTGGCGTCCTTCAAGGTGGCGATGTTGGCCCGCCAGCCGGCGTTGCCGCGGGTGGTGACGTCGGCTTCACCAGCCTCCAGGTTCAGCGTCACGTCCTTGACGTTCTTCACCTCGGCCCAAGTCGGTGTCTCATAGCTGCCCGAGTTGCGGTACAGCTTCGCGTCCATTCCCAGCTTTACGCCCATGATTAGTCCTCAGACTTCAGACTACAGTCTTCAGGAAGTGTCGGGTTCCACCTTTGGTGTGCATTTCCAACCCTAGAGCCCGAAGCCTTGAACCTTGTGCCTATTCATCACTTGACCGAGTTCCGCCACAGGGCGGGCAGTTGGTGCTGTTCCTTCTCGAAGGCCGGTCCCATAAACGGCCGCGGCCGATACTTCATCCGCACCCGCCGTTTGCGTCGACGGCGAATAACCGTATCTCCGTGCTCCAAGAGGCGGGGGGCGTCGGTGCCTTTGCCCAGCAGGGTCGGGCCGATGATCACGCTGCGGGAATTGGGCGAGTACAGAAAGAAAATCGTTCGCTTCAACAGGCCGGTGTGGCTGCTGGGCGGTTGGCCCGCCTGGGAAACCGCCTTTCGCTTGCGGATGCTGCTGCGAGCCGTGCGACGGACGAACGCGCCGAAGCGGCTGAGCACCTTCCGCTGGGCCCGATCGGTGGCATTCATCACCGCCGGGCGATCGAAGAACATCCCCTTAGCTTCGGAAAACTTGATGCCGATCATGGTTTCCCCAGCTGGTCGATCTTGGCCTCGATCCGCAATAGCGTCCGCTCGATCGCCTCGAACCGCCGCTGTGCTATCCGGTCGCCGTGGTCCACAAGCCGGGTAGTCGGCCACACAGCGCAGCCCATCACCATCGCCGTCGGCAGCAGCATCACCGACAGGAACATCGCTCGATCAAACCACCATCTCATCGGAGCACCCGGTAAGTGAGTGTGAGTACGCTCGTGAACTGCCGCAGTTCTTCCATGTGCTCGGGGGCGTACAGCACGCTCTGTTCGGTCTTCAGCCAGACGGCGTTGGGGTACGAAGACAACCGCTTGGCCCGAAAGTGATCCGCGATTTCCTCCACCAGATCGGCCAGCGTATCCAGTTCCGCGTTGTCGCCGGTCTGAAACTTCCGCTGCACGGCAACGTCGACGCTGTAATCGCCCTGGCTGCGCGAGCGGTCACCGCCGGCCAGCAGCACGTTCTTGGGCACGACGGTCACGTGCAGCGCTTGCATCTCAGTAAGTTCGAAGCTCGGCAGGTAGTGCCGCACGGCCGTTACCGGCTGGCCAAACGTGGCCGCGTTGAGCTCGGCCACAATGGCGTCAGCGATGTTGTTGATCGTCGCCACGAATAGGCTCCAGGCGTCAGACTTCAGACGCTAGGGAAAAGGCTTCGGACTTGATGGTTAAGGCCATCTTTCATCGATTCGCCCCCGCTGCCTTTGCCTGAAGCCTATGGACTGAAGCCTGAAGCCTCAGTTTCCACGTGCTTGGTTTCGATGCGGAAGGTTTGGCGATAAGGATCGGAGTAGCGCCAGGCGATGACCTCGAATACATAAGTCGCTTCGCCTTGCGTTTCCCGCAGTTGATCGCCGGCCTTCGGCGTGATGGGTTGTCCGGCAAGCACCAGGTCCGCAGCCAGGATCAAGAAGTCGCGGTCAGTGTACTCGATTCGCACGGTTTCACCGTTGTCGCTCTTGAACTCGGTACGGCCGATGGTCGCCTTCACCGCGAATGATTCCCCGCCTCGCCAGTACGTCACCTCGCGGGTGCAGTGCTTGGTGCGCTGGCTTTCGAGCCAGTTCGAACCGTGGGCGAGCAGGTCGGCCATCAAGGTTGCTTCCCATTACTGCGTCAAGCGGACGCGAACCGTGGCATCGTTATCGCCTGCGGCCAATACTGCCTTGCCCAGCAGCTTGTTGGCACCTTCGTTGTCGCTGGCGACCGCGACCTCATTCGCGGTATCCCAATAGGCGGGCGCGCCGACGGCGAAGGTCACACCGCCGCTCGCCTCCTTGGCCACGTCGAACACGCCCTCCACCGCCAGCGCACCGAGGGCACCCGAGGCGATATCCAATTTGGCGATCCCAATGAGGTCGCCTTGCACCACCACGTCGCCGGCGGCGACATCGCTCCCGGGCCGATAGTCGATGGCTCGGCCATCGTGGACGAACTGCGCGATTGCCATAAAGGTGCTCCTTGTGGATAGCGGCGCCGCTTACGCTTCGCCCTTGCTCTTGATGCCGGCCAGGTACTCGGCGAAGTCCACCCCGAAGTCGTGGTAGCCGCGGAACTGGACGCCCAACTGGTTGAAGTCCGCTTCAGCCACGTCCACCGTCGGTGTTTGGATGCCGTCGAGGAAGCTGACCACCACCGGCGCGAGAATCGAGGGGCTCCGCAGCAGGTACCACGCCTTGGCCGAGTTGCCGGTGAACGACGTGTCGCTCAGCCAGTCGACCACCACCGGCCGGTACTTGCCGGCGTGGATGTTGTCGTTGGGCACCATGTCCTTGGTGGAACTGCCACCGGTATTGACGGTCGTGCTTTGGAACAGCCGCTGGGCGATGAACTGCAACTCCGGCGGCACCAGCAGGATGCTCGGGATGCCGCCCAGCCGCTTGCCGTCGGGCGACTTCAGCTTGCGGAACGCCAGGATGCCCTTCTGCAATCCGGTTCCATCCACGTCCAGCGCCGAATCGTTGCCGGTGATGTAGTTGCCTCGCTGCGAGGTAAAAAACGAACTGTTGTTGATGAACCGGGCCCAGAACACGCTGTTGAAGTTGCGGGCCGCGCCGGCACCCAGCCGCGTCCGCAGGTCTTCAAATGCCCCGAGATCGTCGTTGATGATCGCCACGCGGGTCAGCGAGAACATCTTGGCGTAGGTGCGGGCCTGCCGGGTATACGATTCCTCGGACAGCTTGCCGTGTTTGATTTCGCCATCGGGAGCCAGTTCCTCGTATTCCATGTCATCCAGCAACCGGTAGCTGGTGACCGTTTTGAAGTCGCTGACGGTGCGGGTGACCGACACCTCCCGCCAACTCTGGTCTTCCTCCATGAACCCGGCCAGCAGTTCCTTGTTGGCCACGTTCGAGAAGATGCCCGGCAGCAACAACGTGCTGAACGCCGCGTTAATCGGCGTAAACGCCGCCCGAAAAATCTCCGGCAGCGAGTCGCGCGTGATCGTGGTGCGGCCGGTGTAGCCGCCGGCGTGCGCCGCCATCAGGATCAGTTCCTGCAGGCCCAGCTGGCGATACTTCTTGTCGGCCGCCTCCAGGGTTTTCTCGGAGAACAGCTTTTCGCGGCCGGGCGTGTTGAGCGTGCCGCAGAGCGCCGCCTCGATCACCTCGGCCGAGACCAGGGAGCCGTCGCCGCCGGCGTGGATGGCCGGGGCCTTGGGGCGATCCTGCCGCATCACTTCTAGTTCGGTGCGGTTGGCATCCCAACCTTCGCCGATCGCCTGGGCTTCGATATCGGCGTGCTTGCCGCCGCACACTTTGCGGATCGTAGCCACGCGGGCCGTTTCGGCCGCCAGTTCCGCCCGCAGGTCAGCCACGGCGGTGGCTGCCACGTCCTTGCCCGCCGTGGCACCGGGGCGATTCGTGCCGCCGGCCTGCGCGTCAAACATCGCCTGCAGGCTGGAGGTTTGCTTCTCGTCGAGGTCGGCAGCGGCAAACCCTTGGGCTTCGATCCACTGGGCGAATTCCATGTTGATCTCCTTGGTAGCTGCGGCCGCCGCCGCAATGTTGACGCTGGTGCTGCCGTCGGCTCCGTTGGGCACGATGGCCACGTGTTTCAATCGCGAGCGGCGCACCAGCAGAAAGCTGGACGCCTCGGCGCGGATAGTGCGGCCGTTGACCACGACCTGCTTCCCTTTGGCGATTCGCTCCGTTTCGAGGGGTTCGGCACCGACGCTGGCCTGCAGGGGCACGCCGTCGCGGTGCAGCTCGATCACCCGCAAAGCCAGTTCGTTGGTCCGCGACAAGGTGCCTTCAACCGCCAGCCGGCCATCGCCTCGGGCCGGCGTTCCGCTGCCCAGCACCGCGTTGATCCGGTTCTCGTGATCGGCCAGCAGGGGAACCCGCTCGGGCGATTCGATCCCTTCGATATCGATCACCAGCGGACCGAACCCGGCCACGGTCATCAGCCCGCCGCTGTAGGCGGCCACATGCACCAGCGCCGGCTTGGCGTCGCCGGCATCCCCCGCCTCGAGCGTGACCTCGACGGGGCTCACCAGCCGCAGTTCGCTCGGCTTAGGCGGCATCGGCGACCTCCAGTTCTTCGTCTTCGGGTTCTTCCTCGCCGGCCCCCACCGGTTGCGCCGTGGCCGCGATGCCCAGTTCCTTCAGCAGCGAGATTTCCTTGGCACGCTGCCGCAGTTGCTCTTCCCAGTCCAATCCGCGGCGCGCGAACTCCTCGGCCAGCGTGGTGGTGTGGCTGGCCAGGCGGGTGGCCTGCGCCGAGGCCTCCTTGGCCGGATCGACGTGTTCATGCCCATCCCAAAACCACTGATGGTCCCAGGCGGCGATGGGGGGCAAGCCTTCCGGTAGTAAACCTGGAATGAGCGCGGCTTCATCCAGCCAGGCGGCCAGGATGGCGTCGAGCACCACGCATTCCAGGTGGGACTGTTCGACGCGAATGGCTTTGAAGTAGGTCTGGTGGTCCAGCCGGCCGGAGGCGTAGTTGTAGCCCGACGAATCGGCCCGCGCGACGTTGGCCGGCATATTCAGGCAGCGGGCGATCTCATTCAGAATCTCCCGTTTGAACTCGGCATAGGTGGTCGCGGGTTGCTCCGCTTCCATCTGGCTCATCTTCCAGCCGCCCGGCATGGTCAGCAGCGCCCGCTTCTCCAGTTCGATCGGCTCGAACGGTTCGGCGGCGTCGGCTTCGCCGTTGGCCGGCGCGTCGGTGTATAAAATGCCTGCGAAGTCGGCGGCCGTTTCGGCGGCGGCCAGCACCGCCAGGGTGAACCGCCGCAACTGGGCGAACAGCGGCAGCGCCGGCATGATGTCGGGAATCCCGCGGGCCTGGCCAGGGCGGTCGGCGCGGAACCAGTGAATCACCGCTTCGGCTGGCAGATGGTCGTAATCACGAGGCGACCCAAGGCCAATCTGGTTATCGCCCGGATGCTGCTTGAGCACGTGGTATTCGATCGGGTTGCCCGCCTCGTCGAACACGATGCCGTCGATCCCGCCCTGCATCGGATTCAAGTCAGGCGTGGTGACCTGGTCGGCTTCGATCAGCTTCAGGTCCAGCTTCACCAGGGTGGACAGGCGAGGATTGCTGGTCAGGATCGCGAACGCCTCGCCGTCCTCGGCACGGGCGATCCGCATCGTGCGGAGCTTCTCGGCCAGGCCGATCGACTTGGCCCAGCGGCCGAACTCGTGTTCGATCCGGTTGTTGGCGTCGGAATCGCTAGTCAACAGCTGCAGGCGCGGCCCGGTGCCGACCACATCGTGGGCCAACGTGAGCACGATCCCGCGGGCGTAGCTGTTGTTGGCCACCTCGTAGCGGGCACGGTTCCGCAAGGTGCGCCGCACCTCGGGGCTGTTGGCGGCGTTGGCCGAAAGGCCATCGGCACCCGCCCAGTGGCGGCGGTTATCGTGGTTCGTACCAGCGGCGTCGTACTTGGCGCGGACGATTCGTACCGTCCGACCCGTCGCGGTACGGGGCGCTTTGGTGGCGAACAGGTTGGACAGCCAGCCAAGCACTACTGGGCTCCCGGGGGCACGAGCTTGTTGAACACCAGACCGCGACGCTTCGACTTGGTGGCCGCCTTGGACGAGAGGTACTTGTCGGCCGCGATCTGGTCGGGCAGCTTGTGCTGCTCGATCGAGCCCGAGTCGCCCGAGGCCTTCGCCGGCCCCTGGGCGTTGTCGTGGATCGCGTTGTCGAGGTTGTCGGGCATTTCGCTACTCCAGAGGAACAACCAGTCGGGCGAGCCAACGAAAAAAGGCCAGTGCGGAGGATGCGGCCTCCGCATTGGCCTTGGTGTCGGCTGGGTTCACCGCCGGTAGCTAGCCGGCGGTGTCGCCCGAATTGGTTGTCTGCATCACTTTATACCCAGCGTGACCGCACTTGCGAGCCGCGATTTCAGCGGGATAACGCAATCGTTACGCATGTAGATAATGCTTCATCAACCCGCATCGACTTGCACCGAGAATTTTCGTACAGCAATGCGGTTTATGATGGCCATGGACCTGGAGCACGCCAGGTTTCCCCAAAAGATTGACCGTCGCATATTGCTTCAGCAGGTGAAATCAGGAATGCCGCAACAGCGCCGACGACCTCCGCAAGCTCGACGGGAGCATCATTCAGCCGCGACTTTCGCAAGAACGCTTGCCACTGCATAACCTTGGTCGGATCGGTTGCAAAGGCCTTCGAAAACGCCGTGGGCTGCGGCGTCACGGTGGTGCCGCGATGAGCAAACGTCTTCTCAATAGCCGAGGCCAACTTCGCCCCATCGAAATCGAACTGTCGGGACAGCACCCAGATGTCGTAAAAATCCTTCATCCGGCTGTTTGCCAGCCCAAGTTTCACCATCGCTTCAAACTTCTCCGCAACCGCCGTTTCTCGGGCGTACCCGCGCAGTTGTGGGGCGGCGTGATCGAGGATCGTCGGATACTCCGTTACCTCGGGACTGGGATACGTTACGTCGCCGAATCCGACATCGATCTGCATGGCGATGCGGGCGTTCTCGAGCGTGCCGCGGAATGTGACTCGTACTCCCTCGTAGTCGGCGTCCTCCTTGATCACCACGGCCGCGACACTTTGCGGGTCAAAGTCGAGGCCATCTGCCTCCACGGTTTGATTGCAAATATCGCGCATAACTGCTGCCAGCGCCGCGGTGGTATTCTCCATGTGCCCGAGCAGGTCGATGTCTTTCGTCGGCCGAGAGGTCGGAGCTCCCCACACATGGAACATCAACGCCCCTTTCAACACGAAGCGGTCGGCGTGAGGCGACTGCGTCAGTCGATAGAGAAACCGTTCCATCGCGTAATACTGCAGCACCTCCTGAAACGGCCGATCCGAGGACTTTGCGATATTGAAGAGCCGCTGCCGGACAGAGGCTGCGATGTTCTTTGGCTTCCGGTCCTTCACAGCGTGGCCTCAATGTAAGGGCGCATCACATGGCTGACGCGGCAGATGGCGGCGTACTTGAAAATCGCATCAATATTGTAGCGGCGCTGTTGCTTGTAGAGTTGAAGCGCTTCAAGGCATGTGTCCAGCCCGATTTTGTTGCGGTACTTAAAGCAATCGGCAAGGGTCTTTTCCCGTGAGTAGACTCGCACGGTTACAGGCCCAACGTCGTGATTCTCTATCCCTTCGGTGAACGCCTTTCCGCTGAAGCGAAAGACGCGAACAGGCGGGTAGTCGATCCGTGGCGGCTCCGCGTTGCGGTCGATGGCCAGATAGACCTCGTGAGGGATCTGGGTCGTGATCTCGTGGAAAGAAAGTGCCGAGATCAGGCAGATAACGCCCGATGGTACTTTGGCTCCCACGGCAGCCAGATCAGGATGAGAGGGGGGAGGGGCATCGACCAGTTGATAGAGGCCTCGACTGATCTTCTGAACGTCCCCTTGATCGACCATCTTCTTCAGCGTTTCCCGATGAATGCCAGCCTCAATCGCGGCCGACATGCGCAGCATACCTCCGTGCTGCCTGAAGATAGACTTCGCCCGTTCGATAGGGTTGGGTGGCCGCTTGGTCATGTCCAAATAACCTCCAGAAGACAACAACTGGAGGTATTATGGACGACGAATTGCATTGCGTCAAATCCAATCTCGCGGCAATGCATTGCAAATAATAGACTTACGCGCCGCCAACTTACCCGATAATCCGTTCGCTCGTCGTAACCCGTTGCCCGCAATGCCGGCATTCGCGACGCCGTACGAGTCTCTCGCCTATGGCGCGCCGGGTATAGATGACGTAGAAATGCCGGCACCCGCAATGCCGGCAGCGGAGGCCCCGGTCATCGTCGCGTTCGTCCTTTTCTTGCGATTCCTGCTTCACGCCCGTTTTCTCCGTTGAAGCTCTGCAAAGCTGATCCGTTCGCGAGTGACGATTGTGACGCTGCCGCCGGTGCCTGCCAGCACCGAGCCCTGGATCGAAGCGCCCACGGCGCACCCGACGAGGCAATCGAACCAGTGGTTGTCGCCCCGCTCGGGACGTTGCTTCCACTCGTCCACGGTGCGGCCCCGGCCTTCTGTCCTCACCCGGTACTCGGCGGTGAGATGCTCGGCGAACAACCGGTGCTGCTCGGCGCTTTCGCCGAACAGCGAGAGACAGCCCCGATCGCCCATCGCCACGGCCAACCGGGCGTACACGAACGACTTCCAGAAGTTGGTGTCGTAGACCACGTGCCGAACCGCCCGCTTGCCGGCCACGTTGGGCATCCGCCAGTTGTGCCCCACCCGGTCGCCTGGCCGGCGCTTGTATTCCGAGAAAGGTTGGCTCGACGCGCCCACGAACCGCCCATGGCTCGGCAGCACGATGCCCGCGTGCGCCGACTGTCGGCAGAACTGGTAGACCACGTCGGTGCTCGATCCCCAGTTGGCGTCGACCAGGCAGCGCTCGATCCGCAGCATGGCTCCGTCGTCGCGCCGCCACTCGCGGCCGAGGTAACTGCCGGTTAACTGCTCGAGGCCGGCGTAGATCGAACCTTCGAGGCCCGCCGCCTTGGTTGCTGCGGTCAGCGTCAACCGGGCGTCGCGAAGCGTGAAGTACGGCCGCTGCTGGTCGGGGAACGAACCGTAATCGACCACGTAGCCGGTGAAATCGTCCTCCCAGGCGGCCACCACATAGAACAGCAGGTTCGCCTGCACGTCGATGAACATCGTCAGGTGGTTGCAACCGATGGGAATGGCGCGCCGCTGCATGCGGTTGATCTTGGCCGCGATCTGAGCGGCGGTCAGGTCGTCGTTCTCGGCCGCTTCCACCGGCAGCGGTTCGTTCTGGTATTCGGCGAAGAAAGCCGCCTCGTCCTGCAGCTTGAGGTTCATCGCGTGCTGGATGGCCGAGAGCTCATCGTGGTTGAACCGCTCGGGCCAGGCGATCCGTGCGCCGGCGTCCATGGCGTCGCGATCAGCTGCGTAGAATTCGGTCGCCAGGCGAATGTCGCCGTGGGCGCGGAGACTTTCGGCCCGCAGCTCCCCGTACCGCTGCCAGAGTTTTTCGTCGTCTGGGAACGAATAGACCATCTTGGTCCGTTCGCCGTTCCACTCCGGATGCTTGTCGCGCGAGAGGATGTTGTCGGCCATGTCGCCGGGGCGGATCACCGTGCAGGGCATGATGCCGCTGATCTTCTTGCCGGGCCCAGCCAGGCCGAGGATCGCGCCGGCCAGGATGCCTTCGCGGGTGGCGCACTGCGAGAGCGACCGGGCCGATTCATCGGTTTGTGGGTCGTCGAGCACAACCAACGACGGCCGCACGGTGTGCCCATCGGCCCGCTTGTACTTCATGCCGCGAATCCGGCCGGTGATGCCGGCGACCTTGATGATCGCCCCACTGGCCACGCTGCCGGGCATGGTGGGCAGCACGACTTCGCGGGCGGTCCAGCCGATGTGCGTCCGCTCCCCCTTGTAAAGCTGCCCGTTGCAGCGGTTGGCGATCCCATCGAGGCACTGGATCGGATAAACCACCTCGGGAAAATCCTCCAGCAACAGATCGTTGCCGTCGAGTTCCATTTTGATCGAATCGAGCATGTCCATGGCATGTCCTTCGTCCGATCCGATCAGGCAGACGAACTCGCGGTGCCCGTACAGCACCGCCCAGATGCACGCACACTCGCAGATCGTGGTCTTGCCGGAACCACGCGGCATAGCCATGGCGAATAGCCCGCCACGCAACACTGCCTGTTCGATCTTGGCGATCACCTTCAAGTGGTCCGGCGACCAGGGCAGGTGGAACGTCAGCGGGAAGTAGGATTCGCAGAAGAAGCGGAAATCCGACGCCGCTTGCGCCTTGCGATCCAGGTTGCCCACATCGGGCAACTCGCCGATGTCGCGGCCGGCGATCGCAATCGCTACGTTCCGCGCTCGGGCACGTTCCTTGAGCTTTTCGTAGGGATCGCCTTCCGGCTCAGGTTTGGGCGCGTGCCGCGTTTCGACCAACCAGGCGGTGTAGCGCAGCAGATCGACATATCGCCCGTCGCCGATCCGCATGCCAGCCCGAGTGCGGTGGCGATGCAGTTGCCGTTCGTTGATCACCTCGCCCAGCGGCGTCGAGTTGAGCAGTCGGCACAGTTCGCTGGGACGCAGCTTGCGGGGGTCAGTTGCCATCGCGTTCCCCCGCGCTGCGGCCCATCTCTTTCACTAGCCAGGCACAATAGTGGACCAGGTTGATCGTACCGTCGGCATTCGTGGGCGCGCCGGCATCAAGATCATCGCGAATCGCGGATTCGGAGATCGCTTGACCGCCAACGGCTGTTAGCAGGCGTGCCGCATCCGCAATTCGCAGGGCGGTCGGATTGATGGGATTCGATTGGCGGTCGCTCATGGTGTGTTTTCGGTGCGGTAGGGGAAGTGCGTCAGCAGCGTCACTTTCGGCAGGCGTCATGACCGTCAATGCAATGTCGTGCAAAGCGGTGCAACGGGTTCATGGAAGGTGACGCAAATCGCGATGGGATGACGCGCGGCGTTGCACGAATGACGCAAATCAATCGCCCAAGAACGCAGGCGATGACGCATGTGACGCATGTGACGCAAATGCCGGTTTGACTTCTTGCCGCTGAGCCAACTGCATGCGGATGGCCATGCCGGGCCGCCCTCATATGCCCCGGAAAAACCTGCGGAATTCCGCTGAAAAGCTGCCGAAGCTCGCTTGATGTTTTTTCGCCCGCACCGCTCATGTGTGACTGTCGTAGCGAAACATCACACCACCAACCAGGAGCCAAACCATGAGCGCCAACAACGACGAGCGGATGAGCGGGGCGATCGACCAAGAGGCTTTCGAGCGGGTGATCCGCGACAACCTTTCGCCCGCGGGCGTCGCCACGATCATCGCCTTCCTGCAGCCGGCGACGATGTACAAGGCCCCGACCGAAGGGGCCACCCAAGGCCTCCTCGAACTGGAATGGTTCGCCAACACGCTGATCGATTTCTTGGGGGTCGACGAATACAACCGCCTGCTCGACGAGTTGGGCCTGTAAGCCGAAACCCGCCGGACCCACTGCTTCGCGTGGGTGCCCCGGGTCGCGGCGGGTGGTTCCCGCCGCCTGATGATGGCAGCCACCCCATCGACCCTTTCCGAGTGGAGCTGAACCATGACGACCACGAAAAAAACTACCAAGGCCTCCGCCCCCAAGTCCGCTGCCAAGAAGGCGGCGCCGAAGAAGGCAGCCAAGACGGCAACGCCGAAGAAAGCTAAGCCCGCCACCAACGGCGAGGCCAAGACCAAGAAGCTGAGCGCGATCGATGCCGCCGCCAAGGTGCTGGCGGAATCCAAGACCGCGATGACCACCAAGGAGATGGTCGACGCGATGGCCGAACAGAAACTCTGGACAAGCCCCGGCGGCAAGACGCCCGCGCAAACGCTGTACAGTGCCATCCTGCGCGAGATCGCCACCAAGGGGAACGAAGCCCGGTTTGCCAAGACCGAACGGGGCAAGTTCGCCGCCAACGGCTAACGCCGCTCTCCCCCAAACCCGCCGCCCGAACGCCCTGTGTGCCACCACGCGGGGCGTTTTCTCGTGGCTGGCCTCGTTGGGCAACCCGCGCCGCCGGTCGCCATGTGGGCCAACTAGTGCGACCCGGGGCGGCAACGGGCGGGTTCCCGCAAACGCGCCGCAACTGCCCTCCGAATGGCTCGTGCGCCGGTCATCATTATTTCGCAAAATTCTTTTGCTGCTCCGCTTGATGTTTTTCGCCCGGGCTGGCTCATGTGTCATGCCGCGGCAACCGCCGGCGTTCGACGGGCCGCGACGCCAACCATGGGAGAACAAGCGATGCAGCACACGATCGAAATCATCGACGGCATGATGTGCGTGATGGACGAGGACGGCAACGGCCACGACGCCGCGGTGCTGGATAGCTACCGCGCGGCCAAACGGCAAATCCAGAAATGGGCGGTCGAATACACGATCGACGTTGCGGACGCCTATCGCCGCCTGGCCGAATACTTCTCGCAGCGGTAGGCCGCCACGCGCTTGTACCAACATCGCCATCCTCCTACGCCCCGGCCTCGGCTGGGGTTTGCTCGTCGGCTGCGATGCGCTGGGCCGTACGCCCAGTGAACTGTTCCCACCGCTGGACGATGACGTCGGCGTACAGACAATCCAGTTCCATCAAATACGCCCGCCGCCCGGTCTGCTCGGCGGCGATTAGCGTGCTGCCGCTGCCGCCGAACAGATCAAGCACGTTCTCCCCGGTGCGCGATGAATACTGCATCGCTCGCACCGCTAGTTCGACGGGCTTCTCGGTCAGATGCACCATGTTTTGCGGGTTGACCTTCTTGACGTGCCACAGATCGGTGACGTTGTTGGGCCCGAAGAACGAGTGGCCCGCCCCTTCCCGCCAACCGTAGAAGCAGATCTCGAACGCACCCATGAAATCCTTGCGGGTTAGCACGGGATGCTGCTTGTCCCACACGATTCCCTGCGAAAAGTACAAGCCGTGCTTCTTGAGGAACGGCGGGTAGTTGCCGAGGTTCGCATAGCCACCCCAAATGTAGAACCCGCGTCCCGGCACCAGCACCCGGGCCAGGTTGCCGAACCAGGCGTCCAGCAACTGGTCGAAGGCCTCGTCGGTCACGAAGTCGTTCTCCAACGGCCGATCCTTGGCCCGCAGCTTCTTGCTCGTTGGTTTGGCCTTTTCGGGATGCCGAGCCAGGTCGAGCCCCTGGTGGTGCATCGCGGCCGGCACCTTGGTCTGGGCACCGCCGCGCAGCGGTGGTCGGCGGGCAATGTCGAACGCCGCATTGCCCTGGCCTGACTTGAGCTTTTTGGCGGCCGGATCGTTGGGGTTGGCAAACGAACTCAGCCCGGCGGCGATGGCGTTGTTGCTGCGCGGTTCAACCTTCACGTTGTAGGGCGGATCGGTGTTCACCAAGTGGATCACCGCGCCGTCGAGCAACCGGTCCAGGTCTTCCACCTTGCTGCTGTCGCCGCACAGCAATCGATGCTCGCCGAGAATCCACAAGTCGCCTGGCTGCGTGATCGCCGCGTCTGGTGGCTCGGGCACGTCGTCAGGATCGGTGAGGCCTTCTTGCAGCTCACCGCCGAGCAGCTTGGCCAGTTCGTCCTGATCGAAGCCTAGCAGGTCCAGGTCGTAGTTGGCGGCTTGGAGCTCGCCCAGTTCGATAGGCAGCAGATCGTAATCCCATTCGGCCAACGACGCCGTTTGGTTGTCGGCGATGCGATAGGCCTTGATCTGCTCAGGTGACAGGTCCTTGGCCACGTGGACTGGGGCTTTCTCCAGCCCCAGCTTCTGCGCCGCCTTCCAGCGGGTATGCCCGCAGATGATCACGCCCTCGGTATCGACCACGATGGGCTGGCGGAAACCGAACTCCCGTAGCGACGCGGCGACGGCGTCCACGGCATCGTCATTCAGCCGGGGATTGTTCGGGTAAGGCTTGATCTGAGATAGCGTCCACAACTCGATCTTCATGGGAGCGCACCTTGAGCACGTGTACTTGTGCTGGTGAACTCCGAGATGCGGAGTGCGGCCCCGGCAATTCAGGGCGGCGGGCAGGCGAACCAGAAACGGCCTGCCACTGAGAGATTATTCGTGCAACTTGTTTTGTTAGCTAGTCTCCCGCGAGCGGAACTGTGGAGCGATCAGGCGCGTCTGCTTAGACCTGCCTGAAACGTGCTCGAACTTGCCGCACCTCGTCTATGCTACGGCACCGACCACCCAGGTGTAAGTAGGCGTGACAGTTCGGGCACACCGGCCGTAAGTCCTCAACCGGGTTTACCTCATATGTGCTACCGATCTCAGACAGCGGCCGGAGGTGGTGGACGTGAATGAATCCGTCGGCCTCCGGGCCGTATTCAGCCCCGAACGAAAACTCACAGATGCAGCACTTCGTACCGTGCGCTTTAATACATGCCCTTCGGGCTTTGGAATCGCGTTCGAAGCGGTTGACTTCAATCCGCCTCACATCTCCTTCGCGGTAGGTCATCCCAGGCTCTACCTCTTCTGCAAGCCGAAACTCGTCTTGGCTGGCCTCATGGCGAGGTAGGTCTCCAGTAGTAACAAGTTGGTAGACATTGCGGATGAACGCTTCGGCTCGGACAAAATCCTCAACCGATCCCGCCCGGGCGATCACATCAGCCGATGGTTCTCCCCACCAGTTGTTGCCACGTTCAGGTTGACTGGATGCAAGCCGGTCATCCCATTTGGCATTGAGCATTGCGGACTCTGGCGGCAGTTTCCGCGCTCTTTCACCGACAAACCGGAAGTACATGTATGGGCCGGCGGGGGAATCCGCCTGATACCAGCCGCCCTTGGGCAGCCACTTCGGCCTGCTCCCGCTCAACTCTTCGACGATCTGGAACAACTGGTTTCCAAGATTGCGGAGGGTGTCGCTGCCTTTTTCTAACTGCATGTTGCCTCCGCTTGCCTCTCTCATTCGATAAACCGGCAGCCGCCAAGGATAGTTGGTTGCTATTGCGCATCCCGAAATACCGCCCCCGACGGAGCTACGATGGAAATCCGACTGCGCCGCCCCCTTCGACCAACGAATCGGATCGTCACCCGAATGCCGCCCACCTCGACCTCGCGAGACTGGCCCTCGGCATACCATTCGATGGACTGGCACAATTTCGGGGCATTGCCGTAGTCTGAAGGCGGGACGGGGGCTTCTGCGTCGTTACTCATGTTTCTAACTGCATTTGCGCGTTCGGACAAGTAAAACAAACTGTGCTGTGAATGGCGGCTGTTCCCGCGTGGGGCACCGGAAGATTCCTGCCGGGAAGGAACCGCTGGCCGCGAACGGGACGGGGATCACGCCCCTGGTGGCCCTTGGGCGGGCGAGCGGCGGATAGGAGAGACGATGGCCGTGCGCCAGAGGAACGCGACAGGCGCAAACGTGGGCGGCGTGGGCGGATACGGGGCTAGGCATCCGTGCCCCCCGCCGCTTGAACGAGCGCGAGAACCCCAGCCTTGATGGCGTCGGGCAGGCGATCCCAGGCAGCCACGACGCGGGCCAAATCGGGCGGCAAAGGGGGCCCAGAATCGGCACCTGGTGGCCTCGGCACCATAGTGGGCACCTCGCCGCGGCCAACTTGGCGCAACTCTTTGGCGGTTATAGTAGTTGCGCTATCGAGGCTTCCGTCTACGGAACCGAAGGTTAGAGGTTCGAGTCCTCTGGGGTGTACTTGCTCTGAA
>CALBRZ010000096.1 GCA_937927735.1 uncultured Planctomycetales bacterium
TTTAACCACTCAACCGGCATTCATCCAAGACCGCTTTTTGGACAGCCTCTTAGGCAACGTGCGCCATAAAGGCAAAGGCCCCGGCGGGCAGTTGTGCCGACCGGGGCCTTCGATGTCGTTGATCGCGGGTACGGTGGGACGTACCGCAACGTCCTACGGCAAGTTATACGGATTGCCGTCGCTGCGGTGACCCGCGTACTGAAGCGTTTGCGGATCCGTGAAGTTCTTGATGGCGGCCACCCGCGTATCGCCGAACACAAACTGGCAAATGCCGGGATGCCAACTGCCGAACAGCAGGTACTTGTCGGTCATCGCGGCACCGGCCGTCAGGATATTCTGGTTCGGCATCGGGTTATCGTAGCTCCACTCGGCCGAATCGGGCCGTTGAGCAAGCCCCAGGCCGATCACGCGGTTGACGAAGAAGTCGTTGTAGCTCTCAAAGATGCCGGGGCTGCGGGGATAATCGGCGTACTGGGCACCCACGCTCCGCGTTGGCAGGTGTTTCTCGCCGGCGATCACGGTATAGGTCATGCCGTCGGTCACACCGCCGATGGTCACGGCCGATGTGAGGGAGACAGTCGTGTAGGTGCCGCTCGTGACGGTCTTCGCGCTGCGCGGACCAATGATCGCGCCCATCAGATACTGGGCCGTGGGATTGGTCGTCCAGGCGAACTGCGACCAGCTCGAAGGCTTGTACACAATCGAGACCGGCAGGTAGTCGACAGCCTGGCCATTCACCGAGCCTTCGCCGCTGCGGCCCGAGTTGGCGCCGGAGACGGACCAGGTTGTGGTGCGGAACCCGCGGGTTGGGCAGTACATCATGTCGGACCGATACCGCGAGTGGACGTAGGCGTTGGTGAGGCCGCTCTCATTGACGTTGGCGGTCGTGTCGTCTGTCGCATCGTTCTGCAGCCGAAGCTGAGAGTAGATCGGCGCATTGTCCATCACCGGCCACATGAACGTGAGCCAGCCGTGATGCTTGTACGAAGTAGGCGGCAACTGCTCACTGTTACGGTCCGCGTACGTGGTCACGCCAATGGCCAACTGCCGCAGGTTGCTGGCGCAGTTGGCCCTGCGGGCCGATTCGCGGGCGGCCTGAATGGCCGGCAACAGCATGGCAATCAGGATGCCGATGATGGCGATCACCACCAGCAGCTCCACCAGGGTAAAACCCGATCGACTTCGAGCGTGCATCAAGTACCCCTTTCCGAAAAATAGGACAAAGACCATGCCGCTTGGGGGCGGCGCGTCACGTCTGTAGATGACGAATCGATTAGGTCGCGCGGTAAACAGGTGTCCGTTCCTGGCTGGCCCAACCTGAGCCGCCGCATGAGCGCGCAGTCCGAGCGCGGACGCCCTACAACGGGACTGCTATGCGAGCGACGCAGCAGGTCCAACGATTCCCCCGCAGGACCCGTGCGGCAGGGATGTTTGCTGAGACTCGAGTGCCGACGCCGATGCGCCGACCTCTAGCGTGCTACTTGCTCCGTCTGGCCCAAACAGTCGGTGAGGTAGGACTGAAAGCCGCAATTCCCCCGGGGCGGGCTGAGCAATGCGGATGCGTGCCTGGCTGGCCCAACGTGCTGCGGATTTTCAGCGAACGAAGGTGTAAACGGCAGGTGTTGGCGGCCGAGGGGTATTGGCCCGCGGCTGCGGGAAGGTGCCCTGTCGCGGCCGCTGCCGACATGGCTGGGCGAAAGATAAGCAAGAGCTGATGTGAGTGCAAGATTTATTTGCAGGTCTTTAGAGCAATATTCCGCGCGCCGAATGGGTTTGGCTGACATGCGGCGATGGACTTGGCTGGGAAGCAGGCCTTACTGGGCGAGGCTGCTGGTGGATGATTTTTCAAGTGTCTGCAATCACTCGATTTGCGAACTGCATCGTCGCCCGCCCCGCCGCGAGTGGCGATGCCCCCAATGGAGGTATATTCAAAGAGGATAATTGAAAAACGTTGAACAGAAAAATAATCCTTTCCTTTCGGTGTCCCCAACACACAGCAGCGAGCCTGGGGGCTGCTCGTCGTTACGTGCCAGGTTCCCCACGGCAAGCTGCCAAGTACGTGGCTGCTTGCAAATACCCCTAAACAGCAAAAGCCCCGGCGGGCGATTGTGCCGGCCGGGGCCTGAGCGTAAATCGGGCCTACTGAGTGGGCGTGCGAGCAGGTCCTACGGCAAGTTATACGGATTGCCGTCGCTGCGGTGACCCGCGTACTGGAGCGTGAGCGGCTCCACAAAGTTCTTGATCGCTACCACGCGGGCATCGCCGAACACGAACTGCGTCACCCCGGGATGCCAACTGCCGAACATCAGGTACTTGTCGGGGTGTTCGCCCGGGTTGCCTTCGCCCGCGGCCAGGTATTGAGCCGGCAGCGGATTGTCGAACGTATAGGCCGGGTCGTCGGGCCGGGTGGGCAGGCCCACGCCGATGATCTTGTACGAGTCGAACGCTTTTTCGTTCGACATGCGGGAGGCGGCTCCCGGGTAATCGGCGTACGAATTGCCCAGGAAGCTTGGCGGCACGTGCTTCTCGCCGGCAATCACGGTGTAGGACATGCCGTCGGTCACGCCACCGATGGTGACCGATGACGTGATGCTGACCGACGGAATGGCGCCGTTGTTATGCACCGTCACCCGACGAGGCCCCACAATGGCGCCCATCAAGTAAGGCTTGTTGGGGCTGGACGAGCCACCCCACTGGGCCGAGGCATCGGGCCAGTCGCTCGGGCGATACACGATCGTGACCGGCAGGTAGTCGATCGCCTGGCCGTACACCCGCCCGTCGCTGGCGTGGTCAACGTAATAGGCCGTGGTGCGGAAGCCGCGGGTGGGGCAGATCACCACGTCGGAACGGTACCGTGTGTGGTAATACGCGTTGTGGAAGCCATCGGCATCCACCGGGGTCGTGGTCCACGAACCATGATCCAAGCGCAGCTTGGAGTACTGCGGACCGCTGTCCATCACGGGCCACATCAGTGCGATCCAACTGTGTTCGTTGTACTGGTTGGGCGGCAACTGCTCGCCGTTGCGCTCGGCATACGTGTTCACGGCGATGGCCAATTGACGCAAGTTGCTGGCGCAGTTGGCCCGGCGGGCCGACTCGCGGGCGGCCTGGATCGCCGGCAGCAGCATGGCGATCAATATGCCGATGATGGCGATCACCACCAGCAACTCGACAAGGGTGAAACCTGGGCGTGAGCGAACGCGCATAACAAAACACTCCAATACACGAGAACAATGGCGCCCTGACGGGCAGGAAACGATGCGATGGTTGAAAACGCATGAGAGATCATTGGCGCCTCGCGCTATCGCGCAGGGCGATCTCCAAGAAATGGCCCATCAGATGGCCGAGGGGTGGCGCCAGTCAGGCGGGGCATGTCAGGCGCTGGGCTACGTGCTGCGCGCACGCAGAAACCGCTTCGGGCAGCGGCACAACATCGTGCCGATAAAGCGGTTAGGGGGTGTGGGGAAAGGCCGATGGGTGGCCACAGAGCAGATTGGCGGGTGCCGCCGGGCTGGCGGCGGCTGCTGAGGATCGAAAGGCCTAAGACGCGGCCACGGTGCTAGAAGATCCTGGCGGATAGCATACCCACGAAACCATACATTGCAATACAAATTTGGAGATAGCTACTTTTTCGCGTTTGCGATATGCCAGCTTTCGCTAAATAGCGGACGGATGCCGGGGTTGTTCCTGTCGGCGGTTATCTCCTCTGGATCGGCTGCTGGGCGCTACTAAAAAACGGACGATGACACATCATTGGCCGGAGGCCTGAGCGTGCCGGGGATTCCTCAATCGTACTTGGGCCAAGTCACGACAGGTTGTAGGGAGGGCAGTCGCGGCAGGCATGGCGGGCGATTGCGCGCATCGCATCGCGGCGGAGCGGGGAGCAGGCATGGCAGCAAAGCTTATCCGGTGCGCAAGCGCAAACCGGATAAGCTGTTGCGCTGAGCTGCCAAGAGCCTTTGGATGGCCAGAGGGCTCAAAGAAGCGGGCCACGTAATTGGCGGCCCACGGCTTGGATCCAAGGACCTAGAGGCGGTCGCGATCAAGCACAAGTCAGGCTTCCAGCACACGTATGGTCTCGTACATTGCAACGGGAATTTTGAGATTTTTGAGTTTTTGTGGAAACAGCCTGAGTGTGTTGACCGGCAGTTCGTATTGATAACAACGCCGGCGCGTAGTCGCGATAATGTCGGCTGCGCGCAACAGAAAAGCCCCGGCAGATGAAGGCTTCTCATCCACCGGGGTCGCGGACGGCAAACGCGATCGGTTAGGGAAATCTGCGTGTGGTGTTACGGCAGGTTGTAGGGCTGACCGTCGCTGCGGCCACCCATGTACCGCAGCACGTTCGGTTCGGCGTAATTCTTCACAGAGACCACGCGCGCGTCACCGAATACAAACTGGCAGATGCCGGGGTGCCAGCTGCCGAACATGTACCAGACGTCCGGGCCGCCTGGGTTGTTGGTGTTATGGGGAGGGTTCCCCGGTTCGTCGAAGGCCGGGGTGTCTGGCCGTTGCGCCAGGCCCAGGCCCATGATCTTGCCGCCAGGATAGCCTCCCTCCAAATAGGCGACACAGTGGGGATAGTCGGTGTACGCGCGGCCAACGGTCGCCGGCGTGACGTGTTTCTCGCCGGCGAAAGCGGTGTACGACAGGCCGTCGGTCACGCTGCCAATCGTGACGTTCGAGCGGATGATCACCTTGGTCCACTGGCCCGAGGCGTCATAAGCGGTTCTCTGCATCGAGTTATAGCCGATGATGGGGCCGTTCACCCAGGGATTGCTGCCCGCAGCGGAGCCGCTGCTGGTATTGTGGGCGGTGAACCCGGAGGCGTGCGGGTAGCCCGGGTCGGGGCGATACGTCACGCTGACGGGAACGTAGTCAATGGCCTGGGCGTTAGAGGCTGTCCAAAAAGCGGTCTTGGATGAATGCCGGTTGAGTGGTTAAAC
>CALBRZ010000097.1 GCA_937927735.1 uncultured Planctomycetales bacterium
CCGTTTCCCCTGGTAAAAACCAGCAAGAGGGGAAATCGTTAACAAAGGTCAGTCGGGGTGAGAGGATTTGAACCTCCGGCCTCTACGTCCCGAACGTAGCGCTCTAGCCAGGCTGAGCTACACCCCGAGGTGGTAAACCGTCAATTTTACGTTTCGGCCTGTGGCCGTCAACTGGGCCGGTCAAGCCGTACTATTTTGGCAAACTGGACCGCGTCGCACAAGGTGGGTAAGCCGGGGCAATGCCCCTTGGCGGCCCCGCACCACCGATCGCACGCGGCCTTTGCGGCGCTGTTGATTCAGTCACCGCAGCAGGCTGCCAGGTTCGCGCGAGGTCCCTGGAAAGTTGCCGTCCAGGGCTCCGCAACTACAAGCGGTACCATACGTTACCCGCTTGTTTGCGTAGATGGTACGATCCCGGCGGCTTCCAGGCAAGGTGACATTTTTGCTTTCCCGCCCGATGGTCGGCGAGTGCCGCAATCCGCCGGCCCATGGTCCCCGCCAGTCTTACGACACCCGGAAGAACTGGCCCGGTTGGCCGTCCTCGGCAATGCGGAGGTGGACGGGCCGGGCACAGCGAGGGCAGCGGCCCACAAACGCCGTCAGCTCCGGGTTGGCGTACACCCGGGCGTACGTATTGCAGCAGCCAAACTCCAGCCCGATGAAGGGCCGCTCGGCATCGCCGCCGGCGGGTTCTTGCCGGGCTGCCTTACCCGCAGGGCGTGCCGTGGGGTAGGCAGCGTCTACCAGCAGGTCGAGTTGTTCGCCGGCCATGGCTGGTCCTTTCCGACGAAAGCTTTTTGTTGGCTACCAGTTGCGCACAGGCGTGCCACCGGCGATCGGGCGGCATCGACAACCGGAAGCCACCTCCCGGCAGGGTGACCAGACGGTATCGGTAGCCGCATCCACCGTTCAAGATCGATTCGGCGGCGGGCCATTCTGCAAACCGCGACAGGCGGCCGGAACCATCGCCACCAGCGGCACGTACGGTCTGGTGGCGTGCCCGGTGTCCGTAACAGCGTCGCCCGCCAGCCGCCTCAAATCCGGCACGATGCGTACAATTTTTGCAACCGGCGACGAATTGCTGGTACTGCCCCGCTGCATAGGGCCTCGCTACACTCAAGGGGGGATAACTAGCCGAGGAGCCCGCTGGCATCGCCCCGAATCAGGCAACTCATAATGCCAGCGGTGGGCGAAATTGCGGTATCCCAGCCTGCGACGTATTTTACTGCGTTGCCAAACCGGCGCCGTATCCGCCGATGGAATGCATGGCAGCTCAAACACAACCGGCAACGGGCCCCGGCTTTCCGGCCTCGCACGGTGAGCCTGATGCGGGTCGCGGCGGGCGAACGACCGCTCGTTAGGCCTTTGCCGTAGAGGAAATAACAAGCGTCCAGAGAACGCGGACGGAGGTCAGCAGCAGGCGGGGCCATCAATGGTTTACCCGGGCGCCGCGTGAGCCGTCCGCCCTGGTGAGCATGGAGAGTTGGGTGGCTACGAACGTTGAAACGGCGACGGCCGAGCCTCGCGCAATGTCAGAGGTCGAGCACGCGGTGAACGCCGCGGAGCCGGCGGCATTCGTCGTTGAACAGCGCGTGCTGCGGCGGGTGATCAAGCATCACCTGCTCAGCCATCTGGGACTGCACGTGCCCGAGCGCGACGCGTACGCCATCGAGCGTGAGGTGCTGCTCGAAATCGTCGAGCGCGACGAGTTGGCCCCCACCGAGGTGCCGCTGCCCGATGTCGTCTACCTCATCGCGCGCATTCCCGACGAAGAAGCCCCGCCAGGCGGCCTCCCTGCCCTGCTGCGCGAATACTGGCGGAGGGTATTTCGCTGCCGGGTCGAAAGCACGGTTGCTGGCCGCTTCCAGCGTGGCGAAGTCACGGCCGCGCAATTGAAACAGCGGATCGCGCGGATCGGCCAGCCTGAGTACGATGAAGTGCGGTCGGTGTTGCACAACGACGATCTGGTGCTGCCGCCGCGCACCGAGGAAGCCATCTACAGCGTGTTCGCCTCACGATTCCTGGAGCTGCGGTACTTTGCTCCAGAACAGTTGGGCGACTTCTTTCCGGCGCTGCGCGATGTGGCCCTGGTTGAAAGCGTGCTGGCCGAGGATGTCGACGGCCTGCGCTGCTTTGAGTCCACCCGGCCGCGGGGAGCCGCCGATCCGGCCGTGGTCGAAGAACCCCAAGAACCGCTGCCGCCGGACACGCGCCCCGATACCGACGACGAGCCGCGCGACGATCGCCGCTTCCGGCTGTTCCTGGCCATGGCCAAGCGAGCGGAGGTCCGCGGGAACCTGGTTCGGGCGGCGATCCTCAAAACCAAGGCTGCCCGACTCACAACCAAGAAACGCGGCGCGCAGGTCCTGGCCGAAGCCCGGGCAACCATCGAACAACTGGTTGAACGGCTGCACAAGGTTTTTCACTTCGACCGCGACGATACGCAGCGGCTGGGCTCCGCGCTGCGGGCCTTGCTGGAGCGCTGCCCTCATAACATCTGGACGGTCGAGGCCCGGCTGCTGTACGACCTGCAAGCCGTTTGCCACGACTTCGAGCGCGAGCTGTACTCCATCGAGCCGATCCGCAAACTGCTCTCGCTGGGCAGGCGGGCATTGCGGCAAAAGGTCGAAGCACCGCGGTTGGTGCTGGCCCACCGGCATTTGCAGCGGGCAGGCAAGCGCGTGTTCGCAGCCCGGGTGTCGCGGCATCATCGCTGCACGTTGAACGCCCTGATCGACCATGCGCTGAAACAAGTCGAACACATGATCCGGGCCGAGCTTGGTCCGAAGATCACCGAGGCCTTCGACCGCGCCGGCTGCGTGCCGCAGAACCTGCCCGAACGCGTCGCCCGCGAGAAGCTGGTGCAGGAACTGCTCGACAAGATCATCGAGCAAGGGCACACCAAGTTCAGCGACGTGCGCGACGCCATCAGCCGCAACGCCATCAAGCTGGGCGACTTGGCCGGGCCATCGGAGCTGATCTTCCGTGATGCCCTGTTGCGCATCGATCGCGAGCTGGCACGCCAGATCAAAGGCGTGTACCGCCGTGCCGAGTCGTACTTGCGGCTATTTCAAAAGATCAGCGCGCTGCTGTTTGCCACGTGGCTGGGGCGAATCATCACCAAGTATGTGCTGCTGCCGTTCGGCGGCGCGTTCATGTTGGTGGAATTCGTCAAGCACATGGTCGAGATCGTGATGGGCTGGCTCTGGGTGCCGGAACAGCACCTGGAGACCTACGAATCGCTGGGCTCGTTGGTCGGCCCCGGCGGCGTGATCTCGCTGGCGAGCACACCGCACCTGGAGATTGGAAACCCTTACACCACGCTGATCGTAGGCGCCTTTTTCCTCGGCCTGCTGCACTGGGATTGGTTCCGTCACCAGGTGGCGAACGTGTTTCGCAGCATCGGAACCGGCATCGCCTGGGTATGGCGGCATCTGGTGCCGCTGTTTGCTGTGCCGCTGGTCAAAGCCATTGTGACGAGCCGGCCGGCATTGTTCGTGCGGCGATACATCTTCAAGCCGGCACTGCTGGGCCTGTTGGCGGGCCTGGTGTTATCGGCCGCGGGAGTGCGCGCGCACGAGTCGCTGCAAGGCGGGCTGGTGATCTTCGCCATCATGAACGTGCTGCTCAATACGCGCACCGGCCGTGATGCCGAAGAGATCGCCAACGAATGGCTTACCCGCAGTTGGCGCGAGTTCCGCACGCGGGTACTGGCCGGCATGTTCCACGCCGTGATGGATTTCTTCCGGGCAGCCCTCGAGGCGGTCGACCGCTTCCTGTACACGGTCGATGAGTGGCTGCGGTTCCGCAGCGGCGAGAGCAAGCTGTCGCTGGCGTTCAAAGCCGTGGCTGGCATGATCTGGTCGGTGGTGACGTACGTGGTGCGGTTCAGCATCAACCTGCTGGTCGAGCCGCAGATCAACCCGATCAAGCACTTCCCGGTGGTCACGGTCAGCCACAAGCTGCTGCTGCCTACGATCCCTCACTTCACGGTCGTGATCGAGAACACGCTGGGCTACGACCGGGCGTTCAGTGCCACGATTGCTACCGCCATCATCTTTGGCATCCCAGGCATCTTTGGCTTCTTGGCCTGGGAACTGAAAGAAAACTGGCGACTGTACGAAGCCAATCGGCCGCGCAACCTGGGTACGGCCGTGGTGGGTCATCACGGCGAGAACGTGTTGCGGCTGCTCAAACCGGGCATCCACTCCGGCACGCTGCCCAAGCTGTATCGCAAGTTGCGTCGGGCCGAACAAGCCAAGTCGCAGCGCAAGCGGACGGCAGTCCTCAAGCATCGCAAGGCGATCCACGAGGTCTGCCATGCTCTGGAACATTACTTCCAGCGCGAACTGGTGGCGCTGCTGCATGCTTCGCAGCGTTGGCCGTACCGCCTGGAGCTAGGGCACGTGATCGTCAGCTCCAACAGCATCCAGTTCGAGCTGCATTGCCCTGAACTGCAAGCGGCGGAGGTGGAAGCCTCGGGCGAAGCGAATCAAGCCGGCGACGCCCACACCGATCGTACCGGGCAACCCCACGGGCAACCGCTGGTACTGCGCTACGATGAGCAGTCGGGCTGGTTGTTGGGCAGCGTGGCCGAGGTCGGCTGGCTGCCACGGCTAAGCCGCGAGCATCGCGACGTCTTCCGCAACGCCCTGATCGGGCTGCACCATCTCAGTGGCGTTCACTTGGCGCGCGAGCAGATCGTGGCCACGTTCCCGCTGCCCGAGTTGACGTACGACGTTTCGGTCGAAGGCCTGGTGCTGTGGGCGGGCGAAGGCGATCGCCGCGAAGAAGCCCGGTATGTGCTCGATGCGCCGCTGCTGGAGCCTCAAACGGATAACGGCGGCAACCTGGCCCTTCCCTGGCCCAAGCTGCCGCCGTCGCAATTGTTATACCAGCACAATCCGATTGCCTGGCGCGAATGGGTTCGCACCTGGGAAAGCTGCGAACATGAGGGCCAGGAGGTCCATCGCCTGGCGCCCAAGCAGCGGGTGTTGCCGCCGGTATCTGTCAGTTAACGGTGTCTACGGAAGCACGCATCTGGCCGCGTCCGTGCGTTAGAGCGGCCGGGGGTGTTCGCCACCAAACCGCGGATGCCCAGCAACCGTCGAGTAAGGCTCGGTACACGCCGCCGCGGCAATCTCAGCCAGGCCCAACAGCAGGTGCGGCCAGAACACTTCGTCGGCGAAGCCAAACAGCCACGGCGAAGCGGCCAGGAACGCTCCGCTCAATCCATCGAGCCAGAGGTGGATCCGCATCGGGATCACACCCACCAGGCCGGCCTCGTACCGCGTGAACAGGCTGTAGACGATCACAGCCGAGCCCACAACGATGGGCACATACATGGCCGGGCCGCGGTCGGTGAAGTCGAAGATCCACGGCAACGCAATCAAGATGACGCCCATCACATAGTCGAGTACTCCGTGTACGGCGGTTGAAATGAAACGCATAGTCGGCACCTCGCTTGGCTGGTGAACGTTCGTGCGGCCACCTGGCATCCGGCGGAGAGCCTGCCAAGGGGCGCGCAACATTGCCACGTGCCCGTTGCAGGCTTTCACCTGCAAAATCCGCACCAAGCGAGGCGAGAGGAGGCCATACCTGTATGGCCTTGCCGCCGGCTTACGATGGATGCCGGCGTGGTTCAGTCGTTCGTGTCGGTCTGATCGTCATCGCGGTCGGTTGAAACCAACTGTTGCGGCAACTCCTCCAGTTGTTTGACAAGCTGATCGGGGCGCATATAGCCATCGAACCGGGCAAGCACTTTCTGCTCGGTCGAGATCACCAGCGTGGTAGGCAGTACGCGGATATTCAGCAGTTGGGCGATGCGATCGTTGAAGTTGGTCGATACCTCGGCCGCCACAAAACCTTGCCGGACGGCCGATACCACCGCCGGGTCGCGCCACGTCTGCTGTTTCATCAACACGCAGTAATGACACTGCTCGCTGGTCACAAACAGAATGAGCGGGCGTTGCTGCGACTGGGCCGACTGCCACGCCCGTTGCAGATCGCGGTCCCAGTTGATGGGTTGGGCTTGGCCGGCCGCCGGGGTGGTACCCAGGCTGGCAGCCACCAGCGCAAAGGCCAGGTAACGCAACATGGCAGAACCTGCGTGCAAGAAGTGAGTGGCTCGGCCAGGTGTCCGCGCGGGCAGCCGCTATGTGGCCGCTCTCGCTTCTTCCCCCCGCGTGCTCCTCATCTGGCCGAGACACCTGCTGCGCGGCTCCATCCGCTCCCTGCTGGGGGGAAGCGTCTGCTATTAGCCATCGGCCCCTCGGCGCGGTGGGCTCCCCATAAATTGTCAGGCGGCGTGAACAAAATCCGGCCAGCGGCCCGCACCGCAGCCACAATCGTCAGAGGGATAAATACCGGTGCGATCGGCGCTTTTGGCTAAGGCTTCCGGCGCTGCGTCGCATAGGCCCCAAACCGCGGTACGTTGCATTCCCGGCAGGCAGGCTGCATGATACAGCCTGGGTTGGCGCCGGCTTGTGGTGCGGCGCCGCGCAACCGCTCTAGCCCTGGCGCCCTGCGATGTCGCACCCCTACGTGGCCGTTTATACCGGCTCCTTCGACCCCCTGACCTTGGGTCATTTGAACGTGATCGAGCGAGCCAGCCGGCTCGTCGACCGGTTGGTGGTGGGCATCGGCGTCAATGTCGGCAAGCAGCCGATGTTCACGCTCGACGAGCGGGTGGAACTGGTCCGCCAGGTGACAGCCCGCTTCGACAATGTCGAGGTCCGTTCGTTTTCCGGGCTGGCGGTCAAGTTCGTTCGCGAATGCCAGGCCCGCGTGATGGTGCGGGGCGTGCGACCGCTGACCGACCTGGAAGCCGAGATGACGATGATGCTGGCCAACCGCCAGTTGGATCCGGACATCGAAACCGTATTCCTGATGGCCGACACGCGCTACGCGCACGTTTCCAGTTCGCTGATCAAGGAAATTGCCCCGCTGGCCGACGACGCGGCGCTCATGCGGTTCGTGCCGCCCGAAGTCGCCGCGGCCCTGCGCAAGAAGATGGCCAAGAAGCAGCCGTAGCCGCCGCCGGGCCGCGTAAAATGGTCATGGCGGCCCGGCAAGAAGCCCGGCCGCAGGCAGCCAACCTCCATTGGGGGACCGGCGGGCCACGCAAGCAGCGGTCCCCTCCAGGGGAAAGCTTGAACCATCGGCGGAGAACTTCGGCGGCCAGGGAAACGCGCGGCTGAAGTGCCCCCCGCCGCTGCTTTGTGAGCGAAAGCACGAGATGGAACCCAACACCACGCCGACGGAAAACCAGCCCGACCAACAGCCGGAGTGCGAAAGCCAGCCCGCTCCCCGCGTGCCTGCTTCCAGCGGTCCGGTCTTGGCCGATCTGGCGCGGCTGGTTGCCAATAACGAGAAGGATCTGCTCAGCTTGTCGCGGCAGCAGCCGCGGCTGGTTGTGTTGCTGCGCCACACCGGCTGCCCCTTCTGTCGCGAAGCGCTGAGCGACCTGAAGGCCCAGCGGCCACAAATCGAGGCCGCCGGCCTGGGCATCGTGCTGGTCCACCAGACCACCGACGAAGAAGCGGCCGAGCTCTTTGCCCGCTACGGCCTGGACGACGTTCCCCGCATCGCCGATCCGCACCTGTTGGCCTATCGCATCTTCGAACTCAAGCGGGAACGGCTGCTGCGTCTGCTGCTGCATCCCAAGGTGTGGGCCCGCGGCTTCAAGGCGGCGCTGGTCGATCGTCACGGCTTTGGCCGCCCGCGGGGCGACGTGCGGCAAATGCCCGGCGTCTTCGTCGTAGCCAACGGTCGCCTGGTGTCCGCATTCCGGCACCACCTGGCCAGCGACCGGCCCAACTATGCCGAGCTGGCGACCTCCAGCCACTGCTGCACGGATCGCTGCGGCTTCTAACGGCCGATCCGGGCCGGCTCTCAGGCGCCCGCGGCCTGCTTGGCGTTGCGCCGCGGGCGATGCATGCAGCCCTCGGCGGGGGCGGCCCGACTCGCCTGTGCGCTTCTGGCCCTGCGCGCTAGAATCAGGCAACTTGCCACCAACAGCCAGGAAGGACGCCATGAAGAACCAATTCTTGCTGTGCGCTCTCTCTGCCTTTGTAGGTGCCGCCGTGGCGCTGGCCTTACAACCGGCTCCGCAGATGACCGGCTCGGCGCTGGCGCAGGTTCAAATCCGGCCGACCGTACCCCGGACCGGTGTGACGCCGCCGGCTACCGTGCCGGGCACGGGTGCCATGCCGGCGCTCCCGCACACCGACGAAATCGACCGGCAACGGCTGCAAGAGCTGACCCCCGAAGAACGCGTCAACGTGCTGGTGTACCAGGGCGTGAACCGTGGCGTGGTGAACATCAACACCCGCAGCGTGCGCGTCGATAGCTTCTTCTTCCTGGAAGTGCCGTCCGAAGGCGCCGGCTCAGGCAGCGTGATCGACCATCAAGGGCACATCCTCACCAACTACCACGTGATCGAGGGTGCCCGCGAAATTCAGGTGACGCTGTACGACGGCAGCACGTACGACGCCAAGCCCGTCGGCGCCGACCCCAACAACGACCTGGCCGTGATCAAGATCGACGCCCCGGCCGAGCTCTTGCACCCGGTCCCCTACGGCGACTCCAACACGCTGCTGGTGGGCCAGAAGGTGTACGCCATTGGCAACCCGTTCGGCCTGGAGCGCACGCTGAGTACCGGCATCGTGAGCAGCCTCAACCGCTCGATGCGCAGCCGCAACGGCCGCACGATCAAGTCGATCATTCAGCTCGATGCCGACATCAACCCCGGCAATTCCGGCGGTCCGCTGTTGGATAGCCGCGGACGGATGATCGGTATGACCACGGCCATCGCCAGCAACACCGGCCAGAGCGCCGGCGTGGGCTTTGCCATTCCCGTCTCGACCATTGCCCGCATCGTGCCGCAGCTCATCGAGAACGGCCGCGTGATCCGGGCCGACATCGGTATCGGCAAAGTGCTGCAAACCGAGGAAGGGCTGCTGATCGCCTCGGTGATTGAAGGCGGCGCGGCCGATCGGGCGGGCCTGCAAGGGTTCCGCATCATCCGCGAGCAGCGGCGGCAAGGCCCTTACCTGTACGAGCGGACCCGCGTGGACCGCAGCGCCGCCGACCTGATCATTGCCATCGACGGCAAGCGCGTCCGCACGGTGGACGAGCTGCTTACCGTGGTGGAAAGCTACCAGCCGGGCACCCGCGTCAATGTGACCGTCATCCGCGGCGGCAAGGAAGTGACCGTGCCCGTCACGCTGGACGAAAGCCGCTAAAGCGTGTGCTCGTGTCGGGGCCACTGTGCGGGCTATCAATGCCGTTATTCGCCGCGGCGGGGGATATACGTCCGCAGGTATGCGTGGCTCTGCCGCAGCGAGGCGATGCGTGATTCCAGGCTGCCTTCGTAGGCGCGGTCTTCCACTTCCACGCACACCGGGCCGGTGTAACCGGCGTCGGTCAGGGCCGAGAAGAACTGGCCCCAATTCACGTCGCCCAGGCCCGGCAACTTGGGCGTGTGATACTCGTTGGGATGGGCCAGGATGCCCACCTGGTTGAGCCGGTGGCGATCCACCCGGACATCCTTGGCGTGCACGTGGAACAGCCGATCAGCAAACTCGCGGATCGGAGCCACGTAATCCATCTGCTGCCAGATGAAGTGCGAAGGATCGTAGTTCAGCCCCAGGTTAGGGCTGGGAATGTCGGCAAACATCCGCCGCCAGATGGCGGGGCTCACCGCCAGGTTCTTGCCGCCGGGCCATTCGTCGGCGGTGAACAGCATCGGGCAGTTCTCAATGCCGATCCGCACCCCCTGGTCCTCGGCAAACGCCACCAGCGGCCGCCACACCTGCAGGAACCGCGGCCAGTTATCCTCCAGGCTGGACTTCCAGTCGCGGCCCACAAAGGTGTTGACCTGCGGCACTTCCAGCAGCCGGGCGGCGCGAATCACGGCCTTCAAGTGCTCGATGCAGCGCTCGGCCTGGGCCGGATCGGGATCGAGCGGGTTGGGATAATAGCCCAGCCCACTGATCGATACGCCAAACTCCAAAGCCAGGTCGCGCACCTCCTGGGCGTGCGACTCGGTAAAGTCCTCAACCTCAACGTGCGTGACGCCCGCGTAACGCCGTTCGGCTTTGCCGCGGGGCCAGCACATCAGTTCGACGCAGTCGTAGCCGAGCTGCTCGGCCGTTTGAAAGACCTCGCGCAGTTCCAACTCGGGCAGGATCGCACTGACGAAACCCAACTGCATCGCGGCATTGCTCCTGGGAGTTGTTTCGGGAAGGATTGCGCCACCGACGGCCGCGCGGCCGACTAGCCCTTGATGAACTTCTCGATCCGCTCGAAACCCGCCTCAAGCTGGTCCATGCTGGTGGCGAACGAAATGCGGACGTAGCCTTCGGCGCCGAAGGCCGAGCCCATCACCGTGGCCACATTCTGCTGTTCCAGCAAGGCCAGGCACCACTGGGCCGAGTCGTCGACTTGCGTGCCGCCGTAGGTGCGGCCCAGGTGCTCGCTGATGTTGATGAAGGCGTAGAACGCCCCGGCGATCTCGGGACAGGTTACGCCCGGCAGATCGGCAATCCGCTGACGGACGAACTCGCGGCGGCGGCCGAACTCATCGAGCATGCGAGCCACGCAGTCCTGCGGTCCGGTCAGGGCAGCCACGGCCGCGTACTGGCTGATGCTGCACGGGTTGGAGGTTTCCTGGCTTTGCAGGTCGGCCATGGCCTTGGCCACGTGCGGCGGCGAGAGCGTCCACCCGATGCGCCAGCCGGTCATGGCGTAGCTCTTGCTCACGCCGTTGACCACGATCGTCCGATCCTGCAAACCCGGCAGCACCGTGGGGAAGCTGGCGAACGTGTGGCCGGTGTATACCAGTTGATCGTAGATTTCGTCGGCGATCACGATCAGGTCGTGCTCGACCGCCACCTGCGCCAGGGCCGCCAGCTCCTCGCGGGTGTACATGCTGCCGGTCGGGTTGGAGGGTGAGCACAGCAGCAGCGCCTTGGTGCGGTCGGTAATCGCCGCCTTGAACTGCTCGACCGAGAGCTTGAAGTTATCTTCCTGCCTGGTCTCCACGATCACCGGCTTGCCGCTGGCCAGCTTGACCAGTTCGGCGTAGCTCACCCAGTACGGGGCCGGAATGATGACCTCGTCGCCCGGGTCGCAGATCACCGTGAACACATTGTGCAGCGAGTGCTTGGCGCCGTTGGACACCACCACCTGCGACGGCTGGTAGGTGAGGCCGTGACGTCGCTGGTACTGGTCGACGATCGCCTTCTTCAGCTCGGGGATGCCGCTGGCCACGGTGTAGTGAGTGTGGCCGGCGCGCATGGCATCGACCGCGGCGTCGCAAATGTGCTGGGGCGTGGCGAAGTCGGGCTCGCCCACGCTGAAGTCGTACACCGTCTTGCCCGCCGCCTTCAACTCCTTGGCTTTGGCAGCCATCGCCAACGTGGCCGAAGGTTCCAGGGCCTGGATCACTTTGGAAATGGTCATAGGCATGGCGGATGGCTTCCCAACTGTGGGCGTACAAGGGATTAGCAGTCACAAAACAAGCGAAACGGCAACCACAGCGAGCGGGCTGCCGGTCAACAGGCTAAGGGGACGGGCGATCCTTGCCTGACAAGCGACCGGCCGTGCGTGGCCAGTCGCGGTGCGGTCCTGGCATGGGGAGCGAGCTTGCAGTCGCGGCGGCCGTCAGAACTGGCGGAGAAAACGGACGTCGTTCTTGTAGAACTCGCGGATGTCCGTGATATTGTGCCGCCGCATGCAGATTCGTTCTACCCCCAAACCAAAGGCGAAGCCGCTCACCTGGTCGGGATCGTAACCTACCGCGGCCAGCACGTGCGGATCGACCATGCCGGCCCCGCCCATCTCGATCCAGCGGTCGTTCCACGACATGTCGACTTCGACGCTGGGTTCGGTGAACGGGAAGAACGACGGCCGGAAGCGGATGTGGACCTCGCCGCCGAAGTAGCTCTCGGCGAACATCCGCAGCACGCTTTTCAGATCGGCCATCGTCACGTGTTTGTCCACCAGCAGGCCTTCGATCTGGTGGAACATGGGGTAATGGGTGTCGTCCGGCGTGTCGGGCCGGTAGACCCGCCCCAGCGAGATGATCCGCACCGGGGGCTGCTGCTGCTCCATCACCCGGATCTGCACCGTGCTGGTCTGGCTACGCAACAGCCGCGCACCGCCGGCTGCCTCGGCCGTGGCCAGGTAGAAGTTTTCCAGCGGGTCGCGGGCGACGTGGTCGGCCGGAATATTGAGGGCCTCGAAGTTGTGCCACTCGTCCTCGACCTCGGGCCCCTCGGCCACCGTGAAGCCCAGCCGGCCCATGATCTCCTGCAGCTCCAGGATGGTCTGCGTGATCGGGTGCAGCCGGCCGATCCGCAGCCGCTTGGAGGGCGGCGTTTCGGTAGGATCGAACTTGCCGGGGATCGACGGCGGAGCCTGGCCTGCGGCCTTGGCCTTGGGGGCGGGCGTCTTGGGCGCCGCGGCGGTGCGACTCTTGGCTGCCTCGAAGGCCGACTCGATCGCCGTCTTGGCCTGGTTGAACCGCTTGCCAGCCTGGGGCCGGTCGGCCGGATCGACCTGGCCCAGCCCCTTCTGGGCTTCCTTCAAGCGGCCGCTCTTGGCGCCCAGGAACTCGATCCGGGCGGCCTCCAGGGCCTCGGCATCGGCGGCCGACTCAAACGCGCGCACAGCGGCCTGCTCGAGTTCTTCCAACTGCTGGATGAAATCGCTCAGCGCCATGGCAGGTCGCGTCGGTCAGAGAACGTGCCGCACCGGGGGCGCACGGAGAGCCCCCCTCAAACTTCCCCAAAGCTGCGCAGAAAGCCGCCGAGCACTTAGGCGGCCAAGGCTTCCTTCACGCGAGCGACGACGGCGTCGAAGGCCTCGGGATCGTGGATCGCCATCTCCGACAGCACCTTGCGGTTCAACTCGATCTTGGCCCGGTTCAGGCCGGCGATGAACTCGCTGTAGCGGAGGCCGCGCTCACGGCAGGCAGCGCTCAGACGGGTGATCCACAGTTGACGGAAATCGCGCTTGCGGACGCGGCGATCGCGGAACGCGAATACACCGGCGCGGATCAGCGTTTCCTTGACGGTACGCAGCAGGTGATTACGACCGCCGCGATAGCCTTTGGCACGTTTGAAAAGACGCTTCTTGGCGCGATTACGAGCGGAACCTTTAGTCGTTCTCATGGCAATGCAAACTCCTGTGCGGAAGCAAGGCCCTTGCCTGACGGCAAGCGTTTGGCACCCGTCCCGACAATTGATGTGTGGGGCTGCCAGTCACCCTGGCAACCAGCGGCCGCGTGCGGGGAGGGAGCAATCTCCGCGGGCCAAGTGAATGTAGCGTATCCTGCGGCAACGGCTGCCTTTACGGCAGACCGCGCTAGCGGCACGGCGGGCAGCTTAGTAGCTGTACTTGCCCAGCGCCAGCTTGATCTTCGACACTTCGGCGGTGTCGACCACCGAGGTGCCGCGGAGCTGCCGCTTCCGCTTCTGCGACATCCGCGCAGCCAAGTGGCTGGTGCCGGCGCTGCGGTGCTTCACCTTGCCGCTGCCGGTCAGGCGGAAGCGTTTCTTAATGCCTTTGTGGGTTTTCATCTTGGGCATGGTCGTGCCTTCCCCAATGTTCCCGGAGGAAGTGGCCGATAGGTGCGGAAACCAGCTATTATAGGGCCCGATCCCAGTGGCGGAAGAGGGCTTAGCTCGAAAATTGATCGGCCAAGGGGTACCCCCGCCTGCAACACTTCATCCCGCAATTAACTGTCGAAATTGTTTAGGCTTGCAGCGCCCCGTCCCCTGCTCGCCACGCCACCGCCGACAACTACAATAAGAACGTATCCGCCCTGCGCCAGCGGGGGGGGCTTCAGGAAAAGCGCACCCCGCCCCCCCGAACTCGCGAACCACGCTGCACTACCCAAACATGCCGATCCCCCTAACCTGCCCCGCCGGCCATCGCTGGACCGTATCCGATGCCGCGGCCGGCCACGCAGTGAGCTGCCCTGCTTGCGGGGTGTCGGTGACCGTGCCCTCGGCCGCTGCCGCCGCGGCGGGGGCAGCGGGAGCAGCACACACCCGGCGGGGGCCGGCGCATGGGTTATGGCGGCCAGCTCACACCGAGGAAGAAAAGGCCGCCGGCTTCCTGGCCGACCGCAGCAAGATTCACGCGGCACGCACCCTCGCCGGGTTTCAGATTGTACTGGCCCTGTTCTCGGCCAGCCCGGCCGCCTTCTACTGGCACTTCTCCGCCGTGCCCGGCTGGGCCGTGGTGCTGGTGGTGGCCGCCACCTTACAAATCGCGTATGCCATTTGGATGGCGCTGGTGGCCGATTGGAGCACCGTATGGGTGACCATGGCCGTTTGGGCAGCCACCGCGGCCGGCTATGGACTGTTCTGGACCGTGATCATGTTTACCGCCGCAGGCGAGCCGATCGAACTGCTGGACATCGATCCGGTGCGCCACAAGGCGGGCGGCTGGTGCCTGGCCATGCTGATTCTCTCGGGCGTGATGACCGGCATCTGCGGCCGCACGGCTGCCCGGTGGCGGAGATTACTGTCGCTCAAAGGTTGAGCCGCTTCGGTCAGGCGGGCCCTACCGGCCGCCGCGCGGTATCGCCGCCGCAAGACTTCGCCCATGGACTAAGCAACATTACGGAGCATGCCGATGCCGGGCCGCTGGTACGAAGATCAAATTGCCGGCCACCTGGTCGATTGTTTCGAACCGGACCAGGTCCATCCGCACGGCTTTACCGTGATCTATCTGCACGATGCCGGTCATGCGCGGCTGATCGACAACCCGGTCTTTACGCAATGGTTCAACCAGCATGGGCTGCGCGTCGCGGCCCCGCAGGGCGGCCCAGGCTGGTGGACCGACCGTATCTGCCCGGCGTTCGATCCGGCCTGCTCCGCCGAGCGGCATGTCGTTGAGCGAGTGCTGCCGTCGCTGGCCGAACGCTGGGAGGTGCAGCCGCCGCAGATTGCCCTGTGCGGTGTGAGCATGGGCGGCCAGGGAGCGCTACGGCTATCGTTCAAGTATCCCGATCGCTTTCCGGTAGTGGCGGCGATCGCCCCGGCGATCGACTACCAGGTGTTGATCGACGAAGGCGACGAAACCTTGTGGGCCATGTACGGCGGCGACCGCGAACGCGCGCGGCAGGATACCGCCACGCTGCATGTTCATCCGCTCAATTGGCCGCGACACACCTGGTTCTGCTGCGACCCGACCGACGCCTCCTGGTATGAAAGCGTCGAACGGCTGCAGATGAAGCTCTCCAGCCTGGGCATCCCGCACGCGTGCGATCTGGAAACTTCGGCCGGAGGGCATAGTTGGGCCTACTTCAATCACATGGCGGAGCGGGCAATCGCGTTTGTGATGCACGCCCTGGAGCGCGAACGGCTCCGCGTGGTCTGAATCGCGACGCTAAACGCCCGCTCCTCGCGACAAGAAACCGCTCGCCAAGCCCACCCACCCCAATGAGGGAGCTCTGCTGGCTCCGCTATCCGATCTTTTGGGTAGTCGTTTGCCCATCGGGGAAGAAACACCACTATAATGTTGTGGCGGTGCACGGCTCCCCAGCCACGCTGGGATACGCTGGCAGGCCACGCCTGCACTTCGGCCGCATCTCCCTCAAACGGATTTGGGGGTCAACGGTTAGGGCATGAAGCGACACGCGATGCACATGGCGTTCTGAGGTCGAAGCACATTACCGCGTGTGCAACTTCAAACGCTCCCCAGAGGATCTCTGGTTGCATCGCCCGCCCCGCATGCCCGGCCCGACGAGGACGTCGCCCGACCATGCCCACGCTCTGGGCTGCTGACGGGTCCGGCGGCGCTTGTTGCCTACGCTCTCCCCCATCCGAAAGGAGTCCGGGCGTCGTGTTGCGCCAGTTTTTCAGCGTCGTCGCATTCCTGGCGACCGTCGGTGTCACGGCGGCTGCCACAGTCGAAGTCGTCCGCCAGGCGGTCTCGGGCCTGGCTCCCGTTACGATCGACGGGCAGGTTTACGCCCGCGATGCCCATCGCGACGGCATTTTCGGCCCGCTGTTGGAATACCAGTTTGAATTGAGCGGCGACCGGCACCAGAAGCGGGTGCTGCTCGACGTGCTCGAGGAGCGGCTGTCGCGGGGCGGCAACCTGGCCGCCGAATGGCAAGCGCTCTCGCCGGAAGAACGCCAGATCGTGCAACGGAATCTGGCGGCCCTGGGCCCGGTGTGGCTGGCCGACCGGTCCGAAGAATACCACCGTCTGCCGCGCCAGCTTCGCGAACGGTACCTGGACCAGCAGTTGGAGCAGATGCTGCACTGGGCGGCGCTGTACTCGGCGGTTGGTTCTCAGGATCTGCGGTCGCTGCGGCACGATATCGACCTGGACCAGGTACGCTGGGACCTGGAAGTCTGGCTGCGGCGGCTCGATCCGCAGCAGCGCGAACAGCACCTGGCATTTCTCCAGGCGTTGCGCCAGCGGGTCAGCCGGGGGCGCAGTTTCAAGCTAGAGTTCCCATTAGGCGCAATGGGCCGAATTTCGCGGTAGACCCAAGATTGCGGTTGCGTTAGTTTATCACTTTCGGGCAATGGCCGACGTTCCCGTCGAGCCGCGAAGGCAGGCGTCCTTCCCTCCTGCCCAGGCAGCACGGGACCTCAAAGACAAATAGGAATCCCCATGCACGCGCTTCGAACTGCTTTTCCCTTGTTGCTAGCCTTGCTGTCGAGCAATCTTCTGGCTCAGGACCAGGCGCCCAAGGAAGACAAGTATTACCCGCTCAAGAAGGGCAGCACCTGGGAATACGTCACTGCCGGCAAGTCGTTCCGGATCGAACTGGTCGATTTCGAGATGGTTGGCGACACGCTGTGCGCCAAGCTGGAATCGATCCTCAACGGCAACACGGTCGCCTCGGAACACGTGGCCGTGAAGGACGACGGCGTCTACCGCTACAAGTACAACAACATCGAGATCACCCCGCCCCTGAAGTTCCTGGCCCTGCCGGCCGCCCCGGACAAGACCTGGCAGGTCGACAGCAAGGCCGACACGCCCACGGGCGAGACGCTGAACCTCAAGGGCACGTTTACCACCAAGGCCGAGGCCGTTAAGGTGCCCGCCGGCGATTACCAGACCATCTCCTCGTCGAGCTCCAGCTTCGAGGTGATGGGGCAGAAGCTGGAAATGAACTACTTCTTTGCCCCGGACGTCGGCATGGTCAAGCAGATCGTCAAGTTGGGCAACAGCACCGTGGTGGTGGAACTGCAGAAGTACACCCCCGGCGGCCAGCAGTAAGCTGCCGCCTCCGGTCACGCCAGCTTTGGATTGCCCGCCAATGCTGGTTCGCCGAGGTGATTTACGAAAGCCTATCAACACCGCCCCGTGCCATTGTGCCGCGGGGCGGTTTTTCATGCGCGCAGGTATCGCGGCCGTGTTGTCGTCTTGCCCTGGCCGCGATGCGCCGCGACAATCGCAGCACGTCCAGCGCGCCTTGAGTACGCCCCCAGCACCTTTCAGCGCGAGCGCCATCCCGGGGCGAACAGGCCGCAACCGTATCCTTCCAGCATTTGGGGGCCCAGCCGGCGACCATGGCGTACCGTTCCCTGGCCGAGTTCCTCGATGATCTGATCCGGGCAGGCGAGCTGGTGCGCATTGCGGCCGAGGTCGATCCTGGCCTGGAACTCACCGAGATCACTCGCCGGCTGCAAATGCAGGACGGCCCGGCGGTGATGTTCGCCGCCGTGCGGGGCTCCGAGTTCCCGGTCATCGCCAACCTGTTTGGCACCGAACGCCGGCTGGCCATGGCGCTGGGCACCTCGTCGCTGACCGAGGCCGCCGCCCGGCTTGAGTCGGCCTGGAAGGAACCCGCCCGGAACTGGCTCGACCAGTTACGCCAGTTCGCCGGCCTGGCCGGCGAGAACCCAGCCGTTGGCCGCAGCGACCAGCACCCACGGCTTATCAAACAGGGTGCTTGCCAGCAGGTGGTGCGATTGGCGGGCGACGTCGATCTGCATGCCTTGCCTGCCATTCGACTTTGGCCCGAGGAAAGTTCCGGGCGGATCAACGCGGCCGCGATCTTCACCGCTACCCGGCCCGCCACGGCGACCTCCGAAGCTGCAACCGGCGGCAGCGACGGCTCGGCCCATGTCACCTTTGCCCGGCACGACTGCACGATCATCGACCGCCACCGCTTGGCGGTCAGCATCCGCGACGACGATCCCCTGGCCGAGCAACTTCGCCGGGCGGAGTCGCGCGGCGAACCGCTGCCGGCGGCCCTGGTCCTGGGCGGCGATCCGGCCACGATGCTGGCGGCTGCCGCGCCGCTGCCGCCGCACAGCGATGTGGCACTGTTTGCTGCTTTTTTGCGCGGCAAGCCGTTGGAGTTGGTCGAGTGCCGAACCATTTCGGTGGCAGTTCCAGCCGATGCCGAGTGGGTGATTGAAGGCCGGTTCTTGCCTGGCGAGCGAGCCCCGCTGGGCCGCATCTGCACGCCCGGCGGCATCTATGCCGACAGCCGGTCGATGCCGATGCTGGAAGTGACGGCGATCACGCACCGGGTGAACCCGGTCTTCCCGTCGCTGGTGATCGGTCCGCCGCCCAACGAATTGGCGGTGATGAACGACGCGCTGCTGCGTCTGACGTTGCCGCTGGTGCAGCGCCAGGTGCCGGAAATTGCCGATCTGGCGCTAACCGATTTTGGCCGCGGCCCATTGTTGGTGGCCGCGCTGCGAAAGACCTTCCCGTACCAGGCACGCAAGACGGCCGCCGCGCTGTGGGGTTACCAACCGCTGATGCGCACGCGGCTCCTGGTGCTAATCGATGCCGACGCCGACGTCCGTGAACCGGCCGAGGTGCTGGGCCGCATTGCCGCTCACTGTGATCCGGCGCACGATGTGTTCTCTTACTGTGGCCCCGGCGGTGATACCCGCCCCGCCGGCGCGCCATCTGCTACGACCAGTCTGGCCATCGACGCCACGGCCAAGTTGCCGGAGGAATGCCCTGCCGGTTATCCCCAACCGGCGGCGATGCCGGCGGCGGTGAAAGCGCTGGTCGACCAGCGGTGGGAAAGCTACGGCCTGGACAGCGCGTAGCCGATATGTTTCCCCGGCCTCCATCGCAGGCGGCGACCGCATGGCGCGGCGCAACCGCCTGCTGCTCCAGAAAACGGCCCCCGCGTCGAACCCGCCCGTCGTTTTCGATGTCAACGTGTTAGGCCCCCCCGTTGCGCGCTTTGCAGCGGTAGCGTTATGCCGTGATCGCGCCGATGGACCGGCGCTGTAACGTTCCTCTCTCGTACCTCACCAACGAATCCCTTAGGGCATCCATGGAACCGCCCCGCACGACTGCTGGCTTGACGCTCGAAACGGCACCTTCGCCCGGCTTGCCCCGTCGGCATCACGCCTGGGGCTGCTGGCCACGCCGTCGTTGGCGTCAGGCTGGTCCGACCGCAGTGGCCGATGCGGTTTCCAAACGGATCTACTACGGCTGGCTGATGCTGCCGCTGGCGGTGGCTGCGCTGGTGGCCAGTTCGCCCGGCCAGACCTTCGGCGTGTCGATCTTCAACGAACCGATGCGGCTGTCGCTGGGCCTGTCGCACGGCCAGCTTGCCGCCATGTATACGCTGGGCACGCTGCTGGGCGCCCTGCCGATCACGCTCTTTGGCTGGTACATGGACCGGCACGGTATTCGCCGGGCGATGCTGCTGGCGGTCACGCTGTTTGCCGGAGCCTGCCTGCTGACGTCGGTGGTGCGCGGTTGGCCGGGGCTGCTGCTGGCGTTCTGGCTGCTGCGGATGCTGGGCCCCGGCGCCCTGTCGTTTGTCAGCGGCAACACGCTGGCTTACTGGTTCGATCGCCGGCTAGGGCTGGTCGAAGGCATCCGGCAGCTCGGCATGGCGGTGGCCATGGCCATCATTCCCGCGCTGAACCTGTGGCTGGTGGCTTCGTTCGGCTGGCGGGGCGCGTACGCCGTCCTGGGCACGGTGATCTGGTGTACGCTGTTCCCCGTCGCGTGGCTTTTGTATCGCAACCGGCCCAGCGAACTGGGTCAGCACATCGACGGGCAAACCCCGCTGGCGGCAGCGGAGCCGCAAGGCACGACCATCCACGGCGACGAAGGAACTTGGGGCTTCACGCTTTCGCAAACGCTCCACACGTACGCCTTCTGGATCGTGGGCGGCGGGAATGCCATTTTCAGCCTGATCCAGACCGCGGTGTTCTTTTGCATCGTGCCGATCTTCGCCGAGCGGGGTCTGACCGACGGCGATGCCGCCGTGATGCTCACCGCCTTCGCCATCAGCCTGGCCATCATGCAACTGACCGGTGGCATCCTGGCCGACCACTTTCCGGCGCCGCCGCTGCTTGGCCTGGGCCTGGCAGGGCTGGGGGCCGGCGTGGGCTTGCTCTACACTTCGCACTCGCTGCCGGTGGCCGTGTGCGCAGGCGCGGTGCTGGGAGCCTCGCAGGGGATCTTCTTCGGGACGTCGCAGCCGCTGTGGCCGCGGTACTTCGGCCGCCGCCACCTGGGCAAGATTCGCGGCTTCTTGCTGACCCTGGCGATCGGCAGTTCCAGCCTGGGGCCGCTGCTGGCCGGGCTGACGCGTGACGCCCTGGGCAGCTTCAACTTCGCGCTGATCGTGTTTTCGGTCGCGCCGCTGGCGATGGCCGTGATGGCCTTGGCCGTGGCACCTCCGCCGCGCGCAGCCGCCGAAAGCCTGCCGCCGCTGGAGGGTCCCCACGCGACCGCTGTGGCGGCACCCGCCCAGTAGGCGGCTACGCCGCGTTGCAGTGAGCCGGTAACGCTGGTACTGTGAAGGGCCTACCCCAGATTGAGGGGCGAGCTGCCGACTCGCCCGGCGATCCTGGTCCCTTCCCCTTCACAGGACACGTCGCCGTGAAAGCTCTGGCTGTCACGTTGTGGTTGTGTGCTGCGCATCTGGTGCTGGTTCCAGCAGCTTGTGCACACGATTACGCCGCCTTCTTCCGTGAGCATTGCATCCGCTGCCACGGCCCGCAGCAAGCCAAGGGCCAGCTGCGGCTCGATACTCTGGAAGCCCCCGGCACGTCGACCGAAGCCACCCGGCGATGGGAAGCGGTGGTGGCGATGGTCGAGTCGGGCGAGATGCCGCCCCAGGGCGAAGCGCGCCCAGCCGCCAGCGACGTGGCGAAGCTGCTGGATTGGGCCAGCCGCGAGCTGGCTAAGGCGGTGGAACGCCCGCCGGCCCTGCGGCGGCTGAACCGGGTGGAGCACGAGAACACCGTCCGCGACCTGCTGGGCATCCACACCGAGCTGGCGGACCTGCTGCCCGAAGACGACACCGTGCAGGGCTTTGACAACGTGGCCGGAGGGCTGGGCCTGTCGTCGATCCTGCTCGAACGCTACCTCGAAGCGGCCGACCTGGCCTTCGAAAGCACCATCCGCCGCATCAAGCCGCTGCCGCCCGACACGCGCCGGGCTGTGCTCATGGAGGACAAAAACAACATCGATTCGGTCCGGCTGAAGCGGGGCGGCGTGATCGAGCGTGCCGGGGCGTTTGTCGACTTTGGGCCGGGCTGGCCGCCCGCCCGGATTGATGCCAGCCACCCCATCGAAGATGGCCTGTACCGCTGCCGGATTGCCGTCTGGCCGCACGAGCCCAACGAGCACCGCACGCTGGTGGTCGCCGTGTACGTGGGGCCGCTGTTTGGCGATGGCAAGCGGCACTTTATCGGCATGTTCGATGTCACCGGCACGCCCGAGAATCCCCGCATCATCGAATTCACCACCTGGATGGCCGCGGGCCACACGATGCATATCCTGCCTTGGGTCTACCCCGAGCACGTGACGTGGCGCGACAAGGATGAAGCCCGGCCCGGCGTCGGCATCGTTTGGGCAGAAACCTACGGCCCGCTCGATCAGGAGTTCCCCTCCCCGGCTCAGAAGCGGCTGTTTGGCGAGTCGGACACGCTCACCATGGCCGAAGGCTCGCCGGTGTACTTGCGGCATCGCCGCGGTGTGCGCCGCCACTACGTGGACTCGTCAACCCCGCGCGAAGACTTGCGACGGATTCTTGCCAACTTTGCCCCGTGGGCGTTTCGTCGGCCGGTCGACGACACGGTGATCGAGCCTTTTGTGCAACTGGCCCTCTCGCGGCTGGATCAGGGCGCCAAGTTCGAAGACGCCGTACGGCTGGGCGTCACGGCCATTCTCTGCTCGCCGCACTTCTTGCTGCTGAACCAGGAGCCCAACGTCGACGACTACACGATCGCCAGCCGGCTGTCGTACTTCCTCTGGTCGTCGATGCCCGACGATGAGCTCTTGCGCCTGGCGGCTGAAGGCAAGCTGCGCGATCCCAAGGTGCGGCATGCGCAGGTGGAGCGGATGCTGGCCGATCCCAAGATCGCACGGTTTGCCGATAACTTCACCGGGCAGTGGCTCGATCTCCGCAAGATCGAGTTCACCACGCCCGACGCAGTGCTCTACCCCGAGTACGACGAACTGCTGCTGCGTTCGATGGTGGCCGAAACCCGAGGCTTCTTCCGCCACGTGCTCGACCACAACCTGAGCGTGCTCACCTTCATCGACTCCGACTTTGCCGTGCTCAACCAGCGGCTGGGCGAACATTACGGGATCCCCGGCATCCGCGGCCATGAACAGTTCCGCGTGGTCCCTCTGCCCGAGGACAGCATCCGGGGCGGCATCCTCACCCACGCCAGCGTGCTAAAGGTCACGGCCAACGGCACCACGACCTCGCCCGTTACCCGCGGCGTGTGGGTGCTCGACAAGCTGCTGGGCCAGCCGCCCTCGCCGCCGCCGGCGGGCGTTCCGGCCGTGGAACCCGACATTCGCGGAGCCGTCACCATCCGCCAGCAGTTGGACAAGCACCGCAACATCGAATCGTGCGCCCGGTGCCACAGCCGGATCGATGGCCCCGGCTTTGCTCTGGAAGAATTCGACGTGATCGGCGGCCACCGCGATTGGTATCGCTCGCTGAGCGACAAAGGCGAGCGGCTGCCGAAGGTCCGCTACCGCGTCGGCCCGCCGGTGGAGAAAGGCGGCCAGCTTCACGACGGCCGTTCGTTCGCCAACTTCCAGGAGTTCCGCAAGCTGCTGCTGGAAGACGGCGACGCGGTTGCCCGGGGCTTGGCCGAGAAGCTGCTGATCTACGGTTGCGGCCGGCCCGTCACGGCTCGCGACCGCCACGTGGTGGAGGCAGTGGTAGAAGCCTCGCGGCGGGACAACTTTGGCCTGCGTTCGATGATTCACGCCGTGGTCGATAGCGAACTGTTTCTTGCACCTTAACCGGGAGAGTCGCCGTGCCAGCCCGCCTTGCTCGCCGCACGTTCTTGAAAGCCAGTGGCGTCGCGATTGCCCTGCCCTGGCTGCATGGGATGGCTCCTACCGCTAAGGCCGAGCCCGGCGCGGCCGCCAGGGGTGCCGCCGCAGGCGATGCCCCCGGTGAGGCCCGGCGGATGGTGGCTATCTGCGCGCCGCTGGGCATCCACACGCCGTTTTTGTTTCCCACCACGGCCGGCCGCGATTACGAGATGACGCCCTACCTGGAACCGCTCCAGGAGGTGCGCGAACATTTCACGGTGATCTCGGGCCTGATGCACCCGATGGTCGACGGCGGCCACGCGGCCGAAAAGAGCTTTCTCACGGCGGCTCCGCATCCCGGCCAGCCGAGCTTCCGCAACACGATCTCGGTCGACCAGTTCGCCGCCGAGCGGATCGGTCACCTGACGCGGTTCCCGTCGCTGGCCCTCTCGGCCGATTACCAGGGCATCTCGTACACGCGCTCGGGCGTACTGATCCCGGCGGAGTCGCGTCCGTCGCGGGTGTTTGCCCGCTTTTTCCTGGAAGGCTCGCCGGAAGAGAAAGCCGCGCAGTTGCGTCGCATCCAGGACGGCCAAAGCATCTTGGACCTGGTAGGCGACCAGTTGCGCGCCCTGGAACGCCGCACCAGCCAGGCCGACCATGCCACGTTGGATCAGTACCTGACCAGCGTGCGGGAACTGGAACAGCGGCTGGCCGCAGCCGAGCAATGGTCGAAGCGGCCCAAGCCGGTGGTCGATCAGAAGCCGCCGACCGATATCGAGGATCGGGCTCAGTTCTCCGCCCGGTTCCAACTGCTGCTGGACCTGGTTTACCTGGCGATCCAGACCGACTCCACACGGCTGATCACGCTCAAAGGCCCCGGCGGCAACGAAGTCGTCCAGCTCGCCGGCGTGGCCGACGGCTGGCACAACCTGAGCCATCACGGCCGCGATCCCAACAAGATCGAGCAGCTGGCGATCATCGAGAAGGAAGAGATGCGGCTGTTCGGCCAGTTTCTCAAGAAGCTGCACGAAACACGCGAAGGCGAGCACACGCTGCTGGAACAAACGGCCGTGCTGCTGGGCTCGAACCTGGGCAATGCCTCCAGCCACAGCAACACCAACCTGCCGATCATCGCGGCCGGCGGCCGCTTCCGCCACGGCCAGCATCTGGCCTTCTCGCCCGACGACGCCCCGCCGCTGGCCAATCTCCTGGTGTCGTTCCTGCAGCACCTGCAATTGGACGTGGACCGTTTCGCCAGCGGCACCGGCACGCTACGAGGATTGGAACCCATCGCGTAGGCCGGGTGCTCGCCCCCGGCACCGATCCCGCCCCAGCCATCCCTGCTGACACTGCTCGTGCCGGAGATGTGTAGATACCATTGGGCAGAGCCAGTGGCCCCCAACGCAGCCCTTCCGTTGACAGTGCCTCCCGCGTGCCACGGCTCTCCCGAGCCGTGTGAATCAGGAAACAACGTTGGCCCCCATTTCCGTGGTCCGCACAGTGGCCGCTACTAGCATCAATTAGAGCTGTAACAACGGGGCGGCGAATCCACTTAAGCACTCAGTTCAACCCGGCACGGTTGGCCCGGCTGCCTGCTACCAAGCGCGGCATCGGCAGCCGGTGAGCCTGGTTTCGGCACCGTGATTTTTCACCACTTTTCGTACTGGGTGTTTCATGACTTCCTCGCCGCTCGCTCGTCTTCTGCAACAGCGTTCCGCCAGCCGGGCCGTCCAGATGGTGGCCGACCTCGCGCGGCACTTGCCCAACTCGTACTGCCAGCTTCAAGCGCTGGGCGGGCACGAGTGCGTGATCCGCGGCCGCCGGCTGCTCAACTTCAACGCCATCAACTACCTGGGCCTGGAAGAACACCCGGAAATGATTGCCGCCGCTCAGGAAGCGATCGCTCGCTGGGGCACGCTGGCCGGCAGCTCGCGGGCGGCCGCCGAGGTCGAGCTGTACGAGCAGTTGGAAAACCGCATCGCCGCCAAGTTGGGCGTCGACAACGTGATCGTGTACCCCACCGTGACATTGGCCAATCACGGCACCATTCCGCTACTGATGCGCAAGAACTCGCTGCTCTTGATCGATCAGGAAGTGCACAACAGCGTGCAGCGGGCCGCCATCGAAGCCAAGGGCGCCGGAGCCACGCTGGGCACCTTCGTTCACGACGACTTCAAACAGCTTGAAACGATGCTGGCCACGCAGCGGGCGCGGCACAACCATGCCATGATCGCGCTGGATGGTGTGTACAGCATGGCCGGCACCTACCTGGACCTGCCGCGCTATGAGGCGTTGGCTCGCAAGTACGACGCCATGCTGTATGTGGACGATGCCCACGGCTTCGGCGTGGTCGGCCCGGAAGGGCGCGGCATCATCAGCCACTACGGCAGCAATTACGACAACACCCTGTACGTGGCCTCGCTGGAGAAAGGCCTGGCCAGCCTGGGCGGCTTTGTCGTGGTGCCCAAGTCCGCCCGCGATTACTTCCGGTTCAACTCCTACACGTACACGTTCAGCGGGCAGTTGCCACCGCCGTATCTGGCCAGTGCGCTCAAGGCGTTTGACATTCTCGAACGCGAACAGGGAGCACGCCTGCGGCGGTTGCACGCCCTGATCAACCGCGTGAAGGCCGAGGTGCAGGAGATCGGCTTTGAAGTGATTGGCGAAGACCAGCCGTTCCCGCTGATCATGGTCAAGGTGGGCGAGTTGAACGACGCGCCGCAGATCTCGCAGTTCTTCTTCGAAGAAGGCATCCACATCCTGACCGTGGGCTTCCCGGTGATCCCGCTCTCGCGTGGATCGATGGTGCGGATCGCCCTCTCGGCCACGCACACCGATGCCCAGGTCGATCGGCTGATGGACGTGCTGCGGAAGTTGCGCCGCAAGCTGCAAACGCCGCCAGCCACGCGCAAGCCGCAAGCGGCCGAGACGCCCTGCACGAGCCTTACGGACTCGGTAGCCGCCTGAACCGCGGTAAGACCTGCCAGTCCGAATTAGAAATCGATCGGCCGGTTCACCTGGACCTGGTCACCGTAGTAGGTGACGGAGTGGACCACGCCGCCGCGCGGGTCGACGATCATCACCGTGTCGCCGCCATTATTCAAGGGCATGGAACCGTCGGTACGGATATCGACGGTTTCGCCCGGTTGAATCACTCCCCGCAGCGGGAATCGGTTCGCGTGGCGATCCTGAAGCCACCAGCCGCGAAGGTCGATTGGCGTCCGGCTGCCGTTGTAGATGGTGACGATCTCGCGGCCGTCGTCGGGGCCGGCCACGTCGGGCAGCAGCCGCACGATGCGGAGCGGCGCCTCGGCATGACGATACGGGCCGTGCTGGTAGCCGTAACCCTCGTTCCGCCCGCGGTCCAGCGGTCCCCGGTAATAGCTCCCCTGGCGACCGTAGTAACGGTCGTCCATCCGCTGGTCGTAGCGGTACGGGGTTCTGGGGTCGGGCAAGCGATAATCGCGGCCGTACCGCTGGTAACGGTAGTCGTAGCCGAGCGGCATCTCCCCCGGCCGCCACTGAGCCTGGGCGGTTGTGGCGGCGCCGGCCGCCAGCCCTAAGCCGATCAGGGCGCATAACATAGTTCTGAACATAATCGCTTTCCTCTTGGTTGGCCGGCACTTACGTGAGCGGTAGCCCCCCACAGGGGCGCTGCGGCCGGTTGGGCGGTGCCGATGATACGTGGCTGCTTGGCACTAGTGGGCTTTAGGGTGCAACCAGGATGCCCACCAGGCAGAAATTCCGCCGGCAAATTGGCGGATTGCCGTCACCCTCCCCCCTGCCCTCGTGCGTAGAAACTCTCGTTGGGACTTCGACCGATTCACTGCCGCCGATGCGACTATCTGGTCAGCGGTGGGAGGATTGACGGTCTAAGCCCTCACCTTGACAATGCCAGAGTGCCCCCGCCGTTTCTGCTGGCTTACGGGGCAGTTGCCGCCGCGCCGCTTTCGTACGCACGAGGAATCGATGAACTATCTGCAAGACCAGGATCCCGAGGTCTGGAACGCCATTGCGGGCGAGATTCGCCGTCAGCAGGACGGCCTGGAAATGATCGCCAGCGAGAACTACACCAGCCCCGCCGTGATGCAGGCGGTGGGCAGCGTCCTCACCAACAAGTACGCCGAGGGCTATCCTGGCCGGCGGTACTACGGCGGCTGCGAGTACGTCGACATCATCGAAGACCTCGCCCGCGATCGTGCCAAACAACTGTTTGGCGCCGAGCACGCCAACGTGCAGCCGCACTCGGGCAGCCAGGCCAACATGGGCGTATACCTCTCGGTGCTGGAGCCGGGCGATACCGTGCTGGGCCTGGACCTGGCCCACGGCGGTCACCTGACGCACGGCATGAAGCTCAACGTGTCGGGCAAGCTGTACAACTTCACCAGCTACGGCGTCGACGAAAAGACCCACCGCATCGACTTCGATCGCGTGGCGGCCCTGGCCCGCGAGCACCGGCCCAAGCTGATCGTGGCCGGCGCCAGCGCCTACCCGCGCGAAATCCCGCACGGCAAGTTCGCCGAAATCGCCCGTGAGGTGGGTGCCAAGCTGTTTGTCGACATGGCTCACTACGCGGGCCTGGTGGCGGCCGGCCTGCACGACAACCCGGTGCCCGTGGCCGACTTTGTCACCACCACGACCCACAAGACACTGCGCGGTCCGCGGGCGGGCATGATCCTGTGCCGTCAGGAGTACGCCAAGGACGTCGACCGCAGCATCTTCCCCGGCATCCAGGGCGGCCCGTTGATGCACGTGATCGCCGGCAAGGCGGTGTGCTTTGGCGAGGCCCTCAAGCCGGCGTTCAAGGAGTACGCGGCCCGGATCATCGAGAACGCCAAGACGCTGGCCGAGACGCTGCTTTCGGCCTCGTGGCGGCTCATTTCCGGCGGTACCGACAACCACCTGATGCTGGCCGACGTGACCGCCATCGGTGTCACCGGAGCCCAGGCTGAAACCGTGCTCGATCGCTGCGGCATCACCGTCAACAAGAACATGATCCCGTACGATCCGCGCAAGCCGATGGATCCCTCGGGCATCCGCATCGGCACGCCGGCCCTGACCACCCGCGGCATGGGCCCCGACGAAATGAAGCTGATCGGTGGCTGGATGGTGCAGGCACTCAAGTCGCCGGAAGACGAAGCGCTGCACGCCAAGATCCGCGAGGATGTCCGCACGCTGTGCCAGCAGTTCCCGGTGCCCGGCGCGGAGATCGACGCCGAGGCGGTTGCCTGAGCAGCCCGCCGGAACGTGCGTAACGCCGGAGCGTTCCTCCTCCGGCAGCGGCCAGAAAAACAAACCGGCGGCTAGGCCAGATGTACCTCGCCGCCGGTTTTTGTTTTGATCCTTTGGCCGCGCCGTCGCGAGCGTGGCAGGTAACGCGTTACTCGTGCCGCAGGGCCTCCACCGGGTGCATGTTGGCGGCCCGCCGCGCCGGGTAGACGCCAAAGGCGATACCGATCAGCACGCTGATGGCAAACGCCAGCGGGATCGACCACAGCACCAGCACCGGCTCCACGCTCTTCATCGTGTCGGGCAGGTTCTGCATCACGTCGGGGATGCTTTGCTCGAGGATCCAGCGCACCAGGCGGACAAACGGCCGGCACAACAACCCGCCCAGCACGCCCAACACGCCGCCGGCGGTGGAGAGCACCACGGTTTCGATCAGGAACTGCCGCACGATGTCGCGCCGCTTGGCGCCCAATGCCCGGCGGATACCGATCTCGCGCGTGCGTTCGGTGACGGTGGCCAGCATGATGTTCATGATGCCGATGCCGCCCACGATCAGCGAGATCGCCGCCATCAGCCCCATGAATGCCATGAACAGCATCTTGGTTGTTCGGGCTTGTTCGAGCAGTTCCTTGGGCACGATCACCGCGTAATCGTCGTCGCGGTGGTAGCGAGCCAGGGTTTGCTTGACCAGCTCGGCCGTTTCGGTCACGTGGTCGATGTGATCGATCCGCAGCGTGATCTGGCTCAGCTCCACGATCTCGAAGCTGAACGAACCCGCCTGAGCCTGCACCACAAACTCGCCGATCCGCGACCAGAGCGTGCTGATCGGCACGTAGATATCGCGGTCGAACTCCTGCGCGGCCAGCGATCCGCCGATGCCGGCCGAAGGCGACCGCGGCTTCATCACGCCCACGACGATAAAGTACTGCTCGTGGGCACGGACCGGCTGGCCGATCGGGTCGTCGAACGGGAACAGCACGCGAGCGACTTCCGCGCCCAGCACGCAGACGGGGTTCTTGCCTTCGACTTCGGCGGCGGTGAGGAAGTGGCCGCGATCGACCTCGAGCTGCAACACGTCGGCATAGCCGGACGTGCACCCCACCAGCCGGCCCTCCAAGGACCGCGGCCCGGCGGAGAGCCGCGTGGGGATCTCGCGAATCATGATCGCTTCGCGGATCGTGGGGATGGTGGCCATCAACCGCTCGTAGTCCTGGCGATCGACGCCGTAATCGGGCGCACCCGAGGTTTGCGTCATCGTCGACGGCTTCACCGTGCGGATGATGATGTTGTCGGCGCCCAGGCTGGCGATCTGCTCCTGGGCCTTGATGCTGATGCCTTCGCCAATGGCCAGTAGCCAGATCACGCTCGACACGCCCACGAAGATGCCCAGGATCGTGAGCATCGAGCGCAGCGGGTGCAGCAGCAGGCTTTTGACGCCCAGCTTCCAGGGGCGGATGAAGTCGGCAATCATCGCAGTCGCTCGTCCGATTGGATGCGGCCGTCGCGGAGACGAATCACCCGGCGAGCCCGGGCGGCGACGTCGTCCTCGTGCGTGACCATGATGATTGTCTTGCCCTGCTGGTTCAGTTGCTCCAGCAACTCCAGAATGCTGGCCGTGGTGACCGAATCGAGGTTACCGGTCGGTTCGTCGGCCAGCATGAAGTAAGGATCGTTGACGAGGCTCCGGGCAATCGCGGCACGCTGCTGCTGACCACCGGAAAGCTGCGAGGGCTTGTGACCCAGGCGGCTGCCCAGCCCGACGAGCTTGGCCAGTTCGATGCAGCGGCGGCGGTCGGCGGCGGTGACGCGGCCGCGGTACGACAGCGGCACCTCGATGTTTTCCACCACCGTCAACTGGGGGATCAGGTTGTACGCCTGGAACACAAAGCCGATGCGGCTGGCCCGGATTTCGGAAAGCTGATCGTCGTCGAGCTGGGCCACATCGTCGGGGCCCAGGTAGAACTTGCCCGAGGTGGGCCGGTCCAGGCAACCCAGCAGGTTCAGCAGCGTCGACTTGCCCGACCCCGAGGGCCCCATGATGGCAATGTAGTCGCCCTGGGGTACGTCGAACGACACGCCGGCCAAAGCATGCACGTCCTCGCCGCCCAACTTGTAGGTCTTCCGCAGATCGACGATCCGGGCGGCCAGGTTGGTTGAGGTAGCGATGGACATGGGCTGCGAAGTCTAGGTAGCTGCTGACCCGGAGCGCGATACTTCGCTACCGCTAGCCCGCGACGTGGGGCGTTGGCAGCGACCGCTTCCGGCCATGTTGGCAGGCAATCAACCGAGGAAGTCGATCAAGGCGGGAATCCAAAGGCGGGTTCAGCGGCGGGACGCGCAGCCCGCCGCTTGAGGAGTGACCGGGCTGTGC
>CALBRZ010000098.1 GCA_937927735.1 uncultured Planctomycetales bacterium
ACCTTATGGCTCGGCGACTAAGCAACTCCTAGCTTTTTGGACACGCTCTTAGAGGAAAAGAAGTGCTGCTCCCAGGCTCATTGCTTCGGTACCTACAACAAGAAAAGGCCGCAGGAACATGTGTTCCTGCGGCCTGCGTTTGTTGTCAGCTTGCTGTTGGCGGTCTCGCGGTTACACGCGTGACGCCGGCTTGCTGATGGTTGTGTGCAGTTGTTACCGCTGAGGCACCGGCTGCGGCGTGGTCGTATCCTGACGCGGAGCCGGTTGGGCCGGCTTGGTGTCGTCCAGATCGATCGTTACGCGGAAACTGGATTCCACGGTCTTTCCAGTGGCCGGTTTGCCGGTCACGCCAACCACCACGTCGCCTTCTTGGGCGTTGGGGCTGGCCTGAATCCGAATCTTCTGCTCGGTTTGGTTCTTGTTCAGCGTGAACTGGTTAGGCGTAATGGTGACGCCTTGCGGTGCCTTGAGGGTGACGGCGACCTCCTGATTGAAGTCGTCGCCCGCGTTGAGCTCAATGCTCGTTTCAGTTGCTTCGTCCTGGGCGGCGTTCACGCCGTCAGGCAATTGCAGGGTAAAGGTCTGTTCATCCAGCTCCTGATCGGCCGCCCGATCACCCATGCGGTCGGTGGTGTCAGGGCTTTGGCCGCTCATGGTGCGGGCGCCCGGTTCGGCGCCGGGACCGCCTTCGTCGGTCTCCTTGTCGCAGCCCACGGTCAGCGCTGTCACAACAAACAGACATCCCAAACAGCCAAACATCGATGTCTTCATCATCAAGTCTCCCTCGAAGCACGAAATAGGGTTTTTGAACACCGGGCGAAGGCAAGGTCCAGCAACCAGAGACGCGATTCACGATCTCTTGATCTCGATACGTCCAACATGGTTGGCATCCAGGCAGCAGCCCGTGACGCGGTCTGGACGCGGAAGCACGCGGCACGGACGACCGCCCGGTGCTTCGGTTGCGTTTGGAGTCAGGATCGCCCTGCCTCTCCATTGCCGTGTTGGGGAGCAACTGCCATGCCACATTGCCGCGACGCGGAAATTGCGAAGTACCATCGCACCTCGGCTGACCACGGCGGTTTGACGCGGCTGGGGGGCGTGAGTTGCGCCGTGGTCGCAGTTACAATCGTCGCTGGTTGATGGATGCCGAGTGTGCCGCTAAGCGGCCGTGGGCATCCTGCAGCCATGGTTTCGCGCAACCCCAACGTTCCCTTTCACACGTGAGAGTGATTGCCATGACAACCCTTTGGGCGACTGCGGCGTTGCGCCGCGCCCCTCGTTACCTGGCGGCCCTACTGGCGGTGGCTGCCGGTTTGGCTTCGTTGACTTCTTCCCCGGCTGAGGCCGAAGAGTCGGTGGAATTGCCGAAGGCGACCATCGACGGCACCGGGCTTGGCTGGCGCACGTTGGGCAAAGACGATTTCGTCAACGTCAACTGCAACGAGGATACGTGGACCTTTGAAGACGGCGTGATCAAGTGCACCGGTCAGCCGGTCGGTGTGATGCGCACCAAGGAGAAGGTGACGAACTTTGAGCTGGTAGTGCAGTGGCGGCACCTCAAGCCGGCCGGCAATTCCGGCGTGTTCGTCTGGGTGCCGGAAGAATCGCTGAAAGATTTGCAGCCTGGTCGGCTGCCGCACGGGATCGAGGTGCAGATCCTCGATCATGCCTACAAAACAAACTACGAGAAGAACACCGGCAAAACGGCCGACTGGTTCACCACCAACGGCGACGTGTTTGCCGTCGGCAGCTCGAAGATGAAGCCGTTTCCGCCGCTCTCGCCCAACGGCAGCCGCAGCTTCCCGCGTAAGAACCTCTCTAAGGGGTCGCCGGAATGGAACCACTACTACATCCGCGCGATCAACGGCGAAGTGCGGTTGTGGGTGAACGGCGAAGAAGTGTCGGGCGGTACCGGCTGCGATCCGGCCACCGGGTACTTGTGCCTGGAGTCGGAAAGCTCGCCCATCGAGTTCAAAGAGATCCGGATCCGCGAGCTGCCGTAGAACGCCGCCAAGAGATGGACTCTGGTTGGCCCGCCGAACGCGGCAAGCCAGCCAGCGATACTTGTTGAGCAGCAAAACGCCCCGGTCGTCAGGCGGCCGGGGCGTCTTTGTTGTCGGAGTCGCTGTTCGACCCGCCCTGCACCGCGGCAGTGGCATCGCCATAACCGAACTGCTGGATATATCGTGCCCAGCGCTTGGTCACCTGGGCCCGCAGTTCGTCGGTGATCTCGTAGCGGTTGGTCTTATAGTCGCCGGTTTCTTCCAGGTACCGCTCCAGGGCCGGAATGGCCGGCTCAAAATCGCCCAGGTCCAGTTGCTCGTAGATGGCCCGCAACTGCCCGATCGGATCTGCCACCAGGTCCTCGTAGCGGATCTCGTAGAACTGACGTTCGTTGAGCAGGTGGCGATCGCCTTCGAAGGCGTCGTACATCTGGATGAACGTGTTGAACACGTATTCTTCCAGGCCTTCGTACTTGGGACGCTGCAAGCCCTCGGCCTGGTACATCTTCTTCCACAGGTTGACCGTCGAGGCGTACACGGTGTACGGATCGCGAACGATGTGGATGAACCGGGCGTCGGGGAACAGATCCAGAAGCACCCGAACCCGCGCCGTGTGCGTGGGCGACTTGAGAATGAGACGCTTGTCGGAGCGGCGGAACGACAGGTGCTGCATGAACCGCAGGAGCGTCTTCTGCCAGCGAGCCACGGCCGCTGGCGGAACCTGCTTCAGGTCAAGGTATTCCTGAAACTGCGGCGGGTGATTGGGGAAGGCGATCGTCCAGTACGGCGAAGGCTGTCCCAGCGCGCACAACGCAAACTCATCCTCTTGCGGCCGCTTCCAGCCCATGGCCATGTTGTCCATCGGCCGCTGCTTCGGCATCAAGAACCCGAACAGCCGCGTGGCGATCCACTCCGAAATCAAGAAGTGATTCGGGGCAAAACACTGATAGGTGTTGGGGAAGATGTGCCGATCGTCGAGCACCATCAGCTCATGCAGCAGCGTGGTGCCGCTGCGCCAGTGGCCAATGATGAACACCGGCGGCTTTTCGATCTTGGCCCGCATCAGCGGGATGCCCAGCAGCAACCACTGCACGCCGCGCAGCAGCGTGTGGAAGATGCTGAAAAAGGTGATGATGATCGCCGCGGGCACCATGTGCCAGCCCACGGCAAATCGGTTCCGGATCAGCAGCCGCATCCAGGCAAAGAACTCAAACCCGTGCCAGATCTTGGCATGGTACCAGCGATCGACGTAGCCGGCGGGTTTCTTGTCCGGTTTGGCAGATTTGGACATGGCGGTGGGAATTACGGGGGGCGAAGCAATGGAGGGCAGCGCCGCCGACCGCACGCGGTCAATGCCAGCACCGTTGCCATCGGGCCGGAAGCATCGGCAGCACGCAACCAGGCTTCGGGGGATTGCAAAACACAGCGAATCGGTGCCAGCGATGCCAGCTTGCTAGGGGCACATCCGATCCGCTACCGGCGGCGTACCACACGCCGCCCGCCATCGGCAAACCTGGCCGAATCGGTACAACTCGCACAGTCCTATCGTAATGATCCGCGCTGGTCCTCGAAAGTGTAAGACGCCCCCTGGGCCCGGACGGTGCGTTCGGGCGTGCCTTGCCACGCGTCGCGCAGGAGCGTCGCGACTTCGGCTCCCCCCATTTGGCCGGTCACGCGCCGCACCGCTACTCCGTCGCTGGTCAGGAATTGCAGCGTGGGGAACGACTGCACGCGAAACTGCTGGCACAACTCGGGGGCCGTTTCCAGTTCGACGTGCACACACACGTATTGTTTCAGCGGCTCCTGGGCCACCGGCTCGCGGAGAGCGTGTTGGAGCATGTAACGGCAACAGGGGCAGTCGCGGTTGGTGAACAGCACCAACAGCGGGCGGCCTTGCTCGCGGGCGACCCGGCGGGCCTCGGCATAGTCGTACACGAACTCCGGGCCCTTGGGCTGGGCAGTCCGAACCTGGGGCGGCGGTGCCTGCCGTCCGCAACCGGCAGCCACCAACGCTAGCATCGCCGCGAGTCCAAGCAGGCCCCCGGCGGTGAAACGATGCAGGCCAAGATTCCTAAACATGCCGGTCGTCCCTGAGTACGTTGTATGACGTACCCCCTATATCGCACCGGTTGCTCCACAACTTGAACGCGACTGCCGGGGCCGGTTCGCCTGCAATGCTGGCAGTGGCTACGCTGGCCGCTCGCCCAGGCTGCAAGCACCGGCCAGACCGCGCTTTACCAACACACGTCTTGCTTTGGCTCCCGCGGCAATGGTACATTCCGGCCCCCATCGCAACGGCAGGGGCCCGAAGCGAGCGGGATTGGGGGGATCGGCCGCGAATCTCTTTGCTCTGGCGCCCTTGCCGGACGCCGGAGACGAACGCGAGCCGACTTGCGACAGGGAGGTCGCTCTCGTGCTGTCATCTTGGCCCATTCGCAACAAGCTCTTGCTGGGGCTGGTATTGTTGCTGGCCATTGTGGGCACGCTCTCCTGGAGCGGGTTCCACGGCCTGTACGAATACCGCAGCCTGCTCAAAAGCTTGTTCCGCGTCACCGAACTGCCGCTGGCAACGGAGCTCAACCAGAAGGTGAGCGACCTGCGGGTGGCAGCGCTGCGCAAACCGCGACCGGGCATCGATATTGTGCAAGGCTCGCACACGCTTAGCTGGCAGCTTGCCCGAGCCGAGTTTCTGCAGCGGCTCGACGCGGTCGAAGACACCGTCCGCGACTACGAAAAGCAACTCGATAACAACAGCAAGCAGGAATTCTTCATTGGCGACGACCGGCAGGAACGCCAGACGCTCGCCAAGATCAAGGAGCTGATCCAGGACGTGGCCGACTCGGCCATCGCCTGGGAGGACCGTGAACAATCGCAGCGGCTCGAGGAACAACTGACCCAACTGCAACGCCTGGTGGGGCAACTACCCGGCTACTTGCAGGAACGGATGAACCAGTTTCCCGACCAGGTGCGCGATCGCTACCGGGCGCGGCTCACCCTGGTCTGGACGACCAGCGCCGGCTGCCTGGTGGTGCTGTTCGCCTTTGGCTGGCTGGCGTACCGCTGGATGCTCCGGCCATTGCGGCTGTTGATCAAAGGTGCCCGCAAGGTGGCCAACGGGCAGTTCCACTACCGCATCCATCTGGATACCCACGACGAAATCGCCGAGCTGGCCGCCGCCATGAATGGCATGACCAGCCGCTTTCAGACGATCCGCGATGACCTGGATCGCCAGGTGACGGAGCGCACCCGGCAGGTGGTGCGGGCCGAGCAGCTTGCCAGCGTCGGCTACTTGGCGGCGGGGGTGGCCCACGATATCAGCATGCCGCTGGAGCAGATCGTGCGCGCCGCGGACGCCTTGGACGAAACCATGGACAGCGAGGAGCTCTCGCCCCAGGAGCGGCGCGAGCTGATGCTGAAACACCTGGCCGACATTCAGACCGAGGCCTTCCGCTGCAAGGGCATCACGGAGAATCTGCTGGACTTTTCGCGCGCCAGCGATGCCCAACTCAAACCCACCGAGCTGCGCGAGATCCTGCAAAGTGTGGTCGACCTGGCCAGCCACCTGGGCAAGAACCAGGGCAAGCGCGTGGTGCTGCTGCCCGGGCCCTCGGTGTATGCGGCGGTCAACGTGCAACAGATCAAACAGGTTGCCGTCAATCTGGTGGTGAACGCCCTGGAAAGGGCCGAAGCCGGCGGCACCGTCCAAGTCAGCCTGCGCACTGTAGGCAATGAGGTCGAGTTGGTCGTGGCCGATGATGGCCCCGGCCTCAGCGATGACGAGCTGGAGCAGCTGTTCGAACCCAACACGGGTTCGCGCCGCAACGGCAGCGGCATCGGTCTGGGGCTCTCGATCTCGGCTAGTATCATTGAAGATCATGGCGGGAAGATCACCGCGTACAGCCCCGGCTCCGGCGCCGGAACACGGCTGCGGGTCTGCCTGCCGTTGTCCCCTGCCTCGAAGGAGATCGAACATCGCTACCAAGCCGCCTAAGCGACTGAAGCTGTTGTTCGCCGACGACGAACGGTCCCTCCAGGAGTTGATGAGCCTCGAACTGCCGCGGATGGGGCACGAGGTGACCGTCTGCCCGGACGGTCTGACGGCCGTGGCCGCGCTGGAGAGGAACACCTACGACTGCATCCTGGTCGACCTGGATATGCCTGGCCTCAACGGCATCGAGGTCATCGCCAAGGCGAAAGACCTCTCGCCGGATACCGAGGCCGTGGTGCTGACCGGCAAGTCGTCGCTCGAAAGCGCCATTGCCGCGCTGCGCTACGGGGCATTCGATTACCTCACCAAGCCCTGCAAGCTGGTGGAGATCGAAGCGCTGCTGCGCCGCGTGGCCGATAAGCGCGAGCTGACCAACAAGTACCGGGCACTCAAGCACCAGTTGGAAAAGGTGCAGGGCTCGTCGCAGCTGGTCGGCAAGAGCGCCGCCATGAACAAGGTGCGCGAGCTGATCGCCAAGGTGGCGCCGACCAACAGCACCGTGCTGGTACTGGGTGAGACGGGCACCGGCAAGGAACTGGTGGCCCGGGCGCTGCACGATCAGAGCCTGCGCAAGGACATGCCGTTTGTGGCGGTCAACTGTGGTGCGCTGCCGGAAAGCTTGATCGAAAGCGAGCTGTTCGGCCACCGCAAGGGCGCGTTCACCGGCGCCGATGAGCACCGCATCGGCCTGTTTGAAGTGGCCGACGGTGGCACCATCTTCCTCGACGAAATCGGCGAACTGCCCAAGGGCATGCAAGCCAAGCTGCTGCGCGTTCTGGAGAGTGGTGAGATTCGCCGGGTGGGCGAGAACCAGTCGTTCACGGTCGACGTGCGGGTGATCTGCGCCACGCACCGCAACCTGGAGGAGATGGTTGCCAACGGCGACTTCCGCGAAGACTTGATGTTCCGTATCAATACCTTCGAGATCCATCTGCCGGCGCTGCGCAACCGCAAGGAGGACATCATCCCGCTGGCGGAACACCTGCTGCGGCGGTGCCGTCCGACGCTCAAGCCGGGCGACAAGCTGTTCTCCGACGAAGCGATCCGGATCCTCGAGGATCACGTGTGGCCCGGCAATGTCCGCGAACTGGCCAACGTGGTCGAGCACGCCGGCATCTTGTGCGGCGAAGGGCCGATCACCGCCGAGCACCTGCCCGGAAAGTTCGATACGCGCCGGCTCAACGCTCCGCGGGTGAAGTTTTTCGGCCCGATCACGCTCCGCGAGATCGAGATGGAGGCGATTCAGTACGCCCTGGAGCGTCACGATGGCAACAAGCCCAAGGCGGCCGACGAGCTGGGCGTGAGCCTGAAGACGCTCTACAACAAGCTGAATGCCAACGCGAACCTGGAGAAAACCGCCTAGCGGCTGACGTTGATCAGCTCAACAACCAGCGGCTCTGTCCTGCCAGTTGCGGCCAGGACAGAGCCGTTTTGTATGCGCCAAGTCGAAACGCGGTGGCTGGGCTCGCTCCGCCGCGGGCGATGGGCTTTGATGGCGCGACCGCGCCGCTTTGGCATCATCTGTGGTGGGGGAGACTACTACCACGTGTGGCGGATCAGCTAGAATCAGGGCGCAGGGCCGACGCCAGCCTGCGGCCGGCCCGATGGCAACCACCAGGGGAGAACGCATGCCCAAGTTCATCATCGAACGCGAATTGGCGGGCGCTGGCCAGCTATCTCCGGCACAACTGGCGCAAACCTCGCAAACGTTGTGCACCGTGCTCCGCGACCTCGGCCCCGAGATCCAGTGGGTCGAGAGCTACGTGACAGACGACAAGATTTATTGCGTTTATATCGCCCCCAACGCGGACATCATCGCGGAGCACGCCCGGCGCGGCGGCTTCCCCGCGAACAAGATTTCGCAGGTCCGGACGGTGATCGACCCGACCACCGCAGAATCGGCTTGAATCGCGGCGACCCGGGTGGCACAAATCATTGTTTGCCCGCGATGAGCGTCCTAGGATGACAACGGGGCACCGGACAGTTCGCCGGTCGCGGTGACGATGGTCGCCGCGTGGCTTTCCCCGGCCGGTTCGCAATCACCCACCACCTAGTGAAGTTACTCGTATGGTGATCAAGTTTACCTGTCCGTGTGACAAGAACCGCCGGATGCAGGTACCCGCCGACCGGGGCGGCAAGAACGCCAAGTGCCCCGAGTGCGGTTTGCCGTTTGTGATCCCTCGGCCCGATCCGAACTTGCCGGCCGGCACGCTCCCCAAGGCCGAAGAACTGCTGGAGTTCTTGTGCCCCAACGAGCAATGCCCCAAGCAGTTGCTCCAGGCCCCGGCCAGCATGGCCGGCCGCCGCGGCCAATGCCCTCACTGCGGATCCAAGTTCCGCGTGCCGCGTCCGGAGGATTTGCGCGGGCGCGATGAGGAAGGTCAAACCATGGCCGAGGCCGCCGGTGACTCCGGCGTGCAGGATAGTGCCGATTCCTTCGGGCGAGCCGTGGCCGAAGCCCGGGCAACCGATCTGGTAGAAGACGTCGAGGAGATTCAAGAAGTCGAGGAAGCCGACGCCGTGGCCGAGCCCGCGGAAGCAAGCGCTGCCGCCAGCGACTCCAACACCGGCAGTGCTCCCCAACTCGACTTTCAGTTTCTCGAGCAGCAGTCCGCCTTAGCAGACGAAGCATCCATGCACGGCAGCGATTACATCCCGCCTGGCGCTGTGAACGAGCATCCCATGGCGGCCCTGTTTGAACGCATTTGGGACGAGTCGGACCGCGAAGCAATTGTCGAGTTGCGGCTGTCCACCGGCGAAATGATTACGCCCGTTCATTACGCGCACGATTTCTCGCGAGGGCAGCATGGCATCTTCGGGCTGATTGATCGCGATGGCAAGCACGTGCTCGAAGTGATCCCTTGGGAGAACGTGGCCCGGGTGACCGTGCGAGGCCTCAGCGAACTGCCGCCCACGTTGTTCGACGTGCCCAATGGTTAAGTTAGGGACGCGGCGGCTCAGGATGTAACGCGCAGGCGGCCGCCAGGAAACGGCCACGCGGGTGGGCTGGCCATTTCACGCAATCGAGGATCGCTCCCCATGTGTGGCCGGTTTACCCTTCGCACGCCCGCGGCCGAGGTTGCCAGGCACTTCCGGCTGCCCCACATCCCGGACTTAGACGCCCGGTATAACATCGCGCCGTCGCAGGAAATCCCTATCATTCGCCCCGGCAAGGAACAGCAGCGCGAACTGGTTTTCTGCCGTTGGGGGCTGGTGCCGTTCTTTGCCAAGGATCCCAGCTCGGGGCGACAGCCGATCAATGCCCGGTGCGAAACGGTAGCAACCAGCCCGATGTTTCGTGCCGCGATTCGCCGTCGCCGCTGCTTGATTCCGGCCGATGGTTTCTACGAATGGAAACGCGTCGGCAACAAAAAGCAGCCGTTCTATATCCACCTCAAGAGCGATGAACTCTTCGCCCTGGCGGGCATCTGGGAACGTTGGGGCGAGAACGACGAACTGCAAACGTGCGCCGTGCTGACCACGGACGCCAATGAACTGATGCAGCCGATCCACGATCGGATGCCGGTGTTGCTGCCGCCCGAGGCGTACGATCTGTGGCTCGATCCCGAGGTGGAAGACATCACCCGTATCAAGCACCTGTTCGAGCCCTACCCGGCCGACGAAATGGAAGCTTACGCCGTAAGCACCGACGTGAATCGGCCCACGCACGATGCCCCGGATTGCATAAAGCCGGCCGATCAACAGCGCGAGCTGTTTTGAACGGAGGCGAGAATTATGCCGCGACGGCAGGCCGAGCTCGCCGGCGTTCGTGCCGGGCAAGAAGCCACTGGTGCAGCAGGAACAGGCCGATTGGTACGGCGGGCCAGGCGAACCATCCCCACATGCGCTGCCAACGCGAGAGAGCCTTGCCGACTTCCATGTCAGCCGTGACTTCCGCCCTGCCGTGCTGGCCATCCACGGTAACGTGAACCTGCCAGCGCCCCGCCAGTGGCAATTCCAACAGGGCCGATTTGAACAGCTTGTTCGTTGCGGCTTCTTCCGTGGCAGTGGCCGAGCGGCGCACGACGACCGGGCCGACGGATTGCACCTTCACCTCGATGGCCGCGTCGGGAAGATGCACGCCGCTCTGAGCGTCCTGCACCATCACGCTGATATCGACCGGACCCGCCCTCAACGGCACCGGTTCGGCAAACACGGCAATGCGATAGCCGCCCGCCTCGCGCATGGTCAGCGGGATGCCGCCATCGGCCCAGGTAATGCGCGGGCATAGCCCGGCCAGCACCGCCAAGCAGGCGGCAACCAGACCGCGGCGGTAGCTCCACTCGGAGGTGTTGGAGGTAAAGTTCACTTTCGCCATCGTGCTCATACGGTATCGGACAACCACGCCAAGAGACGCTTAGCCCGACAGGGTGCCCCGCATCTCCATTGGTTGAAACACCGTCCAAACGCCTACGGCGAATAGTATCAGCATCAGCACCGCCCAGGGCAGCGCAGCCGCAAAAGCCTGACGGCGAGTCAGCGATTCAGCAGCCGCGGTGCGCCACGTCACATACAGCGATGTCAGCAGGCCCAGGTCCAGCAGTACCAGCTCCAGCTGGATGAGCCAGTCGCCTGCCGGTTGACAGCAACTAAGCGTCCAATCGACCGGGCCGTTGGCCGTTAAGTTCCACTGGGCGGCGAACCGCTGCGTGGCCGGCCAGTAGGTGTCGAAGCTGGTCAAGAAGTGAAACAAGTAATGAGCCAGCCACATGCCGAGCCCCAGCGGCACCAACGACGGCACGAAGCGCGCCACCGTGGTTGCAAAACTGCGTTTGCTTCGCGCCGCCCAGCGTGAGGCTGCGGCCGCCGCGACCGTTGCCACGACGGGCACAAGCAGCAGAGCGAACGCATAGAAAAGACTGGCCGACAGCCAGCGGGCGTGCAGGCCTAAGGCCCGTTCGATGGCTCGCTCCCAGGCAACCACCGGAGCCACCATGCCTGCCGCGTTCGCAAATGCTCCGAACACCAAGAGCAGGATCAGCACGGCCACATCGGGCCGCAACAGGTGCCGAGGCCCGGAGCTGGTGTCGGGGGAAGTTGGTTTCCGGTTTAACTCGCCCGCGGAGGCCACCAAAGCTGCCGCCGGAACGCCCACGAACACGCCCACGTTGTCGTGCGGGCAGGGTCGCGCGCAGTCCAGGCAGAACGTGCAATCGAAATTATCGTGCTTGCGCGGCAGGTAGAGCTTGAGCTCGCAGCCTGGCAGGTGTTCGCGGCCACGAAGGCAGTCGTGCGTGCGACATGTGGCACAAGCAGCGGGGCTGCGCACCTGGACGCCAGCCGGTGAAACCAGGGACTGCACGAAGTTGAACTGCCCTACCGGGCAGACATACTTGCAAAATGTGCCGGCGCGAAACCACGTGTCGATGGCGAAAGCCGCCCCGAAGTAGCCAAGAGCGACCCAGGCCGTCAGCCAGGGGCTATCCCACAGGGCGAAGGCTTCGTAAGACCACAAGAACAGCAGCGTGAGCGCCGCGGCCAGCCACTTGTTCTGGAGCACGTGCGGCCAGCGCCGCCCCTGCGGAAGCCACCGTCTCAGTACGCGCCGCGGCAAGACAAAGGGGCACGCAAAACAGAACACATTGCCCAACAGCAGCAGGCCCAGGATCAAGAAGCCCCGCCAATGGATCCACGGCACTACGCCGGCCAGGTTCATGGGGGCGACCAGTGGGCCGGTCAAGCCATCGATCACCACCGCCACGGCGGCCACCAGTACCGCGGCCTGAATCGTGAGTCGCGTTCCGTGCCAGCGCAGCAGCCGCCCGAGCACGGGCACTGCCAAGAGATCCCAGCCGCCGGAAGTCCTGGTGTGGTCCAAAACCAGCTTGGCGGCGCTCGTTGTGTGCGCTGTGGCCTGCTTGCGAGTCCGTTTTGCCCTGGAGCCTTCCAACATCGACACGCCGAGGCCAAACAACGGCAGCAGAAAGACCAGCGAGCCGGGAATCCACATCAACAGGCCCGCGGTAGCTTGGTCGGCCAAGGCTGAGATGCCGCCCAGCCGGGGTACGCTGGCGTAGTGTTCGTACCAAGGCTTCGGCGAAAAGGTGAGCAGCGCCGACAGCACGGTGTTCTGCACGTCGGCCAGGATCAGGTACGGAAAGAGCAGCCACAGCGGCCAGCGGGGCGAAGCCGGGTAGGGCCGCACCACCGGATACCAGAACAGCATGGCCGCGCCCAGGAAACACGCGTGCTGCACCGCGTGCCAGGTGGGCGAACGCAGCCCCAGTTCATAGGCCGCCGGCGCGTGCCACAGCCAGGTTGCCGCCACATAGATAGGCAAGGCCCCCAGAGGATGCGTGAGCCTCGCGGCCAGTCGCCGCAACCATTTCCAGCGCAGCAGAGGCAGCACCCAGGCTTGCCGGACGCCGGTTGGCAGGCCTCGCAGCAGCGGAAACATCGGGGCCGCGAGCCAGATGAGCGGCGGGGCAACCATCATCAATAGCAGGTGCTGCACCATGTGCAGTTGCAGCAGCAGGCCTGCGAAGGTTTCGATCGGCGAACCTAGCGCTAAGCCGATGGCTGCCAGACCTGCCAGAAACGCGGCTAACCTGGCACCGCTCCACCGCAGGCGATCCTTGAGCCGTAGTGCGTGCCAACCCCGCAGATAGATGGCCGCCGCCGTAAGCAGTCCGGCCCATAGCCACGGCTCGCGCGGCCACGAGCGGAAGAAGGCGTCGATAGCGGGGTTCATCGCATCTTATGGGCGGTTTGCGGTCGCTTCGCCGTCGGTGCCGGGTTCTACCGAGCGCGGCGACGGCTGTTCGGCCGGATTATACGCGGGTGGATGCCCCGGCGGCCGCAAACTGACCAGAAAATCGACCAGCGCCGTCATTTCCGCCGGGTTAACCTGTTTGCCGTAGGCCGGCATGTAACCGCCGCCAGGGGTGCCGTTGCTCACCTGATCGATCAATTGATCGCGGGTCAGACGCGTGCCTACCGTGCTCAGGTCGGGGCCGCGCCGGCCGCCGACGCCGTCCAGCGCGTGGCAATTGCGGCAGTTCTTGCTCTGGAACACAACCGCTCCCTGCAATTGCAACGGCGTGCTTTGCTTGACCATGGAAACCGGCACCGGATCGCCGCTCCAGGCCGTCATGTGCGGCGACCAGGGCGAGGTGATGCCTTCATACGTGAGCACGCCCAGCGTGGTGTAAATGACGATCACGCTCAACACCGCCACGGGCCGGCGGCTGGGGGCTCGCTCGCCGCGGTTGGAAACAAACGGCACCAGCAGCAGCCCGAGGATCAGAATGACCGGCAGCACCAGAATGATGAAGGTTTCCGCCGGCGGAGGGCTGAGCGAAAGCAGCGCGAACAGCCACAAGAACGGCCATTCGGGACGGGGGTTGGCGCCCTGCAAGGTGGGGTCGGGCGGCAAGTCGGGCCCCTTGGGCCCCATGTATGCGGCGAAGAGGGCCACGGCAATCACGACCACGGCCGAGAAGAAGGCGTCGCGCAGCAATGCTTCGCCCCAGAACGGCACGCCGCGACGCAGCTCGCCTTCGTAATGGGCATCGTACGTTTGGGGATCAACCTGCTGGCCGGGGACCGGCGGTTCGCTCACGCCCTGCTTGACCACGAGCCACAGGTGCAGCGACAGCAGCAGGATCAGAAGGCCGGGGATGATAAACACGTGCAGCGCGAAGAATCGGCTGAGCGTGTCGGCGCCGATGATCGGGCCGCCCAGCATGATCGAGACCAGCTCGGGACCCGCACCCGGCACGCGGCCCACCATCGAGCCGCCAACGGCCAGGCCCCAGTAGGCATCGGGGTCCCACCGCAGAATCTGCCCGGTGAAGAACATTCCCAGCGTGCACAGCAGCAGGAATACGCCGACCACCCAGGTCAGTTCGCGGGGATACTTGTAGGCGCCTTGCAGGAACACCTGGGTCATGTGCACCAGCACCATGACCATCATGCCTGAGCCGGCATAGTAGTGCAGGGCGCGGATGTACCAGCCCAGCGGCTGGACATAGTTCATATAGAGCAGGGTTTCATACGCCTCGTCGGCCGAGGGCACATACACCAGCGCCAGCAGAATGCCGGTGAGAATCTGCACGAGAAACAGCGTCAGCGAGGCGCTGCCGAATACGTACCACCAGCCCATCGGCCCCTCGAGTTGGCGAGGAACCGGGTGCTTCATCACCGGGACGATATCGGTGCTGATTCCGATTCGGTGATCCAGCCAGCGTGCTGCAGTCCGCAACCAGGCGAACATGGGCAAAGGTCCTATTCCGGCAGAACGTGATCAGTTGGCGAGCGGTTTCTGGTCGTTGCCCTGCCGCGCTGGGCAGGCACGGCGAGCCATCAGGCTCGGTCTCTTAGCGTGTCGTGCAACGTGGGGAAATGCGGCGCTTGGACTTCAAGCTGGCCATCGCGCACGCGCCACACGTAGTGATACAGGCCGCGCGGCGGAGGGCCCGAGGCGTGTTCGCCGTTCTCGTAGTACACGCCGCCGTGGCAGGGGCACATGAACAGCCCGGAACCTTCAAACCATTCCACCGGGCAGCCCAGGTGCGTGCAGTTGACGGCCAATACCAGAAACTGGTCCTGCTGACGGTCGTCGGCGCCCAGGTAGCGCACGTACACGCCGGTATGGGCCACCATGCCATCCCAGGGCTGCTTGAGCGGATTGTCGAACGTGATCATCCGAGTCACGTTCTGGGGGAAATCGGTCACCGCCCCCAGCTTGATCCAGGGCGGACGCTGCCGACGGTACGAAACCAGGTAGCCGATCAGCGGCACCGCCAGCACCAGGGTGGCCGCAGCGCCCATCAAATAGGTCAGCCAGCGGAAAAACCACCGCCGGCTCGGGTTGGCAACCTGTGCGCTCACGTCGCCGCGGCGGGAAGTTGGATCGTTGATGTCGGTCATGGTTGTGCGTTCGCTCCCGTCTCACGCCACGAAGCCAGCAGCGCTACCAGGTCGGCCACATCGGCGGCTGTCAACGGCTTGAAGTCATCGGGCCTGCCGGTCTTGCCAGCGTAGTCGGGCATGCCCAGGTCGGGCCGACCGGTGATGATCAACCGCCGCAGCGCCTGATCGCTGATCAGCGCGAGGAAGGCTTGGTTGTTGATGGCTCCCGGGCCGTCGTCCTTGCCGCCTTCGCCCCGCTCACCGTGGCACTTGGCGCACGCCTGGGCGAAAACCTGCAAGCCGCGTTTCGCATCGCCCGATTCGGCCGAGGAAGGCGTCAGCGACGGCATATCATCGGGCCGCTTGGACACCGTGCCCCACTGCGGCGGCTGGCCATCGGCGGCCACTTCGACGGAGAAATCGCTGGGGCCTGTAATCTCGTCGAACTGGCTACGGACTCGGTACGGCACGCCTTTGATCTCGAAGACCAGGAGCTTGATCTGCGCGTCGGTCAGCACGGGGGGTTCGCCGCCAAAGCGGGGCATCAACGTGCCGGGACGCCCCGACCGAATGATCTCGGCCAGTTCTTCCTCGCCGACGGCCGCACGGAACAGCGGATCGTTCAGCGGCGGCGCCGCGCCCAGGTTGCCTTCCGCGCCATGGCAGCCGGCACAGCGGGTGCCGTACAGGCGATCGAAGCTCATCACCTGATCGGGCCGCAACGGCCGGTCGGCCTGGTTCGGGCGTCCGGGCGGTTCGCAACCGGTGAAGAACAATGCGGCGGCCAGCAACCAAAGCGGCGTGCCAGGCCGGCAGCAATGCGATACTCGTTGGCCGTGGCTCATGGCGTCTCCTCCGGTCCTTCCGAGGGCTGGTCGCCGCCGGACGATTCCGTGGCTGCCACGATCGGCTCCTCAGGCTGGCCGGGACCAGCAGGCGGGATGGCCACTTTCTCGGACAACATCACCACGATGGCGGCCGCCGCGCCAAAGACAAACTGCGAAACAACAAACCAGGGCCAGTCCACATGCTGCTGAAGGACCGGATTGACCACGCCCATCATGCCATAGGTCAACGCCGTCCAGAGGGCCGGCATCAACAAGCCGCCCCAGGCAAGCTGGCTGTGAATCGCCGGCAACACCCGCAGCAGCAGGCCCAGCGCCAGACCAAAGAAGCCGGCGAACGCCAGGTGGATCAGCAGGCCGGCTACCAGCCAATCGAGCCGCAGGATTTCCAAGGCTTCGTGCGAGGCTTCCCTGGCCTCCGAATGCACCAATGCGGCCAGCAGGTTCACCGGGTACCACACGCCGTGTCGGCTGACCAAGCTCCAGATCACGGCCGGAATCGGCATCAACAGCCCACCGATCCAGCCACCGACCAGCCCTGCCACCACCGGCCGGCGGCTATCCTTCACAGCCAGCGCCAGCGTGATGCCGTATATGAACTGCGAAACGACAAACCACGGCCAACTGACGCCTTCGTTGAGCGTCGGGTTGACGTATTGCATGGTCAGATAGGTGATCGCCGACCACAACAGCGGGGCCAGCAGACCGCCCCACGCCACGGCTTGCGGAATGTTCGGAAGCGTCGGCAGCAGCACGCCGTAAATGAGCCCCAGCACCAGCGACATGGTGATGTGGATGATCGCACCCACGATCAGCAGCGAAAGCTGGAACTGGTTGAGCTCGTCGGCCGACATCTGGTCGACGCCCGGCAGCATCATGCCGGCCAGCAGGTTCACGGGGTACCAGATGCTGTGACCTGACAGCAACGCGTAAATCACGGCGGGAATCGGCATTACCAGGCCGCCCACAATACCGCCCTTCACGCCGGCCGAAATGGGCTGCGTCTCGACCGGCAGTCGCAGACGATAGCCGGGCATCCCGGCACGCAAGGCGGGCACCTGGCCCAGCCGAGGTTGGATCCGAGCCGGCACCCCCTCAGGCACGCGTGGCTCGGCCACGTGGCCCTCGCCGGGCAGCAACTGGCTGATCCAGCGCGATAAGCCCACCACGACCAGCACGGCCCCCACGGCTAAGAACGGCACGCCGAGCACCACGCCAGCCGCCAGCAGCATGACGCCGGTTGCCAGGAGCAGCGGCGCAACCGTGGGCCGCGGCAGGTGCACGGCATCGGCCGACTCGTGCGGGTCGATATGTTGCGATTCACTGCCTGTCATGTAGCGCTGCCCAATGCCGATTTCATCGTGAAACGTGCGTTACTCAGTTCGATGACCAGAACATGCCGCCTAGCGGCCGATGATATACACGACCAGAAACACCACGATCCAGACGCCGTCGACGAAGTGCCAGTACAGCGCCACCGGCGCGATGGCGTTTTCTTGCTGCGCTGTCACCTTGTGGCGGAGCGCCAGGCCCAGGATCGTGAGCATCACAATCACGCCTACCGTCACATGGAAGGCGTGAAAGCCCACCAGCGTGTAAAACGTGGTGCCAAACAGGTTGGTGTTGATCGTCAGGCCGTCGTCGCGGATCAGGCCGGTCCACTCGTAGGCGGTGCCGGCGAGGAACGCGATGCCGAGGGCAATCGTCACTGCCCACCAGAATGTGAAGCCGCCCAGGGCTCCTCGTTTCAGGGCCTTTTCCGCGGCATGGATGGTGAAGCTGCTGGAGAGCAGGCAGGTGGTGGTGACGGCGACCAGCGACAGCGACAACACCTCGGCCGGCGTGGGACCGGTGATGTCGCGGTTCAAGAAGGTGATGTACGACACGATCAGCGTGGCGAAGAACGCACCTTCGGATACCAGGAAGGCGATCGTGCCCCACAACGCCGGTGGCAGCGTGCGCTCGGGCTCGATGGGCGGCGGCGTAGGCAGCGCCACGGCCTGCGCGGACATTTGCGCCGCGCCGCGCGAAGCATCGCCGGACCCAGGGGCTGCGCCGGTTGGATCGACAGATTTACTCATATTGCCAATCGGGATCGTCGGGGTGCTTCGCGTCCCACAGCGGGCGACGGCTGTGTACTACGGGCAACTGGTCAAAGTTGTAAGCTGGCGGCGGTGAGGTGGTCGCCCACTCCAGTGTATAAGCGTCCCAAGGATCGTCGCCGGCGGGCCGGCCATGGCGCAGCGACCACACCAGGTTCCACACAAAGATCACGTAGCTGGGGGCCTGGATGAACGCGCCGATGGTGCTGATCTGGTTCCACAGCTCCCAGCCGCGGTCGGCTTCATACGTGAAAATGCGCCGAGGCATCCCGAGCATACCGGAGATATGCATCGGGCCAAACGTCAGAAAGAACCCGATCAGCAGCAGCCAGAACTGCCATTTGGCCATCCGTTCGGAAAGCATCCGCCCGGTGGCCTTGGGATACCAGTAATGGAACCCGGCAAACAGGCCAAACAGCGTGCCGCCGATCAACACCCAGTGGAAGTGGCCGACGACAAAGTAGCTGTCGCTCAATTGGAAGTCGAACGGAGCCAGGGCCAGCATGATGCCGGTCAGGCCGCCGATCAGGAACATAGCCAGAAAGCCCATGCAGAACAGCATCGGCGAGTCCATCGAGATGCGGCCGCCGTACATCGTCGCCAGCCAGTTGAAGAATTTGATGCCTGTGGGGATGGAGACCAGCAAGCTGGCGACGGCAAAGTACATATCGAGCGTGCGGCTCATGCCGATGACGAACATGTGGTGCGCCCACACACCCAGCGAGATGAATGCAATCGCCATCGTCGCCGCGGCCATGAACTCGTAACCGAACAGCACCTTCCGCGAGAAAACGGGGATCACCTCGGACACGATGCCGAAGATGGGCAGAATCAGGATGTACACCTCCGGATGCCCGAAGAACCAGAACAAATGCTGCCACAGCACGGCGGAGCCGTTGTTCTGGGGATCAAAGAAGTGGGCGCCCAGTTGCCGGTCGAACATCACCATGATCAGCGCCGCGGTCAGCGGCGGTATTGCGATCAGGATCTGCACGCTCGTCCACAAGATCGTCCAGGGATAGAACGGGATCTTGCGGAACGTCATGCCGGGGGCGCGCATCGTGACGATGGTCGCCACAAAGTTCACGCCGGCCGCGATGGTGCCAAACCCGCTGACGATCAGGCCCAGGGCCCAGAAGTCCGTCGCCGCGGAGCGGGCAAACGTCTTGGTGGTTAGCGGCGAGTACGCAAACCAGCCCAGGGCCGGTGCCCCGCCGGTTGCATAGCTGAAGTAAACCAGCAGGCCGCCGAACAGCGTCAGCCAGAAGCCCAGGGCGTTGAGCCGCGGAAAGGCCATATCTCGGGCACCGATCTGCAGCGGCACCACATAGTTGGCCATGCCGATGATCATGGGCATGCCCACGAAGAACACCATCGTGGTGCCGTGCATCGTGAAGAGCTGGTTGAACACGTCGGGCGATACGAAGTCGTGCCGCGCGTACACCAGCTGCCACCGCATGACGAGCGCCTGGGCGCCGGCGATGACCAGGAACACGGTCCCCATCAGGATGTACATGATGCCGATCTTCTTGTGGTCGGCGGAGGTCACCCAGTCGTGCAAGACCGCCGTCCACGCAGGCCGTGCCGCAGCCTGTGAGGCCATATCGAGTTGTCGTTCTGCGACCGCCATCATCGATCCTTGCTGTTGTCGCCATGGCTCCTTACCAGCCACGGCGCGTGCGACTTCGGCTTACTTCAGCGTCGCGAGGTAATCCACGATCAGATCCAACTTTTCCGGGCTCAAGCCAAAGGCCGGCATCAGGCAGCCCTCTTTGATGTCGTGCGGATTGTTGATCCACTTCCGCAGGTTTTCGCGGTCGTTGGGCACCAGCCCCGAGGCCAGAGTCTCCCGGCTCATCAGGTGCGTAAGGTCCGGAGCGTATGTGCCAGCGGCCGGGGTGCCGCGCACGCGGTGGCAATTGATGCAACTTTCAGACAAAAAGGCCGCCTTGCCTTCGGCCACGGCCGGATCGTCGACGGCCGGTTTGCGCTGGTTGGCCAGCCAGGTTTCAAAATCGTCCGGCGTGTCGACGTACACGCGCAGCAGCATGCCGGCGTGCTGGGTGCCGCAGTATTCCGCGCATTGACCGAGGTACAGGCCCGGTTCGGTGGTCTGGAACCACAAAGTATTGGTCACACCGGGGATCAGGTCGAGCTTGCCTGCCAGCCGAGGTACCCAGAAGCTGTGGATCACGTCGGCTGATAGCAGCGTCAGGTAGACGGGCCGCGGCGTGCCGTCGTCGCCGACAGGCACGTGCAGTTCGTTGGCGGTGATGAAATCCAGCGGCTCGCCGTTGTACGAGGTGTAATGGAACTCCCACCACCATTGATGGCCGATCGCGGTGACGTAGAGCGCGTTGTCGCCGGGCGAGGGAGTCGGTACGTCGGGTTTGACTTCCCACAGCGTGCGCGCGGCGACCAGCACCAAGACGAACACAATCAGGGCCGGGGCGGCGGTCCAGGCCACTTCGATCGGCTTGCTGCCGTAGACTTGCGGCGGTTCGGCGGTGGGATCCCCGCCGGCCTGATCGGCACCGCCAGCCTGCTTGCGGCGGCGGAAACGCCAGATCGAGTAGAACAGGATGAACTCGACCACGAAGAAGATGAACAACGCGATCACAAACACCAGGATCGCCAGCGTGCGGATTGATTCCGCCGGCGGCGAGGCAGGCTCAAAGATCGACGTTGGGTCGGCCTGAGCAGCGCTGTTGGCTAACAGAACCAGACCGTCCATGCTAGTTCACCCGCATTGCATCAGCTTGGCAAAAAGATTGGTCGTCGCACACCTGCACCGCACTCCCTGACGAACCGAGAAGCTTGCGAAGGCTCGAGGGGTTCGCCTGCGGAATCGGTTAAGCCTTGAATCGCTGCCCCCAAGAGTTGAGCGATATGTGACTTGTACCACCGAAGGGCAGACAACCAAGCCGCGTCGCGCCGACCGCGCTGGTGCGTCCAAATCCTTCAATCGCCTGACCCTGGCGTTGCAGTGCCCGCCATTGTCTCGTAGCCGCGTTCATGTTCAAGGGTTTATGGATCAATTTTTGACGGAATGGCGAGGCAGCATGGTCCAAGCCGGATTGCTCAACAGTTCAACCTCGACTTTCTTACCAGGCAGCGGACAGTTGCTTGCCGCAAGGTACAATCAACCTGAAGGCCCAGAGAGACCTCGCAATGACTGCCTGTTTTGCTGGAAATGCGGGTTGGGCCGGTTGAAGCGACCGGGGGCATCTTGCTGGATTGGCGGGCTGGTCGCGGCTGCGGCGTGTCATCGTCGGGGGGGGCCGCGGCCTTGGATCCATTGTGTCATAAGGGGAAAGCGATGAGCGTTCATGTTCCGTTGGCTCCGCCGGTGTCTGGCTGGCTTGGGCTCGTGGGGCGTGGCATGCCCTATGGCCTGGCGGCGCTATTGGTGCTGGCTCTTGTCTGGCCTGCCGCGGCTCAGCGCGACCCGTATCAAAAGGCCCGCGACAAGCTGGTGGCGGAATCCATCGAGGCCGAAGGCGTGAAGAACCCTCGCGTGCTGCAAGCCATGCGGACCACGCCGCGACACGAGTTTGTTCCGCCCGACCAGCTGCGTCTGGCATACGTGGACATGGCCTTGCCGATTGGTGAAGGCCAAACGATCTCGCCGCCGTTCGTGGTGGCGTATATGACCGAGCAATTGGACCCGCAACCCACCGATAAGGTGCTGGAGATCGGCACCGGCAGCGGCTACCAGGCGGCCGTGCTCAGCCCGCTGGTCAAAGAGGTCTACACCATCGAGATTGTCGAAAAGCTGGGACGCCGGGCGGCCGAGGTGCTCCGCAAGCTCAAGTACGACAACGTGCATACCAAGATCGGCGACGGCTACCTTGGCTGGCCGGAGCATGCCCCCTTCGATAAGATCATCGTCACCTGCTCGCCCGAGAAGATTCCGCAGCCGCTGATCGACCAGTTGGCCGAAGGCGGCCGGATGGTGATCCCGCTGGGCGAACGCTATCAGCAGTCGCTGTATCTGTTCCGCAAGCAGAACGGGGAACTGGTGGCCGAGGCGCTGGTGCCCACCTTGTTCGTGCCGATGACCGGCAAGGCTGAGGAAGCCCGCGAGAAGCTGCCCGACCCGCTGAACCCCTCGCTGTTCAACGGCGACTTTGAGGTGGTGAACGAGTCCAATGGCAAGCCCTTGGGCTGGCACTACCAGCGGCAGATGACGGTGGTTCCGGCGGGCCCGGGTTCCGGGGGCAACCACGCCGCCGAGTTCACCAACAACGAGCCGGGCATGGGGGCCTTTGCCTTGCAGGCGTTTGCGGTCGACGGCCGCAAGGTGCCGCAACTGGTGGTTTCGTGCCGCGTGCGGGGCCAAGGCATTCGGCCGGGACTTTCGCGGCAGGAACTGCCCGGCATCGTGATTACCTATTATGATGAACGCCGCCGGGAAGCCGGCGAAGTGGCCGTGGGCGGATGGCGCGGCACCTTCGATTGGCAGACCTTCACCGCCCGCGTTCGCGTGCCCCGCGATGCCCGCGAGGCCATCATCCGCATCGGCCTCCACGGAGCGACCGGCACCATTGCCTTTGACGACGTGGACGTGAAGGTGCCCTAGGGCCGGCTTGCCGATCGCCGTAAGAGAAAGACGTGAACATACCGTGGCCGTCCGCCTGGCGGGGGGAACGCCGCCGCGAACGTGGCCGTAGATGGAGGAAGCGGTTGCCGCTCATGGCTCAACGTATTGCCCGCATCGACCGCCAGACGGCGGAAACCAAAATCCAACTGGAGCTGAACCTCGACGGCACCGGCCGGGCGGATATCGCCACCGGTGTCGGTTTTTTTGACCACATGCTGACGCTGTTCGCCCGGCACGGCGTGTTCGACCTGACTGTGCAGGCCGAGGGCGATCTGCACGTGGATCAGCACCACACGGTGGAAGACGTGGGCATCTGCCTGGGCCAGGCCTTCCGGCAAGCGCTGGGCGACAAAGCCGGCATCCGCCGCTACGGGCACTTCACGCTGCCGATGGAAGAAACCCTGGTGACCACCGCCGTGGACCTGAGCGGGCGGTACTACATGGTGTTTCAGGCCCCCTTTCCCACCGAAAAGATTGGTGTGTTCGATACCCAACTGGTGGAGGACTTCTGGCAGGCCATGGCGGCTAACACGTTGTGCAACTTCCACGTACAATTGCACTACGGGCGAAACAGCCATCATATTGCCGAGGCCATTTTCAAGGCGTCGGCCAGGGCGTTTCGTCAGGCGGCCGAGCCCGACCCGCGGATGGTCGGCGTGCCCAGTACTAAGGGCACCCTGAACAGCTAACGCTGCGGCTGGGGCGAGTTCACCACGTGGACGTTTGGGCCGCCGAGCCATTTTTCCCGCTTTCCCCGGTGGTACACTGACCCTTTCTCCCCCTAAAGAGGCAGAAGTCACGGTTGACCTCCGGCCCGACTTTCGAATAGCTAAGTCAAGCGATCGCAGTCAGTTAAGCACCGTCACCCGGCACCATTACGGCCCTCCCCGGGGCTGCCCGCAAAAAGCGGCAAGAAAATTCTTGCCCGGACAGGTGGACGTCGATACACTATTCAAGCGTTCACTTGTTCTGGTCGGTTTGCAGGTTCCCTGGGGAGCAAGATCATGGTCGCCACGAAGAGCACCAACAATCATATGGCCAAGAAAGAAACCAAGCCCTCCCGCACGGAAGCTGCGGATACGACCGGCAAGAAAGCCAAGACCACCGTGCGCGACGTGCTGGCCAGCACGCCGATCCTCAAGAACACGGTGGCGCAGATCGAGAAGCAGTTCGGCCAGGGGGCCATCATGCCCCTGGGCACCGAGCACAAGGCAATCGAAGGCATCCCTACGGGCAGCCTCTCGCTGGATATCGCCCTGGGCGGCAACGGTCTGCCCAAGGGGCGGATCATCGAAATCTTCGGCCCGGAATCCAGCGGTAAGACCACGCTGGCCCTGCACGTGGTGGCCAACGCCCAGCGCAAGGGCGGTATCGCGGCTTTCATCGACGCCGAGCACGCCTTGGACCCCACCTGGGCCAAGAAGCTGGGCGTGGAGCTGGAATCGCTGCTGGTGAGCCAGCCCAGCAGCGGTGAAGAAGCCATGCAGATCACCGAAATGCTGGTGAAGTCCAACGCGGTCGACGTGATCGTGGTCGACTCGGTGGCCGCCCTGATTCCCAAGCAGGAACTCGAAGGCGAGATCGGCGACAGCCACGTGGGCCTGCAAGCCCGGCTCATGAGCCAGTCGATGCGGAAACTCACCGGCGCCATCTCCAAGAGCAAGACCTGCGTGATCTTCATCAACCAGATCCGCGAGAAGATCGGCGTCACTTTCGGCAGTCCGGAAACCACGCCGGGCGGCCGGGCCCTGAAGTTCTACGCCTCGTGCCGGATCGACGTCCGCCGCATCGGCCAGATCAAGGACGGCGAGGACGTGGTCGGCCAGCGTGTGCGGACCAAGGTGGTGAAGAACAAGGTGGCCCCGCCGTTCCGGGTTGCCGAGTTCGACATGATGCACGACTCCGGCATCAGCTATGAAGGCGACGTGCTCGACCTGGCGATGGCCCAGCGGCTCATCACCCGGACCGGTTCCTGGTTCCGCTATGGCGAACAGCAGCTTGGGCAGGGGCGTGAACGGGTGCGGCAGTACCTCAAGGAAACGCCCGAGCTGGTCAAGGAGCTGCGGGAGAAGATCCTGTCCGCCGGCGGGTTTGATACTCTGCTGACGGGCAAGTTCAGCGAGGATGGCGACGTCGCTGCTGAGGAAGGTTAAACGCCTGACAGCCGGCCCCTCGGAGCTTCGGCCACCCCGGGGGGCCGATGTCCTGCCGTTCTTGACCGCTCCCCCCTGCCCTGGCACGTTTTGGGGGAGGCTCTTCCCAATAAGTCATTGCCACAACGCTGCGACCGGGACATCATCATAGGAGGCTGCATTTCGCACCGGCTGCGCCGGTCGGCCGCCTGTGCGCGCCGTTCCGGCGTCGAATCCTTTCTCCAAAGGACGATTGCAGCATGTGGAGCTTGTCACGTTGGCCTCTGCGCATGTCTTGGGGCATGTTCGTGGCGGTAGCGCTATTGCCTTGGGCGACGCTACGTGCGCAGACCGAGCCCGACGGCCTGCAGATGCTCCAGGCACTTGAGAACGTGCTCACGCAGGCCATTGAGCGCAACCAGCGGTCGGTGGTCAGCATTGCCCGGGTCCGCGATGATGGTGCCCGCATCGTGCGCGACCAGATGGGCTTCATGCACGGCGTGCGGCAGCCGATGCCGACCGATCCAGACTTTGTGCCGAACGAGTTTGCGACGGGCGTCGTGGTTTCGACCGACGGCCTGATCCTGACCAACTACCACGTGCTGGGCGACGTCGACGACGGCCGCAACAGCTACTGGGTGACCACGGTTGATCGCAAAGTCTACCAGGCCCAGATCAAGGCCGCCGATCCGCGTAGCGACCTTGCGGTGCTGGAGATCGAAGCCCGTGATCTGACGCCGGTCACCTTCGGCCCCGGCGACAAAGTTCGCCGCGGCCAGATTGTGATCGCGCTGGGCAACCCGTACGCGATTGCCCGCGACGGGCAATGCAGTGCCAGTTGGGGCATCATCTCCAACGTGCTGCGCAAGGCGCCGCCTCATCCCCAGCGCGACCAGGCTGGCAGCAAGCCCACGCTGCACCATTACGGCACCCTGATCCAGACCGACGCCCGGTTAAACCTCGGCTCCAGCGGCGGCGCTCTGGTCAATCTGCGGGGCGAAATGATCGGCCTGACCACGTCGCTCGCGGCCTTGAGCGGTTACGAACAGCCCGGCGGGTATGCCATCCCCGTCGATGAAACCTTTCTGCGGCTGGTCGAGGCGCTCAAGAAGGGCCGCGAGGCCGAGTTCGGCTTCCTGGGGGTGCAGCCGGAGAATCCAACGGCCGAGCAGGTGCGTCAGGGCATCGAGGGGGCCCGTGTACGACGCGTGGAAGTCGGCACGCCGGCCGCTCAAGCGGGCCTGCGTGAGGGCGATCTGATTACGCACGTGAACGGGGTGCGCATCTTCGATGCCGATGGTCTGGTGCTGACGGTCGGCAAGCGCGACGTGGAGGAACGCGTCCAACTGCAAGTGCTCCGCGATCGGCGACCACTGACCATCGAAGTGCGGCTGGCCAAGTTCCCCGTCTCTGGCAAGAAGGTCTTTACGCCCCCGCCGGCCTGGCGAGGCATACGCGTGGATTACGCCAGTACGCTGTACGGCTCGCCCTTGGCTCGCGACCTCGATCGGGCGCTGCTCCAGGGCTGCGTCGCCATCATCGACGTGCAGCGCGACAGCGTCGCCTGGGAGAAGGGGCTACGGCCGGGCATGCTGATCAGCCGCGTGGATGGCGTGGGCGTGAGCACGCCCGGCGAATTCTCCCGCCAGGTACAAGACAAGGAAGGCACCGTGCGGCTGTCCCTGGTCGGTGAGCCGCGGCCGGCCGAGGAAGTTAGCCTGCCGGCCCCGTAACGCTTATACTGGTAATAGGGGGGCTGCCTGGCGCGGAGCATGTTGGCGCCAGACAATGGACCGAAAATGCCCGGTGAACGTACCGGCTCACGACGCCGCAGGTTGACGGCGGTCCAGCCGACTCAAGGTCGCATCTGGCAGATTCAGGACGCGCGGCCGGCGGTTGCCTTGATTCCACCTCAGTGATATTTCAGAATGGGCATGCCTGCCCCCCACGTTCTGGTGGAGATTGCCCCAAAGCGTGGGGCACGGCGCCGGTCGGTCAGGTATTTCGGGCGAGCAGAGAACAACGCCACGTCGCTTGCCCGTTCATTCTTGGCACACGTCGCAACGAGCTTTCAAGGAATCCCGTCGCAATGGTGTTCGAGCGGATTGAAGAACTGAAGCGGGAGTACACGGACAAGTTCGTGGTGGTCGACGATTCGCGGCCGGAACTGGCCCGATTTCGCGGCTTCACCGGCGTGGTCAAGACGGTGAACATGAACGGCCAGGCCCTGGTGCAGTTCAATGCCTGGAACAACCAGGGTTGGTTCGACATCAATCCGGCTTACTTGAAGGTGGTGGACCAGCCGCTTCCGCCGCCCGAGAAGTCCGGCCGCGAGGCGGAGGCCGAACCCGCAGCAACGAAGGTCGAGAAGCCGAAGCCGGCCGCGGCCAAACCGTCGACGGCCGAGATTCTGGCTGCCGCCCGGGCGGGTAAGGCCGCCCAGTCGCCTGCGGCCGAGAAACCGGGGGCTCAGCCGGCCGAAACGGCCAAGCCCAAGAGCACCGCAGAAATTCTCGCGGCCGCTCGTCGCAAGCCAGGCGAAGCTCCCGCAACGGCCGCCAAGGCGGAAGCCACGCCGGCGGAACCTGCGGCCAAACCTGCTGGTAAGTTGAGCACGGCCGAAATTCTGGCCGCTGCCCGGCGGAAGCCGGGGGAAACGGGCCCGGCAGTGTCGGCGGCCCCCGCTACGCCCGCAGCGCCGGCTCCTCAGGCCGAGGCACCCAAAGAACGCTCCAAAATGAGCACGGCCGAGATTCTGGCCGCGGCTCGGGCGAACAAGCCGGCGGCGGCTGCTACGCCTACCGCACCTTCCGCCCAAGCGGCGGAAAACGCCGCCGAAGTCGGTGGGAACGGCACATCCAGCAACGGCGATGCGGCGGAGAAAGCCTCGTCGCCCGAACCGGCTCCGGCCGCCACGGCAGCCAGCGAACTTTCCGCAGGCGGGGAGCAACGTAGCGAAAGTTCCACCGCCAGCGCGGTGCAGGTGAAGGCCGGCTCGCTGCCGCAAACGATCGACGAAAAGATCGCTTACTGCCGCCGGGTTGATTCCAAGTAGGCCGCGTCTGCCGCGCAACACGCGATCTGTGCCATTCTGACGGGCACGGCGAAACACTTTTGCCCCATACCGCCTTTGCTGCACGCGGCCGCAGAATATCTGGTTAGTCTGCCGCGTCGGTCCACGCCTCGACTCCGCCCCCCTGTGGCGCGCCGCCCTCGCTGTCACCGGCATAAAGGGTAATCGGGGCGGCTACTTTGAACCGCAGCCGCTCTCGTTCGCGGGTAAGGATTTCCGACGCGGCGCAAGAAAAACACGGGCGTCAGGGCCAGAACAGCCCTTTCGCCCGTGTCGGTGGGAGTAATGCGTCAGGCGAAGTTTCGCACGGACGCGTTACGAGCAGCCTTGGCTGCTTCCGCAATTGTAGCACAGATAACAGTTGCCTGCCCGGACCGTAATGCTGCCGCAGTTATCGCAACTGGGGGCATCGGCCTGGAAGCCGGCATACAGCTCCTGCGCGGTTTCCGCTTCACGCAGCCGTGGAATGGTTACTGTGGCGTGGGCGGTGGTGCCGTTGGTATGGGTGGCGCCGTTCTTGACCTTGGTAAGGGCCGATTGGGGCGACTGCTTCCCTGCTTCGGGCTTGGAAGCATCGCGGCTCTCAGTCGTCTTGACCGGAACCGCCAACTTAGGGTTTGCGGGGGGCTCCGGTGTATCCGCCTCCTCTTTCTTGACCGCGTTCAAGCCGGCGTTGGCTTCTTTGTAACCGGGCAGGAACATGATGCCCAGGAAGCGGAAGATATAGTCCACCAAGCTTTTCGCGATGCGGATGTCCGGGTTCTTGGTGAAACCCATCGGCTCAAACCGCGTGTGCGAGAACTTGTTCACCAGCACTTCCAGCGGCACGCCGTATTGCAGGCTCATCGAGATGGCTGTGCCGAAGCAGTCCATCAAACCGCCGACCGTGCTGCCTTCCTTGGCCATGGTGATGAACACCTCGCCGGGGCGGCCGTCGTCGTACAGCCCCACGGTCAGATAGCCTTCGTGGCCCGACACGTCGAACTTGTGCGTGATCGACCGCCGGGTATCGGGCAGGCGTTCGCGGCGCGGGGCCGCCTTCTGCTTGGCGGCCGCCTTTTCGCTCTCGGTGCTCGTCGAGAGCGGCTGGCTTTCCTTGGAGCCGTCGCGGTAAATGGCCAGGGCCTTCAGCCCCAGCCGCCAGCCTTCGAGGTAGGCGCCGGCGATCTCGGCCGGCGTGGTATCGGCCGGCATGTTGACCGTCTTGCTGATCGCACCCGAGAGGAACGGTTGCGCCGCGGCCATCATGCGGATGTGGGCCTGCCACGAGATCGACCGCTTGCCGCCCCGCGGCTGGAAGGCACAGTCGAACACCGGCAGGTGCTCTTCGGCCAGGTCCGGCGCGCCCTCGATGGTGTCGTGCTCGTCGATGTAGGCGACGATCCGGTCGATCTGCTCGTCGCTGTAACCCAGCGTTTTGAGTGCCAGCGGCACCGCCCGGTTGACGATCTTCAGCATGCCGCCGCCGGCCAGTTGCTTGTACTTGACCAGGGCGATATCCGGCTCGATGCCCGTGGTGTCGCAGTCCATCAGGAAGCTGATGGTGCCCGTGGGGGCCAGCACCGTGGCCTGGGCGTTGCGGAAGCCGAACCGCCGCCCCGCCGCCAGCACGTCGTCCCACAGTTCGCGGGCGGCCGTCTTGAGGTAGGCGGGGCACGCTTCGTCGATCTGTTCCACCGCGTCGCGATGCATCTGCATCACGTTCAGCATCGGCTCGCGGTTGGTTTCAAACTCCTCGAACGGACCGACCGCGGCGGCCAGCTCGGCGCTGGTCAGGTTGGCCGCACCGTGCAGCAGCGCGGTGATCGCGCCGCACACGCCGCGGGCCGCGTCGGAGTCGTACGGCAGGCCGGCCGTCATCAGCAGGCTGCCCAGGTTGGAGTAACCCAGGCCCAGCGGGCGGAACTTGTGGCTGTTGGCCGCGATCTTCTCGGTCGGATAGCTGGCGTGATCGACCAGGATTTCCTGGGCGATGAAGAAGATGCGGCAGGCCGCCATGAACCGCTGGATGTCGAACACCCCGTCGGTCAACCGGAACTTCATCAAGTTGATGCTGGCCAGGTTGCACGCGGTGTCGTCCAGGAACATGTACTCCGAGCACGGGTTCGACGCATTGATCGGCCCGGAGTTGGGGCACGTGTGCCAGCGGTTGATCGTCGTGTCGTACTGCACGCCGGGGTCGCCGCAGTACCAGGCGCACTCGGCCATCTTGTCCAGCACGTCGCGGGCCCGGTACTCGGGGCCAGGCCTGTCCTCGGTCACCCAGCGGGTGGTCCAGGTGCTGTCCTTCACCACGGCTTCCATGAAGTCGTCGGTGACGCGGACGCTCAGGTTGGCGTTCTGGAACAGGATCGAACTGTAGGCCTCGCCGTTGAAGTTCGACGGGTAGCCGTTCTCGATCAGCACCCGGGCCTTGCGCTCTTCCTTGGCCTTGCACTCGATGAACTCCATCACGTCGGGGTGCCAGACCTTGAGCGACTGCATCTTCGCCGCGCGGCGGGTCTTGCCACCGCTCTTCACCACCGCCGCGATCTGGTCGTACACCCGCATGAATGAAAGGGGCCCGGACGGGCGGCCACCTCCAGACAGCTTCTCCCGGTGCGAACGGATCGTCGAGAGATCTGTCCCCGTCCCGGACCCAAACTTGAAGAGCATCGCCTCGCTGCGCGCGAGCTCCATGATGCTCTCCATGTTGTCTTCGACACTCTGGATGAAGCAGGCCGAAGCCTGGGGATATTCGTACGGGTTTTCGGGTTGCCGCGCGGTGCGGGTTTCGGGATCCCAGTTCCAGTTGCACTGGGCGCCCTTCACGCCGTACTGGTGGTACAGGCCCACGTTGAACCACACCGGGCTGTTGAACGCGCCGTGCTGGTGCAGGCACAGCCAGGTCAGTTCACGATAGAAACGCTCGCCGTCCTCACGGCTGGCAAAGTAGCCGTCGGCGATGCCCCAGTCGGTGATCGTCCGCGTGACGCGGTGGATCAACTGACGGACGCTGGTTTCGCGCTCGGGCGTGTTGATCTCGCCGTAGAAGTACTTGCTGACCACGACATTGGTGGCCAACTGGCTCCACGACTTGGGAACCTCGGCGTCGTGCTGTTCGAACAGGGGATTGCCCGACTCATCCTTGATGGTCGCGGTCCGCAACTCCCATTCGACGGTTTCGAACGGGTCCTTCACGTCCGCAGGACAGAAGATGGAGTCGATCTGCAATCCGCCCGCTCGTCCCACACGTTGCGCAAATGATGCAAAGCGCGGCATACCGGAATTGGTAGGTACCGAAGCTGTGGACACAGCGGACCTCCTTGTCAGGATCTTGTGGAAATGAATCGTCGGGCTTGGACGCACTTCCCAGCCCGGCTAGCCTAAGTCGACGCTACCCGCCAATCGCGTTGGAGGTCGCCGAATAACGTGTACAATTGTATCGTGATTGGTTGGCAATCGCGAATCGCCGCCCGGCAAAAATCTCGAACAGACGTGTTGCGTCGAATAGACGTTTAGGACAAGTTGCGGGGATCGGCGAAAGCTTATCGTGCCATGTTGGCAACTATATATCGTGTTGATCAGTTTTGTTAACCACAATATATGGTTGCCACGGCTCCAAGTGTACTCGATTGCTAGCACGCGTCAACTTACGTGGCGACGGAGTCCGCAAGTGTCTGCAAAGCTCGCATTTAGGATTTCCGGGCGACAATGCCGCGGCTGCTGGCAGTGCTAGCGGCCGCGTGCGCAAGCTCCCATACCGCTTACGATTGGGGAAAAATGCATCGCCCAGCCGCGGCCGCCCGCAGATTTCCAAAATTTTTCGCCATCGCACCCCCAGTTGCCGGGCAGCGCTTCGCGAGCAACACTAGAGAGGGGGGAAGCCATGAGGCACCCCCCAGCGGGAACTAGCGCCGCCGGGGAGACGTCATGCCCCCTGATCGGCTGCAAGTGTTCCCCACTAATGGGGGTATGGCGTACGATGAGTTTGCGGTTTGGGCCAATCGCGTTGAACAAAATCGCCCCCAAGTCCGAAAAATGGATTAACCGCTCGTACTTGGTTGACACGGGGAAGTTCCGTCCCGGGCGGTACGTTGACACCACCCAGAGGCAGGCGTAGATTTTCCACCGCGAGCAGGGCTGGCGGTCGACAGACCCACCAAGCGCGCTGGCAAATGACACCCGACGAGCTGGGGGCGGCCTGATGGCTAGGCTTCGATTACGGGAGAGGTTACTGTGCTTTTCCGACAGCTTTTCGTCGCGGCCGTAGCACTACTGACCATCGCTAGCGCAGCCGCCGCCCAGGAGTGGGCGCGGAAGATGTTCAATACCCTGCACCACGACTTTGGGACGGTGGCTCGCGGCGCCCATGCCGAGTACCGGTTCGTGGTGACGAACCTCTACAAAGAAGACGTCCACATCGTGTCGGCGGAGTCGAGCTGCGGGTGTACCTCTCCGGAGGTCACCAAGCAGACGCTCAAGACGTTTGAAAAGGCCGAAATCATCGCGCGGTTCAACACTCGCGCGTTTCTGGGGGCCAAAAGCGCGGTCGTTACCGTGCGGTTCGATCAGCCCTTCCCCGCCGAGGTGCAGCTCCGCGTCGAAGGCTACATCCGCAGCGACGTGGTGCTGAATCCCGGCAGCGTGGAGTTCGGTTCGGTCCGCCAGGGCGAAGTGGCCGAGCAGCGGCTCGAAGTGCTGTACGCCGGCCGTAACGACTGGCAGATCGTCGATATCCGCACCACCAACCCGTATCTCGAGGCCGAACTGGCCGAAAAGCGGCGGGGCGGCGGCGAAGTCGCCTACGACATGCTGATCCGCCTGCGGCCCGACGCTCCGCCGGGCTACATCAACGAGCAACTGACCGTCGTCACCAACGATTTGCGGCTGAAGACGTTCCCGCTGGATGTCAGCGGCCGGGTCGAGTCGGAGATCACGGTCAGCCCCTCGCCGCTGTATTTCAGCCCGATTGCACCGGGCGACAAGATCACCAAGCAACTGGTGATTCGCGGCAAGAAGCCGTTCCGCATCTTAAAGGTGGAGTGCATCGGCGGCGAGTGCTTCGACGTCCAGTTCTCGGACGAAGCCAAAGTGTTCCACCTGATCCCGGTGACGTTCATCGCCTCAAGCACCGGCAAGTTCAGCGGCAAGCTGAATATTGATACCGACCTGGGAGCCGGTGTCGTGCCCGAGGTCGAAATCCAGGCCTCGTGCATCGCCCCGTAAGAGCGTGTCCAAAAAGCTAGGAGTTGCTTAGTCGCCGAGCCATAAGGTG
>CALBRZ010000099.1 GCA_937927735.1 uncultured Planctomycetales bacterium
CTGTCTATATTGGCCTCAGTTCAGGCGTATTGACACCAGAAGGCTGGAAGCGGCCAACCGATTGGCCGACGATGCCTTCGGCAGCCTGACGGCCGAACCAGGGTGGTTCGGACCGCCATTCTTTTTCTCTCCAACTGCGCATAGGTGCGCAAGGGAGCCCTGCGATGCGTAACACCATCATCGCCATTAACACCACCGTTCGCTTTGCCGTCATCAACCGCGGCGTAGTGGTGGCCGGCGACGTGATGGGCATCGTAGTGCGCTCTCTCATGCTGCGCCATCTCCGCGCCCTGCCCAAACGCCAGCGCCATCGCTGCACGCCTAAACGTGCCCAAGCGGCACCGTGGCGAGCTACCTGGGCCGCGGCACTGCCCTCGTATTCGGGCAGTTCGCAGCGGCCTTCGTCGGTGGCCCTAGCGTGTCCCAGCGGATCCTTCTGAGCGCGTCTCACTTCATCGCGAACCAGAAATCCCGCTGACGACGGCGCCGCGCTGCGACCGGTTGTGCGCTCCCGATTTGGGTCCGCGCAGTCTCCCCGGTTGCCTGCACTGCTTTCCCCCCAGTGCCGCGCGTAGGGTGCTCGTTCGTCTTCGGGCATTTGGAGAGAATCATGACCCAGGTTTTGGACGAACAGCGGAATCAGGAAAAGTTCGAGCTCCGGGCTCTTGTCTTGCGTGCTCAGGAAGGTGACCGCGAAGCGTTTGGCGAATTGGCCCAGCGATTCGAACGGGCGGTGTACCTCACGGCCTTGCGGCGGTTGAACAACGACGCGGAAGCTCAGGAGTTGACCCAAGAAGTGTTGATCCAGGCGTTGCGCAAGCTGCCGCAGTTGCGTGAGCCCGATTGCTTCGCAAGCTGGCTGAAGTCGATGACGGTGCGGATGGCGATCAACCGCGCGGTCCGCAGCGGCCCCATGGTCTCGGCCGAGCCCGAGGCCCTGGAAGCCACCTGTGTCGACTCGCAGACGCCGCTGGCCGACGCGCTGGCTCAAGAACGGGCCAAACAAGTGCAGGCCGGCTTGAGCCGGTTGCGGGCGTTGGACCGCGACACGCTGGTGGCGTTCTACGTGCGTGGCCAATCGCTGATCGAAATGAGCGACGAGTTCGACTCGCCGGTCGGCACGATCAAGCGACGGCTGCATGTCGCCCGGAAGCGGTTGGCAAAGGAACTGGAACAGTTGGCCATCTGAGCCGGTTTCTCGCCGCTGCGTGTGCCGGGTGGGCAAGCGCAGGCCGCGGCAGGCCAAAGGTTCGCCCCGACTACCTGAGGCCCCACGCAGCTCTATGATCATCTTCGCCCCATTCAAGCGGCCGCAGGGGGCGCGAGGCCCGGAGTGACCAGCGACGAAATGTCCCCGGTCTGCCTGCCGGGCCAAGGCGGCGGGCCGGGGGTTCGTTGTTGCGCTGCGGTGAAAATGGATGCGGCAGGTGGGTCGGCCGCTTAAACGCTGCCGCGCTGGGCGGCTTCGAGCACGTCTTTCAGCCGCCAGATCCGCTGGGCCTGGCTCCGATCGGGGTTCAGCACCGCGAAATCAATTTCCTGCGTCGAGCAGGCTTCCAAGATCGATTGCAGCACGGCCCGATCGGGCTGATACACATGCCAGGCTTCACCCAGCTCGGCCTCGCCGCGGTATCGCTCGGCCGACTCGCGATCGACGAATAGGGCCAAGGCCACTTCGCCTGATGCCAGCCGCCACACGGCAAACTCGGCCTGCTGCTCCGCCTTGGTGTACAGCAAGAAGGGTTCCAGGTCGTGCACCGGGCTGGTTTCCATCGGCGGCCTTCTTGAGGTTGGCGTACGGCAGGCGGGGTTTGGTCGTCAGGCTGACCGCGGTTACTGCATCCGCGCGGCAGCCATTACTTTCGGCCTTTGATTCTTGTGGACCGCCGCAACCAGTTGCCGCAAGCGGTCGCGATCGAGCTGGCTTTCGCGGCCCGCACGGCATGCCGCACCACGCACGGCGACCAGCCACGGCTGGAGCGGCAATAGCGTTTCGATCTCGGGCAGCGTGAGCGATCCGGCCAGCGCGACTGGCATGGCTACTTGCCGCGTCGCCATCAGAAAGCGCTGCACGCGACCGAGGCTCCAGTGCGTCAGCAGCTTGCCCGCCTGCTTGTCGAATGTATCTACCAGCACTGCGGCTGCACGGCAGCGCACGGCGAGCGCGAGGATGTCTTCTTCCGGCGGCGAGGCGGCCCTTGGAGCGTCGGCATAGACCACGGCCACCGGGGCCACGCCCGCAGGCAGCGATTCCGCCCAAGCTGTCCAGCGCCTGGCCCAATCCCGATGGCCGACACACTGCGACAGCCCCAGCTTGGCGTACCGCACACCCTCAGGCAGACAAACGGCGGGCGAATCACTTGCCCACGCAACCAGTTCGCCCAGCGCTACGCTGAGCGGGACACGGCCAGCCGCCAAAGCGGCAATCTCGGCGATGGTCGCCTGATCGGCCGCGCCCAGCGCCCCCCGGGCGGGCTCCTTCACATCCAGCACGTCAACGCCCGCTTCGATCGCCAGCCGGGCTTCGTCGACGCTGCGCACGCTTACCAGCAAACCAGTCATGGCTGGGCACCTTCGCGGTCGGCCGAGGTCTGTTCTGCGGCGTCCGCAGCCGGAGGGCAGGGCGGGGGCGCACAACAGGACGTGCTCGGCATGCACGGTGAGACAGGCATGCCAGGCATGCACGGCGACGCAGCGCGGCCAGCGTTCGCCTGGCCGGCGGGCGGCATTTTGCCTTCTTCACGCAGCTTGCGATGGGCTTCCGCCAGCAGATGGTTCAGGCGGTTCACCACATCCACGGTAAGCGGTTCGCAGAACGTACCGCGTAGTACGATGTAGCCGTCGCACCAGGAGCCGATCAGCGGATGGATGCGGCCACGCCGCCAGGCTTCGGCTTTCTCGGCCAGGCGGATGACGACCGTTACGGTTTCAGCCCGAGCCCAGTGGCTGCCCGGCAAGAACGCCGGCCCTTGGCCCAGCAGAAAGCACTCGACCACTTCCAGCGGAACGGCGGCCCGGCCAGGAAAGCCGACATCGATCAGCAGGCGCTGGCCATCGCAAACAATCCGGGGGCGAACCAATTGGCAAATCGCCACCGCGATCAGCACCACGCCCAGGCCTGTAACCAGCCAAGCCAGGACCTTCAACCAGATCCAAGCGCCGCCGCCAGGCAAAAGGAGAGCCGCCACCAGGCCCGCGCTAAACACGAGGCCAGGCGCCACAAGGGACCAGGCGGCGATCCGGCGATTATTCTGAAGCCAAAGATGAGATGCCATGCAGCCGGAACGTCGATTCGGCAGGTTGTACGCCGGCAACCCAAGCACGCGCGCAGTCCGCTAGCCGGCCAGACCACTCCAGTTTAGGAAATGCCCCGGAAGAAGACTACCGGCCCCATGCGTGGGCCGCTCGCCGCGGAACGCGGGTGACAGGTTCTAGAGACAGGCACCCTTCTCAGGCCCCCAATTGCGACCTGAGAAGGGCGTTGAATGATAAACTAAGGGATCGCCCCGGAGGGTCGATTAATAGCGGCGAGATCCGCCGAAGCCACCGCGGCCACCGCCACCACTGCGACGGTCTTCGCGGGGACGAGCTTCATTCACCGTGAGAGGCCGGCCGTTCAACTCTTTGCCATTGAGCGCCGAGATAGCGGCATCGGCTTCCTGGTCGTTCGTCATCTCCACAAAGCCGAAACCCTTCGAACGACCGGTTTCCCGGTCCGTAATCACTTGGGCCGACTTCACCGCTCCGTGTTCTTCGAAGAGCCGCTCCAAATCGCTGCTCGTCGTCTGATACGGAAGGTTACCCACATACAAATTCTTCGCCACTTCCGGCCTCTCACAGAAAATCAGCGCAACGAAGCGTTGCCTCACGTTGGGCCAACGGTTCGTCGCATGAGACTGGTATGATTCTCCGGTCGCCAGTGCAAATTGCAAGCGAATCTTGATGAAAACTCGTTAAGCAACAACCAACGTGCTAGCAGCGCGAAACCGCCACGCATCAAAAGTTGCTTTGAGCAATACGCAGTGTTGAAACCCGACAACCGCGCACGGCAACCAATCTGCCATCAAAAACCTTCGGTCCCTGACGCGTGTGCAGCGCCATCACGCGATTGCGTGTCTTGAAGCTCGCGTGACTCCGTTCCCATCATGCAAACCAAGAACCAATCCCCCACAATGAATGCCCCCACGTTGGCGTCCGCACGGAGGGAAAGATCTCAAAAAGCGAACGCCACTCTCTAAGAACGCGGGCAATTGAGACGTGTGCGACGGGTTGTCTTGGTGACCGTTCAATCGCGTTGCTTCACCTTCAAATGGCCTGGCGCTTGCTTCAGTGGGCGCTGCTTTGGGGGCCATAGGAGCGCGGTGGGGGGGGGCAGGCATCGCCCCTCGGTCATGTCCTTCCCCCTGGAACCATAGCAGTGGCTCCGCCAGGCAAACCACCTGCGGCAGCAGTTGAATCTTCCCCCGCAATCAGGAGTGAATTGGTAAGCTGACGGTATTGGCCCCGTCGACCCGGGAGCGATTCGGCGGCAGGCATTGATCCTTTAGCCAGGAGCAGAAGGCGATGAGGGATACCGAAGGTGGTGGATCGCAGCACGATCTATCGGAAAGAGGCTCGCCCGTAACCAGCAATATTCAGCACGTATTGTTGCCTGCGTCCGAAGGTTGGCCCAACAACGCGCAATTGCCGGTGCTGATCTATCGCGGGGTTATGGTCCAGGAGTTCAGCGACCAGCCCACGGCACTGGACGCGGGCGAAGTATCTCGGCGGCTGCGGCAGAACGGCTGGCGGGGAACCTGGGAGAACGGCGTCTTTGGCTACCATCACTTCCACAGCAACGCCCATGAAGTGCTGGTGGTGTGCGAAGGCGAGGCCACGCTGCAACTGGGCGGCCCGCAAGGCCAAGCGTTTCAAGCCCAGGCCGGCGACGTAATCGTCTTGCCGGCTGGCACCGCACACAAAAATGCTGGATCATCGCCCGACTTCCGCGTGGTGGGAGCTTATCCGGCAGCGCAAGAAGACTTTGACCTGCTGCGGGGCGTCACCTCTGGCGACGAGCCCAACATTCGCCAGCGGATCGCAGCGGTTCCGCTTCCGGACACGGACCCCGTGTATGGTTCGGAAGGTCCGCTGCTGGAATTGTGGTCGGCCCCTTAGTGGATAACCGGCTGCGGTGCGGAAAACAGTGATGAATTGCCTAAGCGTGCCCCGCACGTGCCCGCCTTGGTCCAGGAGCCTTGATCGATGCCCACCCCGCAGCCCTCGCCGCCGCAAGCACGCGCCGCTCCAATCGGCCTGCGTCCCTTGCGCTGGCTGAAGCGGCTTGCCACATACCTGGGCGGCCGCGAACCGGTGGTGCTGGTGGTGTTGCTTCTGCTCGCCGCCGCCATCTGGGGCTTCTTGGCCCTGGCCGATGCGGTGATGGAAGGCAGCACCGCGGAGTTCGACCGCTGGGCCGTACGTTCCATGCGGCAGGCTGACGATCCGGCCGAACCGCTTGGCCCGCTGTGGGTGCAAGAACTGGGACGCGACGTAACGGCCCTGGGTGGGCTGGGGTGGTTGATCTTTTTCACCCTGGTGGTCGCCGGCTTCTTATGGCTGGACGGCAAGTGGCGGATGATGCTGTTTGTCCTGGCGGCCACCGGCAGCGGCACCTGGTTGAGCCACCTGCTCAAGCAACTGTTCAGCCGCCCTCGTCCTGATGTCGTCCCGCATCTCTCGCATGTGCAGAGCCCCAGCTTTCCCAGCGGCCATTCCATGCTGTCGGCCGTGGTGTACCTGACCTTGGGGGCCTTGCTGGCCGCGTCGCTCTCCAAGGTGAGGCTCAAAATTTATGTGCTTTCGATCGCCGTGTTTCTGACACTGATGGTCGGCAGCAGCCGCGTGTACCTGGGTGTCCATTATCCGACCGATGTGCTGGCCGGTTGGACCGCCGGCCTGGCCTGGGCACTGGCGTGCTGGTGCTTCGCCCATTGGCTCCAGCAGCGGGGACGCCTGGAACCGGAAGCCGCCCGCCGCCGGAAGAAGCCCAAACCTGACGGCCAGGCATCGGCTGCCTTCCCGCCGCGGCAACGGCGGCAGGAACCGTTCTCATGGAACACGGCCAATGCGGCCAGCCAGGCTTAGGTCATGCCGGCATAGCTGCCGGTCAGGGTGAAGATATCGAGCTGGTTGTCCACCGAGTTCACGCCCGGCACGCTGCGGATGCACGTCAGTAGCGCCTCCAGCTCTTCGGCAGGCACTTCGCCCCGCAGTTCGACGTGGCCATTGCGGGCCTTCACCTCGATCGCCGAAGGCGAACTCACCACGTGGCCCATCCGCGAGCGAATCCGCTCCACCAGTACGTCGTCGGATGGTTCGTCGTGCCGGAGCCGCGACGCCGTCTGTGCCGCCACGCCTTTGAGGCGGTTGCGCACGTGCCGGAAGGTGCGGTCAAGCTGCCGGGCAGCCCGATTGCCGGTGGCCAGCATTTGATCGCGGGCAAGCGAGCGGCGTCGCCGGCCGCAACGCGGATCGAAAAAGTACATCAGCCCGGCCCCGCATCCGGCCCCAATCAGAAACGTCAGGAAGTTGTTTCTCATGGCGAACCTCCGTTCTCTGGGGGACTTAGGTCGCAACGTGCGATGCAGAGCAGTTGGCCTGAAGCGCGCGGCGCGCGTGCAGCCGGTTAACCATGCAAGATGCGCGCCGAGCACATTGCGATCAGCCAATTCGGTGGGCAGCAGGGCGCATCATCCCGCGGCCGCGCGCAGCATGTACGTTCATGGCCACTGAGTGGTTCAGATAGTCGGCCAGGCATACGCTTGACGGGTAAGTTCGGCTATCATCGACACCGTTGGCCTGGCGGCGGTTTCGTTCCATCGCCGGACGCCGTTTCCACGGCTTGCAGCATTTTCGCACGTTCACCCGCGTGGCTTGGTTTGACACATGCTCCCCTTGATTGAACGCGCTGCCGACTTCGCTGATCGCGTGGCCATTGTCGACGAGCAGGGCAGCTATACGTATCGCCAGTTGCTGGAGGCCTCGGCCGCCGTGGCAGCCGTGCTCTTGGACGGCAGGACCGACCTGGAACAGCGCCGCGTGGCGTTTCTGGTGCCGCCGTCGTTTGGATACGTGGCCGTGCAGTGGGGCATCTGGCGCAGCGGTGGCATCGCGGTTCCGCTGGCAACCATGCACCCGCCGGCTGAACTAAAGCACGCGCTGGAAGACGCCCAGGTAGATGCACTGGTCGTCGATCCGTCCTTGGCGGCCAACGTGGACCCGGTACGGGGCTGTTGCAACGAGCGATACCTGAGGCTCGATGAGCTTCTGCCGGCTGCCGGGAGCGTATCGCCGTCGCTGCCGGACGTGACGCCCGATCGGGCGGCGATGATGCTTTACACCTCGGGCACGACCAGCCGGCCCAAGGGCGTGGTCACCACGCACGCGAACCTCACGGCACAAATCACGACGCTCGTGCAGGCGTGGGAGTGGACGGCCGACGACCGCATTTTGAACTTCCTGCCGCTGCACCACGTTCACGGAATCATCAATGTATTGTCGTGCGCGCTGTGGAGCGGGGCGTGCTGCGAGTTCATGCCCAAGTTCGATGCGGTTGCCGTGTGGAACCGACTTGCCCAGGTCGATGCCCCGCCGCTGACGCTGTTCATGGCCGTGCCCACCATTTACGCGCGGCTGATCGCCGCGTGGGAAGCCGCCGGCCTGGAAGAGCAACAAGCCTGGTCGGCCGCATGCCGGAAGCTGCGGCTGATGGTTTCCGGGTCGGCCGCACTGCCGGTGAGCACGCTGGAGCGGTGGCAAGCGATCAGCGGCCACGTGTTGCTGGAACGCTACGGCATGACCGAGATCGGCATGGCCATTTCCAATCCACTGCATGGCGAGCGGCGGCCTGGCTTTGTGGGCATGCCGCTACCCGGCGTCGATATACGCTTGACCGACGAAGCCGGAAACGACGTACCGGTCGGCACGCCCGGCGAGATCGTGGTCCGCGGACCTGGCGTCTTCAAAGAATACTGGAACCGCCCCGATGCCACTGCGGCCTCGTTCCGCGACGGCTGGTTCCTCACCGGCGATGTGGCCGTGCTCGAGAACGGCTATTACCGGATCCTGGGCCGCAACAGCGTCGATATCATCAAGACCGGCGGCTACAAGGTATCGGCCCTGGAGATTGAAGAAGTGCTGCGCACGCACCCGGCCATCGCCGAGTGTGCCGTGGTTGGCGTGCCGCATGAAGAATGGGGCGAAGCCGTCGCGGCATGCGTGGTGCCGCGTCAAACGCCCGATGCCGCAAGCCAACTGGCCCTGGAACCGCTGCGCGCCTGGGCCAAACAGCACTTGGCCGTGTACAAGGTGCCGCACCACGTGCTGGTGGTGGATCAGTTACCGCGCAACGCGATGGGCAAGGTGCAAAAGCCGGCCGTGGTCGAACTGTTTGCCGGCTAACGGCAATGTTTTGACCTGCAAACGGCCGCGTCTACCAGTTGGTCGTCAGGCAGACTTCCATCACCACGATTTGCAGCATCAGCAGCAGCACGGCGATGGAGGTTTCACGGCCGCGGTTGTCGTCCGGCGATTGCAGCGCACGCACGGCGGCAATCGCCACCAGCGGCACCATGTACAGCCAGATATGCTCCACCTCCAGCGTATGGATCGGCAACAGGACCAACACGGCAAGCGCTAGCGCATAACTGACGCCCAGGAGCCAGGCGCCGTCGCGTGCAGGCCGTCTTAAGTCGCGCCAGGTTTGGCGCAGCCACAGCACCGCCAGCGGTAAACCCACGCAAAACAGGAATGCCGCCAGGTTACCGACGACCAGGTGCCCATACTGCCGCCAGGAGCCGTAATTGCCGCCCTCCATGATTTGCACGTGCCGCTGCGTGCAGGCCATGAGCGTTTCGATCAGGTTATAGCCCGTCGCCAGGTACAACAGCCCGTAGAACAGGGCGGAAGTCACCGCCGCGGCAATCCATGCGGCCAGTGTTGCCCGCAGTCGCTGGCGGTCAAAGCACACGGTGAGCACGGCCACGGCCAGGGCCCAGAACACCAGGAAGGCGGCCGAGAAGGTCATCAATGCGGCGACCGCTGCCGCCAGTCCGCCGGCCGCGCCCCACAGCACCGGCGGACACAAGCTCTGCTGCTCGCCGCCCGCCGTGCGGGCCTTCCACATCAGGTAGAACGTCCAGATCATCGGCACGGAGAACACGATATCCATGCCGGTGGCCGTGAACAGCACGATGCACGGGGCCAAGGCAAACAGCAGGCAGGCCAGTGCGGCGCCGCGCCAGGGCAGCACACAGCGGGCCAGTCCCCACACGGCCGGCATGGCCAGCGTGCCGGCAACGATGGAAGCCGCCGCGGCCGGAGCAGCCCCCGGGCCAAGCCACTGCGCTACCAGCCACAAGAACAACGGTCCGCCGGGCGGATGGGTTTGGCAGTGCATCGGCAGCTCTGGCAACAGCGCTACATAGTTGCCCAAGAACCAGGCGGGCGATTGCACCTGCGGCACCGCGCCGATGTAATCGGTGGCCACCAACAGTTCGTAGGGACGCCACAAACGATCGAGGCCGCCATCAATCAACGCCACGGCGCATGCCAGGCCGCCGTGAATCAGCATCAAACTGGCAACCAGCGCGGCCGGGCGGGGCGGTTCTTCTCGGGTTTGCAGCCGTTGGTACCACCACCAGATTCCCGCGCATGCCGCCACGGCCGGCAACAACCACAGCCTTAGATGCACGCGCACGTGCATATAGATCGGCACAATGCGATACACGCGAGTGCCCGGCCGCACCACGCCCAGCTCCAGGCCGGTGTGTCGCATCAAATAGATGAGCCACAAGTGATAGGCCACGAACGCCGCCAGGGCGATCAGGCACCAGGCAACCAGCGGCATCCGCCGCGTCCCCGCGACAGCCACCGGCGCGAGCGGCAGATTTGTTGCAGCAGCCTTGCCCGAGAGCGAAACGTTCGCCACCGTGTCGCCTCCATGCGTGCGGAATGTTCCCGGCACGTATCCTGCGTGCGGTACTAGCAGCCCCCCATGTACTGGTGGATACACAGGACGTCAACGCGAGTTGCGCCGCCTTGCTAGCGACGCCAGCATGCTCGGGGGAACGAGGGCGTGCGATGCAGGGGCAACACGCCGAGCCGACGGCTCAAACCGCCGCGTTCTTCCACACGCACCACGTCCAGTGGCGGTCCGACGTTTGCCGGACGTCGGACGTGGGAAGCCCCAACCGAGCCACCAGTTCCTGCATTTCGTCCAGGCTCAGGGCAGCCCGCAGCGAGTTGTCGAACATCTTGCGCTGATGCTCGGTGGCGTCGCCGGCATACATCTCTACCAGCTCCGCCACGGTTTCGGCATCGGCCGGCCGCAACAGGTCGCGGAAGAACAACAGGCCACCGGGTGCCAACACCCGCCATGCTTCGCGGAGCGCCGGCTCGGGATCGGGAATGTGGTGCACGATACTGTTGGACATCACCACCGCGAACCGGCCGTCCTCGTACGGCAACCGTTTGCTATCCACCCGGTCGAGCTGAATCTGATCCCGCAGGCCGGCGATCTCGATGTTATTCCGGGCAACGTCCAGCATGTGGATCGACAGGTCCACGGCCATCACGCGGACCTCGTCGGTTCGCCCGCACAACTCGATCGGGATCAGAGCGGTGCCGGTGCCCAGGTCCAAAAACTCGCCTTCCGCCCGGCGGCCGGCATCGGCGAAGGCCGCCAGCAGGTCGTCCACAAAAATGCGGTTCACCTCCGCGTGGTCCATGGCGTCGTAGGCCAAGGCTTCCTCGGGGGTGTCCATCACTTCGGGTTCGAGTTGCCGTTCCATAAGGAATGCCGCCTGGTGCAAGAGGGAAGGTGGCCACCGTTGTCGGCAAGGCTGCTTTCGCCTGCTGGCGATTATTGTACCGTACCGGCCGGTTCGCCCAGCCAGTACCATAGCATCAGGCTGATCAAAACCAGGTGCAGCAGCACGATAGCCCACAGCCTCACGCGGAAGGACAGCTTCTGCGTCTTGTGGCGGAAGACACGTTGCCCCAGCAGCGCGCCGGGCCAGCCGCCGCTTAGGGCGAACAGGTGCAAGGTACGCTCGGGGATCCGCCGCTGGCCGCGTACGACGTACCGCTTATCGAGCCCAAACGCGGCAAAACAAAGGGTACTGGCCAGCAATGTGACCACCAGATAGGCTTGCAACAGGATCGCCATGCGTGGGCGCTCACTCCCTGGTTCACCCCGGTTTGCCGGCCGCCCGTCGGCGACAGCCGCGCGTGTAACCTGGGCCAAGTTTAGGGAAGTGCCCACCACCACGGAAAGGCCACCGCGTGTTGGCCAGCCTGGTGTGATCCAGCCCTCCGGGGCAATGCCGCGTTGCCGGCCCCGTATCTACCGCGATTGATACCTTCGCAGCCCGAACATGACCGTCGCCGAAGTCATCTCGATTGGGGACGAACTGACCAGCGGCCAGCGGCTGGATACCAACAGCCAATGGTTCAGCCAGCAGCTTAGCGACCTGGGCATCCAGGTGATGTATCACACCACCGTAGCCGACGATCTGGCCGCCAACCAAGCCGTGTTCCGCACGGCGGTCGACCGGGCCGACGTGGTCGTCACCAGCGGCGGCCTGGGCCCCACGGCCGATGATCTGACGCGCGACGTGATGGCGTGGCTGCTGGGCACGCAGCTTGAACTTCACGAGGAATCGCTGGCGCACATTCGCGGCCTGTTCCGGCACCGCGGCCGCGAGATGCCCGAGCGCAACGTCATCCAGGCGATGTTCCCTGCCGGCAGCCGCCCGATCTTCAACCCCCACGGCACCGCCCCGGGCATCGAAGCCCAGGTTACCCGGGCCGATGGCCGCACCTGCCGCGTGTACTGTCTGCCGGGCGTACCCGCCGAGCTCAAGGAGATGTGGCCCTCCGTGGTGGCGTCGCTCCGCGAGGCCGGGCTGGTCGGCAAGGCGATTTGCCACCGCGAGATTCGCTGCTTTGGCGTGGGCGAGAGCGACCTGGAACAGATGCTGCCCGACTTGATCCGCCGAGGCCGCCGGCCGACCGTCGGCATCACGGCCAGCCAGGCCACACTCACCCTGCGCGTGATGGCCGCTTGCGAGAACGCCGGGGAATGCGAATGCGTGATCGAGCCCACCGTCAAAACCATCTACGACTGCCTGGGCAACCTGGTATTCGGCGAAGGTGAGGACGAACTGCAACACGCCGTCCTGCGGCTGCTGCGTCAGGCCGGCAAGACGCTTGCCACGGCCGAATGGGGTACCGGTGGCCAGATCGCCCATTGGATACGCGAGGTGCCAGACAGCGAACAGCAGTTCTTGGGAGGACTGGTCATTCCTGGGCCCGATGCCGCCCATAAGTTGCTGGGCATAGCGGCCGATGTGTTCACGCACGAGCCGCCCGGGGAGGCCATGGCCAGGCTGGCCGTCGCCCTGCGCGAACGGCTCGGCTCCGACTACGCATTGGCGGTGAGCCCCGTGCCCAGCGTCGAGCCGGCCGACGACGAGCCGCCGCTTATCCATTTCGCGCTGGCCGGTCCCAACGGCGTTCGCACCGAGGCCGCCAAGTACGCCGGGCATCCCGACATTCTTCAAAGCCGGGCGTCCAAGCAGGCGCTCAACCTGCTGCGGCTTGAATTGCTGCGCAGCGTTTGACGCTTCGTTGTCCTCGCTGCCCCCCCCATTCGAGACAACCGGCTCCCGGTTTGGCATCTTCAGGGGCCGCTGGCGGCATCGCACGCGTCCAGGGGCAGGACTCGTTGAAGGGCCAATCGATGCCGAAGTCGTTCGTCGTCGATGACGCGGCCCTTGCGCGCTCCCTCTCTTTGGCACGTCTGAAGCCGTGGCCCGCCGGTATGACCTGGTAGCGATCGCCGGCCAACCCGTCTGGCCTTTCATCGCCCCCCATCTAGGGCTTGGTTCTGCCCGCGCACTTCAATCGTGCGGTGTCTCGATGGGCCAAGCGTCTCAGGCGCTAGGCGCGGCACTCACACCGAAACGAAACGCGACATCCGAACGCGTCAATTCGCGAAATCAAGCATACGAGTCTCTAGTGAGGGCAGGCGTCGATGAACTTCTTGAAGAAACGCAGGGACATTGTCAGCCCACACTAGCAAACTGATCTCCGAGCTGATTGACGACCGATGCCTGGGTCTGTACTTCGTCAACGCCGGCAAGTTGCTGCCGAACTCGCCCCACCTGGTAGCGGCCCTGCGCAGCGATAACCCGGCCGCCTCGCTACAACTGGACGCTGCCGCCTCGTGAGTGCTGCGGCGAACCGGACTCGGGCCAGGGCGAATTTCACTGCGCTGGTCCAAGTCTCTCCAGTCCGATGCCGCCGGCATCCAGCTCCCCGCAAGTGGTAGAGACGTTCCACCATACCGAGCCTGACCGGGCACCGCAGCCGGCACCGGCCGTACATTCGCTTTCTCTTATCCGTCGGGGCGGTCGACGGTCGCGACGCGCCGCCGTTGCTTGGATACCAGGTGAACTGGTATCACGAAACTCGGCCGCAGGGTCGTGGCGGACAGGGGCCGGCCGTTGAAGGCCGAAACGCCGCGGGCGCCCCCTCTGTATAAAGGGCCGCTGCGAGTTACAATCGGGTTCGCGATGCTGTCGCGATGGCCGCGGCGGCTTTCTGAGTACAACTTCCGACAAGGCGACGGTACGAGCTTCTCGAACGTGATCGAACGCCCCGCACGAAGCAAAACTCTCGCGCCCTTGCCGGACGACTTTGCCAACCGGGGATGGTTTGCTCGTCTGACGGCCTCGGTCCTGGCTGGCACGGCCAAGCTGATCAGCGGGGCCAGTGCGCGGTGGATCGACTGTCAGCCTGACACCTGCCAGCGGGTTTACTTCGCCAACCACACCAGCCACCTGGACGCGGTGGTGATCTGGGCCGCTCTGCCCCCGGAGGTGCGTTCGCTGGCCCGCCCCGTGGCCGCGGCCGACTACTGGGAAAAGAACGCCATCCGCCGCTACCTGGCCCACCAGGTCTTCAACGCCCTGTTGATCGACCGCCTCAAGGTCAAGGTCCACCAAAGCCCGGTCGACCTGATGCTCCGCGCCATCGGCGACCGCTACAGCTTGATCGTGTTCCCCGAAGGAGGTCGCACCAGCGGCGAAGAACTGGGCGAGTTCAAGAGCGGCCTGTACTACTTGTCGAAAAAGCGGCCGGAACTCGAGCTGGTACCGGTCCACATCGATAACGTGAACCGCGTACTCCCCCGCGGGGAGGTCTTGCCGGTGCCGCTGCTAAGCTGCATCACGTTCGGACCGCCCATCTACCTGGAACACCGCGAACCCAAGGCCGAATTCCTCCGCCGAGCCCGCGACGCGGTGCTCCGGCTGAAAGAAATGTGACCGTCGCACCCGGCGATTATCCTTAACCACTCCCCACCAGGAAAGCACTCCCCGAGCAGTTACCATTACCCGTTCGAACGATCCGCCTGGCCCGCCCCGAGGCGGTTCCGCGAAGCCCGGCCTGGCGTGGCCGGCAGCCAGCGTCCCACGGCCCATTAAATCCCTTGATGCCGCCGAGCACCCTAGCCATCGCCATGATCATTCCGGACACAAAAACGTACTTGCTGGTAGGCAGTGTACTGGCGGTGCTGGCGGCGGCGACCGCGGTAGGGCAAGTGCTCAAGCGGCGGCTGGATGCCGGCCTGAACCCGGCCATCGTCGAGCAGTTCCACCTGCGGGTCCGCACCTGGTGGCTGATGTGCACGGTGCTGGCCGCCGCCTTCATCGTGGGCCGCGAGATCACCGTGGTCCTCTTCGGCCTGATCTCATTCTGGAGCCTGCGCGAGTTCATCACCCTCACGCCCACCCGCCCCGGGGATCACCGCGCGCTGTTCTGGGTGTTTTTTGTCATCACGCCGCTGCAATACGTGCTGGTAGGGCTGGAAGAATACTCGCTCTACAGCATCCTGATCCCGGTGTTTGGGTTCTTGTTCATCACTGCCCGGGTGTCGTTCTCGGGCGATCCCAAGCGGTTTCTGGAACGCACGGCCAAGATCATGGCCGGGCTGATGATCTGCGTGTACTGCCTGAGCTTTGCGCCGGCGCTGTTAAGCCTGCCGCCCAAAGGCAAGCCGATCGACGAGAACGCCCGGCTGCTGTTCTTCTTTGTGCTGGTGGTGCAGTTCGCGGATATTGCCCATTACCTGTGGGGCAAGCTGCTGGGCAAACGGCTGATCGCGCCGGAGGTAAGTGCCGGCCGCACCTGGGAAGGATTTTTGGGGGGGATCGCCAGCGCCACGCTGTTTGGCACCGTGCTGTGGTGGTCGGTACCGCTGACGGCCTGGCAAGCAGCCTGCCTGTCGGCCCTGACGGCCACCGCCGGTATGGCGGGCGGCATGACCATGTCGGCCATCAAACGCGACCGGGGCGTGAAAGACTACGGCACCCTGGTGGTCGGCCACGGCGGCGTGCTGGACCGCATCGACTCCATCTGCTTTGCCGCGCCGGTGTTCTATTACGCGGTCCGCGTGATGCTCGATCAGTGGCCGACGGGCTAATCGGCGGCGGCGTGCCGTCCGCCTGGCGATAGGGCAGGGCGCCCCCGATCGGCGTGCGGGGAGTGTATCGGCTGGGGACGGTGGTTATTACCGGCGGCCCCGCATGGCCCGCTGGATATCGCGCTGGGCCTCGGCCTTCTTCTTGACCTCGCGTTTGTCGTACATCTTGCGGCCGCGGCCCAGTCCCAGAAGCACCTTGGCCCGACCTTCGGCGTTGAAGTACAGCTTGAGCGGTACGAGCGTCAGCCCCTGCTCGTAGGCCCGATTCGCAAAGCGGCGAATCTCCGAGCGGTGCAGCAGCAGCTTGCGGGGACGGCGGGGCTGGTGGTTGAACTGGTTGGCCTGAACGTACTCGGGGATGTCGCAGCCGATCAGGAACACCTCGCCGTCGCGGAGGCGGCCGTACGCTTCGTCCAGCGACGCCTTGCCGGCGCGCAGGCTTTTCACCTCGCTCCCACAAAGCACGATGCCGCACTCGAGCGTGTCGAGGATATCGTATTCGTGCTTGGCGCGGCGATTGAGGGCGACAACCTTTTCCTCGGGCTTGTCACCTTTTTTGCCGGATTTGGACGACTTGGCCGTGGCAGTTCCTCCTCAAAAGGGGTTGGCAGGAAAGCCGCAGGCGAGCGAAACCGCAGCTAGCTCTCATGCCAATATCATATGTACCCGATAGATGTCCACGAGCCTGCCCCGGCGCCGGCCTTTCCGGCCTGCAAGCGGCACCGGCCCGCTAGGACAATACGCGGCACCCTGGCCGATTTTGGTTCGCCCGGCGGGTGGAAGTTCCGCCCGCTGTGGCGTCCCGCGGCAGCCTGCCCACCCCAGAGGGGATCGGCGCAGCGCGGCTGGAACCTTAACCGGCGTTGTTGCGGCGGCAGACCGTATGACGCAAACTTTTAGCGACTAAGGGGTTGCCGTCGCCACTGGCGGCTGGTAAAGTCGCTTGCCAGCAGTCTTACGGCTATGCTATAGTAGCCAGTTTGCCGGAGAAGGGTAGCCGGCATTTTGCACGCGTTGAATCGATTATTTGCATTGGCCTGATACAGGAGGAACATGTGGTCAAACTGACCCTGCGTGATCGCGAATCCATTCACGAAGCGGTCCGCCGCTTCCGCAAGCTGGTCGAGCGAAGCGGTATCAAGAAGGAAATGCGGCGGAAAGAGTATTACGAGAAGCCCAGCGAAGCCAAGCGTCGGGCACGTCTGCGGGCTGAGCGCCGCGCTCGTCGCAACCGCGCCGTTCGCTAACCGTCAGGGCTCACCGGCCGCAGGCCCCGGTTCCTTAGTGTGGGGCCAGGCAAAATCACCGCTTCGTTCCATGGGCGCCGCGTCCCGCAGTCACACGCGGGCCAGGCAGAGCAGGGCGTTTTGTTGCGCGCCCGGCCTGTCGTTCACGCGCCTTCTTTGCCCAGTTGACCACCGTTCCACCGCCGCCGCTGCCCGAGACGGCTGAACCCGCGGGAGACCTATCCGCCATCCAGCGGTTCCGGCAGCGGCTGCGGTGCTGCGCGGGGAGATGGGAATTCGCCCGACTTTCTCCTCCGCGCCCCGGTTGGTATCTTCGGGGCGTTCGTTAACCTTTGACGCCAACCGGAGATCCCGCCATGTCGCGCGCTTTGCTGCTCGTTGCCGTTCTGGCCGTTTTTGGTCGTCCCGCCTTGGCCGAGCTGCCACCGCTCTCCAAGGCTCAGCTCGAAGACCAGGCCAGCCATATCGTGACCGGCCGCGTGGTCGAAGTGTTCAGCACCGAGCGGCAGAAGCAATCGCCCGAGTTCGTCGACACGCTGTACGCCATCGAGCTGGACGTGGCCAGCGCCGCCAAGGGCGACGGCATCAAGCCCGGCCAACACCTATTTGTCCGTACCTGGAAGTCCAGCCGTCGGCCGCGGGGCTGGGTCGGCCCGGGCGGCCAGAGCGTGATCCCCAAGCCCGGCAACACCGTGACCGTGTACCTGCGCAACCAGGACGGCGGTTACGAGATCCTTATCCCTAACGGTCTCTCCGTGGATAAGGCCGGCTCCCAGGCTGAAAGCGGCCAGTAAGGGGTCGCGGCGACAGCCGTCCGTCCGTCACGTCGCAGAAACCACGCGGACCAGTTTGGCGCCGCTTTCGTACCAGCCGTCGCGGATGAAGCGGCCCCAGCGCAGCGTGATCTCGAAGAAGACTGAGCCGCCGCCGGGCACCTCCAGTTGGGCCAGCATGCGCCGGTCGGGTAGCGGCTGGTTGTGGTAGAAGCCCAGCCCCTCCTCCGAAAGGTGCTTGCCGACCACGGTCATCGGCCCTTGGCTTGCGAACTCGCCATCGACCGTCAGGGGCGCGAGCCGGATCAGCCGCGGGTAGGCAAAGCGGCTTCCCTCACGGCGTTCGTGTTCGATCGGAGAGATGCCTGACAGAATCCGCCAGACCTGGGCACGCACATCGTTCTTCCGGTCAATGGTGGGTGGCACCTGAAATTCAGCGGTCGCTTCAGATGCGAACAACGTCGCCATAGGGTGAGTCTCGCAGAGGTGTTGATCGTTGCGCTCGAAATGGGAGATCCTTGCCGACCGGAAACGCCGCTCCCCCTCCAGACTCCGACAAGCTGCCCAACCTCGTGGGGAGCGCGGAGCTTCAACCGGGAACCGCCCAGGCCGGCGGGCGGAAAGCGCGAGCCAAACCGTGGCTAGACTTACCCCGGTGGGTAAGACCAAAGGATGCCCTTGAGAGTGGCCCGGCCGCCGTGCGGTCAGGTCCAGAATGGGACCGCCGGCCAGCTTCCGATCGATGACGGATCGTCGATAGGACAAGTTGTTAGGAAAACTAGATCGCGTTTAGCGCGTCGTCAAACCGCGGCCGCTACGGCGGTTGCAATGTCGATCCGACCCGTCAAAAACCCCGCTTGAGCTACCACAAACAGAGGGGAAACCAGCAAGAAGTTGGCCCGGTGGCGCAAGCCTTCTGGCCCCGTTCTACCCGGCCAGCGGTTCCAGAATAACGTCGATCGGCCCCTTGGGGTGCAGTGCGATGTCGGTACCGAGCTGGGGCGGCACGTGATCCGCCGGCAACTGCATCCGGCACCGCTGAAGGATTGTCGCCAACGACAGGACCGATTCGAGCATGGCCAGCCGGCCGCCCACGCACACCCGGCGCCCCCCACCAAACGGGAAGTAAGCAAACTTGGGCAGATTCTGGATCCCGCCCTCAAACCGCTCGGGCCGGAAGTCCTCGGGGTCGTCGAACCAGCGAGGGTCGCGATGAATTTGGTAGGTCAGCAGCAGGACGATGCTGCCCCGGCGAATTCGGTACCGCCCCACGTGAGTGCTGCGGAGTGCCTGCCGGCACATCATGTAAGCCGGCGGGTAGAGCCGCATGGCTTCCTTGCAGACCAGGTCGAGGTAGGGCAGGCGGGCCACGTCGGCCGCGGTCGGCTCGCGGTCGCCCAGCACCCGGCGAACCTCCGCAATGGCTTTCTCCTGCACCTCGGGATACCGGGCCAGCAAGTAGGCCGTCCACACCAGCGAGAAGCCGGCCGTTTCTTTGCCGCCAAAGATCATCGTGATGGCTTCGTCGCGGATCTCGCGATCAGTAAGCGGCACGCCGTGTTCGTCGCGGGCGGTGAGCAGTTCGCCGACCAGGTCGGTTTGTTCCGGCGGGTTTGGTCCACGCCACCGCTTCAGGGCGTCGCGCAACGCTTCATCGAACGGCCGCGTGGCTGCGTCGATCCGGCGATTGCCGGGCGTGGGGATGAAGTACGGCAACTGCACAAAGCTGCTCATCTTGGCCACGCCGGCGAACTGCAAGATGTCGGACTGCTCAAACAGCCAATCGCATTGATCGGCCACCGCCCGGCCAAACACGGCCTCGGTAACGACGGCAAATGCCACTCGCTGCAGCGCGCCACTGATATCCATCCGCTGGCCGATCCGGCTGAGAACCAGCCGCCGCGCGTGGCGCGTGGTGATTTCGGCCTCGACCTCGGGCGGAATGCGTTGGAGCGCCGCTTGCACGATGCGCCGGCGGCGTGCCCAAGCGGGGCCTTCGGCGGTGGCGATCCCATCGCCAATCCAGCGACCAAACACCCGGCGGAAGAAGGCCGGTTTGCGGAAGTCGTCAGCACGGTTCACCAGCACGTCCTGAACGTACTGCGGATGGGCGAACTGAAAGATCCGCACGCCTGCGATCCGCACCACGGCCGCCTCGCCATATTCGCGCGCGAGGTTCAGGCCGAAGTCCAGCAGGTCGCGCCGCAACGGACCGATATGCTCCAGCCCCAGCCAGCGGTTACGCGGCCCCGGAGGAAGATGCGGCAGGGCAGCTTGCGTTTGCGCGTTGTCTCCATCGGCCGAAGACGTTCGTGGCGGCGTGGAGCAGCACTGCGCTGGCGGCGATTGCAAACCGGTCGCGCTGGCTGCCGGGCGGCCGGGCAACGTAGCGTCGGCGCACGCCACCGAGGTATCGAGCTTTGAGAATGCGTTTTCGCGAGTGGCTTGGCGCTCTCCGGAATGCATCGAACAACTCTCCAGCTAGCGAATGGAGAAGAAGCTCAGTCAGCCGCTGATATCGCACAACCCGATTCACCAGAACAGGGGGGCCGTGCGAACTCTAAGGCGACAACCAAGACTGTTTGCTACAGCGGAGCTCTCGATCGACATGCGTTGGACCGCAGGACCATCGTCCGCAGCCATGCTTTAGAGGGGGCCACGTCGGATCATTTTGGCAATCACGATGCCAAAATTCAAAGCTTTACCTCCCCCCAAAACGACCAGTGCTGGCAAGTGGTCCTCCAAATGTGGGCCCGGCGCGCAAAAAGAAACGGGCGTCCCGGCGAAGCCGAGGCTTCCCCAGGACGCCCGAGCATTGGGCTAAGCGGCTGCTGCCGCACGGCAAGGCTTTACGGCCGGGCCAGCGAGATCCGCGCGTCGAGCACCTTCTGGGCCCGGCTGGAAACCTCTTCCAGGTGAACCTGGCTGTAGCTATCCAGCTTGACCTTGTTGCGCTTGAGCAGGTTCTTCACGCGAGTGTCGATCTCCTTAAGCTGCGCGGCAGCCACAGCCTGGCAGTCACGCGGTGCCGGCGTGTTGCCCAGCGCCAAGTTCGACAACTGCTCCAGGTAGTTCCGTTGCAGATTGCGGCGCAGGCTGTGGATCGCCGGCTTGCGGTTGGTGAACTCGCCTTCCTTGATGTCGTTCAGCTCCGAGAAGATGGCGCCGGTGAGGCCATCGAGCAGCTCGGCCACGGTGAAGGCGTCCTCATCGGCGGGCACCTTCAACTCCGAGTCGTGCAGCCGCGTCAACGTCAGGGTGTTGAGCATCTGCCGGAGAATCCGGTCCTGCCACATGCCGATCACTTCGTGCACCGGCACGTCCAACCGGTCCCGCTGGAGCGTACCCCAGTGGTTCCAGCGCGAGGCAGCCAGGTGGTTGTACAGCTCGGGCGGGAAGTCGAACGGCTCGACGCTGAACACCTGCTTTTCGAGGAACTCCAGCGCTTGCCGCTGCTTCTCGGCCTCGACCACCTTGAACGGCGGGCGACCGTTCTCGTCGCCACGGTGGTCGCGGTGGACGTACACGCCGCCGATGAACCGCGACACGAACCAGGCCGCCTGGCCGTGATTGGACAGCAGCACGCCGAACGCGCGGCGAGCCCGCTGGTAGCCCTCGCCATCCTCGGTGACGCGTTCCACCAGGCCCGGCCACAGCTCCTTAATCAGCTCGGCCCGCTGAGCGGCGTACGCGATCGGATCGGAGCTGAGGTCAAAGCGGTTGCTGAGCGGGTCGGAGTCGATCCCGCGGGTGTCCTCGTCGGTGGCGTAGTCCAGGCCCGGCTCGCCGGCCCGCGACGCAATCTTGCGGAGCTCGGCAACCTCGCCCTGGGTACCGCCCGGCAGCGGCTTGTAACCGTACTCGATAGCCCACATGTCGTACGGGCCGATCGTGGTGGAGTAGTAGTCGCCCTGCTTCACGCCCTTGGGCGTGATGTACGAGGGCGCGTAGTCCATCACCGAGGCGGTGAGACCGGTCTTGGAAGTCACTTCCGGATTGTTCAGATCTTCCAGCTTCAGATAGGTGCTGGCCTTGAAGTTATGCCGCAAGCCCAAGGTGTGGCCCACCTCGTGCATCACCACTTCCTTGAGGCCCTGCTGGATCATCCGTTCGCGCTCGGCGGCCAGTTGCGCGGCGTCGGCCGCCCGGGCGAACAGCGCCGTCGAAGCGAAGGCCAGTTCGCGGCCCAGGCCGGAGTGATACTCGCAGGCACAGCCGGCATGGTGCCGGTGACCGGCGGGGTTGGTCAGCATCTGCTGGCGGTACTCCTCCAGCGTCAGCGGGCCGCCCGTCATGGCAGCCACCTTCTCCGGCGAGAAAATCTCGTACTCTTCCTTCCAGAAGGTGAGGAAGTCGGCGTCGAAGATGATGTCGGCGTCGAGGATCTGGCCGGTGAGCGGGTTCACGCGGCTGGGTCCCATGGCAAACCCCGCGCTGGAGGTGATCCAGCGGAAGGTGTTGTAGTTGATATCCTCGGGGTCCCAGTCGGCATCGTCAGGCTGCTGCCGCACCTCGATGGCGTTGGCAAAGCCGGCCTTCTCGAACGCCTTGTTCCACTCCAGGATGCCTTCGCGGATGGTCTTGCGGTACTTGAACGGCACCGTCTTTTCCAGCCAGAAGATGATCGGCTGCTTGGGCGGCGAAAGCTCCGCCGTGGGATCGGCCTTCTGGAGGTCCCAGCGGTTGATGTAGCGGACGAAGCGGTCTTCCTCGCCCTGCTTGGAGTAGTCCTTGATCACCGTGAGGAAGTAGCCCACGCGATCGTCGGCCAGGCGCGGCTGATAGCCCGTGTTGGGCAGTGCGCTGATCGAGTAGTGCACGTTGACGGTCACGCCGCGGGTGTCGGGCACGGTATCCAGGGTCATGGCACCACTGGAGGCGTACGTAGCCGCAACTTCCAGTTCGACATTGTCGCGCAGCGCCTTGGCTACCGCCCACGTGCTGCGCGAGCTGGTGAAGCTGAAGCCCCGCAGCACCTGGCCGATCTGCGGCAGGTCGCTCATGAAGATCATGTCCAGGTCGATCACCATGCCGCCGCCGGGCGCCTTGGCCACGATCGGCAGGGCGAACAACACACTGTCGGTGTAGGCCAGTTCGACGGCCTTGGCCTCGGGCGTGCCCTTCTTGGCCGTGAAGCGGATGTTGCGGCGGACCACGTGGATCTTGTCGTCCACCTTGCGGAACTGCCACAGCCAGTCGTCGCCAAAGCCCCACGACATGCCGCCCAGCAGGCTGCCTTGGCCGATGCCGCGGGCGATCGAGGTGACGATGATGTAGTCCTTGTTGAGGTTCGCCGGGGTCAATTCGGCATAGAGCTTGCCTTCCTTCTGGATCAGCTTGAACAAGCCCGTCTGAACCTTGGCGTCCTTAATCAGGTTTGTGTACTTGGCGTTGTCATTATCGTTCTGGGCCTGAGCCCCGGTGGCCGTGAGTGCTACAAGAGCGACCGCGGCCATCCACATCCGACGCGAAAACGGATTGCGCATAAGGGAGTACCTGGAAAACCTGGCGAGAGGAAATTGCAGATGGGCCGAGCCTACTGTTGAGTCACAGGTCCGGAGCGTCGTCCTCCCAGGACATCACTCCATTCTTCGTTGCCCTGGGGCGTTAGCAACAAAGTTGACCTAAATTGCCGCGCCGATACGCGCGATGGTAAGGGTGGGGTCAGACTGGCCGACTTTGCGGGATGTGCCGGTATTTTAGGGTGTGCCGAATCCCCAGGCAACAAGCCCCAAACTGCGATTAGGCAAAACGGCCAAAGTGTCAACCGCCTGGCAACCGGCCAGCCGCGGGGCGTCAAATCGCCGCAGCCGCTGTGTTCCCAGGCGGTCGCCTCACCCGATAGGTTCTACGCCTTTTTTGGTTCATCGCTTCCAAGGCCCTACGGCGGTTCACGCTCTTGGTCGCATCAACCGCCACTGACGCCACTGTCTCTATGTTACGAACGCGCGCGGCGAAGCGTTCAACGTCGTACGCACAACGAGGCATCGTTTGCCCTACAGGCGAGGCCAACGGTCGGTGTTTTCTCCTGCGGAGCCGAACGTCGTTTTCGCATGTAACAATCGCCTGCGTGTTCCCGCTGCACGGCGGTGGCACCGCCCACGGAGCACTGTGATTGCAGGTTGCCTCTGTGGCCGTATGATTACAGTACTGCACGGCAGCCGAGAGTTGTGCCGCCCCCCAGGGCAAGCACCGCTCCGCCGATTTTTCGTGGTATTGCCATGATTCCGCCCGATCGACAATTCGACCTGCCCCCTTGGCGGCGCGGCCTGTACGTCGTTCTGGGCTCGTTTTTCGTCGGGCTGGGCGCCCTCGGTGCGTTTCTGCCGCTGCTGCCCACCACGCCGTTTCTGCTGTTGGCGAGCTTCTTCTATGTGCGTTCGTCGCCACGGCTCAACCAACGCCTGCTGCGCTCGCGGCTGCTGGGCGGCTTCCTCCGCGACTGGCAACAGCGGGGCGGCGTTCGCCGCGAGGTGAAGGTACTCGCCCTGGCCGTGGTAGCCGTAGGCGTGACGGCCAGCATTATGCTGGGCAATCTGCCTGCCTGGGGGATTGGGCTGCTTCTGACGCTCGCAGCCATCGGCATTACGGTCGTGATCCGGCTGCCAGTCGTGGCCGACGAATCGGCCCCGCAAACGCAACGGGCTGATGCCGACGAACAAGCGGCGGCCGAGTTGAGCGGCGTGGAAGCGAACTACTAGGGCGCCGCAGTTCGACATTCGCGACTGCCGCTGACGCCCGCAAACCGTCAGGCGGCCTTGGCGGCCACCTGCTGCCGAATGAAGGCAGCAATGGTTTCCAGCGAAGCGCCCGGCGTGAACACTTCGGCCACGCCCAGCTCGCGCAGCTTGGGGACGTCGCTCTCGGGGATGATGCCGCCCACCAGCACGGTGACGTCGTCCAGGCCTCGTTCGCGCAGCCGTTTCATCAAATCGGGCACGAGCGTCATATGGGCTCCGGAGAGCAGGCTTACGCCCAGCACGTCGGCGTCTTCGTCCTCGACCGCGCGTACCACGGCGGCAGGCGACTGCCACAGCCCGGTGTAGATCACTTCCATCCCGGCGTCGCGCAACGCCCTGGCGACAACCTGAATCCCACGGTCATGCCCATCGAGGCCAAGCTTGGCAAGGACCACGCGGATCGGCCGGGTATTGCTTGGGGCAGGTGAAGCGGCAGGCATCGTTGCTCTCGGTTCAGGTTACATGGGGAACAACCAGGGAGGCGGGCACAGGCCCCTAACTGGTCGGTCGATAACGTCCCAGCACATCGGCCAAGGCGGCCACCATTTCGCCCAGCGTGACGTCAGCCCGGGCAGCGTCGATCAACGCCGGCATTAGGTTCTCGCGGCTGGCGGCCACCGTACGGATGCGCTGGAGCATCTTTTCGACGGTTGCCGGGTCGCGCTGGGCCTTCGTTTCGGCCAGGCGTTGCCGCTGTCGGACTTCGACCGAGGGATCGATTTCGAGCGTGGGCACGTTCGGGCCGGAGTCATCGGTAAACGCGTTCACGCCCACGATCAACTTGCGCTTGGCATCGACCTCGCGTTGGTACGCGAAGGCGCTCTCGGCGATCCGGCGGCGGAAGTAGCCTTTCTCGATCGCCGCAATCATGCCGCCTTGTTCCTGGATCTCGGCAAAGATGGCCTCGGCGTCCTGCTCCAGGGCGTCGGTTAACGCTTCCACCTGGTAGCTGCCGCCCAAAGGGTCCGCCGAATTGGCCACACCGGTTTCGTGGGCCAGCACCTGCTGCGTCCGCAGGGCAATCGTTACGGCTTCTTCGGTCGGCAGCGAAAGCGTTTCATCGCGGCTGTTGGTATGCAGGCTCTGGCAGCCCCCCAGCACCGCCGCGAGTGCCTGGTAGGCCACGCGAATCACGTTTACCTCAGGCTGTTGCGCCTGCAGGCTCACGCCCGAGGTCTGGGCGTGGAATCGCAGCATCCAGCTACGCGGATTCTGGGCGCCGTATTTGTCGCGCATGTGCCGGGCCCAGATCCGCCGGGCCGCGCGGAACTTGGCGATCTCCTCAAAGAAGTCGTTGTGGCTGTTGAAGAAGAACGACAACCGCGGCGCAAAGTCATCGACGGCCAGACCGGCTTCCATCGCCTGCTCGACATAGTGGAAACCGTCGGCCAGCGTGAACGCCAACTCTTCAGCCGCCGTGCTGCCGGCTTCGCGGATGTGGTAGCCGCTGATGGAAACCGGGTTGAACAACGGCGCGTGCTGCGTGCAGAAGGCGATCGTATCCACGACCAGCCGTACGCTTTCCTGCGGCGGAAACACAAACTCGTTCTGCGCGTGGTATTCCTTGAGGATGTCGTTCTGGAGCGTGCCGCGCAGTTGTTCCCAGGGCACGCCTTGCCGCTCGGCCGCCACCAGGTAGAAGGCCAGCACGATGGCCGCCGGGGCGTTGATCGTCATCGAAACCGAGACTTCGCCCAGGTTGATGCCTTCGAACAACCGGTCGAAATCGCGGGCCGTATCGACCGCCACGCCCAGCCGGCCAACCTCGCCCTGCGAGTTGGGATGGTCGCTATCCAACCCCATCAACGTGGGCAGGTCGAATGCGGTCGATAGCCCAGTCTGCCCTTTGGACAGCAGGAAACGGAAGCGAGCGTTGGTTTCCTCGGGTGTGCCGAAGCCGGCAAACTGCCGCATCGTCCACAGCCGCCCGCGATACATGTTGGCATGGATCCCGCGGGTGAACGGGAACTGGCCCGGATACCCAAGCTGCTCCTCGTACCACGCGTCGGGCTCCGCCGGAAAGTACAGCGGCTCGACCTGGCGGCCGCTGACCGTGGTGAACGGCACGTCGCGCGTCGGGGCAGCAGCCAAGGCCCGTTCCCAGGCTTCGCGGGCAGTGTTGGTATCCGTTGCCATGTTGAACCAGGGGTTAGGGGGATCTGCTTCTGAACAGGCGACCCGGCCTACGTGCGAGGCGGAAACAGCTCCGCCAACGTACAGCGAAAGCCCGGCAGGACGCGGCCGCCTGCGAGGTAACCATCGGCCGCAATTGGCTGGGGCTCCGCATCCGTTTCGTAAACCACGGCTTCACGAACCGACGGATCAATCACCCATATGGCTTGCGTTCCAGCCGCCAGCCAGCGCTGCACCTTTTCTTCGATCTGTGGGGCACGGTCGTTCGGCGAGCGCACCTCCACGACCAGGTCCGGCGCACCGGGGAAAAAACCTGGCGGATAGCCGATGGTCTCGATCCGCTCGCGGCATACAAACGCCACGTCGGGAGCCAGGACCGTATCGGGATCACTTTCGATGCGAAAACAGGTTTCCGCCCCGTAAACCTCGCCGAGCTGATGCTCCTCCACGTAATTGCCGATCCGCCGGTTGAGCCGCGAAACAATCACGCCATGTTCCGACCCGCCCGGGCTCATCATGGTGAATACTCCCGCGACCAGTTCATACCGGTTGCCGTCGTCCGGCAGGTTCAGCAGGTCGTCGGCGGTAAAGGTTTGCGTGGACATTGGCGATGTCCTGAGGAGCGAAACGGTCAAATCGCCGCGTGGCACCGGATCGAGCTACACCCGCTCGACCACCATGGCTACCGCGTTGCCGCCGCCCAGGCACAAGCTGACCAGCCCGGTCTTGGCCCCGCGATCGGCCATGGCATAGAGCAGCGTCACCAGGGTGCGTGCGCCGCTGGCGCCGATCGGGTGCCCCAGCGCAATGGCGCCGCCGTGGACGTTGGTCTTTTCGTGCGGAATCTCCAATGGTTTCAAGCAGGCCAGACACTGGGCCGCGAAGGCTTCGTTCAGTTCCACCAGGTCGATGTCGTTGAAGGTCAGCCCCGCTTTCTCGACGGCCCGCTGCATGGCCGTCACCGGCGCAATGAAAATATCCTTGGGGGCCACGCCGCTGGTGGCCGCGGCCAAAATGCGGGCTTTGATCGGGCTGTCGACCTTGCTGGCGACGTCGGCCGAGGCCACCACCACAGCCGCCGCACCATCGCTCAGTTGCGACGAATTGCCGGCCGTGACCGTGCCATCGGCTCCAAAGGCCGGCTTGAGCTTGGCCAAAGCTTCCAGCGTGGTATCCGCCCGGGGACCTTCGTCGACGGTGACGAGCGTGTTGCCGCGGCGTGACTGAGTCTCGATGGGCAAAATCTCGGCCGTGAACTTGCCGGCTTCTTGCGCGGCCAAGGCCCGGCGATGGCTCTCCAACGCAAAGGCGTCCTGTGCGGCGCGATCGACGTCGCACTTGGCGGCGATGTAGTCCGCCGCCTCGCCCATGATCGTATCCTCAAACGGGCACCAAAGCCCGTCGTGAATCATCGAATCGAGCACCTGTTGATGCCCGTACTTCCAGCCGGCCCGGGCGCCCATGATCAAATGCGGGGCACGGCTCATGCTTTCCATGCCGCCAGCGACAACCACTTGCGCATCGCCCGCCCGGATCGCCTGATCGGCCAGCATCACGGCCTTAAGGCCCGAGCCGCACATCTTGTTGATGGTCAGGGCAGCCACCGTCGGCGGCAAGCCGGCGCCCAGGGCCGCCTGGCGGGCGGGGGCTTGCCCCAACCCGGCCGAGAGGATGTTGCCCATGATGACTTCGTCCACCCGATCCGCCGATAGGCCGGAGCGGCGCAGGCTTTCGGCCACGCAACGTGCTCCCAGTTCCGTGGCCGGCACGGTGGAGAGTGCGCCCTGGAATCGTCCGATCGGGGTGCGGCAACCCGCGAGAATATAGCTATGCGGCATCGATGATCTCGCTGCGCTGGCGATATGTGCAGTTGGCGTGAACGCGCTGGCAACCTGGCGCCGGGCGAGCCTCGGCAGCCTGACCGGCAAAGTTGCACTGTCATTATACGGGTTTGCCCCTTACCGACGACGCCGGTTTTGGCCACGTGGCCTGAGTGAGCCAACCGCGTAGCCCTTTTTGCGCCAAGAGTTTGTGTGCAATGGGCGCGGGCCCCAGCCGCGGCCGGCGCCGCGTACTAGCCACCTGCTAGCAGCGCAGGCTTTGCCTGCGGCGGCAGCACGCAGGATTCCTCAAATCGCCTCGGCCGGTTTGCCGATGGTTCGGGTAGATGGGCGGCTCTGCCCGCCAACCATCTGCCGAGCTCCACCCCGGTGGACCGCGTTCGGCAAGCTCGCTCGGCGGCCAAAGAATGGCCGCTTTAACCGCCGCGCCAATCGGCCAAGGATGGCGGATCGCGGCGGATTCTATCCTGCCACCAGGAGCCCTGAATGTCTGCGGATCAAACCTTGAGCCTGGAGGCTTTGCGCGCCGCGCTGGCCGACATCCCGCAAGAAAAACTGTTGCAGATCAAGCATTTGATCGACCAGATGGGCGGCATCGAGGCAGCCCGGCAATCGCTCGCCGCTCTGGAAGACGACGACCTGGCCGCGGCCGCCTGAGAATAGGCCATTAGCCAACGGCAAAAAATGTTTGACGCTTTCACGGCGGGATTGCTATCAAAACACGTGTCGGCCGACAACGAACGCATCTGCCCACATACTGAAAGAGGAGGGCAAGCCATGTTCGATCCACCGGACACGACAGGCTGAGGAGACGCTAGCCGCAACCGCAAACGGCGTTTCCTCACGATAGACCTTCCCGCAACCGACTCGTGTGAATAAGGGCCCGCGGTGTGTTTCGCACACCGCGGGTTTTTCGATGCGCGCAGGCTCACCCAGGTCGATTGAATGAGCCAACGGCCATGAGCCTTTCAGCATGGCCTTAAGCGTGCCCAAGCAGGGCAAGGGGGCGTTTCTAAACGCCGGGCCGGCGCCGGCGGCACCACTAATTGAGCGTGGCATCCTCAGGAAAACTGCGAATGCCGATCGAGGCATAGAAGTCGCGCCCGCACTTGCGCAATGCCGCGGCCCAAAGTTCGTCGGGCGGCGCAAAGAGCAGTTCGCTGGTGGCCGAAGTCACCAGCCAGACGCCTTCCTGGATCTCTTCTTCAAGCTGGTTGGGAGACCAACTGGCCGTGCCCAGGAACAGGCGGAAAGGTGCCTTGGTCTGATGCACCACCCAGTCGAGATTGTCACGCTGCACGGCCAGAAAGACGTTGGGCACCACGCGGATATCGGCGAACGATTCCTCGGTATGCAGGGCCATGATCGGCCCGTCGACCGGCCCGCCCACGTTCGCCGGCTGCTCGCAGTCGCATGGCGAGCCGCCAAGCTCGTTCCAGACCTGGCCCACGGTTTCGTAAGTGGGCCGGTTCAAGACCACGCCGAACGCCCCGTTTTCGTTATGGGCGATCAGCAACACCACCGTCTGTGCGAACCATTCATCGGTCAGGTGAGGCGAAGCCACCAACAGATGACGTTCAAGATTGGCCATGTCGGGTGATCTCCACGCAACTGCCGATTGCCCCGCTGCCGTGGTGGCTCACGTAGGCATCAGTTCGGTTGATACTCGGCTCGCACCCAAACCTCGTTGCTGTCCTCCAGCCGATCGGTCACCACGTAATAGTGATGCCGGAACGAGCCCGGGAACTTGCGCACCGGCCAGTCTTTGGCCAGCGTGTTGACCGAATAGTCGGAAGCTACCTTGATACGCTGTCCGACGCGCCCATGGTTCGTAAACAGGTAATACCGCTCAGCTTCACTGGCTTCGCCCAATCGGCCCGTGGCAATCTTGCCGTCATCGGGCCCACCGACGAACTCGAAAGTGATGTTCAGATTTTCCATAGAGGCCCCTTAAGCAAGACATGCAAGTGGTACGCCTCATTCTTTCGGGCTGGCTGGGGCCAGTCAAACTTGGCAGGCGTAGGGCCGCTACAACTTGTTACTCAATTATAGGTTACGGCAGCCCCGCCGCAGCCGCGGCCCGGCTGCGGCGCTTGCAAAATGGCGCAAAACGGGGCAGGCAGGAAAGTTAGCCTCCGCGTGCCCGCATGACGTCGCAACTGCCGCAAGCAACCAGCCCGCACAAACAAAAACGGCTCCAGCGCCCTACAAGACACAGCGCTGGAGCCGTTGGTTCTGTACTCGCTGAACCGTTACTCGGCCGGTGAGGTGACCATTACCTTCAGGGCGTTGAGCACCGTCACGATGTCCTTGGCGCTCACTTCGGTCCAACCGGCCAGCTTGTGCCGCAGGATCACCAGCTTGAACTGCTCGTAAGCTTCGTCCACATCGGGAGGAAGCTGCGGCAGCGCTTCAAACGGCCGCACGGCCTGGGGCTTTTCGCTGGGAGCCGCCGGGATATCAGCCGCTTCGGCAGGCGTTTCGTCGACCGGCTCGCTGACCTCGCCAAGCTCGGCAGCAGGTTCGCCTTCATCGCCGAAATCGGGGCCCTGGTCGTAATCGGGACCGCCGGAAACGCGCTCGTACGTGGGGCTGAACCGCTCCGACATGTTGGCTTCGCGCGGGGGCGCTGCGCCCTCGTCCAGCTCGACCGAGATGATGTCGTCGTCGCTGGGCTTCTTGTCCTCGGGCGCGCCCATCGCTTCCCAGCGCTGACGCCGCATCTCCGAAACCGACCAGTGGTTCTGCACGGCGCCTTCGAGCCACATTTCGGCATCGTTCCAGTCGAGCGCCGCCTGGAAGTGGCTCCAGAACAAGCCGGGGTAGCTCTCATACACACCGCCGAACCGTTCGTACACGCGGCGGAGCCGACCCACGTGCTGGCCGCTGATGCCTTCCACCTTTCGCCGCCAAGCTTCGTCGGAGTACTCCGAGGCCGGAGCGCCGGCGGCAATCAGCGACTCGCGCCACTCGTAGATGATGCGGCCCTTCTCCCAGTTCGTGGTACTGATCAGTCGATTCCAGCGGGCCACAAACGGCTGGGAAGTCTCCTCTTCGACGGGCAGGCCCTGTTGAGACACGTCAATCCGTCCTTTTCTACGCGGCAGAAGAATCACCTTGGCGGCAGCGGCAGCCTCGCTCGCCGCTTGCGGAAGGTCGATTCTAGAACTCGCCCGAAGTGGCTTCCAAGTCACCGCCTTGCCAGGCCGCAACCGGCAGGCCACGTAATTGCCCTAAGCAACTACTTGAAAGCAACTTACGACGCACCATCCGTCGCCGCGACGACGCCCCGATTGGGGAAAAGCTGTTCGCAAAATCGGCCAGCCGGACGGTACAGCGGCCCGCCCGGCGTGCCGCAAGAGGCGCAAGGCTGTAAATATGAGCAACTTACAAAAATTGGGGCTCACCGCCTTGCACAAGCACACGTTCTTGGCGCAGGTGGGGCACTGGATCGCGAAATTTCGCCGGAAAACGTGCCGGCCGGCTGGGCTGTAACGGCTGGCGAGGCTGGAGCATGGCCAAGGCAGCGGCTCGAAGCCGGCCCGCCCAACGCCGCGCGCCAGGCAGGGCGTCTTACGGCAGGTAAGCCACTAAGGCTTCGCCGGGTTCTTGCGGCTCGATCCGTACCGCTCCCGCCGACGCCGGCAACAGCGCGGTGCTTCCGGCCTTGAGCGGCTCGCCTAGCGGGTCGCCTTGCAGGGTGGCTAGCCCCTTGGTCACGCAGATGATGTAGAACCGTTCGTCGCCCCCGATCACGTGAGGGCTATCCAACTGCCAACGTTCGAGCACGAACTTGTCGCAGGCTGCCAGCCGGGTTACGTGCGGCCGGCTGGTCGGCTGGGGCTTCTGCGGCATGACCGGGCCCCGGTTGTAATCGATCACTTCCAGGGCTTGCTCGACGTGCAGCTCGCGCGGCTTGCCGTCGGGGCCCACGCGATTCCAATCGTACAACCGATACGTCACGTCGCTGGATTGCTGGATCTCGGCAATCAGCAGGCCGGCGCCAATGGCGTGCGGCGTGCCGGCCTCAATCAGAATGCAATCGCCCGGCTTTGGCTCAAACTGGTGCAGGCATAGTTCGCAGGTACCGCGTTCCACCTCGCGGGCCAGGGCACGGCGGTCAAAGCCGCGTTTCAAACCGGCATACAGCACGCTGCCCGGCTTGGCATCGAGCACCACCCAGGCTTCGGTCTTGCCCAGGTCTGGCGGGTCAAGTTTGGCCGCCTGCTCATCGTTGGGGTGAACCTGCACGCTGAGCGTCCGGTTGGCGTCAAGCAGTTTGAAGAGCAGCGGGAATCGCTTCTGCGGGGCGTGGCGCCCGAGCAACTCCTGGTTGAATTCGGCAACCAGACTCCCCAGCGTGCGCCCCGCCAGTTCGCCGGCGAGCACAACGCTCTGGTCGCGATCGTGGTCGCACACTTCCCAACTTTCAGCCCAGTGATCACCGGGCCCCAGTTGTTTACCCAATTGCTCAAGACGGCGACCGCCCCACAAGTAGTCACGCAACAACGGTTGAAATCGCAGCGGATACATTTTCGTAAG
>CALBRZ010000100.1 GCA_937927735.1 uncultured Planctomycetales bacterium
TAAGGTCGATGGCGTTCTTTCAGGACGCGAACCAGGGCGGCTGTGGTGATCTGCTGCTTCCCGTTTAGGATGTGCTCTTTTGCAGCGTCATCACAGGCGCGCGCGATTTCGGCGTGACTCAAGCCGATAGCTGCTTCACGAATTTGACGCCATGTGATACGCTTCGCCAGGAAACGCTGTAGCCGATTTTGCACAAGGTGGTCAATTTGCCGATCTGACGGTCGGAAGTAGCTTATCACATCATCGAACCGCCGGAACAGTGCTTCGTCGAGCATTGCCACATAGTTTGTTGCAGCAAGAATAATGCTGTCAGAATCGTCCTGTTCCAGGAACTGAAGGAATGAGTTAAGAACGCGGCGGATTTCGCCCACGTCGTTCTTCACGCCTCGATCAGCGCCGATTGCGTCAAACTCGTCGAAAAAGTAAACACCGCGGGTGAGCGTCATCGCTTCAAAGATCATGTGGAGTTTTGCGGCAGTCTCCCCCATGAACTTTGTGATCAAGCCGTGTAGCTGAACCGAAAATAGTGGCAGATGAAGCTCGCCGGCCAATGCCGACGCTGTCATTGTTTTCCCACAGCCCGGGGGGCCGATCAGCAAGAGTTTCCGTCGGGCAGACAGGCCGTGTTCGCGCAACCTTTCTTGCTGGCGATATTCGCGGATTGTACGTTCAAGCGGTTTCCGGGTTTCTTCTGCCAGCACCATTTCCGTCAGTCGAGTCTTGGGGTAACTGACGGTTAGCAGGCCGGCGAGCTCGCCGGTTGGTTTCGCTATTGGGACTGCGCCACCGATCTTTCCAGCGGCCTGCTTCCGCTTGATCTCATCGATAAGCTCTCTGAGTTCCTGGGCGAATTTTCCCTTCCCTGTGCGCGCAACGCTAGCTGCGATCTGCAGGGCGACGGAAACGAAGTGTTCACCATCCCCCTCAGAGTAACTTTTCAGGAGCGCTTTGACCTGTTCTGCCGATGCCATGGGTCACTCGTTGATCGTCATTCTAGTGGAATAAGCCGGCCTACGAAACTCGTTCGGCAACCAGCCTTTATGGCATGAGGTGATTCAGCGGGATGCGCCTGACCCTATCGGCGTCCGTCGCACAGCTGCTCAATCGCACCAACTGGATTGGTGAAAGTTGGCGTTACAGGGCGTGGCAATGTGCTCGTTGCTAAGGGGCATGCATAATTCAATCGCTGCTAGCAATTCTATCGCTGCAATCGCTTCTTGCGTTGGAAATGTTGCAGCCCGGTCTGCCGCCCCTTCGATAACTAGCAGTGATAGACCACCGATCAGATTGGGGAGATCGATGCTGCGCGCCGTGTGTCTGTTCGTCGCTGTGCTGCTGGCCGGGCTCTCGGCCTGCGCGCACCATGCGACACAACATGGCACGGTCGCCAGCCCCGGCCGCGTGCCGGCCGAGCAGCGGCTCATCGCCCGCGAAGAATGGTCGGTGCAGTTGCCCGACCAGCCGCCGGTTCTGCCGCCGGCATGCCCGGGGGCCGATGGCGTTTTGTACCGGGGACTGACCGAGCGCGAGTGCCAATGCCTGGCGGTGGCCAATGCGACCGTGCCGGCGCTACTACAAATGGAGAACTGGATTTCGGCCACGGCCGATGCGCGCTGTTTGTGTACGCAGGGCGATGCCGGCTCGCTCCAGCGGCGGTTGCGGCGGCTGCGCGAAGTTCAGCTTCGCAACGAGTCTGCCAAGGAAGCCTTGCTGCGGTACTACGACCTGGCCGAAGCCGAGGCCGCCCGCTACGCGGCTTGCCGCAGCCTGGAAGTGATCGATCGCACCCTTCACGACGTGGAGCAACTGGCCGATCAAGGTGTGCTGCTCAACGGCACGGTGCAGGAACTGCGCAGCCGGCGGCTTGAACTCCAGCAGCAACTGGCCGATTTGGTGGTCACGGTCGATGGCCTCAACCGCGCGCTCTATTACCGGCTCGGCCTGGGCGACCAGCAACCGTACGCCATTTGGCCGGACCTGGGTTTGGAACTTCAGCCGCAGGTGCCGCCCGTTGCCGAGGTGCTGGCCACTGGCCTAAGCATGCGGGCGGAGCTGGGCATCTTGCGCGTCATGCGCGCGGAGTTGTCCGACGAGACGCTGCCGATTGCCCGGGGCGTCTTGCAGCAGGCTGACCCCACGCTGGGGATCGCGCCCGGCAAGCAGTCGCAGCTTTGCAAACTCATCGGACTGCACGATGAGGACGAGTTGGCCATCCGCGACGGCCAACTGCGCCGCCTGCTGCGCGAACGCGAAGAACAGATCTCGGCCGAGATCCAGGCACATCTGACGGCCCTGGAAGTGCGTGCTCAGCAGGTGCTGTTGGCGGCCAAACAAGTAGACGAGGCAAAACGCACGCTCGACGATCTCAACGAACTGCGGCGGCTAGGCCGGGGCATGCCGCTGGATGTCAGCCAGGCCGAGCTACGGGTGTTCCAACTGGAACAGGAACAGATGAAACGCTTCCTGGCCTGGAAGCGGGCCCAGGTCGAGTTGGCCGCGGCCCTGGGCGTGTTGGCAGCCGAGTGTGGATACGACGTGACCAAGGTTCACTGCTGCCACTAACGCTTCCGCCGTTCTTGTTGTTGGCGGTGCGATCTAATTGGGGATCGGGCCCACTTGCCGGACCATGCCGGGGCTTTCGATCACGTAGTGGTAGCCGCTATCCAGCAGGCATTTCGCTGTCCAGGAGCCAGCCGGCTGCCGCAGCCACACGGCCGTCTTTTGGGCAGGGCAATCGAGCCGATACATCCGGCACACGCCCGGCGGCAGCACGTCGGCTTGCGACTGCCGCGAACCGAGGCCTTGCAGCTCGACCGGCAAGGCGTCCGAGGTACGGTTCTCGACCATCACTCGTGCCGAGCTTTTGGCGTAACGCTCCGAGGGCACGACGGCGGCCGGGTTGAATAGCGACGCAGCCAATAAGGCCGTCAACAGAATCCAAACCGAGGCCCAACGGTACGGCGGTTCTTTCCGGGCTGAGGACCAAGGCAGCCGGGCAGAGGTTCCTTCACGGCGAGATTGAGACAGGACGTGCATGCTTGGTGACCTCTTCTAGGACGGGGGGCTGTTCCGCCCGTAGCTATAGGCAAGGCCAGTACCTCAGCCCTGCTACGACCTGCGGCAGAGTTCGTAAGGTGTTTCGTACAAGGTGGTTGCGTTGCTCGATAGGCATGCCGAAGCTTGGGCGGAATGTCATCAAAATGATGACACTCCCGTGGCTGCGCTGCATCAGGTCCGCGGCGGCAGCGGGGCGCTGCGTATCCTTGCCGACTGTGGTGGCGCGACGGGCGCCAAGTGAACGCGAGGTGATCGGTCTGATCAGCCAATATGCCGGCGGCTGGCTTGTTCGCTGCTGATGCAACTTCTCTATCAACCGTAGCTTATTGCCGCGGCCGGGGGCCCGGCATACGCTTTGCTGACCTGAACCCGTCACGGACGGTTGTTCCCGCTTGTTTCTTGGCTTTCTTGTGCAGCTACTCTGGTTGGATGACGCGTAGGAGGCTCGCGGGGCACCTGCGATGCGCGAAGGCCCGTTCTCAGCGGCGCAGGTTCTTGCAGTCTTCCCCTGGTGGAGTGCTCGCCCATGTTGATGACCCCGGCGGAAATTAACGGCTTGCTGAAGGAACGCGTGATCGCTTTCGAGGAGTCGCTTTCCACTCCGTTTGCTTCCGGCGAAATGGCCGATTGGGCGGCCAAGGTGGAGCAGGCTGCCGAGGCATTACTCCATGTGCTGCGAGATGACCTGCCGCCGCTGCGGCAACAACAGTTCGACACCATGCTCGGCCAGGATCCGGCCTTGGAGCCGCGCGTGAACGAGATTCGCGAGAGCGACGCCGAGAACGTGGCGCACCTGCAGCGGCTCCATAAGCAGTTGCATACCGTGGCCGGTCAGGCCGACGTTCGCCAGGAAGCCGAAACGGCTTTGCACGATCGCGTACAGAAGCTCACCGAGGCCGGCCTGCACCTGGTGGTGGAAGTGCGCAAGCAGAACATGGCCGTCGATACGTGGATTCAAGAGGCGTTCCAGCGGGATCGCGGCGTGGCCGACTAACCGTGCTCAATTACGGCAACACCTTGGCAGATCGCTCCGCCAACCTTGCTTCTCAACACCGGCGAATGATTGACCGGTGGCGATGGATTCTGACACCCATTGGATTCTGATACCCATTTTTAAAACGAAAGCGAAACCGATGACGCACTATCCCGAAAAGCGAGCAACCTTGGTGGCCGTGTTTGAAACAGCGGAAGATGCCCGGCGCGGGGTAGAAGCGGTACGCCGCCAGGTACCGGAGGCCGCCGAGGTTTCGGCCATGGTGCGCAGCAAACACGACCTGGACACGCTCAAGAAGACCATGGAACGCGGCGACAGCTCAGAGCACGACGCCGCGCTGGGAGCCGGCATCGGCGGACTGATCGGCCTATTTGCCGGAACCGTGGGCTTTCTGACCTTGGGCTTGGGCGCCGTGCTGATTGCCGGCCCCGCCGCGGCGCTGACGGGTGGAATCGTTGGCGGGCTGGTCGGAGCGATGGTCGGTTGGGGCGTCCCGCACAGCGAAGCCAAGCGATACGAAAGCCATCTGGATGAAGGCCGGATTCTCGTTTTGATGCGGGCTGATCCCGAGGATATTGCCGCCGCGATGCGCGTGCTGGGCGAGTACAGTCCGGTAACGCTCGATTTGCACGCGGCCTCTGACGCCGAATCGCCCGAGATCGACGATCGCTCTGAAAGCGGCAAGCTCCGCAACTCATGAAAGGTGCGCGGCCGGTAGCCTTTCCACCACCGCTCAAGGAAATGGGGGCGGGGACTGAAATCTCTTGTGTGCCGCCGCAGGCCCTGTTCGCATGCTGCCGATCGCACGCCCCGATCGCGTTTCTGGTTTCTTCCGTTCAGGAGATACAGCGATGTCGACGATGCGCGTCGTTCAGATTGCTCGGCGGGGCGGTCCCCTTGAATTGGGCGAACGTCCGATACCTGAGCCGGGGCCAGGGCAGGTGCGAATCAAAGTGCAGGCCTGCGGCATCTGTCATAGCGATGCCATGGTGAGGGATGGGCACTTGCCGGGCATTGAATATCCCCGCGTGCCGGGGCACGAAGTGATTGGCGTCATCGACCAGGTGGGCCCCGACGTACCGGCTCGCTGGACCGAAGGAATGCGCGTGGGCGTTGGTTGGCACGCCTGGCATTGCGGCGACTGCGATCCGTGCCGCCGGGCGCAGTTCTTCGCCTGCCAGACGGGCGTGCAGGTTACCGGAGCCACCTTCGATGGTGGCTATGCGGATTACATGATCGCACCGGCGAAAGGCTTGGCGCGCTTGCCCGATGGGCTTACGCCGCGCGAGGCAGCCCCGCTGATGTGCGCAGGGCTGACCACGTTCAACGCGCTGCGGCATTGTGGTGCTCGACCGGGCGACCTGGTCGGCATCCTGGGCGTCGGTGGGCTGGGCCACTTGGGCGTGCAGTACGCCGCGAAGATGGGCTATCGGGTGGTGGCGATTGCTCGGGGACAGGACAAGGAACCGCTCGCCCGGCAACTCGGTGCGGCCTATTACATCGACAGCCAGGCAAGCGATCCCGCGAAGGAACTTGCCAAACTGGGCGGCGCGCAGGCCATTCTCGCCACCGTGACCAGCGGCTCGGCCATGGCGGCCACGATCGGCGGCCTGGCACCGCTGGGCCGGCTGATGGTGTTGGGGGCATCGGACGAAGCGATTGCAGCTTCGTCGGTGGCGCTGTTATCGGCCCGGCGTGCCATTGAAGGCTGGTACTCCGGCACCTCGATCGATGCCGAGGAGACGCTCGCCTTCAGCAGCGAGGCCGGCGTACAGTCTATGAACGAGTTTTGCCCATTGGAGCGTGCCGCCGATGCACTCGAACGCATGCTGAGTGGCAAAGCCCGATTCCGCGTGGTGCTTACGATGGATTCCTAGCCCTGGGCGGGTTGCGGCCCGCTCCGCGGCACGGCGGCTTGACCGCTAGCTACTTTTCCCAGGCGTTGAGCAGGAATCGGATCCAGTTGCGGTGGCAGATGTTCTTGATATCCTCGTCCTTGTAGCCGCGGGCCGAGAGCATTTCGGGGATCCGCTGCAAGTCGGCGATGGTATCCAGGTCGCTGGGCGACTGTTCCAGGCCAAAGCCGCCGTCGAGGTCTGTTCCAATCCCGCTGTGCAGGCTGTTGCCGGCCAGTTGGCACACGTGGTCGATGTGATCGATCATGTGCTCCAGGCGCACGCCGGCTTCCTGCGGCGTGGTTTTCCCGCGAATCCAGCCGGGCACCATCATCCAGGCATCGAGGGCAGCGCCAATCACGGCGCCGCGCTCGATCAAGGCTTTGATTTGGTCGTCGGCGAATTGCCGCGTGTCGGGCACCAGGGCGCGGCAGTTGGAATGGCTCGCCCAAACCGGACCGCCGAAGTTATCCAGGGCTTCCCAGAAGCTGTCGTCGCACAGGTGCGTGGCGTCGAGGATGAAGCCGATCCGCTCCATCTCGCGGAGCAGCTTCTTGCCGGCTTCGCCGATGCCGCCCTCGGCATGCGTGCCCTGCGCGTAGGTGCCGGGACCATAGTGGGCCGGGCCGATCGCTCGCAGCCCCTGGTCCCAGTGCCGCTGCAACAGTTCGGGCGAGCGGATGGAGTCGGCACCTTCCAGGCTGAGGATGAAGCCGATCGGAGCATTGGCCGGCGGATTGTTCTGCCACAGCTCCACGTGGCGACGCAGGCCGTCGGCGTCGGTGATGTGGACCATCTCGCCGGCTTCGACCATCGCCTGGTACCAGGCCAACTGGCCTTGCGTCATGGCATAGGCGATTTCGGGGCTGTGCCAGCCAGGGAGCGGATTGCCCGGCTTTACGTAGCGGGCAATCTGCGTTGCCACGCACAACCCGACCTGGCCCCGCCGCATGTCGGGCAGGCACACGGTGTTCTTGCCGCGGTCCACTTTGTCGTTGCGCCCGGCTTCGCGGCGGCGAACCTCGGCCACGGGGCGGGTGATGTCCCGGTTCCACTCCAGGGCGTTCATGCTCAAGTCAAGGTGCGCGTCGAAGATCAACATGGCAGGTGCGGTTCCTGGAGTTGGCTGGCACAAGGGGCGGGCGAAGGCAGCCAGCGACACAAGCAAACGTTAGGGCCAAACGAATTGCCTACGATGCTAGGGGCGGTCTGGAGCAATTGCAAGCGGCGGCATGTGCGACGCCCAACGCCCGTTCGCAAGCCAGAAAATGCCGGCCAGTCAACCTGCCAGATATGCCGCGTTACACGCCCGCGGTGGCCAACTGGGGCTGCTCTTCGCTATTCGCTTCGGCAGATTGCGAGGCCTGCTCGCCTCGCGGCATGGTCGCCATCGCCGCCAGGCTGCTGGTGATGGCTCCGAAGAACATCAGCAGCATGTTGAGGTTAGGGATCGGCGAGGTGTCGTGGAACATGCCGTTGATCACGTACGAGGCCATGAACGCAAGAAAGAACAGCCCCCACTGGCGCGCGGCCGGAGCCAGATGCAGGTTCCGCCACAGTCCCCAGGCCTGGCGCGACCAGGCGATCAGCAGTGTAACGAACAACCCGGCTCCCATCAGGCCCGTCTGCGTCAGCAGGGCCAGGAACGTGTTGTGCTGGCCGTAGGGCCGGGCTTTTTCGAGGTTCAAACCGTACTTGCGTTCGCTCAGATAGTACTTGTGCTGGTACTTGTACTGGCCGAAGCCGCAGCCCAGGATCGGCCGGTCGCAGAACATCTCCCAAGCGACGGCCACAAAGATCGGCCGCAGCGAAGCCGAGTCGGCCACGTCTTGGGCGCTGACGTTCTTGTCGCGTTTGAACGAGAGCAGGCTGTCCCAAAAGATCACCGCCACCAGGATGCCTGCCAGCGTGGCCATGCCGACCACCGGCCATCGCCAGATCCGCGGCAGGTTAAAGCCCACCACGATCATTGCCGTCAGGGCCACACCCATCCAAACGCTGCGCGTGAGGGTGAAGTAGCAGCCGGCGCCGATCAGCAGGTTCAGCAGCACCAGGCCCAGCTTGCCCCAGCGGCCGAAACGCGGCCACCACATCCAGGTCGCCGCCAGGCACGCGGTGAGGTAAATGCCGGCCCCGGTCGGGTTGAGGAACGGCCCGCGGCCACGCCCGAAGTATTCTTCAAACTCCGGAGAGCGGATATATCGCGGCCAGACCAGCCACCACATTTCGCGCACTTCGCCGATGGCGGTGATGGCCAGATAGACGCCAAAGGCGCTCAGCGCGCCCCAGATCCACCACAGGCTTTGCTCGGTGAGCTTCATGTTGCGCGCCACCCAGTACAGGGCCAGCGGCATGATCCAGAAGAACACGAGCAACGCTGCCGGCTGCTTGTTCTCCACCTGCCAGTTGTGGGTGAAGGTGCTGAAGACCAGCACGCCGATGAACGCCAACAGGAGCCATTCGGCCGGGCCGGTTGGCTTGTCGTCCGTGGCACCAAACTTGCGCAGCAAAAGATACTGACCGACGGTTGCCGCCAGCAGCAAGCGATCGAATGTCAGCGGGGCCGGCCCCACCGGCATGTTCCAGAACGGATGGCCGAAGCAGCTACCGGCGGTCAGAATCAGCAGGCAGCCCGCCAGCAGCCCGCCGCGATGCAGCAGGATGCCGCCCCAAACCAGGGCGGCCATTCCGATCAATAAGACCACAAACTGCATGGCGGCAAAAACGGTGAACAGTACGAGCGAGGGCAGGGGGGGCGAAGCCGAACAACGTTGCGCAGGGAGCGGTTGGCCCGCTACTGGGCCGCCAGCGGTTCCGTGGCCGGAGTCGTCGGCGCAATGGTCGAGTCGGCCGGCTGCGCTGCGGCCGCCGTTTCGACAGGCGGCGCTTCGATGGGGGCCTCGGCTTCAGCTTGGTTGGACCCCGGCTCCTCCGGTTCGTTAACCGGTTTCAAGTCGGGCGGGATCGGCAGGCTGTCGATCCATTGGCTGATGGCGGCGATGGCGTCGGTATCGCGGCGTAGCACGCCCAAGGTCGGCATCCGCTTGTTACCATCGAGCAGCCGTTGCACCAATACCGATCGCGACGGATCTTGCGGCCGCACGATCATCGCACCAGCCTGGCCATGGTCGGTGTTGAGCTTGCCCAGGATCAGATTCTTGTGTTCCAGCGGTGTTTCAAATCGGGCGTCGAAGTTTGCCCGCACGCCGCCAGGCCGGTGGCAATGCGAGCAGTTGGCATCCAGGTAGCTCATCACGCGGTGTTCGAGCGGCGCCGACGGATCATGCAGGTTGACCAGCCGCGGCGCATCGGCGATTTGCTCCGCCGATAGCGGCTGGGTGAACATGCCTGCCCGCGACCACTCGGCAAGCTGATTGGCCACGACGCCGTTGGGATAGTGGTACAGTCCGTTGAGCTGCTGCGTATTCACGCCCAGCACGAAGCCGGCCTGTTTATTGTGGCAGACCAGGCATTCCGCCTGGCTGGGGAACTGCCAGAGCTGCGTGCGCTGATTGCCATCGGCGGTGGTGATCGGGATCGGCATCACTTCGCCGCCCTCGAGCAGGAAGGCCTCGGTGCCTTCCTCGTTCCACTTGTACGTGAAGCCGTAAGCGCCATCGTGCGTGGTGACCAACACGCGAGTTTCGAGGCGGCGCACGAGGCCCGGGTCGCGCTCGTCGATCGGCAGATCAAACTGCTTGACCAGCACCGTGCCGGGCGGGAACTGCCATGAACCCGTACGGCGGAACTCGATGCGGTCGGCACGCGGATCGGGATCGCGGCCGTTGCCCGGCAGCATGATCCAGCGCTGCTTGGCCGCACCATCGGACCACAGCGGCATGTTGACGCCGTAGGGATAAACACCAGGCGCCGGCGTGAGCGTTTTCAGATCGGTGAAGATTCCGGTTTCCGAGAGCCGTTCCGGCAAGGCAGTCGAGCGGCCATCGGGATCGCGTTCCAGGCGGAAGATGGTGCCGTCGTCGCGGTTGGCATCGCCCAGGACGACGATGAAGAGTTCGCCGTCGGCGTCTTCGCCAAACGAAGCCAGCCCGGTCTTGCTGGCGTACGGCATGTTGACCAGTTCTTCGACGGAAACCTGGCCGTCTTCCGCTTGCGTGAGCGCCCACACGCGGCCGCTGCCGTTATCGCCGAAGATGTACTTGCCGTACAGTTCGGGATACTTGCTGCCGCGGTACACCAACCCGCCGATCACGCAATTGTTGCCGTGCAGGTGCGGGTACTCCCAGACCGGCGGCGCTTCGATGCCGTGGAAGTTGGCCGGCTTCTGGCCTTTGAGCCAACTTTCATCCATCACCAGGTTGCCTTCGCGGTAGCTCCATTGATGGTTGCTGCCGGGGAAGGCGATATTGACCTCTTCGCGGAACTGCTGGCCGACGTCGCCCACCCAGAGCTTGCCGGTGACGGGATCGAACGCGATCCGGTGCGGGTTGCGCAGCCCCGTGGCCCAGAACTCCTCTAAAACGTTCTCCTGGCCCACGAAGGGATTATCGTTGGGAATATAGTAATGAGCCGTGCGGCCGTTTTGAGGCTGACGACGGATCGGGTGACTGATATCGCCGCCGCGTTGATCGACGTCAATCCTCAAGATGCCGCAGAACAGATTTTTATCAATCCGCTGACCGTTGGCGAACTCATCGGGGGCGTTGCCGCCCTCGTCGCCGACGCCCACATACAGAAAGCCGTCGGGACCAAATACCAGCGCGCCGCCGTTGTGCCAGATGTCGCGGTCCACCTGGTCGATCAGGACCAGGCGGCTGTTGGGATCGGCCACGTCGGAACCGTCGGGCACGGTGAACCGGGCCAGGCGATCATGCCGCTGGCCATCGACGTTGGCCGTGTAGAAGACATAGAAGTAGCCGCGGTTGGGCGAATCCGGCTGGCCGAACTCGGGGTGCAAGACCATGCCCAGCGCGCCGTCGTCCTCGTACGGGGCACGAGCGATGTCGTCGAACACATCGAGAAACAGGCGTTTTTCGCGGGTATTGGGATCGTTCTGCACCACCTGGATGGTGCCGCGGCGTTCAAGCACGAACAGCCGGTTGCTGCCGTCCTTGGCCGCGACCACGCAGGTGGGCTCAAAGAACTTGAGGTGCGGAAACGCGTTGACGATCTTCCACTGGGTGCCGCTGGGCGCGCTTTGCGGAAAGCGGACCGTCTCGTTGGCCACGCGCTGGCCCAGACCCGTCCGCGGCCAGAAGTACCACACTCCGCCTGCCAACACGGCCAGCGTGATCCACACCGACGGGCGGCGCAGTCTCCGCCAGAACGTCTGCAAGAAAACCATCACACGGTGAATGGTTGCGGCCGTCATGCTTTGCCAGCAGCGTAAGAGCCAGAAGCGTCAATCCAAAAAACGATGCGGAATTCTAGCTCTCGCGCCGTTCAGGAAAAGATACACAAAGCTTACGGTGGACAACATACCCCCTGGTGAGCGGTTGTCATAACGATCGAAACGGTTATGTCGGTTTTATATGCTGACAAACCGGATGGGGGGGCGCGGCTCGGCAGATCTTGCGCGTCATCGCACCGCGTCGAACAGAGGCCGCACGCAATGCGTACAGAAACCGTGCGACTAATAGAAGCGGCGCAATCGATCCTGCGCGCATCGTGCGCGCAACCGTTACCCGTTGCGCGTATGGCGTCCATGCTCCGGCAGTGAGCGCTGCCCTGGTTGAACTGCGGCTGCCCGCCGGCTTCACTCGGTGGGCAGATCGGTCACGAACATGCAGCCGGGGCTGTGGGTGATGGCCAGGTCGCAGCGGGCGGCTTCCAGGGCCAGTTGTGGGGTGACACCACAGGCCCAGAACACGGGAACTTCACCCGGCTTGATGGTCACGGCGTCGCCAAAGTCGGGGCGGTTGATGTCGGCGATGCCGATCTTTGCCGGATCGCCCCAGTGGACAGGTTCTCCGTGCATGGTGGTGAACCGCCCACTGACCTCGACTGCCACCGGTACCTGCTCAGGCATCAGCGGTCGCATGCTGACCACCAGCGGGCCGGCGAACGGGCCCGCCGACGTGCACGGGATATTGGTCTTGTACATCGACACGTTGCGGCCTTCTTCGATGTGCCGCACCGGCAGCCCCGCCTTCAGCAGCGCCTGTTCGAACGTGAACGAGCAGCCCAGCAGAAAGACCACCATGTCGTCGCGCCACAGGTGACGGATATCGGTGGGCTGCTCGGCTTCTGCCACGCCGTGGCGAAACACCCGGTAGCGCGGTACGTCGGTGCGGATGTCGCTGCCCGAGGCCGAGCGAAGTTGCCAGGCTCCCACCTCACCGCGTTCGATTAGCGGACACGCCTGCGAGTTGGCCCGGCAGAACGCCTCAAAATCGTCGGCATATTCGGCAGGCAGAATCACCACGTTGGTCTGGGCAAACCCCGGCGCCTGGCCAGCGGTGGGGCCGGTGAACTGACCGGAGCGAATCTTGAGGCGCAACTCCTGAGCAGCATTCATAGGGGGCAGTCCTGGTGGGCAGGGCAGGGGTGGCAACTGGGGGGAGATCGCGGCGCAGGACAAACGCCGCGCCGACACCATCCTGCCAGAAGCGGCCCCGCCAGTTCAAGCGGCAACGATAGGGCAGGGGGGAGAATGCCGCCGCCGGCGAGCGAGGGCGAGTTGGACCCCATCCGCCGCGGTTATAGACCGCTGTCCTCGATCATTTCCAATAGCGATTGCGCGCGCTCGTAGTTGTCCGGATCGTTCAGCGACTGGTACATCTTGGCCGCGGCGGCAACGCGGTTGCGCGCCTGGTACAGACACCCTGTAGGCGTGCAACCGTAGTCGGCCCAGTGCGGCTGCCATTCGTTGGCGATCATCCACAACGTCAGCCCGATGTTGGCGGTCGATTCGGCCCATTCACGAGGGAAGTCGTCGGGGCTGTACACCTGGAGCGTGTTCTCGAAGTAGGACAGCGACAGTTGCAGGTTCTCGCCCCGGTCGCCCGCGTGCGAGCTGCCGTAAACGATAGCCAACTGGTTCTGCAAGGTGGCCCACTCCATGGGATGCGTGTTGTACGTGTAGAACCGCAAAGCCGCTTCCAGGTGTTCGATGGCTTGCGGCACGTACGCGCCTATCCCATCGATGAGTTCGCTGTATGCGAACCCCAGGTACAGATTCACATCGGCATGCGGTTCTTCGAAGCCTTCCTGTTCAAAGACGGGGCACGCCGCGTGGAAGCACTCGATGGCCTTCTGCACTTGGTCCGTACGATCCTCGGCCGGCAGGCGGAAGTAAGTAAGACCCAAAAAGAGCTGCGTCATGGCCCATTGCAGCGGAGAGGCATCCCGGTTGCAAAAGGCCAGCGCATTCTGAAAGCACTCGATGGCTCGTGTCAGGTCGTGCTCCGCATCGCCCGAGGGAAGCCGCATGTACGCGGTCCCCAGGTTGCCGTTGAGACGGCTCCAATCCGCGGGGAATTGCTCCGGCGTGTAATACTGCAGGGCTTCCTCAAAGCAGGGGATGGCCAGGCTGCAGTTCTCAGGGCTATCGCCATCGGGCAGTTCGCGGTACGCCGTGCCCAGGTTTGCCAGGGCACTGGCCGCGTCGTCGGGTAATCCGCAGGCCTTGAAGCCTCGCACCGCCGCTTTGAAGTGCTCAATCGCGTTGCTGAAGTCCGCCGCCGGATCACTGTACGGCAGTTGCGCGTAGGCAATGCCCAGGTAATTGTGGATGTTCGCCCATTCGTTGGTGTTCTCATCCTCTCGGATGACGCGTAGTGCCGCCTGAAAGTGCTCGATGGACTTGCGCGCATTCGCCTTGAGATCGTCGGTGGGCAGGTCGTCATACACGCAGCCCAGATTGCGATGGACGGTCGCCCAGAGGTAAGGTTCGTAATCTTCGCGATAGACGGTGAGCGTCGCTTCGTAATAGGCAATCGCTTGGGGCAAATCCACTGCCGGATCGCCGCTGGGGCGGAGCGCGTAGAGATTGCCCAGGGTTAACTGCACCGAGGCCCACGCGTCGGGGAATTCGTCGGATGTGAACACTTCCAGGGCAGTGTGCAGCCGCTCGATAGCCGCTTGTCGCAATTGCGGCTCGTCGTACTCGGCCAGGAGACCGTACACTCGTGCCAGGTCGTACTGCACGTTCGCCCAGGGGATCGGGAATGCGTCCCGGGTAAGCACCCGATCGGCACGTTCCAGGCAGGCAATCGCGCGGCGGAGGTTCTCGACCACGTCGCCAGCCGGCAGATCGCGATAGACGATCGCCAGCAGGCATTGCGTGCGGGCCCAATCCACCGGAGCATCGTCCTCGGTGAATATCTCCAGGGCGTTCTCACAGCACGCGATCGCGCGTTGCAAGTTTTCCACGCGGTCGCCTGAGGGCAATTCGGTATACACCAGGGCCAGACCGCGCATCGCGGCGGCCCACTCGTTCGGATACTCTTCCTGGTTGTATACCGTCAGGCTGTCTTCGTAGTGCGCGCGTGCCAGCTGCAAGTTTTCGGTGCGATCGCCGTCGGACAGCCGTTCATAGGCCTCGGCCAGTTTCGATTTAAGTGCCGCCCAGACAGCAGGATTGAAATCACGGGCATAAAACCGCAGCGCAGCCTTGATGTGGTGGATCAGCTTATGGTGCGTATCCGCGTGCCAGCCGGGAGGCGTCTCGGTATAGATGCGGGTCAGGTGGACATGCACCATTGCCTGGCCTTCAGGGAAGCGGTCGTCGCTCAGTGTGCGCAATGAGTTCTCAAAGTAGCAGATCGCCTGGCGGACGTTTTCTTCCGCATCGCCAACGGGACGCTGCGAATAGATCACGCCCAGCACGCTTTGGGCTCGTCCCCACTCTTCGGGATACTCTTCAATCGACCAGACTCGCAGCGCCTCGTGCATGCGGGCGAAGGCGTGCTGGTAGTGATCGGGGGCTTCGCGTGCCGCCAGTTCCAGATGCGCGACGCCAATGCTGTACTGCACGGTCGCCCATTCGCGGGCATGGATCTCCCTCGCCCATTTGGTCTCCGCCGCGAGAAAGTGCTGTATCGCCTGGTCGACCTGGGTTGCTTGATCTTCCTCGGCCGATTCCAGCAGGATGAATCCCAACGCGAGTTGCGCGAACGCCCACTCCTGCGGATAGGTGGCGTCGTCGAACACTTCCAGGCTTTGCCGGATCAGCTCGCGGCTTCGCTCAAGCTCGACGGCACGGCTCTCGGTACCGCCGCGGGACATCCTGAGGTACAAGTCGGCCAGCAGCAGTTGGGCTTCCGCCCCTTGTATCGGCAGATTGGCCTTGGTGTAGTAATCGAGCGCTGCTTCGAAGTGCGATTTGGCCCGGGCGAACTTTTCCGCCTGGGCGCGGCGGGGGAACTCGCGATAGACGCGGCCTAGATAAAGCTGGATCGCTGCCCATTGGTCGGGGTACGCCTCGGCCGTGAAGACGCGCAAGGCGGCCTCGTAATGTTCGGTTGCCCGGCGAAGGTTTTCAAACCGCAGGTCCAGATCTGCCGTGCGCAGGTCCAGGTAGGCATCGCCCAGGCGGCGGTGCGCTTCGGCCCACGGCTGCGGGTGGTGGTGCTTCGTAAGCTGCTCGAGCGCTGCCAGCTCCTGCTCGATCGTTTGACGCAGTTCCTCGTTACTGCGGGTTGGTCGCGAGATACCGGTCATGCCGACGCCTGCCGCGGCGCTGCTGCCTGATGCGGCGGTTTGCGTGGCAGCAGCTTGCGGATCGTCGGCGGGCACAGGCCGCTGGATGTCGGTGGAATGCTGCGCCATCGAAGAACCTCCGCGGTTTGAAGAGCGAGCGAGGAATCGTTCTCGCCGGGCATGCCGGCCAACTCCGCGACTGCGCGCACCTACTGATAAGAAAACGCTTGAGGCCTGGCGATTTTGGGCCGGCGAAGGTGCCGCAACAAAAGTCGGAGTAACTGCCGCCCTTGGACGAGCCGCCGGAGAAACATCTAGGGAGTGCAGCGCAGATGCCGCTGCCACGTTCGCCGCTGAGTATACCGGGCGGGGGGCAGCGATGCATGCCGCCCGGAGAAGTGCTCCATGCGGCGCTGCTTGCGAGCTCTAAGACGGTGAATGATTGCCGTTCTTTAAAAACAGTGTAATAATTGTACTGTGAGTGCATATACTCGATCAAAACTGAAGCATCTCTTGCAGGCACACCGCCCTGGTACGGTGCTGCTGGCTCAATGGCTGCTACAGCAGGGCATCTCGCGAGAGCTCCAAGCCCGATATCGTCGCAGCGGCTGGTTGGAGGCCATCGGCAACGGGGCGTTCGTTCGCCCGGGTGAAACGGTCGCGTGGCAGGGAGGACTGTACGCGCTGCAGGCTCAGGCTCAGCTACCCATTCATGCTGGCAGCGTTACGGCGCTCGACATGCTAGGGTACGCACATTACCTGCGCGTGGCCGAGCCGACGGTCTATCTGTTTTCACCGCGTGGTACCACGCTCGCCGCGTGGTTCAAGAACTATGACTGGCAGGTGACGATCCGGCACGTGCGCACCAATTTCTTGCCGCCCAAGTTGGGCTTGGTAGCGCACGAGCAGGGAACGTTCACCATTGAGATCTCAGGCGCAGAACGGGCGATGTTGGAGTGCCTGCACCTGGCTCCACGATATTTCGACCTAGTGGAGTGCTACCAGGTGATGGAGAGTCTGGCAAACCTGCGTCCCCGAGTCGTGCAGGAACTTCTGGCGGTTTGTGCGTCGGTTAAGGTCAAACGCCTGTTCTTGTATTTTGGGGAACGCGCCGGGCACGCGTGGCTGCGATATGTTAACGTCGAACAAGTGGACCTAGGCCGAGGTACTCGCAGCATCGCGCCCGGCGGCGTCCACGTGCCAAAGTACGATCTCGTCGTCCCGGCAGACTTAGCGCCATGATCCCGCCGCTATACCGCGCGCAGGTGGAGTTACTGATCCGCATCTTGCCGGAAATTGGGCGGGAGGCGGCGTTCGCTGTAAAAGGGGGTACAGCGATCAATCTGTTCGTCCACGAGATGCCGCGGCTTTCGATCGACATCGATCTGACGTACCTGCCGCTCGACGATCGCCAGACCGCGCTGCCAGCCATCGCAGAAGCGTTGCAACGCATCCAAGAACGGCTCAGAGAACGCATCCCTGCAATCGGGGTGCAGTCGCACGGCGGCAGGAACGAACTGCGACTCGTATGCCGTTCGGGGAAGGCCACGTTCAAGGTGGAAGTCAACGGCGTTTTGCGAGGGCACCTGTGGCCGGTGCGAACTCTGCCGCTTGCGGCTGCCGCTCAGGATGAATTCGGCATGTTTGCCGAGGCGACGGTACTTTCGCATCAGGAACTGTTCGGCGGGAAGATCTGTGCAGCGCTCGATCGTCAGCATCCTCGCGATCTATTCGACGTTCGGCAGCTTCTCGAACACGGAGGCGTCACGGACGCCGTTCGAGCCGGCATGATCGCCTCGTTAGCCATTCGCGTCCCTTGCACGATTTGCTTCGCCCCCATCGGCAGGATCAACGCGGCGCCTTCCAGAATCAGTTTGCTGGCATGGCGATGATCCCCTTCAGCTACGAAGATTTTGAAGCAACGCGGGAACGGTTGATCGACGAAATCCATGCCACACTCACCGAACAGGATCGCCAGTTGCTGATCAGCTTCAAGCAGGGGGAACCCGACTGGGGGCTATTCCCGGCCGATGCGCTGCAACGTATGCCGGCCGTCCATTGGAAACTGGCTAATATCCGGAGGCCGGCAAAGAGCAACCCTCGCAAACATGCCGAGCAATTGGTGGCGTTAGAGCAGGCGCTGTCAGTGTAGGCGGCCGTCAGGTGTGCCTGCCCGCCCGGCGTAGTGTTCCTGGTAAGCTGCGGTCTGCTGGCAGGTTGCGGGGTTCTGTGGGCGGGGCTTGACTTTCTATAACTCTTGGGCCGCGCCCGCGTTGTACACTTCGAGCACGCGGCCTAGGATGACAGTAGATTCCGCCCTTGGAGGTTGGCGGAAGCTTGGCAGGTGCGCGGCTACGGCGCGCCGCCGGGCCCCCTTCCGTGGCACGGCGGCAGGCCGCAACCGCGGCGCCCTTTCTCAGGACAGGCGATGGACGAGCAAACTCACAAGAAGTCCCCCCCGAAACCCAATGACCCGGTCCGCCGCCCCAGCGACCGCAAGGCCCCCCAGCAGGGCGGAAACGCCCTCTGGTACCTGATCGGCCTGGCCGTCCTGACGTTGATCCTGGTCGGCTGGTTCCGCGGCAGCAACCGCGAGGACCTGGGGGGCTACGGCAAACTGCTGGAGCTGATCAAGAAAGGTGCTCCGGTCGCCATGACCGAGCACGAGAAGATCTACAACGAGCGGGGCGAGGAGATCGGCGAGAAGAATATCGAGGTCACCGTTGGCGATGGAGCCGAAGCCAAGGTGTATCGATACTGGGGCCTCTCCGATCTTAAGGTCGGCCCGCACGAAATCACCGGCACCGTCTTCCGGCGACAGCTTCGGCCCCCGGTGCCTCGCCCCCAGTCGGGCGAAGGCAGCGGCCCGCAAAACGAACGCGTCAAGTTCTCGGTAGCCCGGATGGGCTTTGAAAACGACGCCGGCTACCTGCTCAACCTGCTGGAACAGAACGGCTTTGACAACTTCCGCGGCGACGAGGCCCCCAGCGGCTGGCGCTACTACGCGCCCATGCTGATCGTCACCTCGCTGTTCATCCTGGTGTTCGTGGTGATGATGCGGCGGCTGGGCGGGGCCGGTTCGCCCATGGCTTTTGGCCGCAGCCGCGGCAAGCTCTACGCGCAGGAAGACCTGGGCGTGACATTCGAGGACGTGGCCGGCATCGACGAGGCCGTCGACGAGCTGCGCGAGGTGGTCGAGTTCCTCCGCACGCCCGAAAAGTACCAGACCCTTGGCGGTCGCATCCCCAAGGGCGTGCTGCTGATCGGCCCGCCGGGTACCGGCAAGACTCTGCTGGCCAAGGCCATCGCCGGCGAAGCCGGGGTGCCATTCTTCAGCCTGTCCGGTTCGGACTTTGTCGAAATGTTCGTCGGCGTGGGCGCCGCCCGCGTCCGCGATATGTTCCACCAGGCCGAGAACAAGGCTCCGTGCATCATCTTTATCGATGAGCTGGATGCCCTCGGCAAAACCCGCGGTACCAGCGTGGTGGGCGGGCACGACGAGCGCGAGCAAACGCTCAACGCTCTGCTGGTCGAGATGGACGGCTTTGACTCCAACGCCGGCGTGATCGTGCTGGCCGCCACCAACCGGCCCGAAACGCTCGATCCGGCACTGCTGCGGCCAGGCCGCTTCGACCGTCACGTGCTGGTCGACCGGCCCGACGTCCGCGGCCGCGAAGACATCCTCCGCGTTCACGTGCAGTCGGTGAAGCTCGATAAGGATGTCGACTTGGCCAAGGTGGCCGGCATCACGCCGGGCTTCGTGGGGGCCGACCTGGCCAACCTGGTTAACGAGGCCGCCCTGCTGGCTGCCCGCAAGGGCAAAGACGCCGTCGGCATGGAAGAGTTCAACGAGGGCGTCGAACGCGTGATCGCCGGCCTGGAAAAGAAGCAGCGGGTGATGCGCGAGGACGAGAAGCAGCGCGTGGCCTACCACGAAAGCGGTCACGCCCTGGTGGCGTACTGCCTGCCCAACACCGACCCGGTGCATAAGGTTTCGATCATTCCGCGCGGCATCGCGGCCTTGGGCTACACGCTCCAACGGCCGGAAGAAGATCGCTACCTGATGACCCAGGGCGAGCTGGAAAGCCGCATCCAAGTGCTCTTGGCCGGCACCATCACCGAGGAGATCGTCTACGACGATATCTCCACCGGCGCCCAGAACGACCTCGAACGGGCAAGCGAAATCGCCCGCAGCATGGTCATGGAATACGGCATGAGCCGGTTGGGCCGGGTGAATTATCGCGAGAGCAACCGCAGCGCGTTCCTGGCAGGCAGTACCAGCGACATGCCGATGCGGATGCACAGCGAAAAGACGATGCGCGAGATCGATGACGAGGTGCGGCGGATCATCGACGAAAGCACCGAGAAGGTCCGCCACATCCTGACCACGCGCCGCGCAGCGCTCGACGCCCTGGCTGCCCGGTTGATGGAACGCGAGGTGATCGACGCCGAGGAATTGAGGGAGCTGATCGAGTCCAACAGCCCCAGTCCGCTGATTGTGCCCGGCACCGATGCCGAGCCCAAGAAACGCAGTCTGCCCGGCGACGTGACCCCGCGGGTGCTGGATCCCGGCAAGGCCGAGGGCGGTAACTAGGCCGCGGTCGGGGCCCAGCGCAGCCACCAGTAAATCATCGGCTCAACCGCCGCTGCGCATCGTGACCGTTCGTCACGGGGGCGCGGCGGCTTTGTTCACAGGGCACGGTCTTATCCGACACGGGGGTAGCCATGTATCTGGGGTCTGCCGTCGTCACCGCCGCCCCGTGGCTGCTTCTGGCTCTGGCCATCGTGCCCTGGTTGTGGTGGGTATCGCGGCATTCGTACTCCGGTTTGGAACGCGGCCGTCGCTATTTGAGCCTCGCCCTGCGGACGGCGGTGGTGCTGCTGTTATTGGCGGCCTTGGCCGAACTGCAATGGGTGGAACGCAGCGACCGCGTGGCGGTCCTGTACCTGCTCGACCGCTCGCTCAGCGTCTCGCCCGAGGCGCAGCAGCAGTCGATCGAATATGTGAACCGTTCCATCCAGCAGCACCGCAATGCCGCCCGGGGCGATAAGGCGGGCGTGATCGGCTTTGGCACCGAAGCCGCTGTCGAAGCCCCGCCGCTGGCCGCAAACTTGCGAATCCCCGATCCGCTCGAAGTCCGCATTGACCCCGGCCATACCGACCTGGCGGCTGCGCTGCGGCTGGCCAGGGCCTCCGTCCCGCCGGACTCTGCCGCCCGCGTCGTCATCCTTAGCGACGGGAACGAGAACCGCGGAGATGCGCTGGAACAGGCTCGGGCGTTGGCCGAGGCGGGCGTCGGCATCGACGTCATTCCGCTCACCAATCCTACCGGCCCGGACGTGGCCTTGATGCGGCTGGCCGTGCCGCCGGCCACCAAGGCGGGCGCTCCCTTCGACGTGCGTGTGGTGCTGCGTAACACGGGCGGTTCGCCCCCGGCTCCCATGGCCGGTCAATTGAGGATCGTGCGCGTCCAGGGCGACCAGCGTAGCGTGCTGGTCGATCAACCGGTGACGGTGGCACCTGGCACGCAGTTGTACAGCTTCCGCGATTCGCTCAGCACGCCCGACTTCTACACCTACGAGGCCTCGTTCATACCGGCCGACGGCGTGGCCGATGCCATTGCGCAGAATAACCGCGTGACCGGTTTCACCTCGCTGGCCGGTGCCACCCGCGTACTGCTGATCGAGGACTGGAGCCAGCCGGGCTATTACCGGCATTTCATCGAACGGTTGCAAGCGGCTGGCCTGACGGTGGACGTGCAGCCCAGCAATCAACTGTTCACCAGCCTGGCCGAGTTGCAGCGGTACGATGCCGTGATTCTGGCGGGCGTACCGCGGATCAGCGGCACCGACGCCGACACGCTTACCGATTTCAGCGACCGGCAAATCGAAATGCTGGTGCACAACACACAGCGGCTGGGAGCCGGTTTGATTCTGCTGGGCGGACCGGCGGCGATGGGAGCCGGCGGCTGGACGGGCACGCCGCTGGAAGCCGCCATGCCGGTTGATTTCCACATCAAGAATCTCAAGGTAACGCCGCAAGGCGCGCTGATGCTGGTCATCGACCGCTCCGGCTCGATGAGCGGCGAAAAGCTCAAGATGTGTAAAGCAGCCGCTCGCGAAGCGGTGCGCGTGCTCAACCACAACGACTATATCGGTGTGGTGGCGTTCGATACGCAGCCGCAGTGGATCGTGCCGATCCAGATGCGCGGCGACCTTTCCAAGGTGGTCGCCCGCATCAACCGCATTGCCGAGGGCGGCGGTACGGACATGTACCCCGGCATGGCCGAGGGCTTCAAAGCCCTGCGTTCGGTTAAGGCCACCGTCAAGCATATGGTCGTGCTGACCGATGGCCAGACCCACGACGCCGATTTTCGCCGGCTGGTCAACGACATGCGGGCGGCGAACATCACGGTATCGACCGTGGCCGTGGGACCGGACGCCGCGGTGCCGCTGCTGCGGCAGATTGCGGCGCAAGGGCAGGGCAAGAGCTACGTGGTGCGCGACCCCAAGGCCATCCCGCGCATCTTTGTGAAAGAAGCCACCCGGGTTTCGCGGCCGCTGGTGTACGAGGATCCCAGTGGTTTCAGGCCTACCGTGCGGCGGTCGCACGAGGCGATCGACCTCGATGCCCCGCTGCCGCCGCTGACCGGTGTGGTGCTTACCTCGCCTAAGGACAATCCGCTGGTCGAGATCCCCTGGGAGGTCCCGGTGCCGCAGGGGAGCAGCAGCCCGCTCTTGGCCACGTGGAACTACGGTCTGGGCAGAGCCGTGGTCTTCGCCAGCGATGCCTCGACCCGGTGGTCGCAAGCATGGACCAACTGGGAGCATTACGACCGGGTGTTTGAGCAACTGGTGCGTTGGGCGGCCCGGCCGGCGACGCCTACCGATAACTTTCAAGTGACGGCCGAGTACCGCGACGGCAAGTTGCGTGTGGTTCTGACCGGCACCACCGAGGAAGGCCCACTCGATCTGTTGCCGGCAGCCGGGATTGTCACCGGGCCGGATATGCAATCCCGGGAGATCGCGTTCGCGCAGATAGCCCCGGGCCGGTATCTGGCTGAGCTGCCTGTCGAAAGTTCCGGAGTTCACTTTGTGAACGTGTTGCCGGGCGCCGGGTATGGATCGATCCGCGTGGGCGTCGACGTACCCTATTCTGCCGAATTCCGTCAGCGCGAAACCAACCGGCGGTTCCTGGCCGAGCTGGCGGCGCTGGTGCCGCGCGGCGGCCAGAGCGGGCGTGTGATCACCGCCGAGGCTGACGACATACGCGGCGGACAGCCGGGCAGCGAGGTCGATGCCTGGCTACAGACCAACGTGTTTCGGGGGGGCCTGCAACCGGTCGAGTCGCGCGAGCCGGTCTGGCCCCGGCTGATCTTTCTGGCCGGCTGCTTGTTCCTGGTCGATGTGCTGATACGCCGCGTCCGCTTTGGGCGTTCGCTGGAACGTCTTGCCCAGGCTCGGCAGAAGCGGCTGTCCGAAATGGCCTCGTCGCAGGAGTCGTATCTGGGGCGGCTCCGGCAGCGCAAGGCCGAAGTGGCAGGCGACCTGGATCGCCGCCGGCAAACGTGGCAGCCCAGCGCATCATCCTTCGAAACGCCGCCAGGCCGGTCGCCCGTTTCCGAGCTGATTGAGCAGCCGTCGCTGGCTCCGCAATCGCCGGACAAACGATCGGCTGACAACGAAGAAGCCGACGCCCCACACACCTCACGGCTGCTGGAAGCCAAACGCCGCTTGTGGGAAGAGCGACGTTAAGTGTCGACGCAACACACGCAAAGCGTTGAGCATCTGGTGCGTGGCATTCCCCCGCGTGGACTTCCAGGGGGTGCCTTCCATAATTCCTGTGAAAGCCGTGGCCGGGCATACAACCTGCACCGCGGTTGCGTGGCCTGCTGCGCATAACGCGCGAAGGCGTGCGCATTGCAATGCTTGGGGCAATGCCATCGCGCGTTGGTAGCGAGCTACGTCGCCTGGCCAGCGGTTTAACTGCGTCGCACACCTTTAGGTAAAGCAATCATGGCGGAACAGCAACTCACCAAGCCGTGGCTGTTAGCCGTATGGCCGGGAATGGGCAATGTGGCGATTACCGCCGGCTATTACCTCATGGCCAAGTTGGGCATGCACGGCCTGGCGGAACTGACGGCCGAAGACCTGTTTGATGTGGAACACGTCGAGGTTCGCAACGGTTTGATCCGGCCCGGCCGCCTGCCGCGCAACCGGTTCTTCGTCTGGAACGATCCGGCCCAGCAGCACGATATCGTGGTTTTCATCGGCGAAGCGCAACCGCCGCTGGGCAAGTATTCGTTCTGCCGCAAGCTGATCGAGTACGCCCAGGAGCTGGGCGTCGAACGGGTGTTTACGTTCGCCGCCATGGCTACCAACATGCAGCCGGACCAGCCGTCGCGGGGGTTTGCTGCCGCCACCGATGAAGGCATGCTTGAAGGGCTGCGTCAGCTCGAACTGCAAACGCTGGAACAAGGCCATATCGGCGGCCTGAATGGCCTGCTGCTGGGGGCCGCCCTCGAAGCCGGTATGCGCGGCGCCTGCCTGTTGGGCGAGATCCCGCAGATGCTGGCCCAGTTGCCGTTCCCCAAGGCATCGCTGGCCGTGCTCGAACGGTTCGCGACCCTCGCGGAGATCGACCTCGACCTGTCCGAACTGCGCGAGCAGGTCCAGTACATGGACGAACGGATCGAGGAATTGATGGAGAACGTCGAGCGGGCGATGGAGCAGGGCGGCGAGGAAGACGAGGACGAAGGCTTCCAGTTCGCGCCAGAGGAGCCCGAAAACGGTCTCGACCCCGAGGACGAACGGCGGATCGAGGAACTGTTCGCCCAGGCTCAGTACAACCGCTCTAAGGCATACGAGCTCAAACGCACGCTCGACCAGCTCAACGTGTTCGAGCAGTACGAGGACCGCTTCTTGGACCTGTTCAAGAAGACTGAGTAGGAAACGCGGCAAAAGTACCACCGCTCGGCGAGCGGTGCGAAGTTGCGCAAGCGCGGTCCACGGTTCTGTAGCGCGCGGTAAGGGGGGGACGTAGGGCAATGTGCTGCTACGTCTGCTGCGGCGGTTGCTGGCCCACCCCGCCGTGGTCCGAGCGGCGTTTCCCTCACGAAGAAAGCCCGACGTTCGCGCGGCGGAACGCTCCGGCCTTGCCAGCACTGCTGGCGCCACGCATCAAAGCTGGTCTGGTTTTGCCAGCGACCTTGTGTTAACGTGCCCGCCCCACATAGTTCATTTGATCCCAGGGAAGGTGATCCGATGCGTGCACGTCGCGTGCTGGCAAGGCGATGTCGGCTGATCGGTGGTGCGGGCATGATGCTCGCCGTCTTGATGGTTTCGTCCGTGCTCGCTCAGCAATCGGCAACGCGGTCCACCGGCGAAGCCCAGTGGATCTGGACGGCCGACGACGCGCCGGTCGCCTATTTCCGCCGCACTTTCTTCTTGAGCCATCCTGGTGACGGCCAGGTGGCCATCACCGCCGACCAGCGGTACGAGCTGTATGTCAACGGCCGGCACGTGGGCAGCGGCAACAACTGGCGCGTGATGGATACCTACGACATCGTGCGTTACCTGGTATCCGGCCGCAACGTGATCGCCATCAAGGCCGAAGGACGCGAGGACGCGCCCCGCGGCGTGGTAGCCCGGGTTACCGTCCGCAACGCCGGCGGTACGTTTGTTTCGCAGTCGACCGGGCCGGGTTGGAAGGCCGCCACGGGCGTGAACGAACGCTGGAACTGGCCCAGCCTCAACGATAACAACTGGCCCATGGCCAAGAGCCTGGGCGAGTTCGGCCGCACTGCACCCTGGAACGACGCTGTTCGCCCCGCCGACGGGACCACGGCCAGCCGCTTCCGCATGCCGGAAGGGTTTGCCATCGAACGCGTGATGTCGCCCGAGGATACCGGCTCGGTGCTGTGCATGACGTTCGACGAACAGGGCAACGTGCTGATCTCGCGCGAAGGCGCCGGCATCCATCGCCTGGTCGATACCGATGGCGACGGCCTGCCCGACGATGTCGAAACCGTCAACGAATCCATCAAGTACTGCCACGGTCTGCTCACCGTGAACGGCATCATCTTCGCCGTGGGCGGTGGGCCGCAGGGGGCAGGCCTGTACCGGCTGACCGACGAGGACGGCGATGGCGAGGCCGAGAACGTCGAGCTGCTTCTGGAGTTCCAGGGCGGCATCAGCGAGCACGGTCCGCACGCGCCGGTGCTTGGCCCCGATGGCCTGATCTACGTGGTGATCGGGAACCACAGCCAGGTGAAGAATCGGCCCGCGGCAACCAGCCCATATCGCCACATTTATGAAGGCGACCTGGTGCAGCCCAAGTACGAAGATGCCGGTGGCCATGCCGTGGGCGTGAAGGCGCCCGGCGGCACCATCGTGCGGACTGATATCGGCGGCACGTTCGTTGAGACGTACGCCGGCGGCATTCGCAATGCTTACGATCTGGATTTCTCGCCCGTGGGCGACCTGTTCACGTACGACTCCGACATGGAGTGGGACGAAGGGCTGCCCTGGTTCCGCACCACGCGTTTCTTGCACGTGGTAGCCGGCGGCGAATACGGCTGGCGCAGCGGCTGGTCGAAGTGGCCTGAGTATTTCCTGGATGGGCTGCCCTCGATCCTGGAAACCGGCCGCGGCTCGCCGACCGGCGTGGTCTGCTACGACCATCATGCCTTCCCGGATCGTTACCGCGGCGCGTTCTTCCTGGGCGACTGGTCGCTGGGCCGGATCCTGGTGGCGTTCCCGCGGATTGAAGGGGCCTCGTTCGCGGCTGCGGCCGAAGTGTTTGTCGAAGGCAAACCGCTCAACGTGACCGACCTGGCGGTTGGCCCCGACGGCGCGTTGTACTTCTGCACCGGGGGACGCGGCACCGAAGGCGGTTTGTACCGTGTGGTGTATCGCCATGCGAAGCCGCCCGCCGCGCTGGGCGAAGGGATCTGGCAGGCGATCCGCCAGCCGCAGTTCTATAGCGCGTTTGCCCGCGAGGCGATCGCCGTCGTGCAGGAGCGGATGGGCCGCACCTGGGATACGGAACTGCAAAAGGTTGTGCTCGACCCGTCCAACGACGTGCTCGACCGCATCCGCGCGATGGACCTGATGCACCTGTACGGTCCGTATCCGACGCCGGAAATGCTGATTCGGCTGAGCCAGGACCGCAGCGCGTCGATCCGCGCGAAGGCCGCCTGGCTGATGGGCCTGCATCCCGAGAACATTGCCACCACGTTGGAACGGCTGCTAGGCGATCCCAGTCCGGTGGTCCGCCGCCAGGCGTGCGAGTCGCTCGGCCGTGCCCGGCTGTCGGTCCCGGCGGACAAGGTGATTCCGCTGCTGGGCGACGAGCGGTACGTGGCCTGGGCGGCGCGGCAAGTCTTGCAGAACATGCCCACCGCGCAGTGGCGCAACGAAGTGCTTAACGCCGAGAAGATCCGCATCTTCAATCACGGCGCGGCATTGCTCCTGGCGATCGACCCGAGCAAGTTCTCGGCCAAGGAGATCATCACCCAGGCTCAGCAGCGGCTGCCGCAGTACATGGAAGACGACGACTTCGTCGACCTGCTGCGCGTGGTGCAGCTGGCGCTGCATCGGGCCGACTTGAAGGCGGCCGACGTGCCGGAGCTGGGGCCGATGCTCGCTCGCGAGTTCCCGGCCCGCACCGATGCGGATTCGCCGGGCGGCCACCGCATCAATCGCGAGTTGATCCGGCTGCTGGTTCACCTGCAGCAGACCGACATTGCCGAACGTCTCACGGCGTACGTGGCTTCGCAGGAACCGATGGAGGACCGCATTCACGCGGCCCTGTATGCCCGGTTCCTCAATGCCGCGTGGACGCCCAAGCAGCGGGAAACGTTGCTGGACTTCTATGAGCAGGCCCGCCGCGCCGAGGGCGGCTACAGCATGTCGCGGTACATCGACAACGTGGCCCGCGACTTCACGATGTCGCTTTCGGACGAAGACCGGATGGCCGTGCTCCAGGAGGCGCAGCGCTGGCCGTCGGCGGCGCTGGGCGCGTTGATCAAGCTGCCTGAGAAGATCAGCCCCGAGGTCGGCATCGCCTTGCAGGAGCTGGACGTGCGCTTGCAAGAGGTGGACGATCCGGCGGCCCGGCGGTTGCAGACGGCGATTGTGGCCGTCTTTGCCCGGACGAAAGATCCCCGCGCGATGGACTACCTCCGCGCGGTGTTCGAGGAACAGCCGGAACGCCGGCCAACGGTGGCGATGGGCCTGGCGCAAGTGCCCGAAGGTCCGAACCTGCCGCTGCTGATTCAAGCCTTGCCGGTGCTCGAAGGCCCGGCGGCGGTCGAAGTGCTCCGCAAGCTGGCCGATTCGGACTATGTGCCTGACAAGCCCGAGCCTACCCGACAGGTGATTCTGGCCGGTGTGCGGCTCCGCGAGCAGGGCAGCCAGTATGCCGTGGCCCTGCTGGAACGTTGGCACGGCGAGAAGCTGGGCGATCCGAACGACCGCTGGGACGTCCGGGTGAACCATTGGCAAAAGTGGTTCATGGCCAAGTACCCGGACCAGCCGATGCCGTTCCCGCCCCGGGCAACGACCGAAAGCCGCTGGACCATGGAAGAGGTACTGGGCTACCTGAACGACGAGAAGTCACCGACACCCGATCCTCGCCGCGGCGCGATCGTGTTTGAGAAGGCGCAGTGCGCCAAGTGCCATCGCTTTGGCCGTGTGGGCGAATCGGCCGGTCCCGACCTGACCACGGTCGCCCGGCGGTTCCACCAGAAGGAAATCCTCGAATCGATCCTGCATCCCTCGCAGGTAATCTCCGATCAGTACGCCAGCAAGACCGTGATCACGGTGGATGGCCACCAGTTGACGGGCGTGCTGGGCAGCGCCGGTCCCAACACCTACTCGCTGCTGCTGCCCACCGGCGAGAAGATCGAGATTGCCCACGAGGACGTCGAAGAAATCGAGCCCTCGCGGGTATCGGTGATGCCTGAGGGGCTGCTGAACAACTTCACGTTGGAAGACATTGCCGACCTGATGGCCTTCTTGAGCCAGTCGTCGGCCCCGGTGGCATCAGCGCCCGGCCAGCGGCGATAGACGCACCAGGAACTGAATGCTCCACACCTTTCTTGACGCCGCTCCCTGATTTACAGGGGGCGGCGTTCTTGTTGATTGGGTATGCGCGATGGCGGGCTAAACGGCCGTCTCGCGGATCCACTCGGCCAGCCGCTGCATGCCTTCTTCGGTGCTGACGGTCGGCGTGTAGTTCAGGTCGCGCTGCGCGGCCGAGATATCGAAGTAGTGCGAGGTGCTAAGCTGCGCGGCCACGAACCACGTCATTGGCGGTTCGCCCGGCAGGGGCAGCACACGCCACAGACCTTCGAGCACGGCGCCGACTCGATAGGCGGCCTTGGCCGAAACAACTTTGCGCGGTTTCTCCAGCCCAGCCAGTGCGAGAATCTCGCCGATCCACTCCCAGCAGTTGACCGGTTGGCCTTGGCTGATGAAGTAGGCCTTGCCCGAGGCGGGCGAGTTGGGCCTGGCGAGCGCTTCGGCCGCCAAGAGGTGGGCGGTGGCGGCGTTCTCGACATACACCATGTCGATCAGGTTGTTGCCGCTGCCCACGATCCGCAGGCGGCCACGCCGGGCGCGATCGAGCAGCCGCGGGATGAGATGGCTATCGCGCGGACCCCAGATCAAGTGCGGCCGCAGCGCGCACGTGGCCAGCGAATCATCGGCGGCCGCCAACACCGCCTGCTCAGCGAGGGCTTTGCTGTGCGGGTAGTGGGCCAGCCAGCGGTCAGGGTAGGGGGCCGTTTCGTCGACGCCGCACTGGTCGGTGCCGGCAAACGTGACGCTAGGGCTGCTGGTATACACCAGCCGCGGCACGCCCGCCCGACGGCAACCGGCAATCACATGATAGGTGCCCAGCGTGTTGATGCCGTGGTACTCGTGCCACTTGCCCCACACACCGGCCTTGGCGGCGGTATGAAAGACCACGTCCTGCCCAACGCAGGCCTTGGCGACAGCTTCTTCGTCGCGCAAATCGGCCTGGTGGATCTCCACGCCTTGCTGTGCCAGGTGGGGATACGTTCCACGCCCCAGCACGCGCACGCGATGCCCACCAGCCAGAAGTTGCTGGACAATGTATTGGCCCAAGAATCCGCCGCCGCCCGTTACCAATGCTCGCATGACCACGTAGTTTAGCGGCCATCGCGTACGCGCACAGTGGCCGGCACGCCCACCCGGCCCGATTGGTTGACTGCTGCGACGGTCAGCACGTTCTCGCCGGGCCGTAGTTCCCAGCGAAACTGGCTCGGCGTTTGGCGGGCGGTGACGCCGTCGTCCAGCCTGACAAAGTGAGCGAAGCCGGGCGTGTGGGTTGTCAGTTCCACTTCCAGGACGCCCGGCTTGTCCGTGGCCGTCAGATGGATTTCTGTGCGATTCACGTCCCACTCAAAATCTTCGCGGCGCGTCACACGGTGGGGATACAGCGGGCGGGCCGGCTCGCGGTTGTCCGCCCAGACGTAGTGCCCCGTCCAGAACCAGCCACGCATCCCCTGGTTGAGCGGCAGCGGCGCCCGTTGTTCCAGAAAGTTACTGCGCGGCACAAGCCGCAGTTCGACGAAAGGCGGCCAGTCGGCAAAGCTGTTCCATGTGCGCGCGTTCTGCTCGACGATCCGCACGCACGTCGTGGGACGCGGCGTCTTACCGGCCAGGTGATCAAGTTGCCGCTGCCGTAACTCCCACAGCGAAAGCGGTTGGCGCGTTTCGTCGTCGATGAAGTACCAGCCCTGATCGCCGTCAACGTGTATCCACTTGGCGAAGTGGTTGGACCACACCTCGGCGGTTTCGTGACCGCCGCGAAAAGATTTGGTTCGGTCGCCAGGTCCGATGGAGACGATGCGGCCCACGATGCCGAAACTTTCGCAAGCTTGCAGAAATACCAGGTTGCGCTGCTGACAGAAGCCACCCACACAGGTGCCGTCGGGATGGGTAGCCAGAAGGTCCAGCGCGTTCCAAGCCGGGTAGCTTTGCGACAAATGGCCGATCTTTTCCCACCGCGTGGCCGACCAGGCGGCCAGACGCGCAATCAGCTCCAGCTCAGAAGTGGCGCCCTCGACCACTTTATCCAGCTTGTACTTGCTGCGCAGCTCGGCCAATTCGGGCCGGTTGAACGGTTCATACCTGAACGGGATTGTCGTTCGTATGAGAGGCTCGGCCTGTTCGAACTTGACCGTTAGATCACGCGACCAGTCGTTCGCGAGGTGGGGGACGTCGGCCGCCAGACGCAGCGATTTGAGCTGGGGACTGACCAACGGATCGGTAGTGCTCAGCGTCACGCGCACCTGTAGATACCGCTTGCCGGATGGTTCAACCTTCGCAGCGCCATCGCCGGCCAGGGCGAGCGGCTGCCACTCGCTCCAAGTGGCGTTGCGCAACGCATCGGCCGTTCTGGCGACAAGCGAGATGTGTGTGCCCTGGGGCTGTTTATAGTCCAGGCGGATCGATAGCTGCTGGGGCACTTGGGCCGAAGGCGCCATCGGCCGCTGCTGAAGATTCGCCAAGTCAATGACCGGCGAGTCGATGCTGCCTTGGGCGGCGTGCTGATCGAGGAACAACCGCACATAGTATTCGCCGTCGATATCGCCGGTCGTGCCCAGGTTGGTGTCCTGCCAGGTACGGCCGCCATCGGTGCTTCGCGCGCTGCGGTTGGGATGCCGAGTGCGCGTGATGGAGCCGGCGGCGTATTCGTCGTCGCGGGCGATCCAGAACTGCCCTTCGCCGGAAAAGACAAACTCGTTGGCGCCTTCTTTCAGCAGCGTGGGAGCCAGGTCATACGCTTGCCAGTAGTAACCACACGGCTGGGGCGGCCCAAGTTTGACCTCCTGGCCGTTCAACCGGAGCTGCAAGTTGCCGCCGCGAGCGACCAGCACCTTCGCCGCCGCGGCACTGGGGCTGGGCACCAGTAACGTTTTGCGGATGAGCAGTCCGGGCTTCAGCTTCTCGGCGTTGGGTTGGTACGAGTAACCCGCGGCGGGGCCGTCGTCCTCGATCACCGTACCTCGGGCGAGCTCCAGCACGCCGTCGCGCAGTGTCAGGTTGCGTGGCGCGCCGAGCTGGCTTAACGCGTCGGCGACGACCACACGCGGGACTTCTGCAGCCCCTACAAATCTTGTCGCAGCGACCAGACACCCCAGGGCGGTCAACCAGCAAGTCAGCAGCTTCATCGCCAGCGCTCCACAACGAGACGGCGGGGCAGGAGAGGGCACGGCAGCACGATTGTGCCCCCTTGAAAGGGTGGGGTGATTGTGGACCGCCGCTGCCGCCGCCGCAACCGGGGCGAAGCGAGTCTCCGCCCCGGAACTTCAACCGGCAGCCAGTTTGCAGATTTAGAAGGACCGCAGTTCGCGTGTCCCTCGGTGTCGCTTCATCAGGAACTCGCCGCCGATTTCTCAAGGATCAATTGACGCGCTGCCGGCCACTGCCGATAATCGTTTTTGGCTAGTCAAAAAAATAATTATTGCCATACGAATCCGCTGTAAATCCAAGTGGCGCAATGCCTGAGGACGCGCCACTCCCGCCTACCCCCTTGCCCGCCCAAGTGCAGAAACATGCTGTCCTCAAGCTCCAAGTCGTTCCGGCATCTGCACTTATGTCTGCAGCTCTGCCGTACGCCAAGGTTGGTCGCCGGGGTAGCCCTGCTGGCAGCGGTCTCGCTGGTGGCGATAACGGGGTGCAGCGACTTGGGTTCGCCCAGCAGCAATGGCGGCAAGGCCCTAACGTATCCCTACCGGATCGTCACCACCTGCGGCATGGTGACCGACATGGTCCGTAACATCGCGGGCGACAAGGCCCAGGTGATCGGGCTGATGGGCCCCACGGTCGACCCGCACCTGCACAAGCCGACACGGAGCGATGTGCGAGTCTTGTCCGAGGCCGACGTCGTGTTCTATGTCGGCCTGATGCTCGAGGGGCGGATGGCCGACACGTTTGTGAGCCTGGCTGCCAGCGGCAAGCCTGTGTATGCCGTGACCGAAGTGCTTGACGAATCGAAGCTGCGCGAACCGCCTGAGTTCGAAGGCCACTGGGACCCGCACGTGTGGATGAACGTCGCGCTGTGGAGCGAATGTGCCCAGGGCGTGGCCGAACGGTTGGCGGAGTTTGACCCGGCCAACGCCCAATACTACCGCGACAATGCCACGCAGTACCGGCAGGAACTCGCGGCGCTGGACAACTACGTCCGCCAAGTGATCGCCAGCATTCCCGAGCAGCAGCGGATGCTGATCACGGCCCACGACGCTTTTGGTTACTTTGGCGATGCGTATGGTCTGAAGGTTGAATCGCCGCAGGGCATCACCACCGAATCGGAGCCGAGCGTTGAGGACGTAAATCAACTGGTGGACCTGGTGGTGGAAAACAAGGTGCCCGCCATCTTTGTTGAGAGCAGTGTCAATCCCAAGGGCATCCAGGCCATTCAGCAAGGTGCCAGGCAGCGTGGCTGGAAGCTCCAACTGGGAGGGCGGTTGTTCTCCGACGCCATGGGGGCTGAAGGCACCTACGAAGGAACCTATATTGGCATGATGGACCACAACGCCACGACCATCGCCAGGGCCTTAGGCGGCGAAGCTCCCGAGGGCGGTATGCAAGGCCGCCTGAGCGGCGCTGCAATCGACAAATAATCGCAGCAAACAATTCATCGTGACCGCAGGCCTGGCCTGCACCCATACAACATCACCGCGCGGAGCAGCGCATGCCTGTGAGCGGCCTATGAGCCAAGCTTGCAGGAAACTCGGACCGCATAGCTCCCCGAAAACTCGATGTCAGAACCAACCCGCCCCGCGACCGGCGAGCATTCGGCCATCTCGCCGTTGAGCATTCACGATTTGACGGTCGCCTACCATCGCCGCCCGGTGCTGTGGGATATCGATTACGATGCGCCGGCCGGCAAGCTGGTGGCGATTGTCGGCCCCAACGGATCGGGCAAGACGACGCTCATCAAGGCTTGCCTCGAGCTGGTGCCGCGGGCGTCGGGCGAAGTGCGGTTTTTTGGCCAACCGTACCGGCAGGTCCGGCACCGCGTTGGCTATGTACCGCAGCGGGAGAGCGTCGACTGGGAGTTTCCGATCAACGCCCTGCAAGTGGTCGAGATGGGGCTGTACCGGCAGATCGGCTGGTTCCGCCGCATCCGCAAGCAGCACCGCGAGCAGGCGATGGAAGCCCTCAAACGCGTCGGCATGGCCGAATTCGCCACGCGGCAGATCAGCCAGCTTTCCGGTGGGCAGCAGCAGCGGGTGTTTCTTGCCCGGGCTTTGGTCCAGGATGCCGACATCTACCTGATGGACGAGCCGTTTGTGGGCGTGGATGCCGCGACGGAGCGGGCGATCGTCCAGTTGCTGCGCGAGTTGCGTGCTCGGGGCAAGACGGCCCTGGTTGTGCATCACGATTTGCAGACCGTGCCGGAATACTTCGACCACGTGCTGCTGCTCAATATGCGGCTGGTGGCCCAGGGGCCAGTGTCGGAAGTATTCACCGAAGAAAACCTGCGGCGCACCTACGGTGGTAAACTGGCGCTGCTGGATCGCGTGGGCCAGAAGATGGTCCAAGGAGGCGGCGCATGAGCGGCCGGCGCGTGGGCTGCCTGAGCCATGGCGCAGGCGTCCATACGCGCACCATGCAGCGGCCACGCCTGCTCGCGCTGGCCGCCGTACTGGCGGTGATCATTGGGGGCGCGCTGCTGGTTGTTCTTTCGCAGCCGACGACCGCCTGGGCAGGGCCGCGGAGTGCCTCGGCTCTCTTGGCCCAAGTGGAGCCCGTGCCTGCGGCAGCGCCGCACATGCCACCGGCCGCAGTGCCCACGGCCACATTGTGGCAACGCTTCGTCCGTGCGATCACGCTCCGGGACTATCATACCCGCGTGGTGTTGCTGGGCACGCTGGTGCTGGGGATCGCCTCGGGCGTGGTCGGTACGTTCATGCTGCTGCGCAAACGGGCCCTGATTGGCGACGTGGTGGGGCACGCCGCATTACCGGGCGTGTGCCTGGCATTCTTACTGCAACAAATCTGGCAGCCGGGCTCCGAACGTTCGTTGCCGATGTTGATTGCCGGCGCATGGTTGGCCGCACTGGCTGGGGCCGGCTGCACGGTGGCCTTGCGGCGATGGACCCGTATTCGCGACGACGCGGCTCAGGCCGTTGTGCTGAGCGTGTTCTTTGGCGCCGGGGTAGTGCTGCTATCCATCGCGCAGCGGATACCGACCGGCAGCGCGGCGGGATTGCAAAACTGGATCTACGGGCAGGCCGGTTTGATGCTCGCTTCCGACGTTGAGCTCATCACCGCCGCGGCCATCCTGGGGCTCGTCAGTTGTGGGCTGCTGTTCAAAGAGTTCTCGCTGCTGGCGTTTGATGAGAAGTTCGCCGCCGCGCAAGGGTGGCCCGTGCTGCTGCTCGATCTGCTGCTGATGGGCCTGGTCGTCATGGTGGCGGTGATCGGGCTGCAAGCCGTGGGGCTGCTCCTGGTGGTGGCCTTATTGATTCTGCCGCCGGCTGCCGCGCGATTTTGGACCGACCACCTGCTGCGCATGACGCTACTGGCCGGGGCTATCGGCGGTGTGACAGCCTTCCTCGGCGTGCTGCCCAGCGCCATGCTTGCCCGCTGGGCGACCGGTCCCAGCATCGTGCTGGTGGGCGGCATGGTGTTTGGTTTCAGCCTGCTGTTTGGTACGCAGCGAGGCTTGCTGCCGCGCTACTGGCTTCAGCGCGAAGTCCGCCGCAGGGTGGGGCGAGCCGATCTGCTGCGGGCGATGTACGAGTTGATCGAGCCGGCGCTGCCCGACGATGCCCCGCAAGTCACCTCGCTGGCGGGCGTGCCGGTGCGGCGTGGGCAGTTGGTGCAGAAACGTTCCTGGAAGGCCCGCCGGGTTGGCCGATTGATCGCCGAGGCGCAGCGACGCGGCTTGATCGACGCCGGCCCTGCCGATCAGGTTCGATTGACCGCCGAAGGAGCCGAAGCAGCGTTTCAGGCAGCTCGGCAGCATCGGCTCTGGGAGCTGTTCTTGATGCAGGCGGCCGACGTGGGGTTAACCCAGGTGGATCGCAGCGCCGACCGCATCGAACACTTTCTGGAGCCGGACGAAATCGACGAACTGGAACGCCGTCTGGCCAGACAGTATCCGGAGTTGGCTCAGCCTGAGCCGACGATGCCGCAAAGCCCTCACGCCTTGCCGGAGGAAAAGTCATGATCGGCGAGGCGGCGCGGTTGCTTTCCGACTGGAGCACGGTCGATACGTGGATCGTGCTGATTGCCGCGCTGGCGGCGATGGCCTGCGCGCTCCCCGGCGTGTATCTGCTGCTGCGGCGGCAAAGCATGCTGGGCGATGCGCTGAGCCACACGGTGCTGCCGGGGATCGTACTGGCCTTTCTTGCTTCGCAATCCTTACGGAGTGTCGGCTGGCTCGATAGCCGCACCTTGCACGCAGCACAGCACGCCATTTTGTTTGGCGGGGCACTGATCAGTGGGCTACTGACCGCGCTGCTCACGCAATGGGTCCAGCGGCGGGGCAGGGTGGAGGCGTCGGCAGCGCTGGGCGTGGTGTATACCTCGCTGTTTGCCTTGGGACTGCTGCTACTGCGGCTGTGGGCCGACAACGTCCATATCGATCCCGACTGCGTGTTGTTCGGGGCGGTCGAAAACATCGTCATCAGCGCCGAGCAGCGAGCCAGCGTTGCCTGGTTTACCGCCACGGTGCTGGGGCTCAACCTGCTCTTGATGCTGCTTTTCTATAAGGAACTGCGGATCAGCACGTTCGATCCGGCGCTGGCTACGTCGCTGGGCATTCCAGCGCAGTGGATGCAGCTAGGCCTGGTGGCCGTCACCGCGGCCACGCTGGTGACGGCGTTTGAGATCGTCGGGAGCATCCTCGTGGTGGCGATGCTGATCGTGCCTGCCGCTACGGCGCGGCTATGCACCGACCGGTTGGGCACCATGATCGCCATGAGCCTGGCGGTAGCTGCGGCCAGTGCGGTGTTAGGCCATGCGGCGGCGCTCACCCTGCCGGCACTCATCTTTCAACCACTGGGCTTCGACGAAGTGCGCGACGCCAACACGGCTGGCATGATGGCCGTGGCGGCCGGCGGCTTGTTGGTGCTGGCCGCCCTGTTGAGCCCTCGCTATGGCTGGATCAGCCGCGCCCTGCATCAGATGCGTTTGAGCATCCGGATTGCGGCCGAGGACCTGCTGGGCCGCCTGTATCGCCAGGCGGAAGAACAATCGCGTCCGCAAGAGGCGGAGGTCATCGATCACCTGGGCCAGCCGCTGCTGATCCGCTGGCTGGCCGCTCAAGGGCTCAAACGCAAGGGCTATGTGCGCCGCGTGCAGGGCCATTGGCTGCTGACCGACCGTGGTCACCAGGCGGCTGCCCGGGTCGTGCGTGCCCATCGTCTGTGGGAAAGTTACCTGGCCGCCCATCAACAAGAACTGCCCGACGATCAGTTGCACTTTTCGGCCCATCGGGCGGAACATTTCATCGACCGTAACCTGCAAGCGGAACTGGCGAAGGAACTTCAGCGGCCTGCCCAGGACCCGCACGGACGCGACATCCCCGGCGAGAATGGCAACGGAGGCTCCTGACCAGGCTGCGCGGCGAACGGTTAGCAGCTTGAAGCGTGCAGCAGCCTGCCATGGCCGCAAGAGCGCCGCCGGCAGGGCAGGGGACTCGCCAGGAACCAAGCGACCAGCCGTTGATGCTTCTTCAAAGCAAACACGCCGGCACCGCACAGGCGGTCCGGCGTGTGTCGTGGTTGTTTGGATGGTATGGCGAGTTGGACTCCGCCAATGCTTACCGCACGCGGCAGCGGAAGCGGATGATCCCGCCTTCGCCGGCCGGCACCGGATCGCGGATCTCCCACCGCAGGATCAGCGAGCCGCCCTGGTTCTCGGTGGTGAAGAAGTCGGCCGGGCGGCTGCTCTGGGCGGTGCCTTCCACGTATTCGAGCCGCGTGGTCAGGTTGTCGATGATGGTCACGTTGCCCACCTCCGACTCGCCCACGTTGTCGTAGCGGAGCGTGAAGTCGACAAACTCGCCCGGCAATGCGCCGTTGGTCGAGGCCACTTTGCAGATGCGGATCTTGCCGGGGCTGGGCGGGTCGAAGACAAATACCGCCTGGGCACGCTGTTCGCCGCTCACGCTGGCAGGCTTCTGATCCCTCACGAGGACCTGCACCGCCTGGTTATGCGTCCACGCGATGGCGTTCTGCACCCGCATAGCGAGCATCGGGCTCTCGGCATCGTCGAACTCGCCTAGCCGCAGCAGGCGGAAGTTTTCGTACGGCAGGAAGCCTTGGGCGAACTCGATCAACTCGCGCCGGGTGGACACGGACAGCGGCACGTCGCGGCCCAGGAACTGGTCGGGGCCTTCCACGCCCACGTCGGCGCCGGGCTGCACGGCCTGGATCCGGGCGATGGCCCCCTTGGCGTATTCGTGCTGAGCCAGCACCGTGGAGCGATCGGCGCCAAACGGCTGCTCGATCTGGTTGTCGATCCGCGGGCCGGTCACGCTGCGCACCGCCATGAACCGCGGGGCGTAGATGCACACCTTGTTGGAAGGTGCGACGCAGGTGGTGCCGTAGATCGTGTCGTAATGGGCGACGGTGTCTTCCATCTCCAGCCCATGCACGGTGAAGTCGGGCGATACCCGAACCGGGCTTTGATGATCGCCGCCATCGCACAGGTATTCACCGCGAGGCCAAGGGCCGGCGATTCCAGGCGGACGCCAGGGACCGGCCACCACGGTTTCCGGATATGGGCCATAGGGCATGAAACCCTGCGGAGCATGCTGAAAGTTCAGCGGACCACAACATGGTGCCCCCTGCGGCATGCCCGGCTGCGGCGGTACGCCAGGTTGCAATCCTTGGGCTGCGTCACCGGGCACCGGATGACCTTCGGCCGGGGCTTGGTAGCTCACCAGCGCGTGCGAGGGAGCCGGCATGCCTGGCATCATGGCTTGCGGTTGACCATGTGCATCCGGCGGCACCGCATAGGGCGACACCGCTTGGGGCGGGATCGCCTGGGCTGGCGGCATCTGGGCAGCAGTTTGCGGTAACCCAGGGATATTTTGCGCCTGCTGTGCGGGAGGGCTCACCGCTTCGCGCGTGGCCTGTGGAGCATGCGGAGCACGGCACGAGCAGAGCACCAGCGTGGCGCTGCCAACCAAGAACATCCGCCACCAGCGGGGCCAGCGTTGCCGCTCGTTATGGACGACCAGGGCATGCTTCATAACGTAGTGCTCGCAGGTGGCTGTGAGTTCGTTGATGGCTCGCGCTGCCGGTCGGTTCGCCGCGTCGGCAAGCCGCGGAGGGCGGCTCCAACCATCGCACTGGCGGTCAACGGGCTGCGCGGTATCCAATCGGCTGCTGATTTGTTGGGTGCGGTGTGCTAACGCAAGACGCTGGGAACGCGGCGATACTGCACCGGCAACAGCGCGCTGTTCTCGATGGGCGGACGCTCGTAAGCGGTGCTGACCGGCATCACGCTTGAGCCACGCAGCATCGACTGCTGGGCGTCGGTCGGCGGAGTAGCCTGCGGCGGCGCCATTGGCGGCTGGCCTTGCGGCACGTCGGGGACCGGTTGAGGCGGCACCTGAACCGGCACGGGCTCGGCCGGAGCCGGAGCGTGTGGCAGCGGCACAAACGGCGGGCAGCCGTACAGGAACCGCATGTCGGGCTGCGTCACGTCGCTGGGGGTGCGTCCGCCAAGTCGCAGGATGGCGACCGGACGGCCCAGGGCATCGGCCACTTGCAGCGGATCTTCGCCAGGCCGGACGTCGAACCATTCCTGCATATGCGGATTTTCGCGGACCGGGAACGCCCGATCGGGATCTTCGATGTAGATCACGCGGGTGACGAACCGGCCCTGGATCGCCAGCTCCAGGTCGTAGGGATTGAGTTCCACCACGATCGGGAAGCGGGCTTCAAAGCCCGGCGGCGGATAGGTGCGATCGATCACTTCGAGCGTGGGATAGACCTCTTCGCCGGGGAAACCGGGGATGTTGGTCACCCGCAGCCGGTACACCTGCCCGATGAGAAAGCCGGCCGTGACGCCGGGCTGGGGCTCGGTGAAGCGGCCTTGCGCCGCCAGGGCGACCTTAGCGCCCGAGGGGCTGCGAAGCTGCACCGGCTGAAAGTAGCCCGCGATGGGCCCGCCCCGCTGGAGTTGCCAGCTTCCAATCGCTCCCGGAGGCATATCCGCGTGGTGGCGGTAATGCATCGGTGGCAATTGCGCTGCCAGCGGCTGGGCCGCCAGGAGTGCAACGGCCACCGAACAAGCGCCGGCAACGGTTTGCCAGCGGGGGAGTCGGGCCATCGTGGTGAAGGATGCGAACACGGCGACTGCCATCCCTGGTGAGGTGTGAAATCCCTTTCAAGCAACCTTCCGCAAAACCCCGGGGACACTGGGCCCTGCTGGCCGAGCGCCCCGGGGTGGTTGTTGCGGTGACCACGCAATTACTCGTGGTGGATTTCCTCGTAGCCTTGGCCGTGGAGGTGATCGGTCCGGCGGCCGCCGTTGGGCAGCATGTTCGGCGACGGATTCACCTGCTCGTGGATGTACATCTTGTGGGCCGGGTGCGGATAGCTCAGGCCCGGCGACTGCTTCACATGGATGTCCATCTCGGCCGTGGGACCAGGGATGTTGTGGTGCGTGTGGTTCTTGATCATGTGACGCTGCAAACCGGCCGGCACGCCCAAGGGAATGTGCGGCGGGCCAGGCAGCCCGATCGGCGTGCCCGTGTACGGCATGCCGTACAGCGGCGTGGTCACCCCGGAAATGTACGAGGGCACCGCGGTGGGGCCGGCGTACTCGGGCACCGGACCGCCGGGAACCGCGCCAGCGACCGGGGCGCCGGTGACCGGGTTGTAGCTCACGTTCTGAATGACCGGGTTGGCGGCACCAGCGCCGGGCAGTTCGAGGTCCTTGTTACCCATCCGCACGATGGCCAGGATCGTGCCGCGGCGATCGGCTTCGATGATCGGGTCCTGACCCGGCTCCAGCCGCGTGCTCACCAGTTCTTCGATGGCGGCCACGGCGTCCTGGTACTCTTCATCCGGCAGGTAGATCACCTTGGTGACGAAGTTGCCGGCCAGCACCTGATCGAAGTCCATCAGGGTGAACTGCACCGGGATCTTGTTGTGAGCCAGGAAGGCTTCGGTCCGCGGCGTGGCCGGGCCGATCTCCAGCGTCGGGTACAGGGCCACTTCCTCGCGGTTCTCACCCGGGATGTTGGTCAGCTTCAGCCGGTAAATGGCGCCCTGCGGGAACTCCATGCTGGCCGGGCAGATCAGCGGCTCGGCCGAGAACACGCCCGGAGCGGTGGTCCAGTACACCCGCAGACCGGCGGGCATGAACCGCACCTGGGCCACGGCGGGAACGGCCGGGACGGGCGGATCAAACATCATCACGCCGGGGCCAGGGCCGTCGACGCCCGGACCGGGATGCATCAGCATGGAAGCCGGCGGCAGGTTGTAATCGCGGCCGCGAGCGTGAGCAAACGGCCGGGGATGCTTGCAGTGCAGGCAGCCGAATAGTCCGGCCAGGCGGCCGCAAACGCCGCAACGTTTTTCACACGGATCGCATTCGGCTTCACAATTTGGGCCGCAACCGGGTTCGCAGCTCGGGCCACATGGCTTTCGCAAGTGGCAGCCGGCCGAAATGGCCAGCATGGTGAGCAATGCAAGTGCCATCTTGGACTTCATTTCTTCCCCCCAGGAATGAAATGGGCGGAGAGCCGTGCTTGGCCCCGCAGTGAGTTGTGTCGCGTGCGCCTCCAAACGCACCCGCCTCGATCGATGTACAACTGGGCGACAACTACCCGACCGGCAGCGCGCCCTCTGACGTGGACCCCTCGGGCGTCCCCTCCTACAATGCGGCCCGGCTTGCAGTGCCTAGAACCTCGGCGCTTCCCGCCCAACAGGCGTAGTCAGACCACCCGCTGGGATCGTGGGTCTCTGAGCCTAGATTCGGCCTGCCTGGATGCGATTCTTTGGCAAATCCCGCAAATCCGGACCATGAGACACAACCGTGCTAACTGGCCCACGGATCGGGCCATCCGCCGAGGCCGACGCTTCGTGGCGGTTGCCTGCCTGGGAGTGCTTGTCCTGGCTGCCCTCGGTCTTGCTGGCATTGCCATCGACAGCACGCTCACGGCTCAAGACCGCGGCACGATGTACGCTGCGCCGCCCGATGCGCCGGCCTATCAGCCGGGGGCCAGGATGCCGCAGGCCGGGGCGGTGAACCCCGCGATGTATCCTCCGCCGCAAGCATTCCCGGGGCAGCAGCCCCATGCATCGGCAGGCCATTACGCCCAGCCGCAAGCTGGCATGCCGGCCGCGCCGTACCGTGGTCCGCAGCAACCACAGTCGTTTGCGCCCGGCAGCTATCCGTCGGTAGGCCCTCAGGCTCCTGGCATGCCGTGGTCGGGACAGGTTCCGAGCGTGGGCCGCTCGCCCGCCGGGCAACCACCCGCGCGCATGGCAGCATTGCCAGCAAACCAGCAACGCAGCCCAAGTCCGTCGGCAAGCGGCAACACACCGCCTGCGGGTACGGCGAGCCCGACGCCGCCGACCAGCGCCGCGGCACCGCCGCGAGCTGCGGCCGCCACACAGTCACCTTCGGCAACGGCGAATTCCAAGACCACCAATCCGGCCACGGCGCAGCCCATCGATGTCACGGGGCTGGATGGCAACCAGGTGCTCGCCTTGGCGATCAAGCGTTTGCAGAGCTACACCGGCATCGGGGCACGGGTGCGCCATCGCGTCGAGATCTTCAATCAGCAACTCATGGGGGCCGGCAATTACTGGCAAGGGCCCGCCGGCAGTCTGCAAAGCCGGTTAGAGCTGCAACTGCAAACCGACAAGAAGGCGTGTAGTTGGCTCCAGGTGTGCGACGGCAAAACCCTCTGGACCTATCAACAGTTTGTCGAGAGCCGCCAGCTCACCCAGGTTGATGTCGAGAAGGTGCTGGCCGCTGCTGAAGCGAAGGCTGGCCCATCGGCCCCGATGTCGCTGGGCATCGGCGGATTGCCGGAAATGCTCCGCCGGTTGAATCAGTCGTTCACGTTCTCCGCGCCCGAGCCAGGCACGCTGGGCCAATGGCCGGTGCTGCGGCTTGTGGGCAAGTGGAAGCCGGAGATGCTGGTGCAGCTCTTGCCCAAGCAGGCCAAGGCGATTGAAGCCGGTGAGCCACCCAAGCTCCGCGACCTGGCCGAGCACGTGCCACACTCGGTGACGATCTACCTGGGGCAACGCGACTTGTTCCCGTACCGGATCGAGTACGAGCGGCCCGGCACGTCCAGCGGCCAACCGATGTTGGCGATGGAGTTCTTTGAAGTCCGCTTTGATCTGCCGGTCGATCCCGAGCGGTTTACCTATCGCCCCAGTTACCGCCGGATTCAGGATCACACCGCGCAGTACATCCAGGAACTGCAATAGCCTGAGCGACGTACGTGCCACGGCGGCGTAGGGCAGGAGAGGCCTCGCAGGTGGCGGCCGGTGCTTGACGATGGCCGAACCTTCGGGGATCATCCACCGTACTTGCCTTGTCGCTTGTGCTGTCTGCGGAAATTTCGCCGCCAGGGCACCCGTTCTTAACACACAATCAGGAGACTGATTCCGATGGCGTTTCGCAGTTGGTTCACCCTCGCGGCATACGCGATCGTGGCATTGGGCCTGCTAGGCAGCACGGGCTGTGGCCCCACGCAGGATGCAGGGCAGAATGTCCCGATCGAAGACGATCATGATCACGACCATGATCACGACGATCATGATGATCACGCGCACGGACCGCACGGCGGCGCCGTGGTCAAGCTGAACGACCAGTACACGGCCGAATGGGTGATCGACGACGACACCGACGCCGTGAAGGTGTTCATCCTCGACCCCGAGGCCAAGAAGGAAACGCCGATTGCCGCCACCAAGGTGGTGATTACGGTCACGGCTGGCGGCCAGACCAACACGTACGAGATCCCCACGGCCAAGGCCGACGCCGCCGAAACCTCGCAGTTCGTCCTGGCCAACGCGCCGTTCGAATTGGTGGGTGCCCTGGAAACCGAAAAGGAAGACGAGGTCGAACTGAAGCTGACCGTGCCCTTGGGAACCGAGGAAGTTACGGTGAAGTTCGAACCGCACCACCACTAAACGGGTACATCGCGGCACCAATCGCCCTGCCGGGAAAGGGCCGCAGGGTGGAGCCGAACTAAACCATTGCGCCAGCGGGGGATAACGTGTCATCGCCGTGCGGATGATGCGTTGTCCCTTGCTGGCGTTTTGCGTTGGGGGGGGCCTGACGGCAACGGAAGCCAACTCATGCGGGCGCTTTAGCGTAAAGTATGTTGCCGAAATTGGTTAGATGGTGCGGGCGCGGTCGGCACACAGCGCACCAGCGGCACGCCGCGAAAAGTCCCCCTTACCTGTACTTTCTGCGCGCAGGGGGACTATAATCGTTAGAGGGTGAGCCGCACGCCCAGGCGGTGGCAACTGAATTGTCCCTCCCCCGCCCGCCTCTATTGCCACGCCACTCAACGCGTAAATCCATGCCTCTATTGAATTTGCTCAATTCAGCCCGCCGGCCCGCCACCCCGTCTGGCAGCCAGGGCGGCAGCGGCTTCGTTTCCGAGGATCAGACCCCGCGCGAGCGGGCGTACGGCCGGTTAGCGGTGCTGTTGGCGATCGCCATTGCGGCCCTGGCGCTATTGATGCTTTCCGGCTGTGGTAACGAGGCCCCCATAGCGGCCCAGCGGGTGTACAACCTCGAACGGGCCCAGCGCCGCCCGATTCCGATGCGGACCTTGGCCGCCCTGGTTCCGCACGATGGCCAGGTGTGGTTCTTCAAAGTCACCGGGCCAGACAGTCGGGTAGGCAGCTACACGAAGGACTTCGAGCAGTTTCTCGACTCGATCAAGTTTGAGGATGGCAAGCCCAGTTGGACCGTGCCTGAGGGCTGGATTGAAACCGGCTCCGACGCCGGCCAGTTGCGTTACGCCACCTTCAAGCTGGGGCCGCGCGAGAACGATCCCGAACTGACGGTGATCCCGCTGCCGACGCAAGAAACGGTCGACGAAGCGTACATCCTCGCCAACGTGAACCGGTGGCGGAATCAATTGAATCTGCCGGCGCTCACCCCGGGCGAATTGGCCGCCAATACCGTCAGCCGCGAAATCGGCGGCGAGCCGGGCACTGTGGTCAACATGGTGGGCCGCAGCACGTTCGACAAGATTGCGGCACGTCCCTTCGCGGGCGGTGGCATGGGCCGGCCCCGCGGTGCGGCTCCGGCGGAAGCCGGCGGCGCGATGAACCAGCCCGAGCAGGGCAGTGCGGCCCAGGTGAGGCTGGTCTACGACACCCCGGAAGGATGGCAGCCAGGGCAGCTCAACCAGTTCCGCAAGGCGGCCTTCGATATCGTCGACGGCGACCGCAAAGCCCTGGTGACGGTGATCGACCTGGGGCCCGAGGCCGGCGATGCCATGAGCAACATCAATCGCTGGCGTGGTCAGATCGGCCTTGGCCCGATCAAGCCCGAGGAACTTGAAAAAGACCTGCAACGCATCGATATCGGTGAACACCCGGCCGTTTTCATCGAGATGGTAGGACCGCAGTCGCCGGATCAGCAGACGATCCTGGGCGCGATCACGCTGGTCGACGGCCGTCCCTGGTTCTTCAAGCTCCAGGGCGATAGCCGCCTGGCCGCGGAACAGAAGGATGCCTTCTTGAAGTTCCTCAAGTCGGTGCGGTTCGAGAAGCAGTAACCAGACGCCGCCGCGCAGCCAATGGGGATGCGACCTTGCCGGGGCAGGGCAGGGGGGCACGTGGCTCGCCGCTGCGGCGCAGGTTGCCGCCATTTAGCGATTCATCAGGGCATCCCGGCAAACGGCCCGAGCAAAGCATAGCCAACCTGTCCCGCGGCCTCTCCCACCCGCGGCACGGAAGTACGGAGTTCGTCATGGCGAAACAGCAACCGGCTCTCCTGCACGACGCGCCCAGCTACGGGACCTATCCCGGCTCTGCCGCAGGAAATCAGGCGGGGGCCGATTCGTTCTCGGGCGTGGTGTCTATCGGCCGCACGGTCCTGGAATCGTTGGGCTCACTCAAGCTCACGGTGGTGCTGTTTGCCCTGTCGATCCTGCTGGTGCTATTTGGCACGCTGGCCCAGGCTGAGCCGGGCATGGATATCTGGCGGGTGATCGAGCAGTACTTCCGCACGCCGGTGGCCAAGGTCGAACTGAAGATCTTCACGCCCAAGGCGTTCTTCCCCCACGTCACGCCGGCCCAGGGCTGGTTTCCGTTTCCCGGCGGCACGTTGATCGGCGCCTTGATGGGGCTCAACCTGCTGGCCGCGTATGTTACGCGCTTTCGCATACAAGCTCGGGGCATGCGGCTCTGGATGGGCGTGGCCATCACGGCGCTGGGAGCTCTGGTCACGGCCATGGTCATTGCCAGCGGCGGCACGGCCGATAGCGGCATCCAGGACCAGCCGTTTGTGGATTGGAACACGCTCTGGCGCATCTTCCAGGTGATGCTGGGCGGCATCGGCATCGCCAGCGTGGTCGGCGCCGTGATGCTGGACCGCCGCCGCAGGATCGAACGCTGGCTGCTGTGGGCACTGTCCGCTACGCTGCTGGCCACACTGGTGTGGACCCTGCTGCAAGGCGAAAGCAGCCGGCTCAGCGATCCCTCGATGCGCATTCTCTGGCAACTGCTCAAGGGCCAGTTCGCCGCTACGGTGCTCTTGGTGGGCTGCATCCTGCTGTTCAACAAGCGGGGCGGTGTGGTGCTGCTGCACAGCGGGATCGGTCTGCTGATGCTCAGCGAACTGCTGGTCGCGTTGACCGCGGTCGAAAGCCAGATGACCATTGTCGAGGGCGAAAGCTCCAACTTTGCCCAGGATATCCGCTACTCCGAACTGGCCGTCGTTCGTTCGGGCCGTAGCGAACTGGAGCATACCGGTCTGCTCGATATGGGGGCGCTCTTGGGCACGGCCGGCGTCGGCGCCGTGGAACTGCACTCGGACTTCGACGATGAAGTCGTGATCCCCGGTTCGCGCCTGGTGCCGGGCCATCGCATCAGCGACGAGCAGTTGCCGTTTGATGTCGAGGTGCGGCAATTCTTCGAAAACTCTTCGGTCGCGCAGCTCACGCCCGAGGATAAGAGCAACCCGGCCGACGGCGGTATGGGCCGGCAATTCAAGCTCGTCGAGTTGCGGCCTGGGGCCGGTACCGATACCGGCGGGCAGATCGACGTGCCGGGCGCGTACGTTACCTTCTACGACAAGAAAACCGGCAAGTCGCTGGGCACGTATCTGCTAAGCGGCCTGCTCTCGCTTCAGACTCCGCCGATGGCCGAGAAGGTGGTGGTCGACGGCCAGGAGTACGAGCTGTTCTTGCGCTTCCGGCGGTACTACAAGCCGTATACGGTGCACGCGATTGATGTGCGCCGCGAGAACTATATGGGCACGGAAACGGCCCGCGATTATTCCTCGCTGGTGCGGGTGTATCACCCCGAGCAGACGCAGCCGCTGGAAGTCAAAATCTGGATGAACAACCCGCTGCGGGCGTACGGCGAAACGTTCTATCAAAGCGGCCACAACGTCGATCCGGATACGGGCCGCGAGGTCACCACGCTACAGATCGTGGCTAATGTCGGCTGGATGATCCCGTACGTGTGCTGCATGATCGTGGCCACGGGCATGTTCTACCAGTTCGGCGCGGTGCTGTTGCGGTTCTTGCAGCGCCGCTCCGGGGCTGAAGCCGCGGTGCCGGCCGAGGGTACGAGCGTGATCGGAACGATCGACCACCCGGCTTTCAAGCATGCCGCCGCGGCTCGGGCCGCCACGCCCGAAGAGGCCATGGTTACGCCGGCGCCCGAGGCCAAGCCGCGCCACGTGCTCAACTGGGCATTGCCGGCGGGCGTGCTGGCCGTGTTCGGATTGTTGACCCTCTACATCCTCAAGCCGCCCGCGCCGGTTGCCGGTAAAGTCGACTACTACCAGCTCGGCAAGATTCCGATCGTGTACGAAGGCCGGATGAAGCCGCTGGATACCATCGCCCGCACGAGCCTGCTGGTTCTCTCCAAGAGTGAGGGCTTCTCGCTGTACGACGTCGTGGTGAGCGATTTTGGCACCAACCGCGACGCGGCCGAGCTGGCCATTCGCAAGGCAGGCGGCGAAGTGCCGGCAGGGGAGGGGGGCGGCGCGCACGTGGTGCTTCGCGATGCTCCCGGGCAAAAGGCCCATGCTTTGGTCGAGCAGCTCAAAGCGCTGAATGTCAGCGTCAAATCCAAGCGGCACTCCGAACTGGCCACCCGCTGGCTGATGGACCTGATGACCCGGCCGCAAGTGGCCGCGGAATACCCGGTCTTCCGGATCGAAAACCTGGAGCTGCTGGACAAGCTGGGGCTCAAGCCTCGCGAGGGCTTCCGCTACGCCTACAGCGAGTTTGAAGAGCGGTTGCCGCAGCTTCAGAGCGAGATCGCCGATGCGCAGCAACTGGAGGCCGAGCAGCTTTCGACCTACCAGCGCAAGTTGCTGGAACTGGAACGCAAGCGGCAATTGTTCCTGAAGCTGCACGCGTCGTTCAGTGTGCAGAAGCCGTCGACGGCCGACGAGGTCCGGCGGTTCATGGCTCTGCTCACGCAGTTGGAACGCAGCCAGCCGCCGCTCTCGGTGCCGCCCTTCGATGGGGCCTTGCCGCTGCAGCTTAACGGCGCGATCGCCGGTGCCACGGCAAGCACGGCCCAGTTTGCGGCGGCTACCTGGGATGTGCTGCCCAAGGCCTGGCTCGAAAACGCGATCCGCGCGATGGAACGTCAGCCGGTCAATCCATACTACGAATCGCTGGCTTCGCTGCTGGACAACTACCACGCGTTGTTCCAGGCCGAGCCTTCCGCCGGCGATACGTCGGATCTCGCCACCAGCTTCAATAACCAGGTGGCGGCGTATCTCAAACTGGTGAACGACAGCCCGCTGGTGAAGCCGTACGCGAACAAGGTGTCGTTCGAATCGTACTTCAACAGGGCCAGCTTGTTCTTCTACGCGGCCGCGTTCTATCTCGTGGCGTTTGTGCTGACGGGCCTTTCGTGGCTCGGCTGGTCCAAGGCGCTCAATCGGGCAGCGCTGTGGTTGATCGTGCTGACGTTGTTGATCCAGACGTTCGCCCTGGTGGGCCGTATCTATATTTCCGGCCGCCCGCCGGTGACCAACCTGTATTCGTCGGCCGTGTTCATCGGCTGGGGCATGGTGGTGCTGGGCCTGATCATTGAAGGCGTCTTCAAGATGGGCGTGGGCAACATCCTCGGCTCGGTGGCCGGCTTCATCACATTGGGGATCGCCCACTTCCTGTCCCGCGACGGAGATACCTTCGTGGTGCTGGTGGCGGTGCTCGATACCCAGTTCTGGCTGGCGACCCACGTGACATGCATCACGCTGGGCTATGCCACCACGTATCTGGCGGGCCTGCTGGGGCTGATCTACATCGTCCGCGGCCTGTTTACGCCCACGCTCACACCCAAGATCGAGCGCGAACTGTATCGCATGACCTACGGCACGCTGTGCTTCTCGCTGTTCTTCAGCTTCGTAGGTACGGTGCTGGGCGGCTTGTGGGCCGACGATTCGTGGGGCCGTTTCTGGGGCTGGGACCCCAAGGAGAACGGCGCGTTGATCATCGTGCTGTGGAACGCCTTGGTGCTGCACGCCCGCTGGGACGGCATGATCAAGGAACGCGGCACGGCCGTGCTGTCGGTGGCCGGTATGATCTTTGTGAGCTGGTCGTGGTTCGGCGTGAACGAGCTGGGGGCCGGCCTGCACTCCTACGGCTTCACCGAAGGCGTGCTGCTCACGCTCTCCATCGCCTGGGCGCTCATGCTGGGCTTTGTCGCCCTGGGCTGCATCCCGCGGCACCTGTGGTGGAGCTTCCAGCGCCAGGAACTGGAGAAGCTGCCGCAGCAGGGGGCCAAACGCCGTTAAAATCGGACCGTCAGGCCGGGGCAGGGCAGGGGTGTCTCCCCTGCCGGTCAACGTGGAGGGGAGCGGCATTGCGACGATGGCCGACGCCGCGCCTTGCCGATGAGCCCCCGCGCACGCGGGTTATTGTGGCGGTTGGTTCCCCCCAATTTGATGCCGGTTTGACTTACCTGGCCTGCGCCGCTGGGGTACCATGGGCTTGATGAGAGGAGAGGCCCAGGCTCGCTGCATCGCGGCTTGGGGGCAGCGTTGAGCCAGGATCGCCAGGCAGTTATGACCTACATCGGACCATATCGACTTCTGAATTTGATCCGTAGCAGCCGCACGGCCCAAATCTGGGAAGTGATTCGCGACTCCGATCGCAAGAAGTACGCGCTCAAGCGGCTGTTTCTTGGTGAGCAGCAAACGCGCGAGGAAGTCGCGCTGCTCAAGCACGAGTTCGAGGTCGGCCGCACCCTCCACCACGAACGGATCATTGAGTTCTTTGAGTTCACCCAGCACAAGGGTGAAGTCTACGTGGTGATGGAGCTGTTCCCGGCGCCCAACATCAAGCAGGTGCTCCAGGCCGACGGTGTCGAAGCGCTGGCGCCCCGGGCAGCCCGGATCGCCCAGCAAAGCGTCGAGGCCCTGGGCTATCTGAGCAGCCAGGGCTGGGTGCACCGCGACGTGAAGCCCGACAACTTTCTGATCAATGAAAACGGCGATCTGAAGCTGATCGACTTCGCCCTGGCTCAGAAAAAGAAGAAGTCGGGCCTGGCCCGGTTTTTTTCCGGCCGCAGCAAGGTTCAGGGCACTCCCAGCTACATGTCGCCCGAGCAGATCCGCGGCCAGGCCGTGGACGAAAAGGCTGACATTTACAGCCTGGGCTGCACGCTGTATGAGGTGGTCTGCGGCAAGAAGCCGTACACCGGTTCTAGCGTCAACGATCTGCTGACGCGGCATCTCCGCGCGGCGATCCCCAACGCCGAAGCGGCCAACAGCAACGTGTCGACCGAGTTTGCCCAGCTTCTCCAGCAGATGCTGGCAAAGAAGCCGGAGCATCGGCCCGACTACGAACAGTTGGCGGCCGCGCTCAAGACGATCCCGCTGTTCAAGAACCAGCCCAAGCTGGCAGCCGCTCCGGAGACGGAAGACACCTGACGGCGGCAAGCCTGGCGGCCGCGGGAGGCACGTCGTGGGGATCACTGCGGCGATGCGCTAGCAGCGGCGACGGTGGCCAGGCCTGGTGTACGGTACCGCCCCCCAAGCGTGGCTGCACCTCGCGCGATGATGGCTTCCCCCCACGGTGGCCGGCCTGCGGCGGCGCACCCGGGAGTGCCCCGTTGCGTGCGGCCTGGCGGCGGGCAGTGTCGGTCGGCAAATGCCTCAAAAATGGCAGAAAATACCCGGCCTGCGAGGTTTCACCATCTTGAAGGCGGTGGCCGCGTGCAGAACAATAACCCCCGGGGGCTGGGCTTGCGGGCGTGTAACTGGCTGCGGCAAACGGCGCTTAGCGAGGAATAGCTCCCTGCGCCGGGCACTCCGCGGCGCAGGCGGAACCGGACTTGCATCGCCAGCCGTGCTGCCGCCGGCGAGCCTTTGTGGCCCGCGGCGTCAATCCCCGCACCCAGCGACCGCCGATTAAGAACGCAAAGCGTTCCTTCCTGTTGCCTATCACGAATCGGACTCGATCGACATGTCGACCACCCAGCACCGTTTGGCCTTTGAACGCCCCGTGTACGAACTGGAGAGCCGGCTGGCCAAGCTCGAACAGGCCGATCAGAGCCCCGAGATTCAGGAAGAGATCCGCCAGTTGCGCCGGCAACGCACGGAGCTGATCAAGAAGATCTATAGCAATCTCGAGCCGTGGGAAACCGTGCAAGTGGCGCGGCATCCCGAGCGGCCGATGAGCACCGACTATATCAATCTGATGTTCGACAGCTTTGTCGAACTGCACGGCGACAAGTGCTATGGCGACGATCGCGCCATCATCACCGGCTTTGCCAAGCTCGATGAGTTCAAGCTGCTGTTTGTCGGCCATCAGAAAGGCCGCGACTTCCGCGAGCGGGCTGCCTGCAATTTCGGTTGTGCCCATCCCGAGGGCTATCGCAAGGCGCTGGCCAAGATGAAGCTGGCCGCCAAGTTTCAGATGCCGGTGGTGACCTTTATTGATACGCCCGGCGCTTATCCGGGCGTGGGTGCCGAAGAACGCGGCCAGGCTCAGATCATCGCCGACTGCATCTTCGAGATGTCGCGACTGCGGACGCCGATCATCTGCATCGTGATTGGCGAAGGCGGCTCCGGCGGCGCCCTGGGCATTGGCGTGGGCGACCGCGTGGCGATCCTGGAGCACGCTTACTACTCGGTGATCAGCCCTGAAGGTTGTGCCGGCATCCTTTGGAAAAGCGATGCCTACAAGGAACAGGCCGCCCGGGCACTCAAGATCACCTCGCGCCACTTGAAAGAGTTTGGCGTGGTCGACGACATCATCGAGGAGCCGCTGGGCGGCGCTCACCGCGACCACCATCAAATGGCCAACGCCATCAAGATGTATCTCGTTCGCCGGCTCCGTGAGCTGCTCAGCATCCCCATCGACGAGCTGGTGCAAGCCCGTTACGAGAAGTTCCGCAAGATGGGCCCGTTCCTCGAAGGCGAAGCGGCCGAGCTGGCCTTTGCCGGCAACGGTCAGGCCGAGTAACCACTCCGGGAACTCGCTCGAACACATTGAAGGTGCCGCCGGCCTGGCGCACCTTTTTTGTTTGCGCTTGGCGGACGCTTGGGCCTGCCCGGTTTGAGGCTTGAGCCGGGCCAATTGCAACTCGCGGCTCGCTGCGCGACCGTAACAGCTGCTGAACCGGCCGGATGCCGCGGCGAAGCTCCGCCGACCGCTCGTTGGATGCTCGCCAGGAAACCTCGCCCGGGCTGGCCGCGTCGGTGGCGGCTTGGGCTCGGCGATGTTCATCGCCGGATCGGCTCGCCGCTCGTCTGCTTGCGCCGCGCCCCGCGGGCGCGACCGCGTTCGCCCTGGCTCGCGCCGCCCGACTGCGCGCCGACTTGCCGGCGCCGAGGTTCACGAAACTTCTCCGGCGATATCCCCAACGTCCGATAATCTCTGTTATGTTCGGTTCTTGGGTGCCGAAAGGCCCGGGAATTCCAGGGTTTTTCGATTTGGGGCCAGCCGCCGCGGTTCCGGCAGCTTGGCCTCGCGTTGGGCGATGAAGATCGCGGTCATCTTGTGTTCGCTTTGGCGCTGCATGGCGTCGTTGCGGCGGGCGTTCGATGGGCCCGCTCAAACGCTGGCCGCTCCCCTGCTGCGGCTTGTCGTGTGGCTCTTGGTTGGTGGCTCGCGCAACGTTGTTCATCGATCCGTTGTTCATCGCCGCCGCGCTGCGTTGTTCGTAGCCAATCCCCGCCCTGGGGTTGGCGCTTTCCGTCTGGCTGTCGGCTGTGCCGCCGGTCTGGTTGTGCGGCCGATGGCCGGCCGTCAGCGCGTCGACGTATTGGGTGGCGCCGGAGCTTCGCCGGGCTCCAAGGCTTCGATGCCCGTAAAGCCGGTCATCGTGCCCAGCCACTTCAGATGGTCGTTCAGGCGGTCCAGCTGGTTGGCCGGCGGATGGGTCGGCGTGGTTGGCTGGGTGCCCTGGAGGGCTTCCGTGACGCGCCGGGCGGTTTCCAGGCCGTTGAGCACCTGGTTGAACTTGTCGCCAAGTGGGTTGGCTGGATTGGTGCTGCTGCTGTTGCTGTTTGGGCTCGAATAGCCCCCCTGCCCCGGATAGCTGGCTGGCCAGGTTGAGAACGGGTTGCTGTTGTTCTGGTTGCCGCCGGCTGTGCCGGTGGCCGGTGGTTGATAGCGCGGCTCGTGATCCTCGTGCGGCGCGCCATCGGGCTGGAGCTTGCGTTCAAACTCTTCGAAGTGCGGATGCAGCACCTCGTGCACGCCTTCGGGGATGAGCGGATGAACGCGGTGCAGCAGCATGCCGATGTAATGGCCCGACTTGGAAGCCAGCACCACCTCGCGGGCTTTGCTGCTCAACGTGACGGCAAAGAACGTGATCGCCATGCACAGCAGCACGCCTTTGACGCCGCCAAAGATCGCGCCCAGTTGCCGGTCGAACTCGCGGAGCTTCACGCGGTCGATGATGCCGGCCACCACGCGGAACGCCAGCCAGATACCGGCGGAGGTAGCGATGTACAAAATGAACATCGCCACGAAGCGGTTCCACGGCTCCTCGGTGCCGATCATGGGCGCTACCGCGTCGGCGAACTGCAAGGCGACCAGGTAGCTCACCACGAGCGATGCTAGCGAGGCCAACTGCCAGGCCATGCCTTTCCAGGCGCCAAACAGCACGCAGCCTACGAGCACAAAGAGCATCAATATGTCGTACACAAGCAGCTCCCGGAGCGGCAACGATTTAGGGCAGGGGAGACGAACCCGGCGGCGGGGCTTGGCGGTTCGACGGTGCGGAGTATAGCCCAGCCCCTGATCTGCACCAAAGGCCAGTCGGCCACTGGGGCGTGCCGGGGGGGGGCACCGCATCGCGCTAGCGTGCCTGTTCCATACCGCAAGCATGCTAGCAGTGTGGGCATACCAGTGGCGGGCAAGGTACACCTGCATGCGGTGGAAGCTGCTCGGAAACTGCGGCAGCAACGCTAGCTTTCAGACTTCGCCCACATTTCCATTTCAGAAGAGTCCGCCTACCATTCGATGGGTATGGATGGCACATTGCCGATAAGGCAACATGTGCGCTTCCGCAGCGCGCTTGGTTTGCTAGCTCCCGAGGCAGGGCTGTCATGGCCGACTTCAAAACGCACATCACTACCAGCACCGTGCTGGGCGTTGCCTACGGGACCGGCGCTGCCGTCTGCTTCGATGTGCCGCTGGACCAGTGCTTGCTGGCCACGGGCATGTGCAGCGTCTCGGGCATGCTGCCCGACATCGATAGCAACAGCGGCGTGCCGCTGCGCGAAAGCCTGGCCTTTGGCGCGGCTGTGGTGCCGATGCTGCTGATCGACCGCTTCCGCAACCTGGGCTTCAGCACCGATATGATGGTGCTGGTCGGGGCGCTGATCTATTTGTTCATTCGATTCGGCTTCGGCTACTTTCTGCGCCATTACACCGTGCACCGGGGGATGTTTCATAGTATCCCGGCGGCGGTGATCTTTGCCGAAGTCACCTATTTGATATGCGACTGCGACGCGGAGAATATGCGCGTCTTCAAAGCGGTCGCAGTGTTCCTGGGCTACACGTCGCACCTGGTGCTCGACGAGTTCTGGAGCCTGTACTGGTACCGCGGCCGCTTGTGCAAGAAGAAGTCGTTCGGTACCGCGCTCAAGCTTTGGGGCCCCAGCATGTGGGGCAACTTCTCCACGTTCTCCAAGCTGGCGCTGCTGACGTACCTGGTGATCTACGACGCCGATCTGCTGGATCATCTGCACGACCACGCGGGCCACCGGATCGCCGACCAGCGTGCCAATAACGCCCCGCAGGTCAATGCGGGGCAACCTGCTGCGGCAGCGCAGGGGAATCACGCAGGCGCCCAGCGAACCTGGCCCGTCCCGCCCGAGGCTCAAACGCCTACACCGGTGGTGTACGATCCCAGCTCTCCCAGCTACGGGCAACAGTTACCACCGCCGCCATCGGGCAGCTCGCCCCAAGGTAGTTATTCCAATCAACAGCAGGCGTGGCCGCAAAGCAGCTACGACTCCAGCTATCAAAACGCGCCTCAAAACGGCGGCTATTCCAGTAGCGGCTATCAACAAAACAATCAGCAGTACGGCACCTATCCCGGCGGTGCTTATCCCGGCAACGCGTACCAGAATGGCGCGTATCAAAACGGCGCTTACCAGAACAACTATTCCGGAGGCGGTTCTTATCCGGCCGGTACGTATCCGCAGAACTACTACCAGGGCGGCTATCCTGCCGGGCAGTATCAGTATCCCTACGGCAATCAGCCCGCCGCCTATCCAGATGGCAGCGGCTATCCCCAAGGCAGCTATCAACCCAGCGCCTATCCGCAGGGCAGCTACCAGAACTATCCCGCCGGGGCCTACCAATCGGGCGGATACCCGGCCAGCAACAACTGGCACGGCCGCTATTGAGCGCCGGCTGTGTGGATCGTCTTTCTAGCCGAGCTTACGGGGGCGGCTTGCACGCAAGCTTCAAAACAGCTTGCGGCTATCCAAGAGCAGCGTGACCGGGCCATCATTGACCAGGGCCACGTCCATGTGTTGGCGGAAGCGGCCCGTGCCCACCTCGATGCCGGCGGCCTTTACGTGCTCTACGAAGACTTCGTACAGCCGTTCGGCGGTTTCCGGAGCTGCCGCGGCGACAAAGCTGGGACGTCGGCCTTTGCGGCAATCGCCCAGCAGCGTGAACTGGCTGACAACCAGCATCGCGCCGCCGATGTCGGCCAGGCCGCGGTTCATCTTGCCTTCTTCGTCTTCAAAGATCCGCAGACCGACAATCTTGTCGGCCAGAGTGGCGGCGTCGCGCTCGTCGTCGCCGTCGGCTACGCCCAACAGTACCAGCATGCCAGGGCCTATCTGCCCGACCACTTCGCCGGCGACGGTGACCGAAGCCTGAGAAACACGTTGAACCACGGCACGCATGGGTACCAATCCGTTGAGCGGGTGAAAACAGAAGCGAGCTATGCCTGAGGGCGGCGTGGCGTGTCGTCGGCCGGGACGTGAGCTGGGGCGTGTGTCGACGTCGCGGCGACGGCCTCGGCCGCTGATGCGGCAGACTGGGTATCATCGTCAACATCGAGGCCCTTGGCCAGGCGGATCTCACGCACTTTGGCCAGGATGGCGGCGATCACCTGCTGATTGGCGGCGATGGTCGCCCACTGCTGATAGCCCACCCACACAAAGAAGGCCGTGCCCAGGAGCGTGCCCAGCAGGTGGATGTCGGCCCAGGTCAAACCCCAGGGCGGCTCGGGCAGCGTTTGCGCCGTATCGGCCGCGCCGCCCAGGGCCACCATGCCCACGACCACCAGCATGGCCGCCAGCGTTACGGGGAAGGCACGGCGTTTGAGGGCCGCACTGCGGGCGGCTAGCGCAGGCTCCAGTTCGTAGGCCTCCACCACTTCGCGACACCAGCGGCTGGTACCGATGAAGTACGTGATCACGATCCCGTTCACCAGCATCACCGAGATCGCCGCCAGGATGCCTGAGAGCATGTGCAGCCGCTTCCAGTCGCGGGCGGCTTCCTGGCTCAGGTCCGAGGTATCGACCGTCAGGCCGAGCACCGCCGCGACCACCACAAAGGTCAGCGCGAACAGGGCCAGTGTAGGAAAGATGCGAGTCACGGGACTGTGTTTGCACGCAGCAAGAAGAGGATCAATGGGACGGAGCAGCACGCCCTTCAATCAGCGCCGCCACCGAGTAAACCACCGCCCGAAAGTTGCCCCCCTGCCCTGCCCTCGATTATGGGCCGCCGGGCAACAAAATGGCAGAGCCGCGTGGCTTTGCCGTGAAGCAGCCGATTGCAGGCAGCGACAGCGAGCGTTCGATGATAGCCGGTTAGCCCAGGGCCCGGCGAACCAGCGCTTTGATCTGCTCGGCTTCCTGATCGGTCAGGCGTGTGATGGCATAGGCCGTGGGCCACATGGTGCCGTCGTCGAGCCTGGCGTGTTCGCTGAAGCCCAGCGTGGCGTACCGCGTCTTGAACTTCGAGGCCGCCTGGAAGAACACCACCACCTTGCCGTCGCGGGCGTAGGCTGGCATCCCGTACCAGGTCCGGGGCGACAGCTCCGGGGCGATCTCCTTCATCAGCGCATGGAGCCGCTCGGCGATGGCCCGGTCGTCGTCGGCCATAGCGGCAATTTGCGCTAGCAGGTCGGCTTCGCCGTCGGCCTTGCTGGAGCGGCGTTTGGCCGCCTTCAACTCCTTGGCCCGCTCCTGCATGGCGGCGCGTTCTTCGGCGGAGAAACCTTCGGACGGCTGGCCGGCTTGGGAACCTCGGGCCTTGGCCATGGGAGGTGGTGCCTTCTGGTTGGGGGGGAGCGGTCAGTTCACACCCACCTCTTGGCCGTGGCTGTGGGCGTACTCGCGGACCAGGCCAATCGCCTGACTCATGGCGTCGTAATCGACTTCGTGGATTTCGAACGGCTGGCCGATTGCCCGGAGCATGGTCAGCGTGAGGCGTCCGCCCAGGTGCTGCCGGAACTCTTCGAGCCCTTCAAACAGCGTTTGCGTATCGGCCAGCAGCGGGTGATCCAGCGGCAATCCCAGGTCGGCCAGGCAGCGGAGCACGCGGCGGGCATCGGCCTTGGGGAAGCCGAACTTGAGCGACGAATACACGGTGTCGATGGCCACGCCGATCGAAACCGCCTCGCCATGCCGCAGTTCAAAGTCGGTCATCGGCTCCAGCTTGTGGGCCGACCAGTGGCCGTAATCCAGCGGCCGGGCTTCCAGCATTTCGAACGGGTCGCCGCCCTGGGTAATGTGCCGCAGGTGCCACGTGGCCGAGGCGCGGATCATCGGGCCTGCGGCCGACATGTCGCGCTGGCGAATGCGCGGCGCCAGTTGGCACAACTGGTCGAACATGTCCGGATCTTTGAGCAGCGAAACCTTCACGGCCTCGGAGAAGCCGCAGAGGAAGTCGCGCATGCCGAGCGTGGCCAGCAGGGTTTCGTCGTTGACCACCGCCCAGGGCACGGCGAACGCGCCCAGCCAGTTCTTCTTGCGGAACAGGTTCACGCCGTTCTTGACGCCCACGCCCGAGTCGGCCTGACCCAGCGTGGTGGTCGGGAAGCGGATCAGCCGAATGCCGCGATGGGCGATCGCCGCGGCAAAGCCTACGGCGTCGAGCACCGCCCCGCCGCCGATCACCAGAATGTAGCTGCGGCGGTCGAGGTTATGGTGGTTGATGACCTTCAGCATCCGCTCCAGGATGTGAATGTCGTTCTTGATCGCTTCGCCGCCGGGCACCAACTGCACGTTGCCCGCCTGCGCTACGCGGCCGGGATGCCGGGCACAGAAGGCTTCGATCCGTTCGACCAACTCGGGCACGGCGAGCGCCATGCCTTCATCGAGCCAGAACTGCACGCGGGCGGCTTCACCCGGCGCGGCCTCCAGCAGCTTGAGCAGCACCTCGTCGTCGCGGCCCAGCACGTCGGTCGTAAACCGCAACCGATGCGTGAACGGGACCGAGAACGGGATATCGACGTGGGGCTGAATCGCGTCAGACATGCGGGAGTTATCCCTTCGTACGCCGCCGCGGCCCTCCGCGAGGGAACAGTCCGACCGCGACGAACCGGGGGAAGGAGACTTGGGCAGGATCTGCGGCACGCTCGCGGAACGCTTTCCCCCCAGTTGAAAGGCGGGCGGGCGGCCGGCGGAAGGTTGGCGTCATGTGGATAATCTACTTGATCGTAAGCCCTGCTACCTTCGGTCGCAAGCGATTGGACCGGCACTGCGACGCTGCAACACGACTTATGGCGATCCCCCCTCCCCCCTGCCCTGCCGCACGGCGGGAACCAATCCGCGCATGGTGATCTTTGCCTGGCAGAGGACGCCGCGATTCAACCGCCGGCCCGGTTGCACGGTGGGCGGCGATGGCGAAAATGCCCTCTGGTCACTTCGCTCCATCGAGTCCTGTCCTCTGTCGAGACGGTAGATCGCCATGGCCGACGCTCCGGTGCTGGTGCTGGGCACGCACAACAACAAAAAGCGCGAAGAACTGTGGGAGCTTGTGGCCCCGCTCAACCTGGGGCTGGAGCTGCTCACCCTGGACGATTTTGAGAATGCACTGGAGGTCGAGGAGAACGGGCAGACCTTTGCCGAGAACGCCCGCAAGAAAGCCGCCGAACAGGCCGTGCACCTGGGACAATGGGTGCTGGCCGAGGACAGTGGGCTGTGTGTGGATGCCCTGGATGGTCGCCCCGGCGTGTTCTCGGCACGTTTTTCCGGTCCCAACGCCACCGATGAGGACAACAATCGGCTGCTGCTGGAGCAGTTGGCTGCCGTGCCGCTGGAGCGACGCGGGGCCCACTACGTGTGCTACGCGGCCCTGGCCGATCCCAAGGGCGAGATCCGCGCGGAAGCCCAAGGCACTTGCCACGGCCGGATTGTGTTTGCTCCACGTGGTTCAGGCGGCTTTGGCTACGATCCGCTGTTTGAAATACCGGAGTACCACGAAACCTTCGGTCAGCTTGGCCCAGCAGTCAAAAAGGCCCTGAGCCATCGCGGGCGGGCGATGCGGCAAATGATCGAGCCGCTCCAGCGGTTGATCGCCAGTGGTCAGTGGCAGTAACCAGGTGGGGGATGCCCTGCCGGTTGGGTGGCATCCACTGTCGCTGGTGCTGGGCAGCCTGCGCATAATGGAATGATTGAGTTGGGGCGAAGGCTCAGCGAACCATCGCGCGGAGCGCAGGAGCAGCGAAGTGGCGTGCAAACCCTGGTATGCAATTGCGGCGCTGGCAGGAGTTGGCTTGGCGTTGCCTGTCGCCGGCTGCCAAGAGAATGCGCCCCCCTCCCCTGCCCCGGCGGCGACTCAGCAGGCTGCTTCAACTGCGGCTAAACCACCTTCTGCTGCCGCACCGTCGAATACTCCCTCGCGTTCCGACCCGGCCGGCGGCGATGCCCTGCCCGACTTTCCGCCGCCGAAGGATGCGCCCGACGCCACCGCGAGCATGAGCGGCGAGCCTTCGTTTCCGCCGCCCAAGTTCGACCCGGCCACGACCGATCCCGCCTTGCGCGGTCGGCCCGTCGCCCCGGGCGCTCCCTTGGCGGATCTGATGGAGCAGGCCAAACGCGAGGGGCTGATCGATAACCAAGGCAATCTCAGGATTCCGCCAGCCCGCGAGATCGATGCCGCCAAGGCAGCCGCCGCCGGCATTCGCGAGCTCCGCGGCCAGCACGTGCGCATCTACACCGACCTGCCGGCCAGTGACGAATTGGACCGGTTGCCGGCCGTGTTCGATGCCGTCTATCCGCAGTGGTGCGATTATTTCGGCGTGCCCCGCGAGTCCAGTCCGCCCTGGCGAGTCAACGCGTTCATCATGCAGAACAAGGAGCGGTTCAAAGCCGCCGGACTGTTGCCGGACTATTTGCCGGAGTTCGACAATGGCTTTGCCGAGGGACACGAACTGTACATCGTCGAGCAGCCCTCGGAGTATTACCGCCGTCACCTGCTGCTGCACGAAGGCACGCACAGCTTCATGCTCACGCGGCTCAACCGAAGCTATCCCACCTGGTACTTTGAAGGCATGGCCGAGCTGTTCGGCACACACCGCGTGGACGATGGCCCCGGCGGTCTGACCGTACAGACCCGCTACATGCCCCGCAGCCGCGACGAGGTGCCCTTGTGGGGCCGCATCAAGCTCGTGGCCGACGCCTATCGCGAAGGCCGGGCACGCAACCTCAATGGCGTGTTTGCCATTCAACTCAGCCGCAACATGGGCAACGAGGATTACGCCTGGAGCTGGGCGGCGTGCTACTTCTTCGACACGCACCCCGCGTACCGCGACCGGTTCCGTACGCTGTTCAAGCTGCCGGCGTTGAGTGATTTGATGGAAGAGATGCTCAAGCTCTATGAAGCCGACAGCGATCAAGTCGTGACAAGTTGGCAGGTGTTCATTGCCGGGCTGGATTACGGCTACGACCTGGAGCGGGCGGCTATTCGCTTTGAGCCTGGACAGCCGCTGCCTGCAAGTGGAGCGACCGCGACCATTGCAACCGATCGCGGCTGGCAAAGTACCGGCATTCGCTTGCAAGCCGGGCGTACTTATCAGGTGACCGCCACCGGACGTTATCGCGTGGCCAACGAAGGCAAGCCCTGGTACAGCGAGCCTGACGGCGTCACGATCCGTTATCACGCTGGCCTGCCGCTCGGCATGTTGGAGGCCGCCGTGCAGCCGGACCACGTGGGCAGCGGCGTCACACCGTTGATCAAGGCGGTACCGATCGGCTCGGCCAGCACGCTGACACCCGAGCAAGACGGCACACTATACGTGAAAATCAACGAATCGACCGCTGGCCTGGTCGATAACGAAGGCAGCGTGCACGTGACGGTGAAGGAAGCCGTGGGGCGTTAGCGGCAGACGCGCGATCTTAGTTCGTTGGCCTGGTAACTATCCAGCCGGGCTGAG
>CALBRZ010000101.1 GCA_937927735.1 uncultured Planctomycetales bacterium
TCGGGCTTGGGTTCTTCCTTCTTGGGTTCCGGTTTGGGCTCGGGCTTGGGTTCTTCCTTCTTCGGTTCCGGCTTGGTTTCGGGCTTGGGCTCTTCCTTCTTGGGTTCAGGCATCGGAGCCGGCTTGCTCTCGGCCGGAGCGGTGGCCAGCTTCACGTAGCGACGGTGAATCCAGCCGCCCTTGTCCTCGTTGTTGACCTTGTAGACGACGCCCACCCAGTTGTTGAGGACCTTGATGACCTTCAGCTCGGTGTCCTTGGGAATCTCAGCCAGGACCGTGCTGCCCAGCATGAAGCGGGCCTTGTCGGCGGTCACCACGACGGTGTCGTCGGCTTTGATCTCAGCGTCTTGGGCCGAGGCAGGCGAGACGATGCTGGCGAGGGCTACCAGCAGGCCAAACATCCAGCGGAATTGCAACATGGTTCTTGATCCCCACTACTTCTCTGCGGCTATTCAGTTGGAAAATCGGCACGTGCTGGAAACGCCGCCTGGGAAACCGCACGTTAACCACTTGCGCTGAGAATGAACCTAATGCGCCTGGTGGATCGTTGCAATCCGCTCAACGGGTTTTCTGCACAGCGCATGGCCGAAGCAGGGGGGAGAATGTACCGCTTGGGGACTATCCTTCGGCCTGGGGCGAGGGTAAGGCCATGATCCGATTCAGCGCAGCCATGACGATCGGCTTAAGTTGCGCCGCCGAAACCATCTCAATCGCCTGCTGCGCTTCCACCCAGCGACGGCGGCGACGTTTCTCCTCGGCCCACGACTCGTGGCTCGCGTGCACCTCCATGGCGTACACCTGCACCGACAGCCAGCGGCCCAGTTTCTTGTACTGATACTGGCCCAGCGGCTCGGGCATCAGGCGGCCTACCAGGCCGGCTTCCTCCTCAGCCTCTTTGAGAGCGGTTTGGGTTGGGGTATCGCCCCGCTCGATCAGTCCCTTGGGAATGATCCATTTGTGCCGGTTGCGGCGCGTCGTGATCAAACAGATCTGGAGCTTGCCGCCCTCCCAGCGGAAGGGCACGGCTCCGGCCTGCTGGGGAGCCGAATCCTGCGGAGTCTGGGGACCACGTTTCCGTGAGGACCTGTCCTTACCCATCTGCGACATCCTCCTCCGCAGGGGCCCTGGGCGACAACTTTTGATCGCGCCAGGGCTTACATCCATGTATGGCGAATGGTTTCATTGTGGAAAAGCTGTCGATTGCGTCAAGATGATCGCGCCCGCTCGCGCCACGTGGCCGCTGGCGGCTTGGTCGCGCGAAACGGCTAGAGCGCACGAAAACGGCCGCCGGCTCCCTCGGTGCAGGAGCCGGCGGCCGGCTGGGTACCCGAATGGTTTCACGGTGCGGAACTGTCTGCCGGCGAGGCTTAGTTCTCGACCGGAGCGGCCAGGCCAGCCAGGAAACCTTCCAGCTGCTGGGCACGCACCGGGTGCTGGAGCTTACGGACGGCCTTGGCTTCAATCTGGCGGACGCGCTCCCGGGTCACTTTGAAGATCCGGCCCACCTCTTCCAAGGTGTAGGTGTAGCCGTCGCCCAAGCCGTAACGGAGCTTGATGATCTCGCGCTCGCGCCAGGTGAGGGTCTTGAGCAGATCTTCGATCTTGGCCCGGAGCATGCCGCGCGAGGCCTCGTTCAGCGGGCTCTCGCTGGTGTGGTCCTCGATGAACTCGCCGAAGCTGCAGTCCTCGCTTTCGCCCACCGGGCGGTCCAGGCTGACCGGCTGGCGGCCGATGTTGAGCACGCGGCGGGTTTCTTCCAGGCTGATGCCGGCGTATTCGGCGGTTTCTTCCGTCGTCGGCTCGCGGCCAAACTCTTGCAGCAGACGCTTGGATGCGTTGCGGAGCTTGGACAGCACGTCGATCATGTGCACCGGAATGCGGATCGTACGAGCCTGATCGGCAATGGCGCGGGTGATCGCCTGGCGGATCCACCACGTGGCGTAGGTGCTGAACTTGAAGCCGCGGCGATATTCGTACTTGTCCACGGCCCGCATCAGACCGGTGTTGCCTTCCTGGATCAGGTCCAGGAAGCTCAGGCCGCGGTTGCGGTATTTCTTGGCAATCGACACCACCAGCCGCAGGTTGCCGCCGGACAGCTCGCGCTTCGAGGCTTCATACTCCTCGAACTGCTGCCGCACCTTGGCCAGACGCCGCTTGAGGGTGACGGGCGTTTCCAGCGTGAGCAGCATCAGGTCGCGCAGCTCCTGCCGCAGGTTGGCCCGCTCATCCTTGGTGGCGGTGGTATCGGGCAGTTCTTCCAGACGCCGCTGCAGTTCGCACATCTTCTGGCAGAACTCTTCCAGCGGGCGGATCAACTGCTGCACGCGGCGGGTGCGCAGGCTCAGCTCTTCGACCAGCACCAGCGCCCGGCGACGACGGTTCAAGAACCGCTGCCGCGCCGCGCGACGCTCGGCCGGATCGGTCCGCTTGCTGATGAAGTTGCGGAAGTCCTGCTCGTTCTCCTGCAACAACCGCTTTAGGGTTTGCAGGTTGTGCGGCATGCGGGCCTGGATCTGTTCCTTGGTCAGTTGCTCGGTGAGCGAGACCTTGATCGTGCGGTCAAACGGCAACTGGCCGCGGTGCACCTTGTCGAGCGTTTCGACGGTGGCCCGCATGGCGTAATGGCACGCCAGCAGCGAACGGCGGAAACGCTTGCGGGTGATTTCGATTTTCTTGGCCAGGGCAATTTCCTGCTCGCGGGTGAGCAGGGGGATTTCCGCCATCTGGGTCAGATACATCCGGATCGGGTCGTCGCTCCAGCGCACGTTGTCGCTGGCCAGGCTGGAGTGGCCGTTCTTGCGGGCCGGGGCTGCGGGCAGCTCCTTCTCCAGTTCGGCCAACACGTCCAGCGGCGACTCCACCTCGGGCTCGGCTTCCGCTTTCTTGCCCTTGGGAGCGGGCGGTTGGTCGAGTATGTCGATCCCGGCGTCTTCCAGGGCCACCAGCAGGTCGTCAAGCTTATCGGCGTTCATGGCCTCGTCGGGCAGATAAGCGTTGACGTCGTCGTAGGTCAAATATCCCTGCGACTTCCCTTTGGCGATGAGCTCCTGGAGATCCAAGTCGAATGCGTCCACGTTAATCCTCCGGCGCGTCAATGCGGCCTTACGATTATGGTCCGGCCCCAGAGCCATTCAAGGAGCGGCTCGCGGGAAGTGGGACCGATGCAGCCCGACGTCCTACCCCTCCGTGGGCAGGGAAATACCATGTCGGCTGCGTTCTTGCTCCAAGATTTGTTTCAGAATCTGTTCCGCGTGCTGGTCATCAAGATTTCGGTCTTGTAGGCGGGCGGCTTCCTGCCGCCGATCGCGTTCTAATTCTTGCCAGGAGAGGTGATGAATCAACTGCTTGGCAATCTCGATCAGGTCCTGATGCGAGCGTTGCCCGTACTTTTCCTGCGCCGATTCATCCAGGGCCACCAGCCGACTCTGTAGCCGTTCGTCCTCGGCCACCAGCAGCAGGTTGGTCAGGTTGGGCAGCCGGCCTTCCTCGCATAACGATGCCGCGTGCACAAAGATGGCCCGCAGCACCGCCGATCGGAACTGGTCGGAACGCACGGCCAGGCGAAACTGCTCAAACAATTCGGGGTAGAGCAGCGTCAGTTCCAAGAGCTGCGATTCCCACGGCTCGCCGCGAATCACCACCGGGGTGGAACCGCCACCGGTGTTGCTCTCGCCGCCGCTGCTGGTGTGCTGCGACTCGTAAGACGCTGCGGGTTTGCCTTGGCTGCGACCGCCGCGCCGCAACTCCGCCAGCCGTTTGCGGAGTGTTTCTTCCGGCACGCGCGTAAAGTTCGCCAGCGTCGCCAGGATACCGGCCTCGCGAATCTGGCTTTCGCCCGAGGGGGCCGGGTTGGCCGCCATGGTCTTGAGTACGTCTTCCAGAGCCTGCTGCACCTGGTGAACGCCACCGCTGAGGTTCTCGCGGATGGACCGGAACTTGTGCGACAGCGCGTCTTCTGCCCGTTCGGCCGCCGCGTTGAAGGCGTCGGCGCCGTACTTCAACAGGAAGTCGCACGGATCGAGGTCATCGGGCAGGGTGAGGATCCGCAAATCGACCTGCTGGGCGAGGAACAGCGGCAGCACTTCGTTGGTGCGCCGCCGGCCGGCCTCATCGCCGTCGAGCACCAGAATCACCTTGTCGGTGTACGGCCGCAGCGTGCGGATGTGCGTTTCGCCCAGTGCCGTGCCCAGCACGGCCACCATGTTGCGGATGCCCAACTGGTGGCCGATCAGGCAGTCGGTGTAGCCTTCGACCACTAGGGCAGTACGGCTGCGGCTGATGGCGTCGCGGGCCTGATCCAGTCCGTATAGCAGCTTGTGCTTGGAGAACAGCGGCGTTTCCGGCGAGTTGATGTACTTGGCGGCCCGGTCGGCGTCGGGACCCGGCATCACCCGGCCCCCAAAGCCGACGGGGCGGCCCTGCACATCGCGAATGGTGAACAGCACTCGGCCGCGGAAACGGTCGTAGTACCGGTTGCCTTGCCGGCCCAGCGCGATCACGCCGCCTTCTTCGAGCTGCTGGGTGCTGATGCCGTCGCGCCGCGCGCGGTGTTGAATCCAGTCCCACGACAGGGGCGCATAGCCTAGCGTGAACTGCTTCCAGCTTTCCTGGCTGATGCCGCGCTCGGTGAGATAATCGCGCGCGACTTGGGCCTCGGGGGCGTGCAGCAGGCAGCGGTGATACTGCTCAGCGGCCCAGGCCAGCACATCGTACAGGCCGCGCTTCTTGCGGAACTTTTCCGAGGAACCCCGGTGCTGCGAAAGAACGATGCCAGCCCGTTCGGCTAATTGGGCCATGGCTTCGGGGAAGGAGATCCCTTCCATCCGCATGACCAGGCTGAACACGTCGCCGCCGATATCGCAGACCCAGCAGCGATAGCTTTGCCGTTCGGGATTGATTTGCAGGCTGGGGCGCGCGTCGTCATGCCAGGGACACAAGGCCTTAAAATGGCGGCCCTCCCGGCGCAACTGAAAGTACCCACCGGCGACGTCGACGATATCGACCGCCTGGCGGATCTGTTCTTTCGCATCAAGCGCGTCAAACGACACTGCAACTCCAGTGGGCAGTCGAAAGGTGCGGGGATTCTTTCGTCGCGCCACGCCGCAAATTGGGGGTGATTCCAACTGGGATGAAACCACGGCCGCCTGCGACACGCCCGGCGGCTTCCCCAATGCGGAGCGGGATTATAGGGGTGCCTCCATTTGGGGTCAACACGGAGATTGAGGCCTTGGCAAACGTTGCAAGTGCTTGCGGTGGCATAGCTTGCAAACAAGGCGCGACGGCCGGAAAAGCGGGCTTGGACGCGGCGAAAAACGGCAATCGCGTCAAGGCCAAAATCGCCGGCAACAGCTCCCATCATACCACGGATGCTGGCAAAGAAAGGCGAATGTTACGCCGCGGCAGAAATGCCTGTGCAGCGCTTCTTGCCGTCCCCCCCTCGAAGGCGCGGCCAGCAGAGATCGCGAGCCAACAAAGGATCGGCGTTTCAGAAGTCGATCACGTCGTGGTCGGGCGAGGAAGGCAACACCATGATTTTGCCGTCGCCCATGCGGCCGGTGCGGGCGGCGGCCACGATCTTGCGCACAACCTCGTTCACCCAGGCCTCGTCGACCCACAGCGAGATTTCCACCTTGGGCAAGAAGGCCTGCGAGTACTCGCTGTCGCCGTACTCGTCCAGGTAGCTTTTCTGGCGGCCAAAGCCTTTGACCTCGCGCGCGGTGCAGGCTTCCAGCGGCGCCAGCCGCAGGCTTTCCATCACCTTCTCGGCCAGAAACGGCTTTACCACGGCGATGATCTGTTTGACGGCCAACGTGCTACTCGCGAACGGTTAAGTCGGTGCCGAGGGTGAAAACGCTAGCGCCGCCGGTTGGATCCGCGTGCTGCATCAGCGCGGCGCGGGGGCCGGCAGGAAGTCCTGCCCCGTGTTGCTTCCTTTGGTTTAGCTGAAGAAGTTTTCGCCGTACAGGTTCATCGGCGGGGTGGTCACCACGTCGATATCGCCGTGTACCTGTGTCTGGCACGCCAGACGCATCGTATCTTCATTACCAATATATGCGAACGAGAACTTCATCCGCATCCGCTCCAGGAGGGTACGCGGGTTGGTGTTCTCCATGCCCTTGGTGATCAGCACCCGGCACGTACCACACTGGGCGATACCCGGGCAGTGCAGCACCTTGTGGATGCCCTTGTAGACCTGGACGCCTGCCTTCAGCGCTTCTTTGCGGAGGTTGGCGCCCGGCGGCACCTGGATCTGCTTCTTCTCGTTGACGAAGTTGATGATGGGCATGGGAATCCTGCTCGCGCTGACCTGAGCGGGCGCGGATACGGCGCCGCTGCTGGGGGAAGTGCTGAAGAGATTGCCCGCAGGTCGACCGCCCGGCCCCCGGTCAAGGCAACCGCCACAGCGAGCGTAGCGGTGCGCTGGTTGGGCGTGAAGGGCAGCCGGCTGGGCGCAAATATAACCCCCTGGTTGGGGACAATCTAGCGCACGTCGCGGACCGCGCGGGCGGGGTGATACAAAGCGACCCGCCGCAGCGCGGGCATGCCGGCTGCGGCGGGCCAGGAGGATCACCTTTGCGTTGTCGGTAGCGGCTCGACGTTCAGGACGCCAAGGCCACGGCAGGCCGACACCTTAGATGTCGTAGTACATGCAGAACTCGTAGGGGTGAGGACGCATCCGCACGGCATCGGCTTCCTTGGTCTTCTTGTACCAGATCCAGGTGTCGATCACGTCCTCGGTGAAGACATCGCCACGCAGCAGGAACTCGTGGTCCTCGCGGAGCGCGTCCAGCGCCTCGTCGAGCGAGCCCGGCGCCTTGGGCACCTTGGCCAGTTCTTCCGGCTCCAGATCGTAGATGTCCTTGTCCAGCGGCTCGCCCGGGCTGATCTTGTTCTGGATGCCGTCCAGGGCCGCCATCAGGATCGCCGAGAAGGCCAGGTACGGGTTGCAGCTCGGGTCCGGGCAGCGGAACTCGACACGCTTGGCCTTCGGGCTGGGGCTGTACATCGGGATGCGGCAGGCCGCCGAGCGGTTCCGCTGCGAGTACGCCAGGTTCACCGGGGCCTCGTAGCCGGGCACCAACCGCTTGTAGCTGTTGGTGGTCGGGTTGGTGAAGGCCAGAATCGCCGGAGCGTGCTTCAGGATACCGCCGATGGCGTACAGCGCCATGTCGCTCAGGCCGGCGTAACCGCCGCCGGCGAACAGCGGGGTGTTGTCCTTCCACAGCGAGATGTGGGTGTGCATACCCGAGCCGTTATCGCCGAACAGCGGCTTGGGCATGAAGGTGACCGACTTGCCGTACTTCTTGGCGACGTTCTTGATGATGTACTTGTAGATCATCATCTGGTCGGCCATCAGCACCAGTTCCTGGAACCGCATGTCGATTTCGGCCTGGCCGCCGGTGGCGACTTCGTGGTGCTGGGCCTCAACGTCGATGCCGCAATCGATGAGCGTCTGCATCATCTCGTTGCGGATGTTCATGAACTGGTCGGCCGGCGGCACCGGGAAGTAGCCTTCCTTGTACCGCAGCTTGTAACCCAGGTTCGGGCTTTCGACCCGGCCGCGGTTCCACTCGCCTTCGATGCTGTCCAGGTGGTAGTAGGCTTCGTGGGCGTTCTGGTCGAACCGCACGTCGTCGAAGATGAAGAACTCCGCCTCGGGGCCGATGTAGCAGGTGTCGGCCACACCCGAGCTCTTCATGTAGTTGACGGCCTTACGGGCGACGTTGCGCGGGTCGCGGCTGTAGTCTTCACGGGTGATCGGGTCCTGGATGTTGCAGACCATCACCAGCGTGGGAATATCGGTGAAGGGATCGATAAAGGCGGTTTCAGGCACCGGCACCACGAGCATGTCGCTCTCGTTGATCGCCTGCCAGCCGCGGATACTCGAGCCGTCAAAGCCCAAGCCGTTCTCAAACGTATCCTCGTCGAGCTTGGTGACGGGGATCGTGAAGTGCTGCCACAAGCCCGGGAAGTCCATGAACCGGAGGTCTACCGCCTTGACCCCCTGGTCACGGCACATCGCCAAAACTTCTTGTGGTGTCCTGTCGGGCATGCGCTTTGTCCTTTCCACTCAAACTCACTGACAGATGGCTGGAGACGCTCCCGCCGAGCATCTCACCGGGGACGTTATCCGCGGCTATGACCTGGCCGTCCGCCGGGGGATACGTGCCGAGGGGAGGGCCGCTGGGCTAACTCAGCCGGACGCCAAAGCAACGTGGGTGCCACGGCGAATGCCATTGAGATCGGCTTTGTGGTCTAAATGCTTAACCACTTTTGATTTGCGTGCTGCAAAGCTGCCGCGACAAGCTGTCAGATTTCTTTGCAGGCTGCACTAAAATTGTGCAAATGGTGCCCGAAAGTTGGGCACGAGTGAATTTGGCTTCCCCCTAAACGTGCTAAACTGCGCATCTTGAAAATGTGGACCGCAGAGCTCGCATCGCGGCATGAGAAGGGGGCCGCCATGCTAGCTACGGGCGATTCCCCATCGCACCTGCAGCGGTGATAGGTAGCTGCCGACAGCACCGACGGGGTGGGCGCTGCGTGCAAGGGGGCTCGCCAGCCCAGGCGGGGCAGGGGGCCCAAGCGTTATCGCCAGGCCTTGGACCAGTCGGCCGTATGAAGCTGGCTGCGGATGCGCCACTCGCGGAGCTCGTCCAGCAGAGCCTGCTTCTGGGGAGCCGCGGCCGGTTCATCCCACAGGTTGCGGATCTCGCCCGGATCATTCACCAGGTCGAACAACTGGCCGAACGGTTCGTCGAGGAAGTGCACCTGCTTCCAGTCGCGGCTCCGGACCATCGACATGAACGCTGTGGTTTGCAGGATGCCGTCGCGGGCGTGCTCGGCGTACACATACGGCCGGCCGGGCCACGGTTCGCCTCGTAGGGCCGGCAGCAGCGAAATGGCTTCGAGCGTGGGCGCCGGCTGCAGCCCGGCCAATTCCAGGATCGCCGGACCGATGTCCATCAATTGGCACAAGGCGTCGATCTTCCGGCCGCCCGGGAACCGGCCCGGCGACCACACCACCAGCGGCATCCTGGTGATGATGTCGTACATGGTCCACTTCTGGCTGTGGCCGTGATCGCCCAGGCAGTCGCCGTGGTCCGAGGTGAAGATCACCACGGCGTTTTCCAGGTAGCCGCGTCGCTCGAGCGTGGCCAGCAGTTGGCCCACCTTCTCGTCGATCATCGTCACGTTCGCCAAGTAGTACGCCCGCTGGCGATGCAACTGCTCGCGCGTTGGGTTGAGCACATGGACCACCGAGTCGTGATCGACCTCGGTGTTGTGTACCCGCATGGCATGGAATGGCGGCGGCTGCGATTGCAGCTCTTCTTCAGTGACGACCGGCAGCGGCAGCTCGCGCTCCAGGTATGGTTCGGCGTAACGCGGGATCGGATCATAGGGCGGGTGCGGACCGGGGAAACCAACCTGCAAGAACAGCGGCTGCTGCACCGGGTGCGTTTCCAGCCACCAGCAGGCCATGTCGCCCACGAAGAAATCGGGATGGGCATCCTCGGGCAGCTCCCATTCAAAGGCGCCGAGGCGTTCCCGGTAGTCGGGCAGTTTGCGATACAGTTCGCGCTGCTGCTTGACCAGGTTGCGTGCCCGCAGGCCTTTGTCCCATTCGTCGAAGTAATACCGGCCTTCGAGATAGCGGTCCTTGTTTTCGACCACGTACCGCTCATGAAATCCCAGCGGTGTTTCATAGGGGAACGTGTGCATCTTGCCCACATTCACGCAGTAATAGCCGCTGTAGGCCAGTTCCTCGACCCAGCTATGCCGCCACTGGTCGGCGTTCTTGAGGATGCCGGTGGTGTGCGGATAGTAGCCGGTGAACAGGCTTGCCCGCGAGGGCGCGCACGAAGGGGCCGTGATATGGCAATTGGTGAACGCCACGCCTTCGTGGATCAGGCGGTCCAGGTTGGGCGTATCGACGTAATTGAAACCCAATGCCCGGATCGTATCGAACCGCTGCTGGTCAGTGATGATGAAGATGATATTGGGCCGGCTGTCCACCATGGTCGCGGCGTTCCCTCTCAGCGTTCAACCTGCGATGCACACCGTGCCGGCAGCACCGTCGCACGGGGACCTCGCGCCCGGGAATCCCCCGCGGTGGCCTGCCAATGGTGGTGCAATTGACCAGCGCCGGCCCGAAAAAGCAACGTCTCGCCGAGTAGCCGTCCGGCGGCGGGAGTCGGTCCGTTATGCGGCCGGCTCAAACTCACTGCGATGGGCTTCGATGAACTCGTCGATGCTGGTTGGACGCTGTCCGGTCAGTTGTTCAAACGTATGGGTGACCAGGTCGCCATCGCCCCGGCGCAGCGCGCGGAAGTGGCACAAGATGTCGAACTCGATCGTGTCGGGCGAGTAGCCGCCGTATTGAACGAGCAGCTCGCCGAACTCATCCACCGGCATGTCCTCGTATCGAATCTCGCGACCGAGGATTCGCGACATCCGCGCGGCGAGCTCCGCATACGTGATCGCTTCAGGGCCGGTAATTTCGTAGTTCTGCTGATGATGAGCGGCCATGTCGCCGGTCAGTACGGTCGCCGCGGCCAGGCCGCAGTCTTTGGCGGCCACCATTCCAATGCGGCCGTCGCCGGCGGCTCCGTAGATGGTGTTGCGCTCGCGGATGTTGGCCGCCTGCGGCATCAGGTTGGTTTCCATCACCGTGTTGGGCGAGATCAACGTCCAGGCCAGCCGCGACTGCTTCAGGTGCTCGATGGCGGCCTTGTGCAGTCGATCCAGCGGGTCATCGTGGTGGCGAACGGCGCCGTACAACTTGACCACGTGCCGTACCCCGGCTGCCTGGGCGGCATTGATCATGTTGACTTCGCGCTGGGTGATGTGACTGTCCATCGGCGTCACCAGGAACACGCGTTCCACGCCTTGGAGCACTTCCGGCAGCGTTTCCGGATGATCGAGGTTGCCCACCGCTGGCTCGGCACCCAGGGCCGCTAGCTGTTGGGCTTTGTCGGGCGAGTGCGTTAACGCGCGGACCCGCGCACCCTTGACCAACAGGGCTTCCAAGACCCGCCCACCAAACATTCCGGTGGCTCCGGTGACGAGAATCATGCCAGTGGTCCTTATGTTTTCGGGGGCAATCTTGATGGCAACGACTCGCCGGGCGAGCCAGTGCCGCAACCGAACTAAGTGCCACCTGAGGAAAGGTTAAGTGGCCCGGCCTGGCGGGCAAAAGCGCCAGAACCGTGCCGCCACTCCCGTTACCCTAACGACTGGCGGGGGCGCGGGGCAACGTCGAATCGATACACCAATAGCGGGGGTGGATCCGAGCCGTTTCTCAGCGTGGCTCCGCGAATCGGTTCACGCGGCATCGTGAATGCGACAAACGCGAACGCAGGGAGCGATTGCGGGGGGGGCACCGCAGCGGGTGCCCTCGCCGCGCGTTTGCCGCGTCATTACCTGGCTTATCAAACGGCGGCAGACCGTCAAAAAAACTCGACCTGTTTGTGGCGATTGAGTAGACTTACCGGCGTTGTGCGTGATGCCGCGAGGCGACCCGCGGCGGCGCTCGACGCCTCCTGCCCCGGAGGTTGCTCGGGTTTGATGCCTGCATGGCAGCGCTCGCCTTCCTCAGGCGGCGCATCCCGGCAACTTCTTGTTCGCCCCGCCATCAAGCCTCCAGCCAACCCGGAAGAGCCGTGAGTACATGGGAACGCATCACGCCGGATCTGGATACGCTGATCGAGTTGTTCTACGAGAACCGTCAGCAAGTTGGGGCCTTTCGCGAAGTGGAAGCGGCCCAGATGGCCGAGCCCTTTCGCAAGCTGCTGGCGCATGAACATCACATGACCGTCACGGTCGAAGCGCACCATGGCAGCCCCGTCGATGTGAAGGTGCTGCGGCGCGACGCCGGCGATTCCCAATATGCCCGCGAGATTCTGCTGACCCGGCAAAGCGACGGCCAGGTGGTGCAGTACGGGATCATGCGGATCCGCCTCGACCTGCTACCGCTCGCGGCCCGGCAAGAGGTGGTGAGTGAAGGCACGCCGCTGGGCCGGATTCTCATTCAGCACAACATCCTCCGCAGCGTTCACCTGTTCTCGCTCTTTGAAATCACACCCGGCGAGGTGCTGCAGCAGTGGCTGACCTCCGGCAGTGTGGAACCTGTTTACGGCCGGACGGCCCTGATCTATTGCAACGGCGAACCGGCCGTCGAACTGTTGGAGATCGTCAACGGTTAAGGCCGGCTTGTGCCGGCCCCGCCAGCGATGGTTGGCCCGCAGTACCCACCCCGACATTCCCTCCACCCCGCAGTCCTTTAACAAACCCGCAGTTACCGACGACAACAGCCAACCTTGGTTCATCCCGCCGCCAGGTGACGCGCATCGGCCTGCGCCGGTGACGCGGAGCTTGCGGCGTCCTTTGATTCTGGGGGGGCGTGCAGCACACGCAGCGCCGAGCAGGCCCCTCACGCCGGACTGATGAAACGAGGCGAGGTTCAACCAACCTCATCGCGCAACCGTCAAACATGCGAATCTGAAGCGCGCTATGGAAAAGTTCGATTGCATCGTGATCGGAGGCGGCCCTGCCGGTTCCACGGCCGCGGCCCTGGTCGCCCAGGCAGGGCTGCGCACCCTGCTGCTGGAACGCGAACAGTTTCCTCGTTTTCATGTCGGCGGCTCGCTGGCTCCTGAAACCTATTGGACTCTCAACCGGCTGGGCGTGATTCCTCAGCTCAAGGACAGCCGCTACCCGTGCAAGGCCAGTGTGCAGTTTGTCACCCATACCGGCCAGCCGCTTCCCCCGTTCTACTTTCATGAGGCCGACCCGCGCGAGTGCTCGCAGACCTGGCAAGTGTTGCGGAGCGAATTCGACGCCATGCTCTTTGAAAATGCCAAAGCGCAGGGGGCCGACTGTCGCCAGGGTTGGCGTGTGATCGATGTGTTGATGGAAGGCAATCGGGCGGTGGGCGTGCTTGCCCGCGAGGCCGGGGACGAACGCCCGCAGCCCATCCAAGCCTCGGTGGTGATCGATGCCACCGGACGACAAACCTTGCTCGCCACGCAGCTAGGACTGTTGCAAGAGATTACCGATCAGCGTCGAGCCACCATTTGGGCGTATTACCGCGGAGGACGCCGCGATACCGGCATCAACGCCGGCGCGACCGTCATCCACCGCGCCACCAACCGACGAAGCTGGTTCTGGTATATCCCTCTGGCCGACGACATCGTCAGCGTGGGCCTGGTGGCCGATACCGATTATCTGTTTGCCGGTCGCAGCAAGCCCGAGGTGATCTTCGAAGAAGAGCTGTGCCACTGCCCGGCGGTGCTTGAGCGGCTGATGAACGCCCAGATATTCAGCGACTTCCGCGTGCTCAAGGACTATGCGTACGTGGTGGAGCCGGTGGCCGGCGATGGCTGGGTGCTGGTGGGCGATGCGCTGGGTTTTGTCGATCCCTTGTATGCGTCGGGCGGCTTGTTCGCACTCAAGTCGGGTGAGATGGCGGCCGACTGCGTGATTGCCGGGCTGAAACAAGGAGACCTGTCGGCCGAGCAACTGGGCGCGTGGGTGCCCACCTTCCAGCAAGGCCTGCACTGGAGCCGCAAGCTGGCCGACGCTTTCTACCACGAGGACTTCCGCCTCGGCAGCTTCCTCCGCGATTTTCCGCAGCATCGCCTGCATCTGACGAACCTGCTGGCCGGCAAGCTCTTTGACGACGAGGCCGGCCTCATCTTCCAGGATCTGGATCCGTGGCTGGCCGCGCGGCAACGCCCGCCGGCCAACGACGCCGCGCTGCAAGTGCATCCCGCTTGAGCCTGGCGGTGGACGCAGCCGCTCACGAACGGCAAGCGTCTCATCCACCCGCCGGTGGCTCGCTCCACGCGCGAAGCTCGCCCCGCGTGCTGCGCCGACTATTGAGGTGCGCCGCTGCGCAGGCGACAATAGGCGGCTCGCACACGCTGGACGATTTCCTCGGATCCCTTCGCCGGAGCAAACGCTATGAGACTTCCAGCAGCCTGTTTCGCGGGTTTGGCTGCCGTCGTGGTGGCCTTGGGCGGGGTTGCCTGGTGCGACATCGCCGCGGCCCAAGCTGCCGATCCTAACCTCACCATTACCGATCCTGACCAGGCCGGTCCCGACTTCGCCATTCAAGGCGAATACGTCGGCAAGGATGCGGAAGGCAATCAGCACGGCGCCCAGGTGATTGCCCTGGGCGGCGGTAAGTTCGAGATGGTGCACTACGTGGGCGGGTTGCCGGGCGACGGCTGGAAACGCGGCGACAAGCGTCACAAGGCCCAGGGCCAACTGAACCCTGACGGCACCGCCAGCTTCAAGGGCGAGGAAGGCTGGCTGGCCACCATTAAGGACGGCAAGCTCACGGCCACCAGTGCCGAAGGCGTGGTCTATGGCACGCTGGAAAAGGTCGAACGCAAGAGCCCCACACTGGGCGCCAAGCCGCCCAAGGGCGCAATCGTGCTGTTCGACGGCACTTCGGCCGATGCCTTTGAAAACGGCAAGATGACCGCCGACGGCTACCTGGAAGCCAACACGACCACCAAACAGAAGTTCGGCGATTGCATCGTTCACCTCGAATTCCGCACGCCGTTCAAGCCGTACGCCCGCGGCCAGGCTCGCGGCAACAGCGGCGTGTACGCCCAGAGCCGGTACGAGGTGCAGGTGCTCGATTCGTTCGGCCTGGAAGGCAAGGACAACGAATGCGGCGGCATCTACTCGGTGGCCGAGCCGGCGGTGAATATGTGCTTCCCGCCGCTGTCGTGGCAGACCTACGACATCGAGTTCACCCAGGCCCGTTATGAAAACGGCAAGAAGGTCAAGAACGCCCGCATCACGGTCAAACACAACGGCGTGGTGATTCACGACGACCAGGAGCTGCCCAAGGCCACGCCAGGCAAGGCCGGCGAAGGCCCCGATCCGCTGGGTTGGTACCTGCAAGGCCACGGCAACCCGGTGGTCTACCGCAACATCTGGGTGGTCGAGAAGAAGTAGTCGCTCTGCGGCTGACTCCTGTGTCTGTAAGCTATGGTCGCCGCCCCGGCCGTACCAGTTGCGGCCGGGGCGGATGAGCTATTTCGCCAAGCCATCCAGCTTTGATGGCTTGAGCCTGTATCTGCCAGGCCGCGCTTCCAGAAGTTTCTCGTCTTTCGCGCGGCAGTCATCCGGAGATGCGTCGGCGATGAAGATTACGCACGTGGAGTCGTATGCGGTCCGCATCCCGCCCAAGCCGATCCGGCAAATGAAGTCGGCTTTGGGCCAGCACCTGGTATCCGACTACCTGTTGGTGCGATTGGGGACCGACGTTGGCCTGGAGGGCGCTGGCGAAGCTACGGTGATGGTCCGCTGGAGCGGCGAAACCGTGTGGTCGGCCAAGGCCCTGGTCGACCGCGTGCTGGGGCCGCTGCTGATCGGCCGCGAGGTGGCCGATATCGCCGGCATGGATGCCCTGTTCGATCGGGCCGCCGCCCACAACTGGTTCACCAAGAGCGCCCTGGAAATGGCATGCTGGGACCTGTTGGGCAAACAGGCAGGTAAGCCCGTCTACGAGCTGCTGGGGGGACCGTGCCGCGACCGTACCATCCGCTGCCGATTCTCAATGGGGGCATACGATCTGGCCCGAACGCAGGAAGTCGCCGCCGATCGCGTGGCCGCCGGCTTTGACACCATCAAGGTGAAGGTTGGCGGCCGCATCGAGGACGACGTGGCCCGCGTCCGCGCCGTTCGCGAGGTGATCGGGCCGGACCGGCATTTGACGATCGACGCCAATTGCGGTTGGGACGTCGATACGGCGATTGCCGCGGTCAACGCCATGCGTGATCAGAATGTGGCCCTGACCGAACAGCCCACGCCCGACGGCGATTACGAGGCCATCGCCCGGGTGCGCCGCGAAACCGAGCCGCCGGTGATGGCCGACGATATGTGCTTTGATCTGGTCCACGCCAAGGAGCTGATCCGCCATCAGGCGTGCGATGTGATCAGCGTGTATCCCGGCAAGAACGGCGGCATCCGCAAGGCTAAGGCGATTGTCGACCTGGCGGCTGCGGCCGGCGTGGCCTGCTCGATCGGTTCCAACCTCGAATGGGACGTGGCCACCGCGGCCATGGGCCACCTGGTGCTGGCGTGCCCCAACATGCAGGTCGAGAAGTACCCCGGCGACATGCTCGGGCCGGAGTACCACGAGTTCTCCATCGTCCGGGAGCCGCTGGCAATTTCAGGTCCCTACGTGACCATTCCCGATCGGCCCGGCTTGGGCGTGGAGGTCGATTGGGACCTGGTACGCAAGCACGTCATTACCGAGTAGCGGCTGCAAGCAACGCGCCTGGCCGCTGTTATGCCGCGGCCGACTTCTCCACACGCAAGAAGTCCTGGTGGCACGAGAACGCGTAACCGCCGCCAGGCTGCGCGAAATGCTCGGCCACGTACGCTTCCAGCGCGGCCCATTCCGGCGGGTTGTCGATGGGCAGCAGGTTCAACATGAACTCGGCAATCGCGCACGCGGTGGGCAGATCGTTGGTGCGAATCCAGGCCGGCACGGTATCCAGCCGCACCTGGTACGGGCCGCCGGGCGCCGTTTGAGCCGCTTCGGCCAACGTCCCCAGGTGGAAGCGTCCGCCCAGGAAGTGGTCGAGCATCCGCATGCAATCGGTCTGGCCGTTTTGGATGGTGATGGCCAGCACGCCGCCGGGCGCCAGCCACGAGATCAGCCGCAGCAGGTTATCCTCCCAGGTTTCGCGGGGCAGGTAATAGAACACGTGCGAGCACAGCACGAAATCGGCCGCTGCCTCGGGCTGGGCATCGAGGATCGTCTGCTGCAAGAGCGGTGTGCCGGGGCACGTGGCGCGAAACGCGTCGGCCAACGTGGGGTTAGGCTCCACGCCAATCACGCGGCCAAAGTGTTCCAGCAGCCAGGCCGTGAGCTTGCCGGTACCCGCTCCGGCATCGATGGCCACATCGCGGCGAGGCAAAGCCTGCACCTCGCTGGCCAACCATTTCATGGCCTGATCCTTCTGGTCGGTGTGGGCCAGGAAGGTTTGAAACGCCTGGGTATAAGCAGCACTGGCCGAATCGAACACGGCAACGCGGCGTACGTCCATTGAAGCCTCTTGCCTGTTAGCGGAACGCACG
>CALBRZ010000102.1 GCA_937927735.1 uncultured Planctomycetales bacterium
TCACCTTATGGCTCGGCGACTAAGCAACTCCTAGCTTTTTGGACACGCTCTTAGGATGGCGGGGCTACATGGTGGTGTCCTCCTGCCTGCGTCCACTATCCTTAGCGGTCGGCGCAGGCGGGACGCTTGGGTCCGCACGTAGCAGCAGAGCGGGAGTGCCTGTCGCCGAGCGTTGGGGACGGCTATGAGCACAACGTCGGTGAACTCGTTGCACGCCGCTTACCGGGAGCAGCGGATTCAGGCATACGTATTTGCCTGGGTCGCGGGCTATGTCGATGCGCATGCGCTGCTGCGATTTCAGGTGTACGCTTCATTCATGAGCGGCAACACCACGCGGGCTGGCGTGGAAGCGGTGGCAGGGCATTCAGCGGAAGCCGCCTTGAACCTGCTGGCCGTCTTGATGTTTGTGGCTGGCGCATTTCTGGGGGCGGTGCTGTTCTACGCCCGGCAGGCGACTTCAGGTTTTAGCTCGGTGGTGGTCGCTTTGTTGCTGCTAATCATCGACAGCGTCGCAGGCATGGTTGGCATCCCACCGTGGTTATCGGTGGCCTTACTGAGCACGGCGATGGGCTCGCTGAACTCGGGAATCACTCGCGTTGGCCGGCAGCCGATCAACATTGGCTACGTATCGGGAGGGCTGTACAAGCTGGCGGAACACTTGGCCCTCGCCTATCGCCGGGTGCCTGTGGAAAACCCCACAGGCCTACACGATACCCATTTCCACCGCGCGGCGTTGCTTGTCGCCATCTGGACGATGTTTCTATGCGGCGGCATCTCGGGTGCGCTGGTGGAGCGTTTCGTTCCAGCGGCCGGAATCTGGCTGGCCGCCGCTGCCCTGGCTTGCGTATTGACCGTCCGCGGAGCGCGAACCTTGGCACAGAACCGCAAAACGCCCAATGCGCCGTTCCAGTAGCCGGGCTCTCCGGGGTGTTCAGCGAATGCCACCCATTTGATCCGAACAGTGCGGCATCGCATTTGCATAACGGATGCCGCATGGGCGAATTTCGCACACCTGCTACTAGATTCAGTGGCCCTAGGCCATCGCTCTCGCCGCGGGGACTACACAACAGCCCGACGGTGCTTTCCTCCGCATAAGCAACTTGAAGAATGGCCAACACATGGGAGAAATCCCAATTCTTGCCGTCAGTCCCGCTCCGTTAGGTTAAAATCCAAACTGCCGCTACCGAAGCCACCCAAGGCACACGGGTCAGTCCCGCTCCGTTAGGTTGAAATCCCATTCGATTCCTGTTACTGGCTGCAGAAAGGAACCGTCATGCAAGCGATCGAACCCCATCATGACATCGCGATCGACCGCCATGTGAGGGCGTTCTTGCAGCAACTCAACTCCAGCGGCGGCAAGCCGCTCGAAGAGCTTTCTCCCACCGAAGCCAGAGCGGTGCTTACATCGCTCCAGACCTCGGTCGAAGTGGAGCTGCCGCCTGCCCGGGTTGAGCAGAAGACCATCGAGCACGGCGGCGAGCAGGTCGATCTGACGATCGTGCATCCAGCCGGCGAGAAGCACGTTCGCCCGGCGTTCATGTTTTTCCATGGTGGCGGCTGGGTGCTGGGCGATTTTCCGACGCACGAGCGCCTGGTACGCGACCTGGTGGCGATTTCCGGTGCGACGGCCGTGTTCGTGAACTATACGCCGTCGCCGGAGGCCCAATATCCAACGGCGATCCACCAGGCCTATGCCGCGACGGACTGGGTCGCGCAGTTTGGGCGTGAGATCGACGTGGATGGCAGCCGGCTGGCGGTTGTCGGCAACAGCGTGGGCGGCAACATGTCGGCCGTTGTGGCGCTGATGGCCAAGGACCGCGGCGGGCCAGAGATCCGGTTCCAAGGGCTGCTGTGGCCCGTGACCGATGCATACTTCGATACGCCTTCGTATCAGCAGTTCGCCACGGGGCACTTTTTGACACGCAGCGCCATGCAATGGTTCTGGGATAATTACACGACCGACCCCGGTGAACGCTCCGAGATTTACGCCTCGCCGCTGCGGGCCATGACCGAAGAGCTGCGAGGTCTGCCGCCGGCATTGATTCTCACGGCCAGCCACGACGTGCTTCGCGACGAAGGCGAGGAGTACGCCCGCAAGCTCGACGTGGCGGGCGTCGACGTGGTGGCGGTCCGCTACAACGGCATGATTCACGACTGGGGCCTGCTGAATCCCCTCAGTCAAGTGCCTGCCACGCGGGCGGCCATGCTGCAAATGGGCGAGGAAATCAAACGGAGGCTTCGCTAGCCAACGCATCTTCGAGGCCGTAAGATTGCTGACGGATCACCTTTCCAAACCCAATAGAAAGGGCACATGTCATGTCCACGACCCAGAACGCTCGCGTCAGCGAGGCGCTGGCCACTCCCACCGATTTGGCTCAAGAGGGCGTTGCGGCGATTTGCGACGAGCTGCGCCAGTTGCTGGCCGATGTGTTTGCCATCTATGTGAAGACCAAGAACTTCCACTGGCACATGAGTGGGCCGCACTTCCGTGACTATCACCTGCTGCTCGATGAGCAGGCGGCTCAGCTTCTGGCGATGACCGACGATATTGCCGAACGTGCCCGCAAGCTCGGCGGCACCAGCCTGAAGTCGATCAGCGATATTTCCCGGCACCAGCGCGTGGCCGACAATAACGAAGATTTTGTTCCGCCGCAGCAGATGCTCGAGGAGCTGATTGCCGATAATCGGCAACTCATCAAGTACCTGCGAGAAACGCACGAAGTGTGCGACCGCTACAACGATGTGGCAACCGCCAGCCTGATTGAGAACTGGATCGACGAATCGGAACGGCGCGTGTGGTTCCTGTTCGAGTCGACCCGCACGGCCTAGACCACTGCCCTTTTGCGGCGCCGCCCCGAGCGTGACGCCTGGGCATGGTTGACGCCGCACCACCATCGTGATTGCATCAGAAAGCGAGGTCCCTAGCCGGGGATCTCGCTTTTTTGTTGGTGTATGCCCAAGGCGATGGCAAACACAGCCCTGGAGTTGGCGCCGCGCGGGGCCACCTGCCGTATGCTCTACACGTCGCCGCCGGGAGGATGTTCGTCTCGATCTCCAACCCGGACCTTGGCGGCTTACAGGGGCCGGGCAATCCGATTAAGCTCTCGTGCATGCCGAAGCGGGCCGCAGATCCTTCGTCAGCGGAGCCGGACACCGAGAGTCAGGCGATTGGGTCACCGCTGCCTGCTAAGCCGAACCCCAGCCTGAATACGGTGCCTTGATGTTCGTCGACAGCCACCTTGCCGACTCGATCGGTACGCTCACTCTGAACCAGCCGGCCAAACGCAATGCGCTCAGCCATGCCCTGATCGAAGAGTTGATCGCCGGTCTGGGCGAGTTTCAGCAGGCCCAAGCCAGGGCGGTAATCATCCGGGCGGCGCCCGATGTGAAGGTGTGGTCCGCCGGGCACGACATTACCGAGATCCCACCAGGGGCGGACCCGCTCCAGTATTCGGCTCCGTTGGAGCGGTTGCTGCGCGCCATTGGAGCGTTCCCCGCCCCTGTGATTGCGATGGTACACGGCTCGGTGTGGGGCGGAGCGACCGACCTGGTGCTCAATTGCGATTTGGTGATTGGCGACGAAACCTGCTCGTTTGCCATCACGCCGGCGAACTTAGGCGTGGCCTACAACACGGCCGGCCTGTTGCACTTCATGCGTCGCCTGCCGCTCAACAAGGTGAAGGAGATGTTCTTCACCGCGGCTCCGCTTAGCGCGGAAGAGGCCGCGCGGTGGGGCATCCTCAATCACTTGGTCCCTGCGGAAAAGCTCGAAGCGTTCACCTACGACTTGGCTCGGCTGATCACGACCAAGGCTCCCTTGGTGATTGCCGCCGTGAAGGAGCAGTTACGCCTGCTTGCCCAGGCGGCCCCTCTGACGCCTGACGCCTTTGAGCGGGTGCAGGAACTCCGCCAGCGGATCTTTGAAAGTGAGGACTACGCCGAAGGCATCCTCGCATTTTTCGAGAAACGCCAGCCGCAGTTCAAAGGGCGGTAGCGGTAACAAGCCATTTCGCGGTCGCGAGCTGGCCGCATCTCTAGAGAGAAGCAAGTGTCGGGCGGCTGCTTGCGACCTCCATCCAACTGGCGCCTACGTGCCACGCCCCCACGTCGGAATTGGACTCAGACGCAAAACGCCCGGCGGTGAGATCCTCGCAGCCGGGCGTAAGTGATTGTGTCAGCTTGTCTTGCGAATGAAAGCTCC
>CALBRZ010000103.1 GCA_937927735.1 uncultured Planctomycetales bacterium
GGCCGCACGGTCTACCACATGGGCACGCCTGAGCATTGGTGGAGCGACACGCTCCGCTTTGTGGGCACCGATCAGGTGATCCGCCTGCCAGACCACCGGCTGTACAAAGCCCGCTGGGATGAGCCGAGGAAGAAGCCGTAGACGGGTCGAGGAAAACGGGCCGCACGTTCCAACATTTCCGGGCAGTTGCCGCATTACAGCCAAGAACCGCGGGCACGTCGTCAGCTGATACCTAGGAGCCGGCCGCAACACATGGTGCGCTGCAACGGAGGTGAAAAGCCAAACACATACCGTATGGACAGCCCCTCGGCAGCGGGCAAGAAATGCGCCGCAGGTTAATCACGTATCTCAGGGCAGGAGTAACGGTTGGTCAGTATCCTCGGGCGCTCAATATGCCACGGTTCGTAGCCGTACGTTTCTGCACCGCCATATGCGACGGCGGCGCAAGCGTCTCACACGTACTCACTCTTTAGGCCCGCTTCCTGATCCTCACAGTTACCGCTACTGGCTGTGTTCCCACCGGGTGCAAGCGCCCGGTCTACACACTCCAAGCCGCTTCTACTCCCCATCAATCGGCAGCGGTTCCGGCATCAGGACGAGCCGCACTTTGGTGCCCACCTTGGGGATTTCCTCGGTGTTGGCTTCAAACAGCAGGCTGGAGTTTTCCTGCGGGCTTTTTACCGGCAAGTCGAGCATGGCGCTGGCGAAGTTGCTCACGCAGATGAAGTCGCCGCCGTCGGCCAGGTAGCTCCGCCGACCGGTGACCTCGTTGCTCACCCAGCGGCTACCGGCGAAGACCCAGTTACGCTCCATCGGCTTGCCGGTCTGGGTGCTCTTCACCCAGCGCTGGGCCGGTACCGCGTGGCGCTTGCCGTTCTCGTCGGCCCAGGCCACGATCACCTTGATGCGCGTGCCGGTGGCCGGCTGGTACGGATCGAACGAAGCCGGCGAGCCCGGCTTGGCCCCGATGGCTTCCAAGCCCGCGTGCACCACGCCGGGGATGGCGTCGACCACCACCACAGATTCGTGTTCCTTGGTGTTGCGAGGGCAGGCGAACATTTCCAGCGGGCCTTCGCGGAGGCAGACTTCGCCGTCCATGATCACGAGCTTGCGCTGCGGATCGCGCCACACCCGCTGCCGCGGCTGCAGCGGTACCGCGCCCTGGGGCTGGGCCTGGAACAGCCAGTCGCCGGTCCAGTCGAGCTGGGGCTTTTCGCCGCGGGGAATGCTGGTGGGCTGCTGCTCGCCGTCGTCGGGCCTGGCTGGCGGCCGCTGCTGATCCTGGGCCCAAGCGACACCTGCCGCCACCATCCACAACGCCACGAACGATACTGCGGTGCGCATGACTCATCCTTTGCGAGCGGGAAGACGAACGTGGTGATAGGTCGCCTGCGAACCTGGAATCGCTGTGCAAGTAGCATACCAGAATGGGGGGACTACTGGCGAGCTTTCCGCGGGGGGCGGCCCCTGCCTGCCCGTTGAACGCTGGGTCCGGCCCGGCTACAATGCAGCAGTTATTGAGATTGAGTGTCAAGAAAGCCGCTTACCCCTTTCAGGTCCGGTGCCGGCGTGAACGCCCCTCCCATCCCGTTGCACTGCATGTTTGCCGGCCAGAAGGGTCGGGTCGACCAGTTGTTAGGCGACGCGGACCAGGTCCACCGTCTGCGCGAGCTGGGACTGCGCGACGGCGTGGAAATCGAGATGCTCCAGCCAGGCACCCCCTGCATTGTCCGGCTGGCCGGCCACAAGCTGTGTTTCCGGGGCAACGAAGCCACCAACGTCCTTGTCCGCGCGGGAGCCTGACGCCTTGATCACCCTTGCCCAGTTGAATCAGAAGATGGCCCGGGCACGCGTCGTCAGCATCGACGGCGACGACGAGATCAGCCAGCGGATCATGGAGATGGGCGTCATTCCGGGCGTCGAGGTGGTGTACCTGGGCAGCGCGCTGTTTGGCGATCCCCTGGAGATCGAACTGCGCGGCTACCGGCTGTCGCTCCGCAAGAAAGAAGCGCAGCGGGTGAGCATCGAACCGCTGCCTGCGGCCGGCACGTCCGGCGCATGATGCCCCCCGCCCTGCGGCTGTGCCGAATTGCCGGCTTGCGCTGGCATTTCTTGGCTAAGATGTTCCCGCGGCCAGGCCTGCTCGCTGCGCCGCCTCGTTGGATGAGAACCTGCCTGAGTTGTGGTGCGAGCAATTTCGCGCCGCTGACACCCGCCTTGCTCTAGCTCCCCCATCGATCTGCCGATGTCGCCCATCGCCCAGCACTCGGATACGCTGTCGATCGCCTTGATTGGCAATCCCAATACCGGCAAGAGCACGATCTTTAACGCCCTGGCTGGCGTGCGGGCACGCACCGGCAATTACCCGGGCGTAACGGTCGAAAAGAAGGTCGCCACGCTCACGGTCGACGGCCAGCGGCTTAGCCTGATCGACCTGCCCGGCACGTACAGCCTGGCGCCTCGTTCGCCCGACGAGATGGTCGCGGTCGATGTGCTGCTGGGCCGCCGGGCCGACACGCCGCCGGTGCAGGCGGTGGTGTGCATCGTCGACGCATCGAACCTGGAGCGCAACTTGTACCTGGTCAGCCAGGTGCTCGAGCTGGGGCTGCCGACGGTCCTGGCCCTCAACATGATGGACGTTGCCCGCGAACGCGGCATCGTCATTCAAATCGAAGAACTGGAGAAGCGGCTGGGCGTCAAGGTGGTGCCGGTGCAGGCCAATCGGCGGGTCGGCATCGACGCGCTCAAGAAAGCCATGGCCCAGGTGGGCGAGATGGCGCCGCCCCAGCGGATCAGCCCGTTCCCGCAAGCGTTCCAGGACGAAGTGCGGGAGCTGGAAGAAGCCTTGGCCGCCAAGTCGTTTGCCGAACGTCCACCGCGGTTCCTCATCGAACGGCTGATCCTGGACACCAGCGGTTACCTGCAACAAGAGCTGCTGCACCTGGGCGAAGGCCGCCAGGAAGGCGAGCAGGAAATCGCCGAAAGGCTGAAAGCTGCCCGGGCCCGCTTGGCCGAGGCCGGCATGCCGGTACCGGCTGTGGAAGCCATTGCGCGGTACGGCTGGGTATCGGAAACGCTCTCCGGCGTGGTCCAGCGGCCGGAGCAAGTTACCGATACCTTTACCGACCGGCTCGACCGTGTGCTCACGCACCGCGTGTGGGGCACGCTCATTTTTGCGGCGTTGATGGTTATTGTCTTTCAGGCCGTGTTCAGTTGGGCCGGGCCGCTGATGGACCTGATCGACGGCGGCATCGGCTCGCTGGGCGAGTGGGTGGCCGCGCACATGGACGAAGGCCCGCTACAAAGCCTGCTGGTCGACGGCGTGATTGCCGGCGTAGGCGGGGTGCTGGTGTTTCTGCCGCAGATCTTCATTTTGTTCTTCTTCATCGGCCTGCTGGAAGATTGCGGCTACATGGCCCGGGCCGCCTTCCTGATGGACCGGTTGATGTCGTGGGTGGGGCTGTCGGGCAAGTCGTTCATTCCGCTGCTGTCGTCGTTTGCCTGTGCCATTCCCGGCGTGATGGCCACGCGGGTGATCGAGAACCGCCGCGACCGCCTGACCACGATCCTGGTCGCGCCGCTGATGAGTTGCAGCGCGCGGTTGCCGGTGTACACGCTGCTGATTGCCGCCTTTGTGCCGGAGCGGACCGTGGCCGGCGTGTTCGGCCTGCAAGGCCTGGTAATGGTGTCGATGTATTTTCTCGGCATCATCACGGCGGTGATCGTGGCCTTTGCCCTCAAGAAAACGCTGCTCAAGGGCGAGACGCCGCCGTTTGTGATGGAGCTGCCCAGCTACAAGCTGCCTTCGCTCTCGCTGTGGCCGTTCAACTGGCTGCTGTACCCGCTGCAAAAGCGGCGTGATCCCGAAGCGCAAATGGGCCCGGCACTAGGCACCGTGTGGCACCGGATGGTGGAACGCGGGTGGGCCTTCATCTACCGGGCAGGCACGCTGATTCTGGCCGTTTCGATCGTGGTGTGGGCGGCCCTGTATTACCCGCACAATGCCGATGTCTCGCATCTGGAAGACCAGATCGCCGAGCTGGAAACCAAGCTCGAAAGCACCGCCGAAGGAACGCCGGAATTCGAAGCCATCGAACAGCAGATCGCCTCGATCGAGAATCAGATCGCCGGCGAGTACCAGCGAACCAGTTACCTGGGGCGGATCGGGCACGCCATCGAGCCGGTGGTGAAGCCGCTGGGCTGGGACTGGCGGATTGGCTCGGCGGCTGTGGCGTCGTTCCCGGCGCGCGAAGTGGTGGTGGCCACGCTCAGCGTGATCTTCAACCAGAGCAGCGACGTGGACGTGGAAGACGAGGAACAGCGAGGTCAATTGACCGCGGCGATGCAGGACGCCACCTGGGAAGGCACCGACCGGCCGCTATTCACGCTGCCGGTAGCGCTCTCGATCATGGTGTTTTTCGCGCTGTGCGCCCAGTGCGCGGCGACGCTGGCCGTGATCAAGCGTGAGACCAACAGTTGGTTCTGGCCGCTGTTCACGTTCACGTACATGACCACCCTGGCTTACCTGGCCGCGTTTGCCACGTACCAGATTGGTACGATGTTCAGTGCGTAACGCAGGGGCCGCCGCGTGGCGCGAATGATACGCGAGCGTGGTGTGGGGCCTTGTTCGCCTGGCAGTGGTGTGCCTTGATTTAATCCGGCGTCAATAAAACACGGCTCACAGAGCCGTGGCACGCATGCAGATTGGAATTGGTAAGCGCGCGGACCATTGAGCGGTGGTACGCGATTGGTATATCAACGCGTGTACCTCTCCTTGTCCGCAAAGTGGCCCTCGCGGGTGTGCCTTACCGCTTTTCGCTCCAACGTTTGAGCGTTTCGCGGGCGGCGTCGCCCAGCAGGTCGCGACGCATCCGTGCGGGATCGTCAAAGAAGTCGATGCCCACCTGGGTATCGATCAAATGCGTACCCAGGAGCTTGAGCGCGCCTTCTTCGTCGGGGATGCCTTCGGCATAGATGATCCGTTCACCCTCCCCTGGCACGTTCAGCAGCCAGGCAAAGTACTGCACGGCCAGGCTGTCCTTGCGCGGCAATTGCCGCCCCATCACGATCACCCGCAGCCGCTGCCACTGCTCGGGCGAAAGTTCGCGTTTCCACTGCTGTACCACGCCGTCGATGGTTTCGAGCGTAGCTTCGGCCGCCTCGGCCACGTTGGCCATCACCAGTGGCGTCAAACTGCGAATGAACGCCTGCCGCTGCGCCGAGGTACATTGCCGCTGGTCGGCCAGCCGGTTGATGAACGCGATTGCCGCTGTGGCGATTTTGTGCTGTCGGGCAGCCTGATCTTCGTTCAAGTCCAAGTTGCTGATCTCGGAAGCCGCAGCCTGAATCAACGCCTTGTATTGAAGAAGCTGCTCCACAAGCTCGTCGCTCAGCCGGCCATCCTCAGGCAAGCCCATCAAGGCCGTATCCAGCGCCAGGCCGATGTGGGCGAATGTTTTCAGATCGTCATAAGGCCGCGAGGCAAAGCTGGCTTCCAAGCGCTTTTCGCCCGTATCCAGAATCAAGCGGTCGCCCATCAAGATGATGACCGGCTTGGCCTCGGCGAGTGCCCGGGCACGGCTTTGGGCATAGATCGCCCGGCTGGCCTGGTTGAGCACCAGCAGCGGGTGCTCGGCGGTGGCGGTCGCAGGCTGCGGTGGCGCGAGCGCCGGCTGGGCCTGGAGCACGGTGGCCATTCCCAAGAGGGCGAGCAAAGCGAGCGTGGAGGCGGCTTTCACGGCAACTTCCTCGTGGGCATTTAAGGGGAGCAATCGTAAGAATCGGCACGCCGGCAACGATGCGGTGCGCGGCTTGGCTTTCCCAGAAAAGACTAGCATCGGTCCCCTTCCTTGGATATGGTCGCAAGCAAATTGGCGGCCCGCGTCCGATGGGCGCAACGCCCCCTCAGAGGCAAACGCTTCACTGGGACGATTGGCCCGACGCTTGGATTCCCGCCTACCTGATATCCCAAGTGCCGCGACCAGCATGCGGCACCTCCGGCGAGCAGCTTCCACCTCGTCCTCGGAGTCTGGTTATGCGTACTGTGCTGAAGTTGTCGTTGCTCGTGGTTGCCATCGGGATCAATCTGGCTTCAGCAGCCGTGGCTCAGGACGCGGCACCGCTGAAAGCCGGGGCAGCCGCGGTTGATATTACGCCCAAGCAGTTGCCACTGAACCTGCCCGGCGGTTTCGCCGCCAACATGGCCGATCGCATCAACGATCCGCTGCACTCGCGGGCATTGGTACTGCAAAGCGGCGATACAACCGTGGCGCTGGCAGTGGTCGATAACCTGGGCGTGGCGCCCGATGTGATCGAGGCCGCCAAGGAGATCGCCTCGAAGAAAACCGGCATCCCGGTCAACCGGATGCTGGTCTGCTCCACGCACACGCACTCGGCCCCGACCTCGGGCGTGAAGGAAGGTCCGGCTCCGGCCGTCGCTTACCGCGAATTGATCCTCAAAGGTATCGCGCAATCGATCATCGATGCGCATGCGAAGCTGCGTCCGGCTCGCGTGGGCGCCGCCGTGCATCAGTTGCCTGAAGAAGTGTTCAACCGCCGCTGGTACTTGAAGCCCGGCAAGATGCCGCTCAACCCATTCGGCGAGCTGGACATGGTAAAGATGAACCCCGACAACGATCCCGACACGCTGGACCGCCCCGCCGGCCCCACCGACCCGGACATCACGATTCTCTCGGTGCAGGACGAGCGCGGCCGGCCGCTGGCGCTTTGGGCCAACTACGCGTTGCACTACGTGGGCGGCGTGCCGCGGGGCACGGTGTCGGCCGATTACTATGGCGAGTTTGCGCGGATCATGCCGTCGCGGTTACGAGCTGGCGACGACTTTGTAGCGATGATGTCCAACGGCTGCTCGGGCGACATCAACAACAGACCTTTCCTGGTCACCCGGCCGCCACGGGCGCCGTTTGAACAGATTCGCATCGTGGCCCAAAAGGCGGCTGATACCGCGTGGTTCGCCCACCGCAAGATCGAAAAGCACCAAGATCGGGTACCGCTGGAGATGCTTGAGCGCGAGGTGGTGCTGAAGTACCGCCGGCCCACCGAGAAGCAGGTGGCCGCCGCCCGCAAGGTACTCACCATTACCGACGAGGCTGAAAAGGCCAAGCTGCCGCGGCTGGCTGAGCATTATGCCCGCCGCGTGATCGAAACGCACGAGCGCAAGGAGGATACGCTCACCGTGAAGCTGCAAGCGCTGCGGGTGGGCGACCTGGCGATTTGCGGCATCCCATTTGAAACGTTCTGTGAGATCGGGCTCGACCTCAAGAGCCGCAGCCCATTCCCGATCACCATGGTGATCGGCCTGGCCAACGGCCGATACGGCTACCTGCCTACGCCCGAGCAGCACCGCCTGGGCGGTTACGAAACCTGGCTGGGCACCAACGTGGTCCAAGAGGATACGTCGGTGATCCTGGTCGACAACCTCGAAGCGATGCTCAAGGAGCTGGCCGACTAAGTGGCCGCTTAGTCGCGTTTGCGATCGCGGTCCGAGGCGTTAATCAGCTCCACCTGCGGCTGCGCCCGCCACTTGTCGACGGCGCGCTGAAGTACCTCGATCGCCTTTTCCAACTGGACGTCCTTGCCGGCGGGCAGTTCACCCGGCTGGGGCCAGATGATGTAGTGCGGCTCCGCGCCATTGAGTTCCATATCCTGGCCGGTGTTCAGCACGTACCAGCCGCGCGTCGGCATCCGCAGAATGCCGAGGTCCATGATGCGGGTGGCGCCGGTGCTGATCACCGCGCCGGCCGTGGTCACGCCCACCAGCTCGCCACGGCCCAGGGTCTTGATGGCGTGGCTGAAGATCTCGGCGTTGCTGAAGCTGTTCTGGTTGCACAGCACCACGATCGGCTTGTGCCAGGTGGCATACACGGTGCGGTCCTGCGGATAGCCGCGGCCGCCGCCCCGAGGAACCGTGATCGCATGTCGCGGCTGCGTGAGGGCGGTCAGCAGGTGGTCGGTGGTGGAACCGCCGCCGTTTTCGCGCACGTCGATGATCAGACCGTCTTTGCCCACGCCGACGTCATACAGCTCGGCCTCGAACCGGTAGAAGCTGGGCATGTTCATCGCCTGCACGTGCAGGTACCCCAACTTGCCGTCGCTGGCCTTTTCCACCAATTGGCGGTTGTAATCCACCCAGGCTTCGTAGAGCAGATCCCGGGCAGCGCGGTAGGAGATGGGCCGCAGCGTCACCTCGCGCTGCTCGCCCTCGGCGTTCTGCACCTTCAAACGAATGTCGCGATCCAGCGGCCCGTTGAGCACTGGCGCCAGATTGATACCGGGATCGACCAGAGTACCGTCGACAGCCAGCACGATCTCGCCCGGCTTGATCCGGCTTTTCTCGCGATCGGCCGGACTGCCGGGAATGACATCGCGCACCTTCCAGCCGGGCCCTCGATGCGCCGGATCAAACCGCAGCCCGAGGTGGGCCGTTTCCTCGCGCCATGGCTTCGCCGAATTGGTACCTACGTTGAGCTGGGTGGGAATGAAACCCAGGTGCGATGCGTTAAGCTCGCCCAGCATCAGGCTGATGACGCGGGCCAGCGTTTCGGTATCGCCCGCGTTGCGAGCCATATCGGCATACTTGCGGCGGATGGCGTCCCAGTTGCGATGGTTCAGGTTGCCATCGTAGAAGCGGTCGCGCATCGCCCGCCAGGCCATCACAAATGCCGCCTCGCGTTTGCCGGGCAGGTCAACCACCTGGCGAGCCTGGAAGGTGTAGCGGCTCTGCGTGCCCCTGGCCGCATCCAGACTGGCCGGCGCCCCTCCGGAGAGCCATAGCACCTGGTTGCCCGACTCGATCCAGCGGGCTTGCGTGCCCGTGGTTGTGGTGAGCAGCGTGGGCTTTAAATTATCGGGCGGGTCGATGGTGTAGGTGCCTTCCTTACCGTCGATGGTGGCCGTGAAGGCGAGCTTCTTCGAATCGTATTTCCAGAACAGGTTGCGTTCGGTGGGGCCGGGGATATTCACCCGCTGGATGCGGTCGTGGATCCCCTCGAAGTCGATCTTCACCAGCGAAGGATCGTCTTCCTTAGGCTTCTTGGCCGCTGCGTCGTCCGCGCCGGGCGCCGGTGCTTCCACCGGTCGATCATCAGCCGCCGCCGTGGCCGCCGCGGCAGCGGGACCGCTGGCTGCGGTTTTACCGGCGTCTTTCTTGCGGGCCCTGTTGAGTTTCTCCAGGGCTTCCTTGATCTTGCGGTCGCGCGATGTTTCTTCGCCCTCGTCCTTGCGCAGCGTGGCGATGTAGATGTCGATCTCGCCATCGGAGCGGCGGCCGGTGTAGGCGATGCGCTTGCCGTCGGGCGACCAGACCGGATTGTCGTCGTTGTCGGGATGACGCGACAGGTTGAACGGCTCGCGTGAACCGTCCAGCGGCAGCAACCAGATATCGCGGTTGAAGTCGTTATCGTAGACGGCATACACCAACCAGCGGCCGTCGGGCGAGAAATCGTAATCCGGCTCGTTCCACGACTCGAACACGCGGCGAGCCTGCGTACCATCGGGCTTCATCACCCACAGGTCGCCGCGTACCTTCAAAAAGGCCAGCTGCTTGCCGGTGGGATCGAATCGCAGGTTGCTTTCAGCTTCAGGATCGTTGGTCAGCCGCGTGAGCTTGAAGCTGTCGTTCTGCCACCAGTAGCGGCTCGCGTCCGCGCGTTCGGCCCGCCAGATATCGGGCTGCCCCTCGTGGTCGCTCACGAACAGCAGGCTTTGATTGTCAGGGGCGAAGACGAGCGAGCGCTCTTCGGCGGGCGTATTGGTCACTTGCCGCGGCTCGCGCAGCACGGTGTCCATCACCCATACATCGCCGCCGGAGATGAAGGCGACCTCCAAGCCATCGGACGAGAAGGCAACTTCAGACGCCGTTTCCAGCGTGCGGCGCTGCTTGTCCTCTTGCGGGTGATCGCCGGTGTAGCGAATGGTGAGTTTGACCGGTTGCTGATCCTTGCCGGGCTGCAGCCGGTAGAAGTCGAACAGGTGCCGGAACACGATCGTGGAGCCGTCGCGAGAGATGCACGGCAGCACCACCGAATCGTCTTCAAAGAACGTGAGCTGTTCTTCTTGCCCCTTACCCCGCAGGGAACGCCGCCACAGGTTGAACGCGCCGCTCTTGGCGGTCACGTAATAAAAGGCGTCGCCGCTGGGGGCCCAGATCGGAAAACGGCAGCCACTGGGGTCGTTGCAAAGCTGCTGGAACTTGCCACCGGCGATGTCGTACAGCCATACCTGGCTGGCCTGCGTACCGCGGTATCCCTTGCGCCACCACTGGACGCCTTCGCGCGTGAAGAGCAACCGGTTGCCGCGGCGATCAAGGCGGCCGTTGGAGCCGTAGTCGTCCATCAGCAGCCGTTCGGTGTACGGCTCCTCCAACTCCACCCGGAAGAACCGCTCGGCGTGACGCCAGAAGTTATCGCGCTGCGTGCTGACCAGCAGTGCCCGACCGTCGGGATACCAGTCCTGGAGCGAATAGCCTTCGCTATGAAAGGTGACCTGCCGGGGCGTGCCGCCGCTAGCCGGCATCACGTACACCTGCCGGCTGCCGTCGCGGTCGGACGTGAAAGCCAACTGCTTGCCGTCGGGCGAAAACACCGGCTCGGCATCCAGCGCCTGGTGAAAGGTCAGCCGCCGGGCATTGCCGCCCTCGGACGACACCGACCACAAATCGCCTTGCCAGGAGAAGACCAGGGTCTTGCCATCGGGCGAGAGCGCCGGCGTGGATGCAAACCGGATCAGCTTACGGTCGTCGTCTTGAGCGGCCGCGACGGCCCCAAACACCACGACGATCAAAATGCCTGCAAGGAAGGTAGCTCTGCGGTGCATCGAACTCGTTGGGCGTTGAAAAAAACGATGCGCTTGACCGGAATGCTGGCACGGGCAAGCAGCGCCCCTGGCGCCAGCAATTGCCCATCATAATCCGCACGCCGAGGTATTCACGGGCTTGGATGGATGGAATGCAGCCTGCCAGCACACACCACCAGCCTGGGGGGGGACAGCACCCGGTACGGCCGCCACCTAGCAAAAATCCGCTAGAAGCCGCACATTTTCACTGATTGATGCGGCCCGCAGCAGCCGACTGTATGGGTAGCTTTGCGTCGAAGAACCGCAGGGAAGGCCTGATTTGGACGGGCCGCCCGCCTCGGCTGGCTCGCGCTGGCGCCGAGCCACCACCACGTCGGAAACTGCTTGCTGTCAGGAGAAGTGCTCATGTCCAGGCTCTGGTTGGCCGTGGCGGCGTTTGCTGCGTTAACCTCCGTGGCCCAAGCCCGCAATCCCCGTCTGCTCGGTGAAGGTGAGCAGCCGCAGCAACAGCAGCAGTTCTCGATGGGCGAGCTGACGCCCACGCCCAGCATGTGGCTCTACCAGCAGCAGATGTCGCAATACAACGACCCCAAGGCTTCGGTTCGTCGGCAGGCCGAGTTCAATGCCTGGCAGCGGCAGCAGCGGATGGCCGCCCGCAAGTGGTACGGCTTCTCCAACTCGCGGCCTCGCGCGAACCACACGCCGTTTACCGGCTATTACTCTCCGATGTGGGTGGGCACCGTGAATGAGCCGTTCGCCTGGCCCGGCGCCGGCTCCGCTCCCACCGTCATCGTAGAAGAGCGTTCCGAATATCAGCGCTAAGTCGACGGGGCTGGACCACACAGAGAAGAGCAACCAGGGCCGCGGCGCTGTCCCCAACAAGGATAAGCCCCGCGACCCTTGGTTTGCGCGCACGCCCGAATTCCGCCGGCGAGGTGCCGCCCGCCTAGCGCGACGACATCACCAAGGCAAAGATCAGGATCAACACGGCGGCGATCGCCACGGCCACGGCGATGCGCACCCATGAAACCGGCTTCTCGCCGCTGACCTTGCCGGTTTGACCGTTCACCAGGAAGCGATACAGCTTGTTCTGGTAGCGGTAGCTCACCAGGTAGACCGGCAGCAGGCACAAGTCCGACGTGATGTGGCTGAACTCGGTCTGGGTTTGCAGCCCGCGGTAGGTGTCGCCCGGCAAGAAGGCCGCGATATTGGCCTGCTCCTGCTGCTCGAACACCTGCCGGCAGATTCGCAGGGCTTCTTCACGTTCGACCGAGTATTCCTCGCTGAGCCAGCCGGCCAGGTACTCCGGCCGGTAACGCCGCAAGGCCGGCAACTGAAACGGCATGATCCACTGGGCCTGCTCCTGCGGCAAGCCGCGGCTGCCTGAGACCAGGTAACCGTTGTAATAGCGGTGATGCCTGCCTGAGAGCGTCCACCATTCCGTTTCGCGAACGGTGCGTGTCCGGGTGACGCTGCGGCCGTTCTCGATGGTGGTATACGTTTCGGTGCGATACCAGTACTCGCCGATCTGGGCCGTCCACCGGCTTTGGGCCAACATGGTAAACGCCCAGAACGGCAAATACACGCCGCGCATCTTTTCGGCCAGTTGCGCCAGCTTCAAATCGCCCGGCCGAAACCAGTTGTTCTCCTTGATCCACTGGCGGAACTTCTCGACGGCTTCCTCGGGCGTGATCCGAAACCCGATCACAAACTCCGGCGGCTGCCGTCCGGTCAGCTCGGGCGAGTACTCGACCACGTAGGTCGAATCGCAGAAGGGGCACACGTAGCTGCGCTGGCTGGGGTCGGTTGAAACCTTGGCCCCGCAGTTCTGGCAGGCGAAGTAGCGGGCAACGCGCTGGGGCTGGCCGCTGGGCGTTTGGAGCGTCTGTGGCTGCGGTGAGCCGCACGCGGGACAGTAGGCGTCGTGGTCATCAACCGGAGCGCCACAATTCTCGCAATTGTGGCCCGCAGAACCGGCCGTGGTGTCATCAACCGTCGGTACGTTGGCGGTGATCTCCATGCAGCCAGCTTCCCCTTTGATGACCCGCCGTCAAACGGCTGTTGCATTGCACGATCGGTGGCTCGCCGCGTGCGGCGTCATTCAACCTCAACTCGCGGCCTGCGGCTGTTGCGGCTCCTCAATCGCATCCGGCCGCTGCTCTGTGGTTTTACGCCCCAGGCAACCGCGAAGCCAGCGCCACGCTTTGGCGAAGAACCGCCCGGTGACGACCTCCTCGGTCACGGTGCGGCGGTCGGTCGCAAAGTTGTTCCACACGGCCTCGATATAAGGGCCGGAGATCTCGGCCAGCGTGGCGTAGAAACCCTTTTCCTTAATGTCCTGCAAGGCGGCCGAATAGTAGCTGAGAATGTGCCGATCGAACAGGTTGCCGGCCACGGTCACGCCCGACAGCACGCCGCGCCCCACGCCGGCCACCTTGCTGAGCATGTGCATGGTCATGGCGCCGGAGACTTGCAATAGTCCTACGTCCTCGCGCCGGGCGATCTCCGCCATTTCGTCCCACATCCGCTGTATCTCGGCCTGCGGAATCAGTTTCGTGGGATCGATCCGGCGAACGGCATCACGGGCCTGTTCGATCGTTTCGCGCAGGCCATCGATCGAAAGCGGCGGCGTATCCAGGGCGATGGCCGTGTTGCCCGACGCATGCGCCACGGCGTCGAGCAGATCGTCGACGTGGTTGATCGTGCTCTTCTCGTCGATCAGGCCCTGCTTTTTCAGTTCCTGGCTCAGTTCGCGGAGGAACGCGTTGGAACCGTAGGCCACGTCGCTGAGGATGGCCAGCGCCGTCATCGGCGAGATATGGAACGTGAGCAGGCTGGCCGTTTCGACAAAGTTGCCCACCGTCTTGCGGGCGACAAAGTTCTCGATCTTCTTGGCCTGGGCGGCCTCGGGGCTATCGGTCGCTTTGCAGCCTGCGACCCCGCCGACGTCCTCCACCAGAAAGTCGAGCATCTGGCTGACCATGATCTGGTAGGTCTTGGAGTCGCGGAAGGCCTGCGGGATCAGCAGCGACGACGCCTCACGGGCCACGCCGCCCACCAGGCCCACACCACTGCGCAAAGCCCGCTCCGGAATCGAAAGCGTATAGAGCAGGTATTTCTGGATCGCACCAGCGGAAGGTTCATCGGCCGGGACGGTGTCGGTCGGCCCAATCGTTTCGCCCGTGGGCTGACTCGAGATGGCCGGTTCCTTGGGCGGCGGCTGCGTCGTCGCTGTGTTTGCTCCACCAGTTAACGTAGATGGCAGGCTGGCATGATCGGTTGCAGCGTTGGCAGTCTGGGGCCGGTTGCTGGCGGTCTCCTCGCTCATGGGTCGCTCCTTGCTGCCTTGAACTCAGCGGAAAGGCCCTCCGGCCTCCCCTGCCCTACTTACCTGTTCGCTCGGCGGCGACACATATTTCCTGGTGGTTGTGGTGCAACTGCCTGGCTTGCAGTCGCTGATACCCCCAGGTGCGAATGCGGAACAGATACTCGGGTAGCTGCTCCGCCAGGCTCCAATCGAGCAATTTCAGCGTCAAGAGCATTCCGCGGATATTGACCTCCGGATGCGTGACGATGCCCTCCACCGTGTCCAACGTGTACTTGGGGGCAACGTTCATGTCGGCGGCCAGCCAGCGGAACCGGCGAAACTCCCGGCGGCGCACATCGGCCCCTCGCTTGCGAATGTGCGTAAAGTTCGGATCGCCCGCGATGCGGGGATGCATCTCGGCCGGGTCAATGCCGGTGACTTCTAATCCTCGTTCTAGCAGCGCTTGTGCCGCCCCGCCCGGCGAACTGCCGATCTCCACGAACCGCTGCCGAGGCCGCACCGGCAATTGCGACCACCGCAGGGCTTCTTCCATCTTCAGATACGCCCGCGACACCATGTCGGCTGGTTGCCGAATCAGGCAGAAACCGCCGGGCCACGTTCCGACCTCGGTGCCGGCTCGATGGAAGCCCAGCCAGTACTGGCCTTCGTCGATCCGGATCACGTCCAGCACCAGGTCGCCCGGCCGCGTGTACTCGTGCAGCTCAAGATCGGGCCGTGCCGCCCGCAACCGCGCGGCCAGCTCAATGTCCTCCGGCTCCAGCTTCGGCACATACCCGTGAATCCGCACCGGCTTGCGATCGCGGCCGAACACGTGTACCGCCTGGTAGGACGCATCGCCCGCCTGTTCCCAGATGGCCTCGACAATGGACTCCGGAGAACCTTCGATCCCGCCGAGCGAGAAGCCCCAGCTTCGGGCAAAGACGGCGTCCAGTTGCCAATCGACGGTCAGGTTGTGCTGCGGCGGCAGCTTGAACGTCACAAAGCCGGGCCGCGAGAAGGCCGGCTTGAATCCCGGATAACGCCGTGCCAGTTCCTGCTTTAGGGCCAGCTCCGCGCCAATCTGGCACGTGGTGAAGATGAACGCGGGCAGCTGCATGGAGGGCAAACGTATCTGGGAGAGAATGGGTCAAGGAACAAGGAGCCGGGGGTGCCGCGGCGAGGCTCCGCATGCTCCGGCGTATGATGCGTGCCCCGGCTCTGTGAACCGGGCGGCGTAGGCAACATCAGCAAACCAGCGTCGTTCGTTGGTCCGCACAGCGGCCCCTTACACGGCACGGCTTCCGCCGGCGATCCACCGCCGGGTTCATTCTAACGGTCGATGGCCGCTTTGGTCAGTGGCCGCGTTACGCGGCGATGCCTCGCGTCTCTCGCCTCGTACGCCCCCCACACGCCCCACGCCTTACGAGGCTACGCCCCCTCACTTGGACTGGCGATTGCCGTTTGAGCCGTGTTACGATTATGGCCGGCAGGCAGGCCGCGCCTCCCTAAGCTCCGGTTGGACGGCTCCCTTCCGTGGGCAGGGCCTTGCCGCTTTCCCTTCTGACATTGCCCGGCTTTAACCCCGGAACGTTCTGATGCCGCAGCAAACCTTCTCCCGTGCGACGTTGTTGGCCGGTTCCTGGATGGCGGTTGCTACCGCGGTCTTGTTGCCCAGCCTGGCCATGGCCGAGGAAAACTGGCCAGAGTTCCGCGGCCCCCGCGGCGATGGTCACGCCCGCGATGCCAGGTTGCCGCTCACATGGAGCGAAACTGAAAATGTCACCTGGAAGACTGCCATCCACGGCAAAGGCTGGTCCAGCCCGGTGATCTGGGGCGATCAAATCTGGCTGACCACGGCCACACCCGATGGCCATGAGATGTTCGCCATCTGCGTGGATCGGGCGACCGGCAAGCTTGTCCACAACATCAAGCTGTGGGATGTTGAGAGGCCGGCCTGGATGCCGGACTTCAACAGTTACGCTTCGTGTACGCCGGCCATCGAAGCCGGCCGCGTGTACGTTCACTTTGGCAGCTACGGCACCGCGTGTCTGGATACGGCCACCGGCAAGATCCTCTGGCAGCGGCGCGACCTGCCCTGCAACCATCATCGCGGCCCCGCCTCATCGCCCATCCTGTATGGCGACCTGGTGATTCTCACCTTCGATGGTTTCGATGTGCAGTACCTCGTTGCCTTGGATAAGCAGACCGGGCAAACCGTCTGGAAAACCGATCGCAATCTGAAATACGACAGCGATAACGGCGACATCAAAAAGGCGTTCAGCACGCCGACCGTCTTCGCCATCAACGGCCGCGATCTGCTCATCAGTCCAAGCGCCAGTGCCACGGTGGCTTATGATCCGCGCACGGGCCAGGAGATCTGGCGGGTGTATAGCGGCGGCATGAATGCGGCCGCACGTCCGCTGTATGGCAATGGGCTAGTGTATGCCAACTCGGCAGCAGGCGGTTTCCGGACCTTCGCCATTCGGCCCGATGGCCAAGGCGATATCACCCATAGCCACGTGGCCTGGAAGTTTGGGCGGACTTCGCCCAAGCGGCCATCGCTGCTGCTGGTCGACCAACTGCTGTTCATGGTGAACGACGATGGCATCGCCGCATGTGTTGATGCCACGCAAGGAAGCGGCATCTGGACGCAGCGACTGGGCGGCAAGTATTCGGCCTCGCCGCTGTACAACCAGGGCCGGATTTACTTCTTCGACGAGGACGGCGAAACGCGCGTGATCGAGGCCGCGGCCGAGTTCAAACTGCTGGCAACCAATAAACTTGACGCTGGCTGCATGGCTTCGCCGGCTGTTGCAGGCGATGCCCTATTCGTACGGACCAAGACGCACCTGTATCGAATTGAAACACAACCGTAGGCGCAATTCGCCGACTTATAGCGCGCACGCGCTCATTATCTGCTGAAAGCGCCGTGACTTAAGGCCTCAACAATCGACTTAACTCTATAAACGACCGCAGCTTCGGGCAGTTAAGTCAGACTGGCCGAATTCTCGTGGAAATTGTCGTCCGCAAGGGCCCCAGGCCGAAAAAAGTATGGGAAATGCATGCCCCCCGGGTATAATGCCAGCCACCCATTCTCTTCACGCCTTCTACCTTAATCCCACCTGGTAGCATGAAGATTCTGCACACCCCGGCTGCTTCAGTGCGCGTTTGTGCTTCTTGCATGAGCCAGTCCCGGATGGCCTTCTCCACCAAGGTCCTATGGACCGTGTGGTGCTTGGTGTGCTGGCTATTAGCCATGGTGCTAGGCTTCTCGGCGGCCCAAGGTGCAGAGCCTGCCCAGGATGATGCCGCCCGGCCTGCGGAAAAGATTCCGGCTGAGCACCTGGAGTTCTTCGAGAAGGAAGTCCGCCCGCTGCTGGTGAAGCACTGTTACGAATGCCATTCGGCCCAAGCCAGCGAACTCAAAGGCGGCTTGGCACTCGACACCCGGGCCGGCTGGATGGAAGGCGGCGATAGCGGTCCGGCGATCGTGCCGGGCAATCCCGACGAAAGCCCGCTGATCCAAGCCGTGCGGTACGAAACCTTTGAGATGCCGCCGCAAGGTAAGCTGCCGGCCGAGCAGATTGCCATTCTGGAGAAATGGGTCAAGCTTGGTGCCCCCGACCCGCGCGAAGGTCAGGTTGCCCGCAAGTCGAACTCCGGTATCGACCTGCAAGCCGCACGCGAGTTCTGGGCGTTCCAGCTGCCCGAGGCACACCGTCCGCCCGATGTGAAAGACACCTCGTGGCCGTACACCGAGGTCGACGCGTTTATTCTGGCCCAACTCGAGGCCGCGGGTCTGAAGCCCGCCCCCGATGCCGACCGGCTCACCTGGTTGCGGCGCGTCACGTACGACCTGACGGGGCTGCCGCCCACGCCTGAGGAAGCCAAAGCGTTTCTGGAAGACAAATCGCCGCTGGCCTTTGAAAAGGTGGTCGATCGGCTGCTGGCCTCCGACCAGTTTGGCGTGCACTGGGGCCGGCACTGGCTCGATGTGGCCCGCTACGCCGACAGCAACGGCAGCGACTTCAACGCCACGTTCTTCAACGCCTGGCGGTATCGCAACTACGTCATTGACGCCTTCAACCGCGACAAGCCGTACGACCAGTTCGTTCGCGAGCAGATCGCGGGCGATCTGCTGCCGTACACCAGCGATCAGCAGCGTGCCGAGCAGTTGATCGCCACCACGTTCATCAACCTGGGCTCCAAGATGCTCAGTGAGCGGGACAAAGAGAAACTGGTGATGGACGTGGTCGACGAACAGATCGACAGCCTGGGCAAGGCCTTCCTGGGCATGACGCTAGGCTGCGCCCGCTGCCACGATCACAAGTTCGATCCGATTCCCACGGTCGACTACTACGCCTTGGCCGGCATCTTCAAGAGCACGATCACCCTCGAAGGCGAAAGCCAGCGGTACGTTTCGGCCTGGAAGGAAACGCCGCTGCCGATCGCACCGGAGCACGCCGAGGCTCTGGCCGCGCACAAGCAAGTGGTCGATCAGCTCAACGGTCAGATTGCCAAGGCCAAGCAGGAACTCAAGGCCGCTGAAACCCGGCTGGCCCAACTGCAAAGCAACAGCCACGGCGTGCTGGTCGATGACGCCGACGCCAAGAAGGTCGGCCAGTGGACCGAATCGCGTTATAGCCCTAACTTCATCGGCAAGGGTTACATCCACGACGAGCGTTCGGGCAAGGGCGAGAAGTCGGTCACGTTCACGCCCAAGCTGCCGATGGCCGGCAAGTACGAAGTGCGCATCGCCTACGCCGGTGGCGGCGGCCGCGATACGGCCGTGCCCGTGCGGATCCGCCATGCCGACGGCGAAACGCTGATCAAGGTGGATCAGTCGGCGACGCCGCCGATCGATAAGCTGTTCAAATCGCTGGGTACGTTCCGGTTTGAGGCCGGCGAGTCCGGTTCGGTCACCATTAGCACCGAAGGCACCACCGGCTTTGTGATCGCCGACGCCGTGCAGTTCCTCCCCGGGGAGGAGATGCCTGAGGTCGCCCAGCGCGACACGCCCGAAATGGAGGAAGCCCGCCTCGAGATTGAAAAGCTCCGCAAAGAGTTGGCCGCTCTGGAAGCCAAGCTCAAGGACGCGGAAAAGAACGCTCCGCCTCCGGCGCCCACGGCCATGGCCGCCCGCGAGGCCCCCAAGATCGAAGATTGCCAGATCTGCATCCGCGGCGAGGTCAAGAACCGCGGGCCCAAGGTCAAGCGTGGTTTCATCCAGGTGATGAGCAACGGCCCGGTCGAGATCGAGAACCCCGGCCAGAGCGGTCGCCTGGAACTGGCCAACTGGATCGCCCGGCCCGATCACCCGCTGACCGCCCGCGTGATGGTCAACCGCATCTGGCAGCACGTGTTCGGCGAAGGGTTGGTGGCCTCGGTCGATAACTTCGGCCACCTGGGCGAGCAGCCCAGCCACCCGCTGCTCTTGGATACGCTGGCGGTGCAATTCGTGGAGTCGGGCTGGTCGGTCAAGAGCATGATCCGGCAACTCGTGCTCTCGCGTACCTACCGGCAAAGCTCGCAGCACAATCCCAAGGCGATGGAAATCGACCCCGATAACCGCCTGCTGTGGCGGGCCCATCGCAAGCGGCTGCCCGCCGAAGCCCTCCGCGACAGCATGCTGGCCGCGGCCGGCCAGTTGGACCTCAGCATGGGCGAGTCGCCCGTGCAAGGCCTGGGCTACCTGGCCATCGGCAACAACAACCAGAGCTCCAGCGGACGCAAGGCCGACATCCAGCTCCGCAGCATTTACCTGCCGATCATCCGCAACGAGTTGCCCTCGTTCCTGACGGTGTTTGACTTTGCCGATCCGGACATGGTCACCGGTCGCCGCGCCGTCACCAACGTGCCGGCGCAGGCCCTGTTCCTGCTGAACGACCCGTTCGTGAAGCAGCAGGCCCAGGCCACCGCCACGCGGCTCCTGGAAATGGTGCCGCAACCCAAGGAAGAAAGCGAGGCGGCCCAGGCTACCGCCAAGCGGATCGATACGGCCTACCAGTTGATCCTCACGCGGCCGGCCTCGGACTTTGAGGTCAGCCGCGCCGCGGCTTTCATCGAGGCGGTTTCCGCCGAGCAGTCGCCGCAGGACGCGTGGCGGCAGTTCGTGCAGGCCCTGTTTGCTTCGACCGAGTTCCGCATGCTGAACTAGGCGCGCCTGGCCTGCCGCTGCTTTGTCCCACCGTCCACGCCCAAAACAGCCTTCATCGTGACACGGAGTCGATGCCATGCCAGGTTACATTCCCATCTCCAGCGTGTTGTCCCGCCGTCAACTGCTGAAGAACACCGCCGCCGGGTTTGGATATCTGGCCTTCGCAGGACTGACCGCCGGCTCCACCGCCCAGGCGTCGGCCTCGGCCCGACTCCCCCATCACCCCCCCAAGGCCAAGCGGGTGATCTTCCTGTTCATGCACGGCGGGCCCAGCCATGTCGACTTGTTCGACTACAAGCCGCAGCTCCAAAAGGACGACGGCAAGGACCTGCCCTTTAAGGCTTCGGCCAACATCGACGCCAAGCCCACGTTGATGAAGTCGCCGTGGAAGTTCGCCCAGCACGGCGAAAGCGGCCTGTGGGTGTCGGAGTTGCTGCCCCACCTGAGCAAACACGTCGACGATATGTGCATCATCCGCTCGATGCACAGCCGTGGGCAGTCGCACGGCCAGGCCGTGTGCATGCTGCACACCGGTACCGACAACTTCGTACGGCCCTCGGTCGGCGCCTGGGTGTCGTACGGCCTGGGCACCGAGAACAGCAGCCTGCCGGGCTTCATCTCGATCAGCCCGTCCAGCGGGCACGGCGGTCCCCGCAACTACGGCTCGGCGTTCCTGCCGGCCTCCCACCAGGCGACCACCATCGGCCGCTCGGGCCGCTTGGGCGATGGCCGCATTACGAACCTCAGCGGCGGCGAAAGCCTCGACGCCCAGCGGCGGCAATTGGACTTCATCCAGCAGCTCAACCGCGACCACCTGGACCAGGCGGGCCACGATGAGCAGATCGAGGGCGCGATCGAGGCGTTCGAGCTGGCGTTCCGCATGCAGGAAACGGCTCCGGAGGTGCTGGATCTGAACCGCGAGCCCAAGCACATCCACGAGCTGTACGGCATCGGCAAGCCCGACACCGATAACTTCGGCCGCCAGTGCCTGCTGGCCCGCCGCCTGGCCGAGGCCGGCGTGCGTTACATCCAGGTGTCGACGGCCAACGTGTGGGACCAGCACAGCAACCTGAAGTCCGGCCACGAGCGCAACTGCCTGCAGACCGACCAGCCCATCGCCGCCTTGCTGACCGACCTCAAGCAGCGCGGCCTGCTGGAAGACACTCTGGTGGTCTGGGGCGGCGAGTTCGGCCGCACCCCGATGGTGCAAGGCGCCAACGGCCGCGACCACAACCCGCAAGGCTTCACTATGTGGATGGCCGGAGGCGGCGTGAAGGGCGGCCTGGCCTACGGCGCCACCGATGAATACGGCTACTATGCCCAGGAGAACCGCGTGCACATGCACGATCTGCACGCCACGATCCTGTGGCTGCTGGGCCTGGACCACGAACGGCTCACCTACCGTTATGCCGGCCGCGACTTCCGCCTGACCGACGTGTACGGCAAAGTGGTCCACGACATCATCGCTTAAGCGATACCCGGCTCCGATCCGTTGCCATCGCAACGGTACAACCAGCACCGGCTCGTCGGCCCTGCCGCCGACGGGCCGGTTTTTCTGTTGGCAGCGGTAATGCGGGCAGGAACACCCGGTAGGCAGCGTGGGCAATCGCCCCGCGGTGCAGGCTCCCCCGGCACACCTGGGCTAGAGTTGAAGACGCCCCCCGCCTGCGTCGCTCCCACGTGCGCCCCGCCAGTCGGCGGCTACTCCGCCGCGAACGCGTCACGTTACAATGGAACGTACGTTGCCGCCGTTTCCTTTCCTCCCGCCCTTCGAGGTTCCGCATGCCCCGAGCCCTCCACCGGGCCCTGCGCTTGCCGCTTGGCTTGTCGACTTCATCGCCCCGCCTGCGGCGGCGTGTGTTCGTTCCGGTGCTGCTGGCCTCGCTGCTGGCGGCGGCTCGGCCAGCCGTGGCCCTCGATCACGTGGTCTACCGCGACGGCGACGGCGAGAAGCAAGTATCGGGCCAGGTGCAAGTGACCGCCGCCGATGGCGGCCTGCTGCTCTTGGGCCGCGACGGCGTGCTGCACAGCATCGAGCCGGCCAACCTCGTCAGCCGCCAAACGGATGACACGCCCTTTGAGCCGCTGTCCAAGGATCAGCTTGCGGCGGAACTGCTGGCCGCGCTGCCGCCGGGCTTTACCACGTACGAGACGAACAACTACCTGATCGTGCACAACACCTCGCGGGCGTATGCCGCCTGGTGCGGCAGCCTGTTCGAGCGGCTGTATCGCGGCTTTGAAAACTACTGGTCACGGCGGGGCTTCAACAAGCTGCGCAATCCGCAGTTCCCGCTGGTCGCCCTGGTATTCGGCGACAAGGAAAGCTACGTCCGCTATGCCCAGGCTGAGCTGGGCCAAGCCGCCGGCTCGGTAATCGGCTATTACAGCCTGCGCACCAACCGCATGGCGATGTACGACCTGACCGGCATCGCCGGCGCCGCGCGGGGCAGCCGCCTCAACACGGCCCAGATCAACACGATGCTGGCCCAACCGAACGCCGCCCCCACCGTGGCGACGATCATCCACGAGGCCACGCACCAGATCGCCTTCAACTCCGGCATGCACCAACGCTACGCCGACATTCCGCTGTGGCTCAGCGAAGGCGTGGCCATGTACTTTGAAACGCCCGATCTCTCCAACGCCCGGGGCTGGAGCTCCATCGGCGAGGTGAACCGGATGCGGATGCAGACCTTCCGGCAGAACCTGCCGTCGCGGGCAACCGGCTCGCTGGCAGCCCTGCTCAGCGATGACCTGCGGTTCCGCAAGGTGGACGAAGCCACGGCCGCGTATGCCGACGCCTGGGCGCTGTGCTTCTACCTGAACCGGGTCAAGCAGCGTGAGTTCGTGGAGTATCTCAAGCTGCTGTCGGAGAAAGACCCGCTCATCTGGGATAAGCCCGAGGATCGCCTGGCCGAGTTCACCCGCATCTTCGGCGACCTGAACACGCTTGAGAACGAGTTCATCCGGTACATGAGCCGGGTGAAGTGATTGGCCGCCACGGCCTTCAGGCGGCAGCATGTATCGCGGGCCAACTCAGCGGAGCAAGGCCTTTCAGGCAAGCTGCGGAAACTTTTCCGGCACGGGGGCGGCCATAAAACGAACGATGCCCATCGCCAAGCCCAGTGTGGCGACGGGCATTGCTAGCATTGATAGCACTTCGTTCGATCATCACGCCAACCCACGCCTGCGGTTTCCTCAGGCGGGAGCCGGCCGCCGGATCGCGGTGCCGTTTACCAGACCTCGATCTGGTTGGAAAGCTGGCGATCTTCCAGGTAGGGGAAGGCGGCCGTCTGAGCGAGCTGCTTGCAGTAGTAGGTCGCGCAGCGGCCATTGAGAATCACAGTCCCATCCACGACCGTGACCGACAGGTTGCGCACCTTGTCGTTCGTGCCGCGGCGGATCGCGCGTTCCACCCGAGCAGCCAGGAACTCTTCATCGGCGCTCATGGTGCGCGCGGGTCGAGCCTGGTGAATCAAGTCGGTGGATGCGGTGGGAAGGTGTGGCATCAGTCAAACTCCCTTTGCCGGGCGGACGGCCGCTCCCGGCGCAACAAACTAGCGCGCAATGGGCAGGGCTAGTGTTGTCCGTCCGTGAAGTACAAAGAGCCAGGTGGTGAATTCCGTTCCTGTCAGATTCCGTGCGCGTAGAAAAAGGGGTGAGGCGTGCTAAGGACGCTTGAGGCCAGATCAGAGAAGCGTGCCCATCTCTCCTTTAACCCCAACAGCCAATAAACGCGCATCATGCGGAAGCCAACGTTCACAGGGCAACGTTTGGTCCGTAGTCTAGGACTTCCTGATCGATTCTGTCAACCCCCTGCGACCGCGACAGACCTCATTACTTCTTGAGGCGCAGTAGGTTGCATCACTTCCCCCCCCCGACCACACCGTTGCCCTAAGCGGCACATCCGGCAAGCTTCGCGCACCTTCGCTAGAGCCACTTCTGCTCGCGATACCAGGCTGCCGTTTGAGCCAGGCGGCTGAGCAGATCGGCGCCGACCTTCCAGCCCAACTCCCGCTGGGCCTTCTCCGGCGAACAGGTCCACGAGCCGGCCGCGGCTTCGCGCACCTTGTCCCAGCAGAACACCATCGGCTTGCGCCGCAGCCTGGCCACCCCCTCGGCTCCCAAGGCGGCGCCGCGCACGATCGCCAGCGGCATCGGCAGCACCAGCGGCTTGCGCCCCAGCGCCTCGCCGATCATGCGGCCCAGCTCGCCCCAGGTGACGTGCTCATCGGCCGCCACGTAGTACACGCCGTCGTAGAAGGTGGCGTCGTCCGCCGCCGGATTCAGCCGCTGGCCGCGTGCCGCGGTGGCCGCGAGCATTTCGGCCAGATCGGTCGCGTGGATGATCGAATACCGGGGACGGCTCAACCCCGGCACGGCATGCAGCCGCGTGCGCCAGATGCTGCGGAACAGCGGCAGGCTGGCCCGATCGCCCTCGCCCAGCACCACCGGTGGCCGCACGATGCTGATCGGCACTTGGCCGGCGAACATCCGGGCTGCCGCCTCCGAGGCCAGCTTGCTCCGCCCGTACATCGAAACCGGTTCCGGCGGGTCGCTCTCCACCCGCAGCCGCGTACGCGGCGACACGCCTCCGGCCGCCAGCGACGAGACATGGATTACCACCGGCGGGTTGGACTGGGCGGCGCAGGCTTCGAGCAGATTGCGCGTGCCGCCTTCGTTCACGTCCAGGTACTGGCGCATGTTGAAGCCAGCCGTGCGCCCGGCCAGGTGATACACCACGTCGACACCGGCCACGGCCGCAGCCAGGCTTTCCTTATCGGTCACGTCGCCGATGGCGAACTTCACGCCCAGCGGTTCCAGCCGCGATACGTCGCTGCGCTGCCGCCGCAGGCAGATGACTTCATCGCCTTGCCGCTGGAGTATGCGAACCAGGTGAGGACCAATGAATCCGGTGGCGCCAGTAACCAGGGCCTTGCCCATCGTCTGCCGTTCCTGCGCGTGGACCGTTCGGAAAGGAAGCGGGAATGCAAGCTAGAGTGATTAACTACCACAGCAGACTCAACCGCACAAACGGCAAACCGCGGCGGCACGCGACCGTTTAGGCCAGCGCCGGGCCCAGAAAGGTTTCGACAAACCGCGGCAGCAGCGACTCAGCTTCGGGCGTGTCGCGAGCCGCGCTGCGGAACTGCTCCAAGGTCATGCCGGAAGTCGCGGCCACATACTGTGGATAGGCTTCCAGCCGGGCGAGGAAATCGTCGCGATTCAACTCCGGATGGAACTGGGTGCAGTACACCGGGCGGCCTGCCAGGCAGAAAGCCTGGTGCTCCGCCTTTGCGGAATACGCCAGGCGAATCGCCCCAGGCGGCAGTTCCACCACGTGGTCTTCATGCCCTAGCTGGCCGAGGAAGGTCAGCGGCAAGGCCCCAAAGATCGGGTCACGGCGACCTGCTTCCGTCAGCGTGATCGGCAGAGTGCCGACCTCGGCCCGCTCGACGTCGTGAATGACCCGGCCGCCCAGCGCCCGGGCAATGGCTTGAAAGCCCCAGCACGAAGCGAACGTCGGCTTGCCGCTTTGGCACAGCTCGGCCAGGCCCGCCAGAATCTCATCGAGCCAGGGCGAATCGTGGGCGACCGAGTAATGCCCACTGCCGCCCAGCAGCACCGCATCGCACGTTCGCAGGATAGCGGCATGGGGAAAGCCGGCCAGCAGATCGGCCACGGCGATTTGTTCTTCCCGCACGCGCAAGGCTCGGGCAAATGATCGCACCTCGGCAACCAGCATCGGGTCGTCGAAGTTACGCACCTGAAGCAGCAGAAAGCGAAGCGGTTGCACCATCAAAGATCGCTCGTTGCCACCAGCCGCCGCGCTTTCGGAAGCCTAGGACCAGTCGGCCCACCGACAAAGCAGGCCCCGCTCCCGTGGCGTGCGGCGATTACCAAAGGGATTCCAGCACGAGGTAGCCGGCAGGTTTCATGCCCAGCGCCGCATAGACCTGCTGCGCCGCGTGATTGCGCTCTTCGACGTACAGCCGCACCCCCACCACGTCGGGCTGGCTGCGGGCCAGTTGTTCCACATGCCGGAACAACGCGGTGAACACGCCGCGGCGGCGAAAGTCGCTGGCGACATACACGCTTTGAATCCACCAGATGTCGCCGTTGCGCCAGTCGCTCCACTCGCGGGTCAGCATCAACTGGCCCGCCACGGTGCCATCGACCTCGGCCAGGAAGTAGCGGGCTTTCTGCGGATCGGCCTGCGCGGCCGCCACACCCGCCCGCAGCTTCGGCAGCGACAGCTCTTTGCTCTCCGTTTCCCAGGCCAGGCGACGGTTGTACTCGACCACGGTCTCCAGGTCGGACGGCAGGGCGGCTCGAATGGTGATGGCAAACTCGGACATGGCGCGCGGCAATCGGGCAGAAAACACCAGTAGCGACGCGCATCATGGTACCAGCCGCACGGTGGCCTTGGCCAATGGCTAACCGGGCCTCGGCGTGTCAGACGGTGTTGCTGGACGCTGCCCGACGAAGATAAGCCTCCACGGCCACCAGCAGCCGCTCGATTTCGCGGCGCATGTGCGGCATCAACGGCCGAGCCAGATGCAGCTCGTTATCCTTGCCCAACAGTTCCAGCCGCTGGGCCAGGTCCACCAGCTCGGTCAATTGGAAGATGCGCAGCGAGCTCTTGAGCGAGTGGGCCGCGCGATGGAAGGTCTTAGCGTCGCCGCTCTCCAGGGCATGATCGGCCTGGTCAAGCAGGTGCGGGACCTCCTCGGTCATGGCTTCCAGCACGACCGACAACAGTTCGTGGTCGCCTTCCACCGAAGCCAGGGCCTGATGCCAGTTCAGCTCCAGCGGTTCCAGCGACTGGCCGGTGGCGTCAGTATCGGGCAGGGTATCAGATTCCGGCAAGGGTGTGCTCCCGCTGGGACTTGCGTCGACGGCCGACGGCTGGGTGGGCTGGTCCTGGCGCGCTGGCAATACGGCGTCGGGGCAGGCCGCGCGCAAGACGTCCAGCAGCTCCGCGCGGCGGATCGGCTTGGACAGGTAACCATCCATCCCCGCTTCCAAACATAGCTCACGATCGCCCTTCATGGCGCGGGCTGTCATCGCCACAATCGGCAGGTGGCCTCCCTCGAACTGCTCACGGCGGCGAATCGCCCGGGTGGCGGCCAGGCCATCCATGACGGGCATCTGCACATCCATCAGCACCAGGTCGAATGGGCCTTCATCGTACAGGATATCCAGCACCTGTTGACCATTTTCCGCCACGGTGACCTGGTGCCCCCAACGGCTGAGCAAGCCCAGGGCCAGCTTCTGATTGGCTAGGCCGTCCTCGGCCAGCAGGATCCGCAGGGGCCGCATGTTGGCCGGAACCGCCGGTTCGCCGCGCTGGTCGGCCGGTTCGACGTGCCCCGCGGATTCGCCGTCGCACGCTTCGAGCAAAGCCGCCAACAGTTCCGATTGCTTGACCGGCTTCATCAGACGGGCGGAAATGCCCAGCCGATGACAACGGGCAAGGTCCTCGGGCCGGTTGCCCGACGTCAATTGCAGGATCGGTAGCGTTTCGCCGCCCGGCGTGCGCCGCACGCGCTCGCAAAGCTGGAAGCTGTCGGAGCCCGGCAGCCGCTCATCGCTGATCAACAACGCCACGTCGCCGGCCGCCACATGCCGCACGGCTTCCTCCACGGTCGTGGCACAAACCGGTTTCATCTGCCACGTGCGCAGCAGATGCTCCAGGCAGCGGCGATTAGCCGCCGGGCCACCAACCACCAGCACCTTGGCGCCGGCCAGGGCAGGCTGCGGGAAAACGGGCTGTAGCGCCGCAGGCTGCAAGCCAAACCAGGCCGTGAAGCGGAACGTGCTGCCGCAGCCCACTTCGCTTTCGGCGGTGATCTGGCCGCCCATCATTTCGACCAGCCGCCGGCAAATGGTGAGCCCCAGCCCGGTGCCGCCGTACCGCCGCGTGGTCGAGGCATCGGCCTGGCTGAAGGGATCGAAGATGGATTCCAGCTTGTCGGGCGGGATGCCAATCCCGGTATCGGTGACGGCAAACGCCAACTCTACCGTTTGGACCGGCGGGCCGTCTGCCTTCGGCGCAGCGCTATCGACCGCGGCCGCCATAGCCGCGTCCCGCTGCTGGCCGCTGCGAGCCACGCGTAGCGACACCTCGCCGTGGTCGGTGAACTTCAGCGCGTTGCCGATCAGGTTCACCAGCAACTGACGCAAGCGGCCCGGGTCGCCTACCAGGAACTCCGGCACGTCCTCGTCCACTTGCCACGACAGCTCCAACCGCTTGGCATACGCCCGCTGGGCCAGCGAACGCACGGTATCGCCCACCAGGTCGCGCAGGGCGAACGCCTCGTGCTCCAGTTCCAGCCGGCCGGCCTCGATCTTGGAGAAGTCGAGAATGCCGTTGATGATCGCCAGCAGCGATTCGGCCGAATCGTGGGCAATGTTCAGGTACTCGCGCTGGGTGCGGTTCAAAGGGCTATCGAGCACCAGCTCGGTCATACCCAGGATGGCGTTCATCGGCGTACGGATCTCGTGGCTCACGTTGGCCACAAAATCGCTTTTGGCCCGGTTGGCTTCTTCCGCAGCCAACTTGGCCTGGATCAACTCGGCGTTGGCCTGTTCCAGGCTTTGCGAGTGTTGTTCCAGCACCTCGGCCATGCGGTTGAAGGCGCGGCCCAAGGCTCCCAGTTCGTCGTGCTGGGTGATCGGCACCCGGGCTTTGAGATCGCCTTGCCGCAGTTTTTCGGTCGCCTGGGCCAGCACGCCGATCCGGCGCGAGAGCGATACCGCCAGCGCACCGCAGCCCACGAGCACCAGCGCCATGGCGCCGATCGAGAACATCAGGATCTGGTGCCGCAACGTGCGCACCGGTTGCAGCACGTTGGCCGCCGGCTGATCGACCAGTACTGCCCATTCCATGCCGGGGAAGCCTGCAAACCCGCGCGACGCCGCATACGCCGAGAGCAGTTCCATGCCTTGCGGCGAGGTATGCCAGGCGGTGCCGTCGCGGCGAAACGTCTCGGGCGGCAGATGCTCGGCCACCTGGCGGACTTCGCCCGCCGCCAGCGGCGGTTCGCCCGCAATGTGAATGGCTTTCCCGTCGCGATTCACCAGGGCGATCAGGTGGACGCCGGTGGTGTCGGCGGTGAAGCGGTGATCGAGGATGCTGAACACTTCGTCGATGCTCAGCGAAGCCCGCAGCACGCCCAGCAGTTCCCCCTGGTTGTCATCAATGCGCACGCACAGATAGATGCAGGGATTTTGCCCAGCGGAGTCGTTCACCACCCCCGACACGTAGTAGCGGTTCTGCACCGCGCGGAGCCACCAGTCCTCGTCGTCCTGGCAGTAGTCGTGCGTGCGTCCGCTCATTGCGGCCACGAGACCATAGCGGTTGGTCACAAACACGTGGCGGAACGGCTGCCGCGATTCGGCGCGATCGCTGCCGCGAATATGGCTCAACAGTTCGCTGGACAGCTCGGTGGCCAGGATGCGTTCCATGGCCGGGGTGACGGTTTGCAGATCAACGGCTTGCCAGAGCCGGTCCTGTTCGGCGGCGAAGGCAGGCAGGTCGTCCAGCTCGGCACACTCGCGATTGCTTTCCCGCAGCGTTTCTTGAACGACGCGGCTGCGGCTGTACGCCTTCCAGTGCGCAAGATGGGTGTAGATCGCCCGATCGATCTCGTCCATGATGCTGCGGGCTTGCACGGCCGCCGATTGTTCGATGGCCTGCCGCGCAGCCGCCTCACCGGCGCCGGTGGCAAACCAGCCAACACCAGCGATCATCGCCGCTGGCACGGCCACAATCATCAGCAGTTTGATCACCAGCGGCATCAGCCAAAATGCCTCGCATGCAGGTTCGAACGAAGGCAACGCGTCAATACCAGGCAGCAGCAGGCTGTGCGGCAGGGGCGGTTAGGCTTCCGCGGTTCAGCCCAAGCGTTTAAGCCTTGATGGCCTGCAAGCGCGCAACATCGCGCAGTTCGCCCGATGGGCTGCGCTTATGGCGCCGCTCACCGAATTCCCCCGTGAAGGAGGTCGCGCAGCAGGTGTGCTCTGTTCCTGGTGATGGTTACATCGAGGGTGGATGTGCCCCGCTCTGGCGGTCCTGGGCGGCAGTGGGCACCGCGGATTTTCGCTGCTGGAGGAAGGTCCCCCCTGCCTCACTTCCGGTTCGCTTCCTGACGTGGTGTGTGGCGAGCGAAACGGCTTGTTGCTCCCTGGAAAAGCTCGCTCGCGCAATTTTGGCGGAGTCCGATTCGCCCAGAACCTATTAGAAAGATACGCGTCTGCCTGCGCTGGGGCCACGCCGCCAGAACCGCCCAGGATGCACACCACCTCGCCTGGGGGAAGAACCATCCATGCATTACAGCGCATGGTTGGTGGTCGGCGCCGTTCTGATCCACACAACCGTTCCAGCTATTCCATTCGCGCTAAACGTCGCAGCGCACGTTACCTACGCCCGGCCAACCGCCGCAGTACTGGCAGATTCGCCGGGGTACCGGTAAAACGGACGATACAAGCGGTGGTGGCGAACGCTTCGCCCGCGGTAGCCTTCACGCCCTGCCTCTCTCCGGCCACGGACGATCCGGCATGATGGATTCTGACAGTAGTTTTTCCGCCTCGGCCGCTCGGTCGGATTCCGCGTCTGCATCCTCGATCTCTCAAACTTCCAGGACGGCGATGGCTTATGCGACTGATGGACCGGCGATGCCGGGCACGGCGCGGCGCGTGATTCGCCGGTTGGAACCGTCGGTGGTCAATAAGATCGCGGCCGGCGAGGTGATCGAGCGCCCTGCCAGCGTGGTCAAGGAACTGGTCGAGAACGCGTTGGATGCCGGGGCCACGCGGATTGATGTTTCGCTCGAGCAAGGCGGCGTGGAGCTGATCCGCGTCACCGACAACGGCTGCGGCATTCCGGCCGATCAGTTGGCCCTGGCCATCGAAAGCCACGCCACCAGCAAGATCACGTCGGCCGATGATTTGTTCCGGGTGTCGACGCTCGGGTTTCGCGGCGAAGCGCTGCCTTCGATCGCCTCGGTCAGCCGGTTTCTGCTGCGCAGCCGCACGCCGGATGAGCCCGGCGGCGCCGAGCTGGAAGTGGTCGGCGGCAACGTTGGCCAGGTGGTCCCATGCGGCTGTCCGGTCGGCACCACGGTCGAGGTGCGCAACCTGTTCTACAACACGCCGGTGCGGCGGAAATTCCTGAAAACCACCGCCACCGAGATGGGGCACACCAGCGAAACGCTGATCCGTTTGGCCCTGGCCCATCCGCACGTGCACTTCACGCTGCGTCACAACCAGCGCGAGGTTCACGATCTGCCGCCGGTCAGCGATTGGCGGCAGCGGATCGAAGCCCTGTTTGGCCGCGAACTGGCCGACCAACTGCTGTGGGTAGAAAGCGACCAGCCGGCGAGGTTGTGCGGCTATGTCGGTTCTCCCAGCCTGAGCCGCCCCAATAACCGGATGCAGTACCTGTTCCTCAACGGGCGGTACATTCGCGATCGGGCGTTGGGCCATGCGTTGGTGGAAGCCTACCGGGGCTTGCTCCTGCAAGGCCGCCAACCGGTATGCTTTTTGTCGTTGGAAGTGGCGCCCGACGAGGTCGACGTCAACGTCCATCCCACCAAGCTCGAGGTGCGATTCTCCGACGGCGGCCGGTTGTACAGCCAACTGCTGGGCACCCTCCGCACGCGGTTCCTGTCCACCGACCTGACCAGCCAGTGGCAGCCCCGGGCGGACCTGCCGGGGGCCTCCACGCGGATCGGCGATCCACAGACCGCGGCGTTTGATCCGAACAAAGCCGCCGAAGTGCGGGCGGATTTTGTCGCCTGGGCCAAGGGACAGCTGGGCAACTCGCCTGGTGTCAGTTCCGCAAGTAGCCCCGCATCCTCAGCCGTTGGTTCCAGCGACGACGCCGGACCGCTGCAATTGCACACGGTCACGCGGCAGTCCGAATTGTACATGCCGTGGGACGGCAGCCCGGAGCCTGCGGCCCTGGCCGACGAAGAAGAACTGCCCGACGATGCTGACGACGCGGCCGCCGACACGGAGTCGTTCGCGCCGCCGGCGGGGATCGAGGCAACCAGCGACCTGCCCGCCGCATCTGGTACCAGCGAGTATCGTCCCTCGCTGCCGGCCTACAGCCGCCGGCTGCCTGCCGTGCAGATGCACAACCGGTACCTGGTGGTTGAATCCGAGGAAGGCATGCTGGTCATCGACCAGCACGCGCTGCACGAACGGATCCTGTACGAGCAGCTCAAGGAAAAGGTGCTGAAAGGCTCGCTGGAGAAGCAGCAACTGCTGGTGCCCGAGCCGGTGGACCTCAGCCCCGCGGAAAAAGCGGCCGTGCTCGAGCAACGCGAGGTGCTTTCCAAGTTGGGCATCGACGTGGAACCGTTCGGCGGTGATACCGTGCTGGTTTCCAGTTACCCGGCCATGCTCCGCAACGCGCGGCCGGCCGAAGTGCTGATGGGCGTGCTGGAGGCGCTAACCTCCGGCAGGCCGCTGGCGGCGCGCGACATCGTGGACGAGCTGCTGCACATGATGTCGTGCAAGGCGGCGGTCAAGGCCGGCGACCCGCTCACGCCGGAGGAGATCGACGCCCTGCTCGAACAGCGTCACCTGGCGACCGACGCTCACCATTGTCCGCACGGCCGCCCCACCGCCCTGGTGCTCACCAAGGCCGAACTCGACCGGCAGTTCATGCGCAAGTAGGTCACAGGCTCGGCGGCGCCTTCAGCTTGTGCGTGAGTTACGCGTGCTGCACGCATCTTTCACGCTCACGCCCCCCGGTTCGGGTGATTTTGTGCCGTACCTGCTGGCTGCCGACCATCCAGGCCACGTTACGGCCGTGACAACGCCCCCAATTCCCAGGTTGCGCGCACGTAGTGGATCGCAACCTCTTAAGCTAGGAACATTTGCGTTCGTTCCTCACTGCGCTACACACGATGCGGCACAGTGCTTGCTTGAGCGCTTATCGTCAGCAACTGGGCCACTTTGAGGAACGACCTGCTATGTGGACTGCATCGGCCACCACCTTCGTTCTGATCGCGGAGACCAACGCGTCGCGTCCTTGCTCCGCCGTCGCCATCGCCGACGGTCAATCGTTGGTGATTGGCCGCAGCGACGATGCCGACATTCAAACCGCCGACCGCTGGGTAAGCCGCCGCCACTGCGAGCTGCGCCGCCGCGGTAACCAGGTTGAAGTGCGCGACCTGGAATCGCGGCACGGTACCTACATCAACGGCGAGCAGGTGCAGACGGCCCTGCTCAAGCCAGGCGATGAGCTGTGCGTGGGCCTGAGCGTGTTTCGCCTGGCCCAGCAGCCAGACGCCCTGCATTAACGCCTGCCGCGTTCTTCCCCGCCCCCGGCTAAACCGCTTCACGCGTTTGCCCTGCCCCGCATCTCGCTGCGCCGCACTGGACTCCCCTGTCCTACCTCGCGTGCCTGAACGTGGTATCGCCCGCTCCGCTGGATTAGATTAGTAGCCCTGAGGGGGCAGCAGCCTCGACCGCTGCCCTTCCCCCCTGCATCGCCTGCCGATCCGACCTCCAGGAGCCGCTTGCCATGTTGCTTCGTTCTCCGTCTGCCCCGGCGCGTTGCTCACTTTTGCCCCAGGGATCGCTCCATCGGCTGCGTTACCTAGGCAGGCCTTGTGGCATGGCGGCAGTCATCCTGGCCTTGGCCTGGTCGCTGCTGGCTGGCAGAGCGTCGGCCGATGCGCAGCCAGCCGGTGGCCCGGCTGATCTGATCCTGACTGGCGGCAAGATTCTCACCGTCGACGAGTCGTTCACCATCGCCAGCGCCATGGCCGTGCGGGGCGAACGCATCATCGCCGTGGGCAGTGACGAGCAAATCAACCGCCTGGCGGGCCCCAACACGAAGCGGATTGATCTGGCCGGCAAGACGGTCATCCCGGGCTTGATCGACTCGCACGTGCACCCCACCGGGGCCTCGATGTACGAGTTCGATCATCCGATCCCGCCGATGGAATCCATCGAGGATGTGCTCAACTACGTGCGAGCCAGGGCCAAGGTCCTGCCCGAGGGCAGTTGGATCACCATGCGGCAGGTCTTTATCACGCGGCTGAAAGAGCAGCGCTACCCGACCAAGGCCGAGCTGGACGCCGCCGCCCCCAACCATCCCGTGGTGTTCTCGACCGGCCCCGATGCGTCGGTCAATTCGCTGGCGTTGAAGCTTTCGGGCATCGACAAGAACTTTCAGGAGATGGGCACCGGCAAGATCGAGCGCGACGAGAACGGCGAGCCCACCGGCATCTTGCGGAGCGCGGGGCGTTTCCTGAAGGTGAAGTCGGCCGAACGTTCGCCCACCGAAGCCGATCGCCTCAACCGGCTCAAGCTGCTGTTTGCCGACTACAACTCCGTCGGCATTACCGGGGCCATCGACCGTAACTCCGGCGAGAGCGCGCTGGCCCTGTACCACAAGCTGCTGAAGAACGACGAGCTTTCGGTGCGGCTGGCCGTTTCGTACGGTGTCAACGGATCCGGCAAGATCGAAGCCAACCGACAGAAGCTGGCCGAAATCGCCGCCCATCCGCTGCGGGAAAAGAATCCCCGGCTGAGGATCATCGGCGTCAAAACGTTCCTCGACGGCGGCATGCTCACCGGCAGCGCGTACATGCGCCAGCCCTGGGGCATCAGCCAGATCTACAGCATTACCGACCCGCGTTACCAGGGCGTGCTGAACATCCCCCGCGAACAGTTGCTGCCGCTGGTGGAAGCCACCATCGATAACGGCCTGCAATTCACGGCACACTCGGTGGGCGACGGCGCCGTCCATCTGCTGCTGGACGTGTACAACGAGATCGCCCAGAAGAAACCGATCAGCCACACGCGGCCTTGCCTCACGCACTCCAACTTCATGAGCGCCGAGGCCGTACAGCAGGCCGCCAAGCTGGGCGTGGTGATCGACATCCAGCCGGCCTGGCTGTACCTCGACTCGCACACGCTCGAAGCCCAATTCGGCTACGACCGGCTGCGGTACTTCCAGCCGCTGCAGAGTATCTTCAAGTCCGGCGGCATCGTTGGTGGCGGCTCGGACCACATGCAGCGGATCGATTCGCTGAAGGCGATCAATCCCTACAACCCATTCCTGGGCATGTGGGTGGCAATCACCCGCCGCGGCAAGTGGTACGACGGTCAGTTGCACCCCGAGGAAGCCCTGACGCGGCAGCAGGCGTTGCAGTTCTACACCCGCAACAACGCCCACCTGATGTTCCTGGAAGACGAGATCGGCTCGCTGGAGGTAGGCAAACGGGCCGACTTCGTGGTGATCGACCGCGACTTCTTGGAGTGCCCGATCGACGACCTCAAGGACACCCAGGTGCTTTCGACCTGGATCGACGGCAAGGTGGTGTACGAGCGGAAGCCGTAGCGGCCAGTTCGGCTTGTCTGGCAGAATCGGCACCGCCGGTCTGGCCGGCCGGGCTTAACGGAAAACTTGGGCAAGGAAGCTGCAGCCGCGGAAGCAGGCCCCCTCGTCGAAGCGGGGCCGGCGCGGCACAATGAGGTTGGTTCGATCCACGGTGGCCCCGCGAGCGAGGCCGCCCGGCGCTTGCCCTGTTTCCCAGCATGTCGGACGTTGCTTTCCGCCGGATGTTGCAGCAGTACCTGGAGAGCTTAGCCAGGGCTGGGGTAACCCACATTCCGGCGGTAACGCTGCCGGCCGCCTCGGCCGCCGCTGCCCAAGGTGCCGCTCGCGGCCCATCGGCCGCGCAGACTCGACCAGTTCGCCCGCCGGCGGCTACCCCGGCTGCTGCCGCGACCTCCGAGGCACCTGCTGCCCGTGCTGCGGCCAGCGCCCCGGTCCAACCCGCCGCTCCCCCGCGCGAAGCGGCTGCGATGCCCGCTGCCTCGCCCACTGCCCCGGCAACGCCCGCCGCTGCTTCGCCCCGCCCTGCCACCGTACCCGCCTTTGCCATGCCGCACCTGAGTAAACGTCAGACGGAACTGAACATCCTGGCCGAAGAAGTCAAAACCTGCCAGCGATGCTACGAACTGTGCACGACCCGCACGCAGACGGTGTTCGGTGTCGGCAACCCCAACGCGCGGCTGTGCTTCCTGGGCGAGGCCCCCGGCGCCGACGAAGATGCCCAAGGCATTCCGTTTGTCGGCCGGGCCGGCAAGCTGCTCACCGACATCATCGAGAAGGGCCTCACGCTCAAGCGGAGCGACGTGTACATCCTCAACGTGCTCAAGTGCCGCCCGCCCGGCAACCGCACGCCCACGCCCGAGGAAGCCGCCAACTGTTGGCCGTTCCTGCAACGGCAGCTTGAGATCATCCGCCCGGAGTTCATCGTCTGCCTGGGCGCGACGGCCGCTCAGCAACTGCTCGATACCACGCAATCCATCGGCCGGCTTCGCGGCCGGTTCTATACCTACGGCAGTGCCCAGGTGCTGTGCACCTATCACCCGGCGTACCTGCTGCGTTCGCCCGACAAGAAGAAAGACACCTGGGAAGACATGAAACTGCTGATGAACGCGATGGGCATCGAGATCCCGGAAAAGTTCCGGTAAGCGGCCCGGTGAGCCACGCGAACGCGGGCGTCTTCCCCGGCTTTCCTGGTCCGCGGTGCGGCCCTACGAACTCGTCACCGTTGCCGGCCGGTTGCGCGGCGCCGTGATCACGGCCGTGATCGCTTGCCACGGCGTTTGGCTTCGCAATGTTGCGACCAGTGTTTGAGCGGCCGCTTCATCGGCCGTTAGCGCCGCCAGCGTGGGTCCCCACGAGCTTTGCGCTACGCCGAGTGCTCCGGCTGCCCTGGCTGCTTCGGCCAGTTGCTCCACGCGCTGGCTGGCATACACACCGCCTTGCTGCGCGGCAAAGCATTGGCCCGCCAGCCGGCCAAAGCGGTCGATCGCCGCCCCAAAGGCCGCGGCGTCGCCCTCCTGCGCCGCCGGCACCACGTTCAGCAGCGCCTCGTGGCATAGCTTGTCGGTCAGTTCGCGCGGCACAGCCGGCATGCGTCCAAAGGCGGCCACCTCGGCCTCGCCCGATAGCCCCGCCTGCCCAGCCGGCGTGAGCAGCACAAACCGCCAGGCCTCCGGTAATGCCACCCGGGCAACCAGCGGCGAAATGACATCATCCGCCCGCTTGCCGGCTTCGACGATCAATCCCCCCAGAGCAAAGCCGTGGATGCCGACTGCGGATCGCCGGCCGCGTCCCAGCAGCCGGGCCAACTGTTCCACCGGCAGCGGTGTTAAGCCCAGCAGGGCTTCCACACCTCGGCCCACGGCCAGCGCCGCCTGGGTCCCCACGCCCAGGCCCGTATGCTGCGCCGGCGCTCGTTCCACGCGCACGCGAATGGCTTCCACGATTTCGTCGGCGAGGCCCAGCGGCGTGGCCAACTGACGGATGAACGCCCGCGCGCGCTGCGTCAGCGGAACGGCTTCGTTCTCAGCGTGGGCTTCGTGCAGCGACAGTTCCAGTTGTACGCCCGGCCGCTCAACCATCACGCCCAGGCCGCCAAACTGCCGCACGTCGGTCCGGCCGAACGAGAACATGCCAAAGTGCAGCCGGCTGCCGGTGGTGATCCGTACCCGCCGCGGCCTGGCAACAGGCTCAGCGTGGCCGGCGGCGCGATCTGGCATGGCAAAAGGCTCAAGCATGGTTGGCCGCCTCGACAGCTTGCCGCACGTAGTCCACCAGAAAATCGAACGCGCGGCGTTCGGCCGGCCCGGCCGTTTTATCCACCGGCACCTGCAAACGTTCCAGCTCGGCCAGCACCTGCTCGTGCGGCAAGAACTCCAGCCGTGTGGCCAGGATGGCCGCTTCGATCACCGCGTGCTTGGCCCGATTGAATCCGAAGAAATCGCGCAGCCGCCCCGAGGCCGTCACGGCCGCCTCGATGTGCGTCCGCGGCTCGCAATCATCCAGGTGCGTGACCTCGAACGCATACCACCGGCAGGCCGATGCAATGATATGGCCATCGACGCCCGGCACGGTGAGCATCTCCGGCATGCCCTCCAGGCGATTGACGGCGGCCCGCGCCATCAACTCCACGTCGTCGGTCACGTGCAGCACGCCGCGGCCGTGGCGTTTGAGGTTGGCGTACGTCTGCGAGGTTCGATACGGCCGCAGCACCAGCGTGCGAAACGCCGGATCGACGATCGGGCCCATCGGCGCCACGTTCGGGCTGCCGTCGGCATTGGCAGTGGTGACGATGCCTTCCAGAATCATCGGGCTACAAACGATGGAGCCGATCGAACGATAGTATGGCCCACGGCCTGCCGCGGCTGCGGTGGATCAATGGCCGCCACGGCTGCTACAGGCAGACGCCAGCCCACAGCCCGAACTGCAACTGCCGCACCCCGAGCCCGCGGCTTCCTCGGTGCCGCAGCCGGGACCGCAGCCCTGTGCGAGCGTTTCAGCAAACCGGCGGAACTGCACCTGGGTGTCGTACAGTTCGGCCAGTTCGCCGGTGATCTGGTCCAGCTCGGGGCACGGATCGCCCAGAAAATAAAACACCAGGTTGCGGCCGTCAAAAAGTTGCTCGACGTCCATCAGCACCACCGGCAGATTCAGCTCAGCGATCCGCGCGGCACAGGCGGCATACGCCTTCTCGCGGTGCATCAACAGCCGGGCTTCGAGCAGTTCATCGGCCGTGGTCATCCGCCGCAGGATCTTGCCGTCGGCCAGGTGCAGGGGAACTTCGTCGGCATCGGACAGAACTTCGCCCAGCTCCAGGCCCCGGGCGGTACGTGTCACTACGCGGCAACCACGGGGATAACGCGTGCCATCGTGGCCGGCGTAGAACCGCCCGACGTTGCCCATCGCTCCGACGCGAACCAGAAAGAACCGATCCATCCCACACCCGTTACAAGCGCAAGTTTGGCCCTGTTGCCGCGGTAGCAAGCCATCATCCTGACGTGATGCGTGCTACCGCAGCTATCTGGTTCATTGTCGCCAACACGCCAGGGGTTGGCAAACGCCGCGGGCGAGATGGCGGCGGTGAGTGGGCTACGGCTCGGCGTACGGCAACGAGCCACCTTGAATGCCGGGCAACTCCGCCGAGCGCAGCGGAGCCTGGCACCGGGTAAGGCGGCTGGCGGACGGTCCGGCCCCCGGCGGCCCGGCGAACTCCAAGGCACTACGCACCAGCCCTTCGATCGAAAGCCGGTTGTACTTGAGCGGCCGCTCCTGACCTTCTGGATCGAACCAGCGGATTTCGGCCATGCTGTCTTCCAGCACCGAACCTTGGCCGCGCCAGCGGAAGGCCGGCAGCCAGTCCTCGCTGGGGTCGGGCCCTGCAAAGGTCAGTAGCGCCCCCTGCCCTGCGAACACCGAATCGCGGCTCTCCAGCAGCACCGCGGCCGGGTTGGCTTCCACACGGCGATAACTGCACTCCAGCACCGCCGAAGCCCCACGCAACGTCGAGCGTTCCAGGTTGATCGCCAGCGGCTCGTCGGCGCCCGGGCAGCGATTCAATTGCACCAGGGGGCCAGGCCCCAGATGCAGCGTGCCGGTGGTGCGAACCGACATGACTCCATAGGTCTGCACTTGCACGCCCGTTACGTTCTCCAGCACCGAGCGGTTGATCTCCAGGTGTCCGGTCGGCAGCGTGGCTAATCCTCCGACAATCGCTCCCTGCCAACGAATCGCCGTAGCCGCATGCTTGCCAAACGCCCGGAATCGGCAGCCTACAAATCGAGCGGACTCCATCCGCAGGATCAACAACGCCGAGTTCTGCGTGCCGGGCAGCGGTTCCATACCGGCCGGCGGCCAGATGAAGTCGATGCCTTCGAACTGGATCTGGCGACCTTCAATTACCAGGCCTTCCAGCGGCAGTTCAACCACCGCCCTGCCCGACTCCGCCCGAACCGTTTCGATGCCATCCAGTTCACCCGGCTTCAACCGGTTCACGGTGCCTTCCGGCAATAGCACCGTGCGGAGCGTATCGGTCGATCGGCTGGCCGAAACAAGCCGCGCGTCAGGCCGCGTGCCGCTGATCGGTTCATTGGGTTCGTCGCCGGTCATGGCCGGATCGTTGTTGTCCGCTGCACCATTGTCCGCAGGGCGATTGCCTTCGGCCACGGCAACCGCTGGAGGGGTTCGTTCGTCCCTACCATGCGTGCTCGGTGTTTCTCGTTGGGCCACCGCGGTGTCTTGCTGCGCGCGATTGCCGGTCAGCCACGAACCGATCAGCACGAGTGTGGCCACCGTGGCGGCCGCGGCCAGCCCTCGATAGGGCGACCTGCGCCGGGGCGTACGCATCGGCCGATAGAGCGACCGCGGCGCCACCCGCATCGGTTCTCGCAAGCAGCGCCGCAGGAGTGCCTGGCCGGCCGAGGTCGAAGGCCCCAGCACCTTGACGATCTCGGCAAACGAGGTGGGCCGTTCGCTCGGTTCATTGACCAGCAACTTCCCAATTACGTCGGCGAGCGTTTGCGGCAGGTTGGGAGCCAGGCGGCGCACGTCGGGAATGTTGCCGGTCTGGGCTGCCCGCATTTTTGCCAGGGCACTGCCGCCCGGCAGCGGCGAACGCCCCACGGCCAATTGCCACAACAGGGCCCCCAGCGCGTACAGTTCGCTGGCCGTATTGGGCGGCGTGCCGCGTTCCAATCGCTCAGGGGCCAAGCCATCGTAGGCTTCGGCCGGCAAGTCGGCGGCGGCGAAGCTTTCCGTAGGACGAACCGCAGCCCGCCAACCTGCCATCGGCAGTACCACGTTGCCGTTGCGCTGGATCAGCAGTTGATAGGCCGTGATCTCGCCGTGCACCAGGCCCGCTTTCTCCAAGGCGGCCAGTTGCGCGGCCAACTGCCGGGCAATTTCGAGCACGGCTTCCGGCGGAAAGCGGCCAAACTCGGCCAGCCAGTTGGCGGCCACTTCGCCTTCGACCTGACGGCCCACGGCCCAAAGGCGGCCGCTGTCGTAGCCTGCCCGATGCGGTACATGGGCAGCCGTCCCCAACCGCGGCGCGGCATCGAGCACCGGCTTGAGCCGGGCCAGCGCCGCTTGGGCGTCGGCCTCGTTCATGTCGCAGGCTACGAATCGCAGCGGCTTGCGCTGTGCGCGGCGCGTGGCCGAGACTTCGTTTGCTGCTTCACCGGCGCTGCCCGGCGGCACTTCGTACACCAAGTAGCTGGTGCCGCAGCCGTAGCTGCTCATGCGGGCGGCGATAAGATACGGCCCCACGCGGAGCCGCTGCCCGCGATGGTGGTGCAGTTCGGCCGCCTGATACGCGGTGATGGCCCCGCACTGGGCCAGGGCGTCGATCCACACCGAATCGAACGCCGGCACACCGCGAGCGAGCTTGCGCACGCGCGGTGCCGCCCGCGCAAGCTCACGCTGCCCGGCCAGATTCAAACTGGCCAGGGTCTGCATCAGGCTCGTGGAAGGCAGGTCGGCCATGGCGGGTTGGGCCGGCGATGCTGGGTCGGGGAACAGGCCGCGCTGTGGAACTCGAGACGTAGAGCGTGCGGCGTGCGGATGTACGGGAATCTACACACGCACGCCGCCGCTCGGCGCCCGGATGCAGGACGTGCTATCATAAGCGGCTGTGGCCGACAAGATCAGTCGCACGCCGGGCTGCAGCCGCTGCTAGCACCGCGTCTGCCGCTAGCGATCGCTCCGGCCACGTTTCGCAACCTTGCCGAGACCGCCCGTGATCCTGCTGATCGACAACTACGACAGCTTTGTCTTCAACCTGGCCCGGTATCTGGAGAACCTCGGCCAGCCGACGCAGGTGGTCCGCAACGACCAGATCAGCCCCGACGACGTGGCCCAATGCAACCCGGCCGCCGTGGTGCTATCGCCGGGGCCATGCACCCCCAACGAAGCCGGTTGCTGCCTGGAAGTCGTCCGGCGTTACACCGGCGTGATCCCGATCCTAGGCGTGTGCTTGGGCCACCAGACGATTGCCCAGTCGCTGGGCGGGCAAGTCGTGCGGGGCACGCCGATGCATGGCAAAGCCTCAGCCGTATTCCACCGCGGCGAAGGGCTGTTTGCCGGGTTGCCATCGCCGTTTGCCGCCGGACGTTACCACTCGCTGGTGGTCGAACCAGCATCGTTGCCGCCGTGCCTGGAAGTAACAGCCTGGACCGAGGACGGCACCATTATGGCCATCGCGCATCGCGAGGCGGCCGTGTACGGTGTGCAGTTTCACCCCGAATCGATTCTGACCGAGGCCGGCTATCCGCTGCTGGCCAACTTCCTGCGGCTGGCGGGCCTGGAAGTCGCCCAAGTGCCCGACATGGCCGGGGAACTCCAGCGTCCTCCGGCGCGTCCACCCAGTGTGCCGATGACGCCGATCCCGTATTGAGCGCATCCGAACTGCCAGCACGTGCCCAATCAAGAACGAGGCCCGGACGCGCACATCCGGGCCTCGTTTGGTTGGTCGCTAATCCACCGGATGCAAGCATCCGGGCTACCGTGGCTAGTTCTTGCCAATCGGGATGGCGAAATCGCCCTGCATGTTCCGCCACACGCTGTGGATGTGGTTGGCCGGGTTGCCGGCGGAGTCGGGCTGCACGTTCACGAACTCGATCAGGAACGTGGGGCCCTGCACCCGGTAGTAATGGCCGATGCCCGGCTTCAAAGCGCCGGCCCAGGCAAAGTGGATCTTGTCGAAGCCGGCTTCCTCGATCTTGGCCAGTTCCTGCTCGGCGGTGCGACGCGGCATGTTGTTGGCGTACACCTCGATCAGCTTCTTGAGCGTCGCCTTCTGCTCGCTGGTCAGTTTGGCGGCGGCGATGCCTTCGGGCTCGGTTTGCGGCGGGTGCTGCTCGCCGCCAGCACGGATGTCGGCCGGTGCCTTCTCGGCAATAATCGCCACGCGGCGCTGCTCGTCGTTGAGCGAGTTCACCAGTTCAAAACCCAGCAGTTCCTCCTGGGCCAGCACCCGGGTTCCCTGCGCGGGGCCCACGCCCACGTTGCTGCGGACCTCGGCGGGGTTGGCGCCAAAGAAGGCCGGCGTGTGCGCCACGATACGGCCGTCTTCCACCACGAAGTTGAGCGACAGGTGGTGGCCCTCGATGCTCAGGCCCCACTTACCTTCGCCGGGCGTGCCGAAGATGGTGAAGTAATACCGCAGGTGATCGCGGCGGAAGCGGCCCCGTTCGCCTTCGAGCTTCTCGAGGATCTGCTCCAGGCTCATGATCGTGGTGGCCTTGTGGTAGCCCACCTCGCTCAAGCAACTGGCCAACAGGTTGCGGGCCAACTGCCGCTGCTGATCGTTCATGTCGCGCAGTTGCAGGCCCTTGCGCTCGTTCTTGGGGATGAAGTGCCAATCGAAGCGATGGGCGCCGGTGTAATCCATCACGGCGACCTCGCGCTGCTCCGGCGTGAGCGACTTCAGGAACCGTTGCGCGGCCGCCTCCATTTGCGGGCCGCCGCTGGGATGCTCCTGTTTGAACGCGTAGCCCACGGCCACCAAGCCCAACAGCAGTGCCAGGGCAAACAGCGAGTTTGCGCGAATCATGTCGGTGAACTCCTCATGTCCCAGAGGGTGGGGTTCTTCGATGCGTGTAACGGGTTCAGGGGTCCCCGCGCACGATCCGTACGCGCGGGGGGCGTGTTCTCCGCGCGGTGCCAGTGCGGCCCGCGGCGACAGTTGCGACCTTAATTGCCTGGCCTGCCTTTGTACAGCTTTCGCCGCAGGTTCTGGTTGTACAGCGTGAAGTTGCCCTCCACGCCCGGATCTTCCTGCATCAGTTGGTGGAAGGCGTGCATCTTGGCGTCGAGGTTGTCCAGGTAGTGTAGCGCCAGGGCTTCCAGCGTCATCGGCAACTTGGGGCTGCCGTATTCGTACTCGCCGTGGTGGCTCACAATCATGTGCTTGAGCCGCAGGGCCAGTTCCTCGGGGAAGGTTTCGCCGCTGAGCCGCTCGGCCTCGCGAATCTTCTCCTCCAACTGGCTCACGCCGATCACCAGGTGGCCGATCAACTGCCCCGTGTCGGAATAGCCGAAGCTCTTCTCGTAGGTCAGCTCCTCGATCTTGCCCATGTCGTGCAAGAAGCAGCCCATGATGAGCTGATCGCGGTCGATCTGCGGGTAGAAGGGGCAAATGGCCGCGGCCACGTCCATCATGTTGACGATGTGCTCCAGCAGCCCGCCGTGATAGGCGTGGTGGTGCTTGATCCCGGCGGGTGCCCGGCTGAGTTTGCGCATGAACGTTTCGTCCATGAGGAAGCACTCGGCCAGGTTGCGCAGGTGCGGATCGCTCATGCTGCGGAGGATCTCGCTGAGCCGCGTGGCCAGGCGGTCGATGGCCTGGGGGCCGAGGCGGAAAAAGTCGGCCTCGTCGATATTGGGGTTATGTGCCCGACGCACCTTGCTCGCGATCACCTGCATCGAGCCCTGGTAGAGCTGCGCGGTCCCGCGGACAGCGACAAAATCGCCCGGCTCAAAACTGCGGTACGTTTCTTCATCGGCGTTCCAGAGCAAGGCGCTGATCGTGCCGGTGCGGTCGCACAAATCGACCTGCAGATACAGATCTCCGTTGCGATTGGGCCGAAGCTGCTTGCTTTGGGCGAGAAAGATGTCGTCGACAGGCTCTTGATCCACCAACTGGTTGATAAACCGACGACCCATGCCAGATATACTCACTCTCTATGCTTGAAGGAACGGCTTTCGGCACCGCCTGCGCCGATACCTCCCGCGCCGGGCACCTGCCAGCGACGCGAGCGGTAGCATTCTACGGCGGCTCCCCCCAACGCGGAAGCTCCGAAAGTGCTACGAACGCCGGCCGGTATTTTAGCAGCCCGCCATCCGTAATTCCCTCCAAACACGTGTTCCGGCGATGAAAGACGGCGGCCGGGCCGGCGCCTGGTGTCAGTCGCCTTACGGCCGAGCGGCCGACACGCCCAGCAGCGCAAAGGCCGAAACCACCAGCGAATGCCGGATCGCTCCGGCGGCAAGCAGCCGGGGCACTTCGTCCAGCGGGTACAGCACCACCTCCACATCCTCGAACGGATCGAGCATCAGCTCGCCCACCCTCTCCACGTCGCGGGCAACAAACGAATACGTGCGGTTGTTCTGGATGGCTGGGTTCGGGAACACGAAGCCCAATTCTTCGACCGCCTGGGCCGCATAGCCCGTTTCCTCACGCAACTCGCGGAGTGCCGCGGCCGCCGGCGACTCGCCCGGATCGATCATCCCGCCGGGTACTTCGAGCGTGTCGCTCCGCACGCCGTGACGAAATTGCCGGATGAATACCACCTGCCCGTGGGGCGTGATGGGAATCACGTTCACCCAATCCGGACAATCCAGTACCACGAAGGGGCGAGGTTCGCTGTCGCGCAGACGATAATGATGCTCATGGAGGCCAAAGATGCGGTGGTGCGAAACCTCGCGGCATGCCACGCACTCCCACGCGCCGTAAACGCCGGCAGTATGCGCCGGCCGCGTGGCGGAAGGATCGTCGCCGCCTTGCGCCGGCGGTTGCTGCGGTGGTTGGTTGCCGGTTGGGGGAGTCGCGTGATGATCGTCCATGGTGGTCCTCGCCTGTGGCCTTGAGCGGGCGGCCGAGCGCGGTTGAGCGGGCTCTGCCAGCAGCTTATCATGCCCTGGCGGCGCGACAATCGAGCACACGGAGGATGAAGTGACCGACGCCGGGCAGACACCGTCAGCAGCCGCCCCCGCCAGCGCCTGGCCGGCAAACGACACCGTCGCCGAAAATCCCGATTACGTGTCACGCCAGTTGATCACGTACATCGGCAACAAGCGGGCGTTGCTGGGTCACATCGGCCAGGCCGTGCAGCGTGTGAAACAGCGGTTGGGCAAGCAGCGGCTGGCCATCTTCGATGCGTTCAGCGGTTCTGGCGTGGTATCGCGGTTCTTCAAGGCGCACGCCTCGCTGCTCATCAGCAACGACCTGGAGGACTACGCCGCCGTCGCCGCGCGGTGCTACTTGCGCAATCGCAGCACCGTGGATCTGAATGCCTTGCAGGCGACCGTTGACGAGTTCAATCGCCGCGTCACCACGGAGCCGCTGCCGCCGGGGTTTATTGAAGAACTGTATGCGCCGCGCGATGAAGCGAATATCACGCCCGAGGATCGGGTGTTCTATACCAAGGACAACGCGCGGCGTCTGGACAACTACCGCCGCCTGATTGATACGGCGCCGCCCGAGTTCAAAGACCTGCTGCTGGGGCCGCTGCTCAGCAAAGCCTCCATCCATGCCAACACGGCCGGCGTGTTCAAAGGCTTTTACAAGAACGGTAAGACCGGCGCCGGCCAGTTCGGCGGACGCGGAGCCGACGCCCTGACGCGCATCCTGGGCCGCATCACGCTGGAGGTTCCCATCCTCAGCAACTTCGAATGCGATTATGAAGTCTACCAGGAAGATACCAACCAATTGGCGCCGCGGCTGCGAAACCTCGACCTGGTTTACATCGATCCGCCGTACAACCAGCATCCGTATGGTTCCAATTACTTCATGCTGAACCTGCTGGTGCATTATCGGCGGCCCACGCAGATCAGCCGCGTGGCCGGCATTCCCGCCGATTGGCGGCGGTCGGGCTACAACGTACGGGCTCAATCGCTGCCGCTATTGACCGAGCTGCTGCGTTCGCTGGATGCGCGATTCCTGCTGATCTCGTTCAACAACGAGGGCTTCATCACGCCGCCGCAAATGAAGTCGCTGCTGGATAGCATCGGGCATGTTGAAACCTTTGAGGTGCCGTACAACGCATTCCGCGGCAGCCGGAATTTCAATCATCGGCCCATCCATGTGACGGAGCAGTTATTTCTGGTGGAGCCCAGATAGGGGGCCGCCGCATGCAAGCGGGCCGAATAACAATCGGCGGCACGCTTTTTTCTCCCACATCCCGGCTGGGGGGACGGCGACGCAGGCTCCACACCGGACCAGCCCGCCGGCGGGTGGAAGGATGCCGCCGTTACTTCCAGCGGGAAGATTCGTCGGTTACGTTGTTCCCGACAGAGAGGCTGGCGCCGCGGCAGCCCTTGCGCGACGTCCATCACTGCGCTTGCACGCCACGACTGCAATGTTTTTTCACGACAGCATCGAGTTTTCGGTCGAGTCGTTCTCGCACCGGGTGCGGCTCTTCCCGCTGCCCGATTTGGTGATGTTCCCTCGCGTGCTTCAGCCGCTGCACGTGTTCGAGCCCCGGTATCGCGAGCTGCTGGCCGATGCCCTGGAGGGCGACCGGCTGATCGCCATGGCTCTGTACCGCCGGGCGGACGATGCCTTCCGGGAAGGCAAGCCGCCGCTGTTTGATACCTGCTGCCTGGGGCGCATCGCCCACTGCGAAATGTTGCCCGATGGCCGCTCCAATCTGATGCTGGCCGGCCTGCGGCGGGTACGGATCGTGGCCGAGTTGAGCACCAAGCGGGCGTACCGCGAAGCCCACGTCGAAGTATGCAACGACGTTTACCCGGCCGACGGCGATGCCGATCGGGCAGCCCGGCACAACCGGTTGCTGGAAATCTTTCTCAGCCGCGTCATCGGCGAAAGCGACGAGCGGATGCTGCGCGACCTCTCGCCCGAGCGGATGCTGCTGGGCGCGCTGACCGACGTGGTGGCGTACACGTTGGCCCTGGAAACGCACTTCAAGCAGCAACTACTGGCCGAATTGGACGTGGACCGGCGTGCGTCGCTGCTGCTGCAGCGGCTGGAAACGCCCAAGCAGCAGCCGACGGAACGGAAGTTCCCGCCCGACTTCAGCCTGAACTGAACCGGCCGATTACTCCTTGGCCAGCGACACGCAAACGATCTCTTGATCGTTGCGGGCGAACAAACAGCGCTGGGCAAACGCCGGATGACTCCAAACCACCGGTCGGTTGAAGGCCTCGTTGGTGGGCTTGAGCACGTGGAAGCGGCCGATCTCGTCGTAGCCTTGGCGCGTGATCCGGGCAATGATCAAGTCGCCCTGCTCGTTGAACAGGAAGTAGCGATCACCATTTTGCACGAGGAATGCGGTGCCGTGACCGGCGCGGCGATCCCCGGTGGTCGGCTGGAAGGTTTGCCAGAGCCGATCGCCCGTCTTGAGATCGACCGCGATCAAGGCTCCGGTCCGGCAATCGACACCGTAGATCGTTTCGCCCTCGATGATGGGCGTGCTGTTGGCGCAGTACACGGCGTTATCGACCTTACCCCGCCAGACCACCGAGGCATCGGGCTTGTCCTGGCTCAACTTGAACAGCGCGCCCACGTTGCCCATGCCGCTGGCAAACAGGTAATCGCCCGCCTGCCGCGGAGCCGTGATCGACATGCCGTAGTCGGGCTTGAGCGGCTGCTGCCAGTAAACTTCGCCGGTATCGGGATTCAGGCTGTAAAGCTGATCGGGCGGCCAGATCAACAACTGCTTGCGGCCGGCGGCCTCGATCATGGTCGGCGGGGCATAGCCGGGCTCCTCGGCCGTGAGGGCTTTCCAGATTTCGCGGCCGTTGTCCTTATCGAAGGCCACGACCAGGCTGCCCTTTCCGCCTACGACGCAGATCAACTTCTGACCGTCGACCAGCGGCGCGCTGCAAAAGCCCCAGATGGGAGTTTCTGCGCCGTAGTCCTTCTTGAAGTCGCGTGCCCAGATCCGCTTGCCGGTAGTGGCATCCAGACAGCGGAGGAAGCCCTCGGCACCGAGCACGTAAACCTTGCCGTCGGCCACCGTGGGGGTCGCGCGGGGGCCGGCGGCGTACGAGAGCCGGTACTCCACCGGTTCCTCATCCTGCCACAGCAGCTTGCCCGTGGCTGCATCCAGGCACAGCAGCCGCTCGCGGCCCCGCAGTTCGTTGCGGCCGGAGGGGCTGTTTTGCACTTCGCCTTCTTCGACGACCAGGTCGGGCACGTACACTCGGCCATCGGCCACCGCCGGCCCGGCGTAACCGTACTGCACGGGGGCACGCCAGAGCACCTTCAGCCCCTGGGCCGGAATGCGGTCGATGATGCCGTCCTCGCGCCACTGGCTATCGCGCTGCGGCCCCAGCCATTGCGGCCAGTCGTCAGCCTGGGCGGCCGCACCACACCACGAGGCAATCACCAGCCAGGCCCACATGGCACGCCTGGGCATCGGGCACAGCTTCTTCAGGTTCATGGGGCAACCTTTCTGCGCTGAAGACGGTTCTGCGGAAGCATTTGCCGCCTGCCGCCGACATGCTCGCGCGCCGCGGCAGGCCGCGTACCGATCACTGTATGCAGCAGGCCGCGCAAAGGACAGGGGGACGCGCGACCAGCCTGGCGGGCGTGGAATTCCGCAAGGCCGAATTAGCAAAAATACCCGGCAAACTCGCCCAGGCCAGCCAACGCCCGCTGCAAACCATCGCAGCCGGCCTTAGCCGCGGCCAGCGTGGAAAACCGCTGAGGGGGTCGCTCAACACAGACCGGCAGCGCAAGTTGCGTCGCAAGCTCGGCATACTGCTGAGGGCTGTACTCGTGCGGCCAGCGCAGCACGACCAATTGCGCCCAGGCTGGAACGGCGGCAGCCAACCCTGGCCCCGCGTGCTGTGTGGGATCGAGCCGGCAGCCAACCAACAGGTTGCGGGTAGCCGCCCGGCAGGCATCGTTCCAGGACGCATCGGCAGGCAGCAACAACAAGCCTACCGCCGGATGCCGTGTCAACCGGCGATACTCCTGCACCAGCTCATCCGCCGAGGGAGACGAAACCTCGGCCATGACCATCACGCCGTGGCGATTGGCCCGCTCGCACAGTTCCGCAGGCGGTTGAACAACCAGCAGTGTAGCGCCAAGCTCCAGGGCATCGAGCAAGTCCTCGTCCGAAAGCGCTGGCCCCGGCGTTACTGCCCGCACCACCCACGGCTTGCCCTGCATGTAGAACCGCCGGCCATGTGCGCCTACGGGGCGTAGTCCCAGTTGCCGGCGCACCTCGGCCAGTGTCGCGTCGCCGGCCACCAAGCGAATGCCAACCTCGTAGTAGAACGGTTGCTCCGGCTGCCAGAAGCATGGGTCGGGCATCACGGCCTCAACCAGCAGATCGCCACCGGACGATGGCACGGCAGACGACGGCGCCAGCGGCTGGCGAAACTTGACCGTGGCCGTCAAACAGCGCGTGCGATGGCTGAACGGTCCTACCACTTCGCCGACCAAGCGCCAGGCAGGTTCGGCGGTAGCGCGCAGCCGGGCGTAGAACCGTGCTTCGGCCGTGGTCGCCTGACCGTGAAAGATCTCCAGTGCGTCGGCAAACGCCGCCGCAAAGGTCGCGTCGTCCGCATTCGGTAGCCCTAGCGTACCGCGATCGGTTGAGCTGCCACCGGCGGCATGCGAAGGCTGGGCGTCGTCCATCGGCCGGAATGCGGTCGCAGGGATGTGCATCCTGCTTGGGTCGGACGGGACGCACATCCCTGTTACGTCGCAACCATTGTGGATCGTTCAGCCCGCGGCTACCAACGACCTGTCCGCCTCAGCGGTTCATGCGCGGCCCTGGCAGCCGCGCAGTCCGCCGGGCGAAGCTTCGGACGTTTTCAGGCTCGCTTAGAAGGTATCGAGCACGAAGTGGTGGCCGAAGTGGTAGCGGCGATTCTCCGGATAGTAGCTGAACCACTGGCGATTATACACCGGGATCCGCATTTCAGGCGGATAGCGGTAGTACAAGTGGTCGGAGCTGCGATAGTACTCGTGGCCCCAGAAATTCTGCGGATACCACACGTACGGATAGTGGTAGAAACGGTTGTAATCGCGGCCCGTAAAGGTGTATCCCCAGTTGCGGCCGTAGGCCTGCTGAGCGGAGGCTTCCTCGGGCGCCGCGGCCCAACAGCCTAACGCACACAACAAGGCCAACATCGTCCGGCGAATCATGTGCGATCTCCCTCCTGGTATCGCGGGATGGTTTGGTTCGATTGCGGGAGGCCGGGCGGAAGCGAGCCGGCCATGGGTGCGCAGAGGCCCCCGACGGATTGTTGGGTCTGTGCTAATTGCATCGGCAGCCCGTCTGTTCCGCATTGAGGGAATATTCGGCAGCCATCGCCGCCAATCGGCTATCAAACTTCGCCCAGCGCGCAACATCTTCCAGCGGCCGCCCTCCCCTACCCCGCCGCACTGCTAGCGACGTGGACCGACAAGAGAAACAGGGCAAACCTTGCGGGCACAGTCTGGCATTGAGAAGCGCGAAGCAACCAGCCGTCAGACGGTCGGCTTGGCTGCCTGCAACATGGCGATCAGTTCGTTGGCGGCCGCGGCGGCGAAGGCTTCGTCGTTGATGTGGTGATTCAACTCCACCAGCTTCACATGGCCGGAAAGATGTTTCCGGATGCCATCAAACAACGCCGCCCGGGCAGCCGGATCGTCAAACGATTGCCCTGCCTTGTCGATGGCTGAAACGCCTAAGAGCGGCAGCATGACCGCCACCGGCCCGCTGCTGGCAGACACTTTTTGGGCAATGATCCGCCCCAGTTCAGCGTTTTCCTCGGGCGTGGTCCGCATCAGTGTGACGCTGGCGTTGTGCTGATGGAACCGACGGTTGGCGAATCGGTCCGGTACCGTATCGCGCGGGCCAAAGTTCACCATGTCGACGGCCCCCACCGACACCACCTGCGGAATGCCCCGCCGCGCGGCTGCCGTAAGCCGGTCGGGCCCGGCCGTGAGGATGCCGCCCACCAGCTCGTCGGCCAGTTCCGTGGTCGTCAGGTCGAGCACGCCAGCAATCAAACCTTCGTCGATCAGCGATTCCATCGCCTGGCCGCCATTGCCGGTGGCATGAAACACCAGCACTTCGTACCCGGCTTGCTCCAGAATCTTGCGAGCGTGCTCCACCGCCGGCGTGGTCACTCCAAACATGGTGGCGGCAACGAGCGGACGGTCCGAGGAGCTGCCCGCTGCGTGAGCACGGGCAGGCTGCATTCCGCCCACGCCGCCCACCATGCCGGCCATCGCCAGCGCGGCATTGGTCAGGATGGGCCGGCTGATGCGGTTGAGGCCCGAGATATCGACCACCGAGTTAAACATCGCCACGTCTTTGTCCTGCACCCAGTGCCGCACCTGCCCGGAGGCCAGCGTGCTGACCATCACCTTGGGCACGCCCAGCGGCAACGCGCGCATGGCCGCGGTACCGATGGTCGTTCCGGCTGAACCGCCCAGGGCGATCACGCCGGAAACCAGTCCTTGGTTGTGCCAGCGCCGGGCCAGTTCCGCCGCCCCGGCTGCGGCCGCCGTCACGGCCGCCCCGCGATCGCCTGTGGCAACGATCTCAACCAGCGAACGGCCGGCCGCCTCGAACACCGCCGATCGCGGCACGTCGGGCGTTACCCGCGGCTCGCCCAGGCTGCCGACATCCACCAGCTTGACGTCGAGCCCTGCCGCCACCAGGCAGTCGCGCAAGAAACCGGCCTCAATGCCCTTGGTATCGAGGGTTGCAAACAGGTAGATGGTCATCGGCGGAACCGCTCAAAATGGATCCAAGAAAGAGAAACGTGCGACGAATGAACACGTAACGGCGCGATGGCCGCGACGAGACGTACCAGGGCGTGCCACGAAGGCCGCATTTTTGCAGGTAGTTTTCGGCGATGGTTGCCGCCACTGCAAGCTCCGCCTGGCCGGCGTGCCGTTCAGAACCCGCACGGCCACAGGTAGGATGGCGAGATGGGCGGCTTACTGCGGGAAAACAATGGGCGGCCGGGGTTGGATCGTTCAACTTTGTTCAAGGTGACACCGTGCGACACGTGGCTTGGATTCGCGGCCTGATCGTTTGGGTGGTGTTGGCCGGCGTGGGGCTTTGGTACCTGCGGACTGCGCTGCAAAGCCGCGGTTCTTCACCAGCCCTCATGGCCAGGCAGTTGTGGCAGCACAGCGTGGCTCCCTGCACGACCGCCCAGTTGCAGATGCCTGAGCATACGCTGCTGGCCGTGGGCGATCCGGTGTTCGTGTACGAAGCCGGCCGGCCGCGCCGGGTAGGCGAAGTCACGGCGGTTCGTCACCACGAGACAGGTAAGCCTGCCCACATTGCCTGGGTCACTGCAGCCGAGGTCAAGTTCTATCCCGACGCGCCGCCGCTGGCCGGCAGCGTGATCCGCAACCATCGCACGCCCGGCGATTTTGCCTGGGCGCTGCGGACGTTTCTGCCGCCCGAAAAGCGTGCGGCGATCGTCAATGAGCTCACGGCGGCGTTCGAGCAGCATCGCGAGCAGATTGTGTCGGCGCTGCGGCCGGTGGTGCAGAAAGGGCTGTCCGACGCCGTCGCCGTGATCGAGGCCGACTTGCCTGATGCGCTGGCGCGACATCGCGAACAACTGGAAGCGATCGGCGCGAGGTATCAGCGCAACCTGGTACAAGAGCAGGTGGTGCCGCTGGTCAAGCAAGAGATCTTGCCGCTGATCAAACGCGAGGCCGAACCTGTCGCCACGCAAATCGGCCAGGAACTTTGGAACCGCGTTTCGCTGGTCGGCTTTGGCTGGGCATACATGCTGGATCGCACGCCGCTGTTGGAAAAGAAAAACCGCCTGCGGACAGAATGGGACGCGTTCGTGGCCAACGATGCGATGCCCGTCTTTGAAGCTCATTCCGACGAGATCGTGGCCGCGGTGCAGCGGATCATCGCCCAGGCGATGCAAAACGTCAAAGTGCAGCAGGTGCTCAAAAACGGACTCGCTGAAATGCTCCACGACGAAGAACTGCAAGCCGTCGTGTGGCAGATCGTCCGCGAGGTGATGATCGCTAACCCCAAGATGCACGAAGTGCTCGATGCCACGCTGCGCAGCCCGGAAGCCCAAAAGGCGTTCCGCCTTACCGGCGAAATGCTGGAGCCTACGGTGGTACGGCTGGGCGAGCTGATGTTCGGCAGCCGCGAGAACGGCATCACGCCTGAGTTCGCCGCCGTGCTGCGAAACCGCGTGCTGTTCAAAGACCGCCGCTGGTTGGTGCTGGAACCTGCGGCACAACCGCCTGCCGACAGCACGGCATCGTCTCCGCTAGTCCTGAAGGTGGCACCGGGCGAAGCCGACGCCCCCAACCCGTTCGTGCTGCTGATGCCGCAACAGGTCGGCGACGAACGTCCTTCCTCGTAGTTGGCGCGATCCATTGTGAATGAAGTTGTGACGCCGCACGCTGGTACCACGCTCGAAATCGCCGGGCTGACCGTTCGCGCCGCCGGCCGGGTGCTGCTGCGCGATGCGGCGGCCACGTTCGAGCCGGGCAGGGTTACGTTGATCGTCGGTCCCAGCGGTGCCGGCAAGTCGGTGCTGCTGCGCATCATGGCCGGCCTGATCGGCAAGACGTCGGGCGAGATCTGCGTGTCGGGCAGCGTGCGGTTCAATGGGCAAGAAGCCCTGGGCACCAGCACGCGTCCGCCGGTCGGCGTGGTGTTTCAGAGCTTTGCCCTATTCGACGAGTTATCACCACAACAGAACGTACGGTTCGCACTGGCACACCGCCCCAGCGATTCGCCTGCCGAGAACCCCAGCGCGACCGACCTGCTGGAAGAACTGCGCGTGCCGGCCAGCGTGCGCACGGCCGCCCTCAGCGGTGGGCAGAGGCAGCGGCTGGCGATCGCGCGCACGCTGGCTTACGGCCCCGGTGTCGTGCTGTACGACGAACCAACCTCCGGCCTCGATGCGGCAACCGCCGAACAAGTGGCTCGGCTAATTCGCCATACCCACGCGGCACACCCGACGACCTCGATCATCGTCACGCACGATTACGCGTCGCTGGTGCCGATTGCCGATGCGGTGTACCTGTTCGACTCCGCGCAGCACAAGCTGGTACCGATCCCACGCGAACAGTGGCCACTGCTGCGCGAGATGTTGCACCCGGCGACCACGCCGACCGCTGCGACGGACACAGCAGCCGAAACAACAGTAATCGAGACGGCGAAACCGTCGCCTGCCCAATCGGCTTCGGCAAGCGAAGCATCCCAGCCGGCCGTCGACGATCAACAGGCCCAGCGAGTCTCGCCCGACCAGCGGCAAACCTGGTGGACCAAAACCGTGTTGGCGGTACGTTCATTCCTGGAAGCAGCTCCGCTGGGGCCGCGCGATCTGACCGCCGTAATGGCATTGATGCCACGTTGGCGCAGCCCGGCGTGGGGACTGCGTTACCTGGCGCATTACCTACGGCTGGTGGCAGGGCCATCGGCCTGGGTGTACATCGGTCTGACCGGCGCGATCATCGGTTTTGTAGCAACGTACTTCACCTTTCGCTTCTTCCCGTTCAAGGCGTTCACCGTGCCGGTGCTGGAAGAAGACCTGCTCAAGTCGCTGGGCTTTGCGCTGTACCGGATCCTGGTGCCGGTGCTGGCGACCATCCTGATTGCCGCCCGGTGCGGGGCCGCCGTGGCTTCGGACGTAGGCGGCAAAGCGTACGGCCAGCAGTTGGATGCCTTGCGGACCTTTGGCGCGTCACCCTCGCGGTACCTGCTGACCGGCATCGTGTACGCGTTCCTGATCGGGACGCCGGTTCTGGTGTACTTAAGTTACCTGGTGGCGCGGTACGTGAGCCTGATGGTGTTCCTGGGCATGTATCCCGACCGCGGGCCGTACTTCTGGGAGCAGCATTTTGAGTCGGCGCTGCGCCAGCCGGGATCCGCGTTCTTCATTGGTTCCGGCTGGCTGTTGGCCAAGGTGCTGATCTGTGGCCTGCTGGTCGCCTGGGTGGCCTACTTCCGCGGTGAAGCTCCCAAGTACTCGCACCGCGACGTGAGCGCCGGCATCACCACCACCGTGCTTTGGGCCACCCTGCTCGTGCTGATCGTGCATTTTGTGTTTGCGTTCTTCGAGTTTGAAGGGACCAGGTAATGAGATGCGCGAGCGTTTCCTCCTAACCCGAAACGCGAGGTCCGGATCTTCTCCACCTGCATGCCACGGCTTTGCAAGCCGTGGCATGCGGCGTCTTAGATGCAAGCGACCTGGTCCAGATCATGGCATCCGGACGATTGGATGTTGTCGCACCGCGCGAGTCATCCTCCCAACGCGACAGACGCTGCGCCTAGTGCGATTCTCCGGCCCGCCCGGCCTACCGGTTGTAACGGTTCTCCCGCTTGGCGATGCGACCATTTCATTTTTGGATATTGACATCCAATTTACCCACAAGCTAACCTTGGGCTGAAACTGGATAGGCTCGTCCAGTTCCCTCCCAAACGTCGCATCCCCCTAGTTCTGTTGAGAGGACCGGTCCATGAAGAAACGCGGACATATGCTGGCTGCGGCCCTGGTATTGTCTGGCATCGCCACCCTGTTGGTGGCGGCCGCACCGGAGTCGAGCGACAAGGAGACTCAAAAAGGGCTGGAGCGTGCCCGAAACACGGTGCGGATGCTCGACGACGTGTACAAAACGACCATCGTGCTGATCACCGACAAGTACGTGCATACCGAGACCGATTTCCCGGCCGGCAGCGCCGCGGTGCAACTGTTCGCCGCCATCAACAAGAAGGGCTGGCACAATGTCCGCCTGATCGATGCGACCGGCGCTCCGTACAAGGACACCAATGTCGCCCAGGACGACTTCGAGAAGGAAGGCGTCAAGCAGCTCAAGGCCGGCAAGGACTACTACGAAAAGGTCGTTGAGGAAAACGGCAAACGTTACCTGCGGGCGATCACGCCGGTTCCGGTCGTGATGCAAAAGTGCGTGATGTGCCACCCGCACTACGAAGACGCCAAGCAGGGCGAGCCGATCGGCGCCATCACCTACAAAATGCCGATCGACTAACCCCCTTTTCCAGCTACCTAGCCGATGGCTCCTGGCGCAGCCTGGTGTCGGGCCCCATATGGCCCGGCCCAGGCTTGCTCTAGGGCCACGCCGCCTGCAGCGTGTCGTTCTTCCGACACGTTCTGACCCTGCCGGCAGATAGCCTCGGTTGCCGCGGCAGTCGTTTCCGCCGGCGCATCATCCAGGCTCCGCCCCAAAGCGATGGAACCCACGAAGTAGCTGATGCCCAGCGCCACGGTACCGGTCAGCAGCACGCCCCAACCTTCGGTCGAGGCCGTGGTGCTCAGCACGGCCGAGGCGGCCAGCGTCGAGAGCGGAATCAGCAGTCCCAAGCTCCACGCCCTGGCACGCAATCGCAGCGGCCGCGAGAAGCGATTGACGATCAATTGCGAAACCGGGTTCCGCAGGCTGTAGCGCAGCTCGCCTTCGACCAGCCGAATGAACACGGCCGAAGCCAGCGTCATGCTCGTGGCTGAAAGCAGCGATGCCGCCAGGAGCAGGCCCGCATAGGTCAGTTGGGCTCCTCGCAAGCCAGCGAACGCAATCCAGCGGTTGACCACAAACAACTGGATGATTAGCGAGCCAGCGAGGGCCCACTGCGTATACCGGCCCAGGAACTGGGCCATCTGGGCGTCGGTGGTGAACACGCCATCGAAGTACAGCCCGCAGCGATAGCTCAAGAACGTGCGGCACGCGAAATACACCACCGTGGTGGCGCTGATCCAGAACATCAGGCGGTTCGTGCAGACGAACCGCAGAAAGCCCGCCAGCGAAGCCACGGCTTGAGCTTCTTCCTCGGGAATGTTTTTCTGGTTCGCCGGCGGCGTGGCTGGATTGCCATGCGGGGTTGCCGGCTTGGGATGTGGGCGGTCGATCCGGATATTGTGATCTTTCGACGGCGGCGTTGGCGGATCGTCTACCTGCGCAACGCAGCGGCTGATCCACCACGTAGCCACCATGCCAAGCGCCAACAGCGCCGAGACCAGCAGCATCAAGTGCCCCACTGGGCAAAGGCTCGGCAGATGCTCCAAGAGCGCGCCGCCGGCAATGCCGCCCAGCCGTCCGCCGGCGTACACGATCGGCATCACGCGGTTGAGTTCTTCGCGTGTGAAGAAGTCTTGCAGGTACGTGCCAAAGTGCAGCAGCACCAGGGCGAACGCCAGCTCGCGACCAATCAACAGGCCGCCCAACCAGGTGCTATCGGCGCCCAGCCCATGGATGGCGACCCACAGCACGCCGAACAGCACCAGCGGACCGGCCAGAATCCACAGAAACACCGTAGCCGATGGCGCCGCGCCGGCTCGGCACAAGTACCAGAACGTAGCCGCCAGGGTAGCCACCGCGGCCAGCCCCTGAATACGGGGCAACTGCTCGGGTCCGGCCTGCTTGATCAACAGCGTAAGCGAAAGCCCATCGGCCAGCGTCAACGCCACAAACAGCAGCAAGTACAGTCCGAAGAAAGGCGCGAGCCGCCGCAATTGGCCCCGTTCCAAGTAGAGCAGCCGGCTGAGCATGGCGATCCGTACCGTAGTGATTCATGGGAGAGTGCGATCCATCGCAGGAGAAGGAAGCGTTATCGAAGTGCGGGCCGCCGAGGGCGGGCCTGGCCCCAGGGGCAGCCGGGATAGCAGCCTCCCGGCTGTTGGCACAGGCCCCACCCTCTTTGGCCGCACAGATGGGGAGAACGCCTCACGTGCTCAACAGGAGTAGTTTGGTTTACGCCGCTCGGGCAAGCGACGCCGTACCGGCGGGCATCGCCAGCGTGGCGGGCGTGGCCGCCACCTCGGGCAGGCCCAACCGCCAGGGCCGGTCCTGCACCTGGTCGACCACGTATCGCACGTAGCCGGTCGCGAATTCGCACAGATCGAACATGTCGCTGTAGCTCAGCCCCAGCAGTTCCATCGTCTGCCGGTTGCACAGCGGCAGCATGTAATCGGTGCCGCACACCTTGGCCGTATCGCCCGATGCGGTGATGTTGTTGATCAATGCCCGGCGTTCGATGGCGCCGGCAGCCAGCGCGGCCGCGTCGCATTTCTCGCGGGCAATCTTGGCAATCGAAGGTACCGCCCGCAGTTCGTCGCCATCGCGGTACACCACCACCCGCAGCTCGAACTTGTGATCGGCCAGCGGGTGCGAAGGATCGGTAATGCGGCAGGCATCAACGTATTCGCACACCGTGTAGGGCAGCGCGCCGCCGAGCATGCCGTAATACTCGGCCGTTTGAGTCAGCGAGTCATCGATCCGCCGCACGATGCTGTCGCGGCTTTCCTTGGCCGAGAAGAAGAACTCAATGCCGTGGCCCAAGCCGGTCCCGTGCGGCTTGATCACCACCTTCCGCCCTTGGGCCAGCCAGGCGAGCACAATGTCGATCAGTTCCTCGCGGCAATGGGCGTGATCGTAGCACACCTCGTCGGGCAGAGCCGGGTGCGGGTGCTGCGTCACATAGTCGTTCATCAGGCCGTAGGCGATACCCTTATCGGCGCCAGCGGCAAAGCAACGGTTGATCGTTTGGAAACGCGTCAGATCGATCTGGTGGTTGAAGCGTTGCAACAGGTTCAAGCAGAAGCGGTCGTTCACCGCGCCCAGCACGCGGCGGCCGTGCAGCCAGAGCGTGCCGTCGTCGGCCAGTTCGACCGCATTGAGCAGATCCTTGATGTAGCCGGGTACCACGGTCGGCAACTTGCGGCCGCCTTGCTGCGCGTGGGCTGCTAGTCCTGAAAGCGACATGGCCACGGCTTCGCCAAACCGCTGCTGCAAGCCGTACCGCAAGGCATCGATGAACAGCAGCTTTTCGTGCACCAGGCGATTCAGACGAGGATTGCTCTCGCTCTCCTTGCCGGAAACGGCCAATAGCACCACGCCCTCGGGGTCGTTGAAACTGGTGCTGGCCGTTTGGGCGAGCGAGGCCAGCATGGCATCGAGCGCGGCTTGCGGCAGGTTGGTGATGCCGCCGATGCCGGTGCCGTTGAGTTCCAGCAGGTGAAACTGCTTTTGCCCCTCGTGCTCCGAGACGAGGATATCCAGCGGAGCCACACAGAACAGATCGCGTTGCGAGGTATCGCGGAGCGACTGGGCGGTGCTGGTTGCGAGCCGATCGGCCAGGGTAACGTCTTGAGAAGACGAGATGCGGCTGCGGTCTTCCAGTTCGTGGCTCAATAGCGACGAGGCAGCCAGCAGTGATTCGAGCGTTACCGAAAAAGAGCTTGAGCGCATCATGCGTTCTCCCAGTTGTACGGTGCCGTGATCCCGGCACAGCACCGTCGAATCCATTCGTAGATGTGTCACGAGCGACGGGAACGCCGCCTTGCGGCGTCAGGCTTCTTACCCGAGGCGCTCAGGCTCAGCGCGCACCTTCCACGCAGGGGGAGTCCACCGTGGCACTCAAGTCCGATGTGCATCGGTATCCGTTCATACCTGATGGTTGCAGGCTGAAGGACACCTTTGAAAGCTTGTGGGGGAAAGGTCGCGCCGCGTGTTGTTCCGCGTCGTTGTCAGCCATGCAAAAGCAACAGCCGTGCCGCAAAGGCAGAAGTTTTTGGAGCAAGTTTTACACGGTGCGGCACTGCGGATTGAAACGGTTAGACACGCTTATAATCAGCGCGATCAGCAAGGTTTAACACCTTGCGCCATGCAGCGCCACGTTCATCAATGCACGTTGTTGTAAATCGTTCCCAAGGGCTTTGAAATTGTTCCATTGCCAATGTGCATTTCGACCATGCATTGAAGGCAACCGCAGCACGGCGATTGGATGCATGCCGCTGACATGTTGATGCGTTGATGCACCATGACTGGTGCTGCAAGTGCGGCGCGCGGTGCATCGCGTTCAAGGTGCAGATGGCATCCACTTCCATGATGCAAGGCAGGCGCTGTAGCGACACGTTTGCAGCCAGCTCGTGAACGTGCCATGTGCGTAAGCGAGTGCACGCATCGCATGAGAACGATTGCGCGCTGTGCTTGGCATCGCGTGAACCAGAGCCAGCTTAACGCACAGGACAATCGGCGTCGCCCACGCCGAGGCAGCTCTGTTGAAGCGCAGCCGGCAAGCACAACACACGCCGCGCAGCCCGCAGTGCCGGCGCAACTGATTTCAGCGGCGATGTCGCCAGCGCCTTCGTTCCAGTGCCGGTATCGGCCGCCCCCAATAGCGAACGGTTTGAAGCAGTGAATGCAGGTCTTGATGGATCGAGGGCATTTGAGTATCGTTCCTCGCCCCAAGGTGCCGAACCAGGACCACGGGTACCGCGTAGTGGGGTAGACTTGTAAGGTTGCCCCCCAGGAGTTGCGATCGCGGCCGCGTGCTGCTAGCAGCTTCCCCAGGCGCGGCCACACCCGGTTTTCCCAGGTGCCAGCGCCACGTTCCAACCTGCCATGGATTACAACGTCCACCGTACCACCCGCCGCTGTGCCGCCACCGGCCGCACGCTGGAAGAAGGCGAGGAGTTCTTCACGGCTCTGTTCGTCGAAGGCGCGGAACTGGTACGCAAGGACTACGCCCGTGAAGCCTGGCAGGGACCACCCGAGGGAACCCTGGGCTGGTGGAAAGCCCGCGTTCCCCGCAAGGAAGACAACAAGGCGAAGCTGGCACCCGACGAGGTGCTGTTGCAGCTTTTTCACGAGCTGGAAGAACAGCCGCACAAGCAGGATTTGCGGTTTGTGCTGGCATTGCTGCTAGTGCGGCGGCGCATCCTCAAGTGGGAAGATCCCGAAAAAACTGACGACGGCCACGAAGTGCTCGTCCTGTCTTGCCCTCGCGACGGCGGTACCTATCGCGTCGCGGCCGAGGTCCCCGACGACGCGAGGTCTGCGGAAATTCAAGACGAATTGGCCCGATTGCTGTTCGCCGATGCCGCATGAGAGGAGAGCCCTTTGCGAGCCAACCGTCTGCTCATCGTCGCTCTGGCCACGTTGTTCGCCGCCAGCGGTGCCAATTGTGCCACGTTCAATAACCCGTTCATCGGGCGGCCGGCCGCGCCGCCGGTCCTCTCACAATCGCCATCGCTCGACGATGTCACCGCGGTGGTCAACGCCAACACGGCCCGGGTGCGCAGCCTGAAGGCCACCGAGTGCCGCGTGACCGCCGGCTGGATGCCTGGCTTGACGGCTTCAATCGCACTGGAACGTCCGCGCCGGTTCCGCCTGCGGGCACAAACCTCGCTGACTGGACCTGAGCTGGACATCGGCAGCAACGATCAAGTGATGTGGAGCTGGGCGCGGCTGATGGACCCGCCCGGCGTGTACTATGTGCGGCACGAGCAGTTCGACCAGAGCATCGCCCGGCAGTTGATCCCCATCGAGCCGGCCTGGATCCCCGAGGCGTTCGGCCTGGCCACGTTCTCGCCGCAAGATCAACATCAAGGCCCCACCCCGGCCGGCCAAGGGCGGCTGGAGATCCGCACGCTGCGTCAAACGCCGCTGGGCCCGGTTACCAAAATCACCATTGTGGATGATCGCACGGGCCACGTGCTCGAACAGCAGTTGTACGACCGCCAAGGTCAGTTGGTGCTGTCTGTCGTCACCAGCGAGCACCAACTGGATGCCGGCAGCGGTGCCTGGCTGCCGCGGCGGGTCGAACTGAAGTTTGCGGGCTTCGACTCCACGCTCAAGCTGCGACTGGAAAACGTGGAGATCAACACACTCACGGCTAACGACGCCAAACTATGGGCCATGCCGCAACTGGATGGCTACCCGGCCGTGGACCTGGCGCGCTTCAGCATGCCACAGAATGGCGCAGCGGGAGCCGGAGCGCTGTCGCAGCAAGCGTCGCCAATGGGGCCCGCTAGCGTTCAGCAGCAGCCGGCGATGCTGCCGCCTCCGCCGTCGCAAGCTGCCGGTGCTGCCAATCCGTATGCGGCGCCGACCAGCGTGCCGGCTAACCCGTTTGAAACGTACGCCCCGCCGGCCGGCGTTCCGCCCACGGTGAATGTACCCGGTACGAGCGCTCCGCCCGCCGGCATGGCCGGGCCATCCCAAGTGTCCAGCCACTACGGAAGCTGGCCAAGCGGTACCACGGCCCCAGCAGCCGATGACGCCAATTGGGCCAGTTCGCACGTGCAGTCGCCGCAGGCTCCGGCGCAGCTACCACCGTACACTCCGCCGCAATACCAGCAACCACCATACGGCCAGCCGCCGGCGCAGATGCAGCCGCGGCAACCGGCTCAGCCCACCGGTTCCTCGCAACAACAGCCGTATCAACAAACGCCGCGGAACTTCCGGCCATTCCGGTATTAAGCTATCTGCTGAATGTGATTCTTCGGGCGCGGTAGCCACGTGGACAACTTCGGGTGAGAAGCTGCCGTAGGGGACGTTCCGCGAACTGCGAACGCTCTCTAACCTTCGGCCACTCGACGGCGCGGCTTAGCGGATTCGTGGCACGTTCTTTAAGTTCCGCGAGCAGCTAGACTTCGTCGCGGCGGCTGATGCGGTCCAGCGGATAGATCGGGCGGCGCAAACGCATGTACGAAAAGCATGCGAAGTCGGGCCGATGCACGCCCGGCGTATCGGCATCGAAGATGTGCGCCGCCAGCGGCCCAAGGTCCGCGCGGAAATGAACGCAACTCTTCACGACCAGTAGCTTGAGGCGTTCGGGCGTCACGCCCACGATGCGGATCTGCTGCGTATCCAACAGCTGCGTGCGGTTGGAGATTACCACCACCTGCACGCCGCCCACGATCAACAGGGCTGTGGGGCCCAGGTTGCCTTCCAGGCCATGCCGCATGGGGCCGTTATGCACGTAGCGGCCATCGGCCAGGCAACGGACGTACGCGTCAGCCTCGATCGGCTCGCCGTGGCGGTTGTCGGTTTTGCCGCCTAGCCGCACGCGGATGGTTGATCCCACGCCGGCGCGATGCGCCTGGGCGGCCGTTTCCGGATCGTAGATCATGCCGACACAGGCGTCTTTCACGCCGGCCTCGATCAACGCCCGCAGGATCACCGTACCATCGGCCGGAGCGCCGCCGCCGGGGTTATCGGAACCGTCGGCGTAGATCACCAGGCCATCGTCGTGCGTTTGCACAAACTCGATCAGCTTATTAACCGGCATCAAGTCCGGTTGGAGCGCGTCGCGCAGTTCCCACAGCATGTCGGCCAGGCGGTCGGCCGCGCGCTCGGCCAGGTCCTGGTCGCCATCGGCCGTGACCAGCACGCTGACGCCGGCATCGCGAATGTCGGCAAACGGAAAGCCCATCGCCACCGTGGCCGTGAGAATGCCCGGCTCCGCTTCCAGGGCGTGCACCTTGGCCATCAGGCTTTGCATCGGCTCGCGGAGCGTACACTGCATGGGCGGCAGCGTGATCAGCGGCAACTGCCGATACGCTTGGGCAAGCCGCACCTCGCCGCGCAGCGCACGCACCAGCAGCTGCACGGCTTCGTACCCGCGTTCGTACATATCGACGTGCGGATAGGTATCAAAGCCGATCAGGCAGTTGGCCGCCGTGGCCATCTGAGGGCTGATGTTGGCGTGCAGATCGAGCGTGGCGATGATCGGCACCTGCGCACCAACGGCGTCGCGCACGCGCTGAATGATCACGCCCTCGGCGTCCTCGTGCTCCTCGGTGACCATCGCACCGTGCAGATCGAGCACGATGCCGTCGGCCGGGCCTGCCTCGGCCAGCCGCCGCAACAACAGGTCCATCAAGTGCTCGAAGTCGGCCTGACGCACCACGCCGCTGGGCTGGGCTCCCGCGTTGAGCAGTGGCACCAGTTCCACGCCCAGGTCGGCGGCCGCTTGCAAGTAACCGCCGTGAATCGTGCCGGTACCGCCAAACCGCCGGCGGATGTAATCGCCGCCGGGAAAATCTTCAGGGCAGTCGGTATCGCTCGCGAAGTCGGCCAGCGTGGTGGGCGTGAGCGCGAAGGTGTTGGTTTCGTGCTGAATGCCTGCAGAGACGATGCGCATGGCCTAAGCTCCCATACTCCAATCATTCAGCCCGAGACAACGGCTTCGCGGATCGCCCGTGCTGTAGGGTCCGCCGTGCAGACCATGAACCCGGCACGCACGATTGTTCAACGCCCCCCCACGGCTTATCGAGCCGCGGGCCCCGCAGCCCACTCGCTGGATGTAAGCATCCAGGTTACGGGTTGGAACCCGGTCCGCACACGCAACCGCGTTATTCCTGCGGCGGGCCAATGACCTCTTTGCCCACGTACGGCTGGAGCACCTCGGGCACGATCACGCTGCCGTCGGCCTGCTGGTAGTTCTCCAGGATGGCGATGATCGCCCGGCCGCATGCGAACGCGGTACCATTGAGCGTGTGGACGAACCGGGTGCCCTTCTCGCCCTTGATCTTGTAGCGGATGTCGAGCCGACGGGCCTGGTAATCGGTGCAGTTGCTGGTGCTGGTCACCTCGCCAAACTCGCCGCCTTCGCCGCGACCAGGCATCCAGGCTTCCAGGTCGTACTTGCGATACGCGGGTCCGCCCAGGTCGCCGGTGGCCGTATCGATCACCCGGTACGGAATGCCCAGGTTGTCCCAGAGCTGGCATTCCAGGTTCAAGAACATCTCGTGGACGGCGTCACTTTCCTCCGGCTTGGTGAAGGCGAACATCTCCACCTTGGTGAATTGGTGCACGCGGAACAGACCGCGGGTTGCGCGGCCGCCGGCGCCGGCCTCCGTGCGGAAACAGTGGCTGATGCCCACCAGCTTGATCGGCAAGTCGTCGGCATCGAGGATCTTGCCGGCGAGCATGCCACCCAGCGTGATTTCGGCCGTGGCCACCAGGCTCAGGTCGGTGTTTTCGATGCTATAGATCTGCGTTTCCGGGCCGCGCGGGATGAAGCCGATGCCGCCCAGGATTTCGTTGCGGGCCAAATCGGGCGTGATGACCGGCGTAAAGCCCTCGCCCACCAGGAAGTTCACCGCATATTGCTGGAGCGCCAGTTCCAACAGCACGGCTTCGTTACGCAGGAAGTAGAAGCCATGCCCCGTGACATTGCTGCCCGACTCCATGTCGATCAGGTCGAGCGCCTGGCCCAATTCCAGGTGGTCGCGCGGCGGGAAGTCAAACTGGCGGATCTCGGTGACGCCGCGGCGAATCTCGCGGTTGGCGTCCTCGCCCCCGACCGGCGCATCGGGGTGCGTCATGTTGGGGATCTTGGCCAGGATCTCTTCAAGCTCCCGCTCGATCTGCTGGAGCTCGGCCTGCGCGGCATCCTTTTGCTCGCGGAGCCGGCGGCCTTCTTCCTTGCGGGCTTCGCGTTCCTGGGGATCCTTGGCCTGGCCGATGGTCTTGGAGACCTCGTTGGCGCGGCGGTTGAAGTCCTGGACCTCGGTATCCTTGGCCCGGCGCAGGTTCTCAAGCTCTACGAAGCGGTCGATATCGACTTGCACGCCGCGATTCCGGCAGTTTTCAGCGACGGCGGCAGCGTTTTCGAGGATGAACTTACGATCGAGCATGCTTTCCTTCCTGTGGCAACCAGATGCGCAGGGGCCAGCCGAGGCATCTTCTGTGGCGTGTAGCCTACCAAGGCAACTGCGCATCTGCCAGCGGGCGCACCGCGAGAGCGGCGCGCTACGAGAGCGATCACGAGCCAAGCCGGCTCCGGCAATCACGAAGACACACCACCAAGTGGGGGCCGCCCGGTGCTCATCATGCCACCGGGATACGGACCACCAACGCGCGGAGCCGCCGGCGGCCGCGTGAGCATGGGCTGATCAAGCCGCCCCCAGCCCCAACGGGCAATTTAGGCGTTGGCCTGAGGGCTCGCCTGACCTTCCCGCTGCTGCGGCTCGGTCAGCACGTGATGGGGCACGGGGCGCAAGTCCCACACCAGCCCAAACCACGACAACACCACCAGCGTGTAATAGGTGATGTCGATCTCCCACCAGAAGAAGCCTTGCCGGGCCGAGCTGGGGTAGCGGTGGTGGTTGTTGTGCCAGCCTTCGCCGAAGGTGAGCAGGGCCAGGATCAGGTTGTTGCGGCTCTGGTCGCGGGTTTGATACCGGCGGCGGCCCAGCAGATGGCACAACGAGTTGATGGTGTACGTCACGTGGTACACGGCCACGGTCGAGATCAAAAAGCCCCAGACAAACATCTGCAGGCCCGTGCAGCCCCACTCCGGCTTCCAGATCGCCAGGCCTTCGCCCTGCAGGTACAGGCCCACGGCCAGCACGCTGGGCACCAGCATTTCGTGGTGATCGAGGAACCGCAGCTCAGGGTACTTGGTAAAGTCCTTGATCTCGTGCAGGTTCTTCTTGAAGTGTTCCTTGGTCAGGAACCAACCAATGTGGCTCCACCAGAACCCACCGTGATACGGCGAGTGCAAGTCCTCCGGATCGTCGGAATGGCGATGGTGCTTGCGATGGTGCGCCGCCCACCACAGCGGGCCGCGCTGCACGGCCGACAGGCCCAGGATGGCGCCCACGCACTGGAACCAGCGCGAGGTCTTGAACGCACGGTGCGAAAAGTAACGGTGATAAAATGCCGTAAGTGCAAACACGCGGACCGCATACAGAATCACGGCCACGGTCACGGCCGGCCAACTCCACCCCACCCAGATCACCGCCAGGCAGCCCAGATGCAGGGCAAAAAATGGCAACGACCGCAGCCAGTCGATCTGCCGTGCCGACGGATCCACAGGATGCTGAGCCGGAGCGTCGTTGGCGTTGGGAGCTGAGGGCTGAGCGGGGTTTGCGATCGACGAAGAAACGGGCAATGTCATGGACTTCCTGCAAGCGCCGCCAAGGCGGCAAAAACGGTCGATGTGAGGGAGGCCCCACACTGCCGCCGAGACACCATTGCCCGGTAACATCCGCAGGCGGGAACCGCCACCCTGTCCAGCGGGCCCAGCGCAGTACCGATCGCCACCCAAGCGGAATCGCGACCGGGCGCCCAGGCGCCCATCCTCGTGGGGTGCAAGAGACGTGCCTTGGAGGAACTGGAACGTTTAAGCCGCTCCTTATACCGCAAATGAACAGCCGGGGCGAGTCCCGGACCAGACAATTGGGTAAAACCCCCCAGGCCCTACGGCATCATCGAAGGGGCCTTCACCCGATCGCAATCGCACAACCAGCACACTCGTGACAGCAAAGCCTGGGTGGTTGAATCGCGCTGGCCGCAAGCGCCCGTTGTGCTGACTGCTTTTGCACTTGCGCAATTCAGCGCCGCGTTAACGCAGGCCGCGCAGAATGGTCAGCACCCGCTCCATGTCGTCTGGGAGCCTGGCAGAAACTTCCAGCGGCTGATCGCCGCCGGGGTGGCGAAGCTTAATCCGCGCCGCGTGCAGAGCCTGCCGCTCCAGCACGACGTCTTCTGCGTCGGGGTCGCCCGTCAGTTCGCCTAACGTGATCCGAGCGCGACCACCGTAGAGCCGATCGCAAAGGATCGGACAGCCGATAGCGGCCAAGTGCACGCGGATCTGATGCGTGCGGCCCGTCTTCGGAAACGCCTTCACCAAGGCGAAACCCGGGAACCGCTCGACCACCTGGTAAAAAGTTCGGGCTTCGCGCGCGTCGGGATGGTCGCGGCGAATGGCCATCTTTTCGCGCTGGTAGGGATGCGGACCGATCGGCAGTTCGATCACGTCGGCATCGCGATCCACGCGACCAACCACGATCGCCCAGTACTCTTTCTCGACGGTCCGCTCGGCAAAGCGTTCGGCCAGCGCGGCATGAGCCGGATCGGTCTTGGCCACGAGAATCACGCCGCTGGTATCGCGATCGAGCCGGTGAACGATGCCGGGCCGCGTGGGGCCGCCCAGCGTGCTGAGCTGATCGAAGTGATGCTGCAATGCCGCGGTCAGCGTACCGGACCAGTGCCCCTTGCCGGGATGGACGACCATGCCCGGCGGCTTGTTCACCGCCACCAGCCAATCGTCCTCGTAGAGAATATCCAGCGGGATATCTTCCGCCGGATGACCTTCGCGCGGCGGAGCCAACGGCACCACGCTGATCCGTTCGCCTTTGCGAAGGCGATAGCTGGGTTTGCGTTGATGGCCGTCGATGCGGGCCCCCGCTGCGTCGATCACCCGCTGCAGATAGCCGCGGCTGTGTTCGGGAAAGCGCGCCGCGAGCGCAGCGTCGAAGCGTTGTCCGGCCTCGGCTGCATCGACCACCCACTCAACGGGCGTCTGGGGGTCTGTGTCACTCATGCCGGAAGCAGCAAAACGGGATGCTCCGCAGCGATGGAACCAGCCGCAACGCGGTTAGTTCTCATCCGTGGGCAGAGGATTGGTGACGCCCGGACCAAAGTCGGGCATATTCTGATGGAACTGCTCGAACAGGCTGCGGTTGAAGGGACTCTCCGTGGGCGGAGCCGCAACACCTTCGGTAGTGGCAAACCAGGTGTAGACGTTGTCCTTCTCTTCGAGGGCTTCGACCTGCGCGCGGGAAGCCGCGGCGAACACGTCGTTGCCGGTCGCCAGTTCCTTGTAGATCGAGAGCGCCTTCTGCAGATCGCTCTGTTGCTTCTCGCCAGGCTGGGCGCCACGCGACTCGTAAGCCCGGGCCAGGTTGAAGCGAATCCGCCGCTCCAACAGCGGGTCGCGACGGGTTTGCTGCAACGCCCGCTCGTAATACTTGATGGCATCGTCCAGCAGCGCGGCTGCCTGCTTCAGATCGCGGGGCTGACCGGCATTGGGGAACAGATAGTTGATGCCGGCAATCAGCGCCATGTCGCCGGCCCGCATGTGGGCGAACATGCCCAGGGTGGTGCCGTCGTACTTCTGGGCCATGGCGATCACGTCGTCGCGCAGGGCCTGCTCGATCTTGGGCGGCAGTTGTTCATCGACCAGGCGTTCTTCGCCTTCGGTCAGTTCATAAGTCGGGTTGTTCTTCTCTTTGCGAAGCTGGTCGCGGTAGGCTTCCAGGGCCTTCTGGCGGACGTTCTCTTGCTTGCTGCGGACGTAGTTGCCCGTGAAGGTCACTTCAAAGAACTCGCTCCAAGCCTGCGCGGCGGAGCCGGCCGACCAGGTGTTCCAGATCGAGTAACCGATCAGCAGGATCACCAGCACCAGTACCCCCGTAGCGATCGTACCGGCGTAGGGCCGGAGGGCCTCGATCTGGCGTCCCAGCCAGTCGGCCAAGACGTTGGTCTGTAACTCGTGGCGGCGTTCCGTCTTCATGAGGAGATGCTGGTGGCTTAAAGGTTGTGAGTTGGTTTGGAGTGCGCGACGTCTGGCTTGTCTTCGCGGCGTACCACTGGCCAGTGTTTACCGGTCATGGGCTGTCAGGGGGCCACTGGCTCTGCCATTGGGACAACCCATCCCCTACAGCAGCAAGCGGCAAAGTTTGCGCCCTTTGCGCCAGCCGACACGTGTACGCAAATATAGAGCGGCTCGAAGTTTGACGTCAAGGCGAGGTCCCGCCCCCCAACGGCCCTACTCCACAAGCCCTCTGGCAGCACTGCAGGCGGGTGCGCGGCGACGGCCGGCTCGCCTACTCGTATTAGCTGTGCTGGCAGCTTTCCCAGGCGTTGAGCAGCAGGTCAGCCGCGCGGTCGACTTCTTCTTGCGTCGTCTCCCAGCCGACGCTCAGCCGAATGCTGCCGGCGGCCTGCTCGGGCGACACGCCCAGGGCCCTGAGCGTGGGCGAAAGCGCTGTGCCGCCTTGATGTTGCGCAGCACCAGTCGAGGCACATAGCTCCGGGCAGCGTTTAAGCAGCTCGGCCGCGTTCACTCGCGGAAAGCTCACCGCCAACGTGTTGGGCAGCCGTCGGGCGGAGCGACCATACACCACCAGGCCGTCGCCCACCGCCTGTTCCAACCGGTTCTGCAAATGGTCGCGGAGCACCATCATCCGGCCGGCGGCTTCTTCCAGCCCGCGCTCGACCACAGCCGCCGCCGCTCCCAGGGCAATGATGCCAGGCACGTTCTCGGTGCCAGCTCGCAGGCCACGTTCGTGCCCAGAACCATGAATCACCGGTTCCAAGGCCACTTCGCGGCGAACGTACAAGGCCCCGATCCCTTTGGGGGCGTATATCTTATGACCGGAGAAACTGAGCAGGTCGACGCCCAGTTCGGCCACCGCCACGCTGATCTTGCCAACCGTCTGCGTGGCATCGGTGTGCATCAGGATACCGCGCCGCCGGCAGATTTGGGCGATCTCGCGGATCGGCTGGAGCGTGCCGATCTCGTTGTTGGCGTGCACCACGCTGACCAGAAACGTATCCGGCTGCAACGCGTCGGCCACCTCGGCCGGGTCGATCACGCCAGTGTCCCGGGCTGGCACCACCGAGACGCCGTAGCCCAAGCGCTCAAGGAATGCAGCCGTTTCGGCCACGGCCGCGTGTTCCAGGGCCGAGATTACCAGGTGCCCCTGCCCCGGCCCGCGCATGAACGCCGCGCCCTTTAGGGCCAGGTTACAGCTTTCGGTGCCGCCGGAGGTGAAGACGATTTCTTCGGCCGTTGCGCCGATCAAACGCGCGACGCGGCCACGGGCATCTTGCACGGCCGCATGGCTGGCGCGCCCCAACGCATGGCTGCTCGCCGGCAGTCCATAGTGTTCCGCCAGAAACGGCAGCATCGCTTCCTGGGCGGCGGGACAAACCGGCGTGGTGGCATTGTAGTCGAGATAAATCAGGCGCATGCGGGCGGCGGCGCGTTAAAGGATGGACCCCTACAACTCACAAGTACATGCCGACGAAACCGCCCTTGTTGTCCGACTCCTTCTGGAGCCGCTCGATCCGCCGCACGGCCTGCTCCAGGTCGCCCGCCGCAATGTAGCGATCGAACTCCACCTGGACGGCGCGGCGCACCGACTCGGTAAACCAGGCCACGATCGGCTCGGTCAGCCAGTCGCATGTTTCGCGAATCAGCTCGACCTGCAAATCGCTGCGCTCGGTGACGCGGTCGCTGGCGTCGGTCATCACCGTTCCTTCAAACGCAAACTCTAGCATCCCTTGTTCGGGATGGTTGGTCAGGTGGTAAATGCACCGGGCGTTGTACAGGTAATAGGTGTTGAACGTGCCGTGAGCTTCCATCGCCTTGAGGATCCGCTCACAACGGGCACGGTATCGGGGCGACGCGTCGATGGGGATGTCCACGCGGCTGATCGTACGCAGCGGCAGGCAGTCGAAGGTGATGTCGACAAAACGGTTCATAGCGATCCTCCAGCGAGCCGCAGACAAGCCCTACTGCGCCGAGTTTATTCGATTCTCGTGGCTTTGTAGAGGGGAAGGCCCCCCGATCGTCTGGCTTCTCTGATTTGCCGCCCTTTCGTCCTTGGCGCTTGCGCAACTTGACCTTACGCCGTCGATTCACCACCCACTTTGGGGAATCCCCCGCCGATTTGTGGTAAACTGCGGCTACCACCGGCGGAGTCTGGCCAGCTGCGGGGCGTGCCACCCCCAGTGAAACCAGTTGCCGCGGCGGCTCAATCCAATCGCAGGAAACGGCTGTGCAGCAAGGGGCGCTTTCGCCCTGCTGCCTTGCGTCCCCGCTCGATCCTCGGGAGCAGTTCGATGGTTTCTGCCGGTCGCCTGTCGATGCCCGCGTTCGTTGGTTCCCGTCGCTGGCTCCTTACCGCCCTGGTAGCTGCGTCGCTGGTTGCGGTCGCCACGGCGCCGGCGGCGGCCGCGGAACCGGCCCAACGGCTGCCAAGCCAGTGGGTCCCCTCCACCGCCCACGTGATCCCCAAGTTTACGGCGCCCGAGGGCGAAGGTTACTTCTCCATCGTCGAAGGCCACAACGGCCGGCTCTATATCGGCACCCACGCCAACGCCGTTAACTCCTGGCTGGTGGAATTCGCCCCTAAGACCGGCAAGATGGAAGTTGTGGTCGACGTGCATAAGGCCATCGGGACGACGGCCGCCGGCTTTGCCGCCCAGGCCAAGATCCATACCCGCAACAACGTCGGCCCAAGCGGCAAGATTTATTTCGGCACCAAGCAGGGCTATCCGACTGCCGAGGAGAAGCGCGAGGACTACCCCGGCGGCTACCCCATGGTCTATGACCCGGCCACCGGCAAGACCAAGGTGTACCCGATCCCGGTGCCGCACCAGGGCATCGCTAGCATCACGCCCGACGAAGCCCGCGGTGTAGCCTACATCTCCACCTGTGCCGATCACCGCCCCGGCCCGCTCGAAAACGCGGTATTCCTCAAGCTGGATCTCAAGTCGGGCAAGTACCAGGAGCTGCTCGATACCAACCACTTCTATGCGTTCATCGTGGTGGATTATCGCGGTCGGGCGTATCACCCGATCCTCGGCGGTGAAATCGCCCGCTACGATCCGGCCACCAATCGCGTGGAGCGGCTCAAACAAACGATCGACGGCAAACCGGCCACCGAAGGTACACGGCTAGCCCTCACGCCCAAGCCCGATCCGATCAACTGGGACATCTCGCCCGACGGCAAAACGCTCTACGCCCAGGCGATGCGCGAGAACGCGCTGTATGCCTACGACCTCACTGCCGAGGGCGACACCTTGCCCGGCCGCCGCATCGGTACGCCGGTGCCTGGCGCTTCCAGCGTCGATTGCCGGGCGATGTGCTGCGGCCCCAGCGGCACGGTGTGGTGCGCCATCACCGAACAGGTTCCCAAGGTCGGTAACCTGCTGCACCTGGTGAGTTACACGCCAGGCGACAGCGCGCCGGTCGATCACGGCGGTGTGTACATCACCAACCCCGATTACACCGAGTTTACCGCCGCCGATGGCAAGCCCCTGCCCTTTCACGGCGGCATCACGAAACTGCCCGACGGCAGGACCATAACCAAGTACGTGATCATGGGCGTGTGCGAAGCCCGCAATGGCGACGTCCACATTCTCTCCATGCATCCCTACAGCGTGTTGACCGTGAAGGCCGGCGACATCCGCCAGAGCGACAAAGCCGCCAGCGGCGATTAAGGCCTGCCTGGCTGTATGTTCTCCCAGCCTGCGTCAGACGTTGTCACATGGCCTGGCACGAACCACTCACTCATCCCACCAACCGATAGCCGCCCAACCTTTCCTACCTAGCAGCTCTATGCGTGACCGCTCGCCCCAATTACGTCTTGCCCAACGGCTGGCCGCCTCGCCGGTGCTGACGTCGGTATTGTGCGTTGTGCTGGCGCTGCCAGCCATCGCAACGGCCGCGGATCGCGTGGACTTCAATCGCGACGTCCGCCCGATCCTTTCCAACAACTGCTTTGCCTGTCACGGCCCCGACGAGGCCACACTGTCGGGCGAGCTGCGATTGGACAAGCCCGACCGGGCCACGGCACCGCTGCCCTCGGGCGCGGTGGCCATCGTGCCCGGCAAGCCCGACGAAAGCGAACTGATCGCCCGCATCACCGCCGAGGATGACAGCCTGCGGATGCCGCCGGCCGAGTTCGGAAAACGGCTCTCGCCCGCCGACATTGCCACGCTGCGCAAGTGGATCGAGCAAGGCGCGCCATACGCCGTACACTGGTCGTACCGCCCGCCGCAGCGGCCCGCCGTGCCGCCAGTACCGGCTTCGCACGCAGCTTGGGCCCAAAACCCGATCGATCACTTCACGCTCCAGGCCATGCTCGCCCGAGGGCTGAAACCGCTGCCCGAGGCCGACCGCTACGCCCTGGTCCGCCGGGTGTTTCTCGACCTGACCGGCTTGCCGCCGACGATCGAAGAAACCGACGCCTTCGCGGCCAACAACGCCCCGGGAGCTTATGAACAACTGGTCGAAGAACTGCTGGCGCGGCCCACGTTCGGCGAGCACTGGGCCCGCAAGTGGTTGGACCTGGCCCGCTATGCCGATAGCGCCGGCTACGCCGACGATCCGCCGCGCACCATCTGGGCGTATCGCGACTGGGTGATCCGCGCCATCAACTCCGGCATGCCGTTCGACCAGTTCACCATCGAACAGATCGCCGGTGATCTGCTGCCTTCGCCCACCGAAGACCAGCTCATCGCCACCGCCTTCCATCGCAACACGCTGACCAACAACGAAGGCGGCACGCAGGACGAAGAGTTCCGCAACGTGGCCGTAGTCGATCGGGTGAACACCACGTTCGCCGTCTGGATGGGCACCACCATGGCCTGCGCCCAGTGCCACACGCACAAGTACGACCCCATCACGCAGGAAGAGTACTTCCGGTTCTTTGCCATCTTCAACAACACGGCCGATGCCGACCGCCGCGACGAGTCGCCATTGCTGGAGCTTTACACACCTCAGCAGCTTGAACAGCGGCGCGAGCTTGAAGCTCAAATCGCCAGGCTCCGCGAGTCCGGCGATCAAGAAGCCCTCGAGAAGGCCACCGCGGCACTCAAGGAAATCAAACCGTATACGACCGTGCCGATCATGCGCGAGCTGACCGATAAGCCCCGGCAAACGCGGCTCCAGCATCGCGGTAACTATCTGGACTTGGGGCCGGTGGTTGAGCCCGGCGTGCCGCAGATCTTTCATCCGCTGCCACCCGATCAGCCGCCCAATCGCCTGGTGGTGGCGAGCTGGCTGGTCGATCGCGCCAATCCGCTCACCGCCCGCGTCGCTGCCAATCGTCTGTGGGAATCGCTGTTTGGCCAGGGCATTGTCGCCAGCAGCGAGGAGTTCGGCTCGCAGGGTGAATTGCCCACACATCCCGAGTTGCTCGACTGGCTGGCGGTCGAGCTGATGGATAGCGGATGGGACACCCGGCATTTGATCCGTTTGATGGTCACGTCGGCCACGTACCGGCAATCGTCGCAGGTGACGCCCGCCGCCGCGGCGGCCGATCCCGACAACCGCTGGCTGACCCGCGGTCCCCGCGTGCGTCACTCGGCCGAGATGATCCGCGATCAGGCGTTGGCCGCCAGTGGGCTGTTGTGCCGGAAGCTGTACGGTCCGCCGGTGAAACCGCCGCAGCCCAAGCTGGGTTTGAGCGCGGCCTTTGGCAGTTCCACCGACTGGACGCCCAGCCAGGGCGAGGACCGGTACCGCCGGGCCCTCTATACGACGTGGCGGCGGAGCAATCCTTACCCGTCGATGGCCACGTTCGACGCGCCCAACCGCGAAGTGTGCACCATCCGCCGCAACCGCACTAACACGCCACTGCAATCGCTGGTGACGTTGAACGACCCGGTCTATGTCGAAGCGGCCCAGGCCTTGGCTCGCCTGGCGTTGGCCCAGCCGGGCGATGAGCGGGAGCAGCTCATCTACGCCTTCCGTCGTTGCGTGCTGCGGCATCCAACGGAGGAAGAACTCACGGCGCTGGTGGACCTGTATCGCGATGCGTTGGCGCACTTCGCGGAAAGGCCGGTGGAGGCCACCAAGCTGGCGACCGATCCGCTGGGCCCACTGCCGCCGGAACTGAAAGCCCAGCAGGCTGCCGCCATGACCGTAGTCGGCAACGTGCTGCTGAACCTGGATGAAATGTTCTTGAAGCGCTGACGACCTGCCGACGCCAGCCACCGGCATCAGCTTCGGCAAGTTCAGCGCGCGTGGGGTTCGAGAACGGTAAGGAATGGCTGCAATGGACCTTCGACTCAAACAGTTGGAAGCGATCACCCGGCGTCATTTTCTGTCCGCCAACGGGCTGGGCCTGGGCGCCATTGCGCTGAGCTCCATGACGGGCGGAGCCACCGCCACGCCGCCGGTCTCGCCGCGGATCGATCCCACGCATCCGCTGGCCCAGCGGCAGCCGCACTTTGAGCCGCGCGCCAAACGGGTGATCTATCTGCATCTGACCGGTTCACCGCCCAACCTCGACCTGTTCGATTACAAACCGGAACTGGTCAAACGTGACGGCCAGGACTGCCCCGCCGAGTTTCTCGAAGGCCGCACGTTCGCGTTCACCAGCGGCGTGCCCAAGCTGATGGGCACCCCCCGCACGTTCCGCCAGTACGGCGAGTCGGGGGCGTGGCTGTCGGACGCCGTGCCGCATTTTCACGCGGCCGACATCGTCGATGAAATGTGCTTCGTCCACTCGATGTACACCGACCAGTTCAATCACGCGCCCGCCGAACTGTTGATCTACACCGGCTCGCCCCGGTCCGGGCGGCCTTCGATGGGCGCTTGGGCAACCTATGGGCTAGGCACCGAGAACCAGGATCTGCCGGGCTTCGTGGTGCTGATCAGCAGCGGCGTGCAACCCAACGGCGGCGCAAACTCCTACGGCAGCGGCTTTTTGCCCTCGGTCTTTCAGGGCGTGCAGTGCCGGTCGCAAGGCGATCCGGTGCTGTATGTTTCCAATCCCGGCGGCATGGACCGCGACTTGCGGCGGCGTTCGCTCGATGCGCTCAAGACCTTGAACGAGCTTCAGGCCGCCGAACTGGGGCATCCCGAAACGCTCACCCGCATCGCCCAGTACGAGCTGGCCTATCGGATGCAGGTTTCGGTGCCCGAGGTGATGGACATCTCGCGCGAAACGCAGGCTACGCTCGACATGTACGGCGCCAAGCCTGGCGCGAGCAGCTTCGCCAATAACTGTCTGCTCGCGCGGCGGCTGGTCGAACAGGGCGTGCGGTTCGTGCAACTGTTCGACTGGGGCTGGGACTTCCACGGCACCAACGAAGGCTCGGGCCTCACCAAGGGCCTGACCGACAAGTGCGCTACCATGGACAAGCCCATCGCCGCCTTGATCCGCGATCTTCGGCAACGCGGACTGCTCGATGATACGCTGATCGTGTGCGGCGGCGAATTTGGTCGCACGCCGTTCCGCGAAGGCCGCACGGCCAAGAGCAAGATCCTGGGCCGTGACCATTACCCGGACTGCTTCACCATGTGGATGGCCGGTGGCGGCGTACGTGGCGGCCTGCATTACGGAGCCACCGACGAGTTGGGCTTCCGCGTGGTGGAGAACAAAGTCCACGTGCATGACTTGCAGGCCACGATCCTGCACCTACTGGGCCTCGATCACCAGCGGCTGACCTTCCGCTTCCAGGGCCGGGACTACCGCCTGACCGACGTACACGGCAACGTCGTTGAAGATCTCTTGGCGTAGATCACATCCGGGAAACAGGCGTTCCAACATTAATAACGCCGGGCCCTTTTGCATTGTCCGCAGAGCGGCCCCTACTCCGTGGCACATCGCCTGCGGAGCGGCCCCACAGGGCGGATATTCCTTCCACTGGACCTCAGATTAAGATGGCCTGAACGCGTGGCGGGCGCAACTTCCCCGCTGCCGCGCGTGCGGGGGGCACGCCTGGCTGCGTTACTTGTACACTCCCCCCGCTTCGCCTATCCTTCCGGCTGATTCGTACCTTCCCTGGCGTCCCTCCAAGGAACTATCCGCTATGGCATACCACTGGCGGCCGATTGCGGCCATTCTGCTTACGTTCGCCGCGACGAGTTGCGCGGTTGCCGACGGCCAGCAAGGCCAGGACGAGTGGATCCCGCTGTTCAACGGCAAGAACCTCGACGGCTGGATTCCCAAGATCGTGGGCTACGAAGCCGGCGAAAACTTCGGCAACACCTTCCGCGTGGAAGACGGCCTGCTCAAGGTCCGCTACGACCAGTATGGCCCCTTCAAAGGCCGGTTCGGGCACCTGTTCTATCACAAGCCGTTCAGCCACTACATCCTGCGGGTGGAATACCGTTTTGTGGGCGAACAGGCCGAGAAGTCTCCGCCCTGGGCGCTGCGCAACAGCGGCGTGATGATCCACGGCCAAACGCCCGAGAGCATGCGCAAGGATCAGAACTTCCCGGTGTCGATCGAGGTCCAGTTCCTGGGCGGCACCGGCGAAGGCGAACGGCCCACGGCCAACGTGTGCACGCCGGGCACGCACATTGTGATGAACGGCGAACTGATCAAGCAGCACTGCAACCAGTCACGTTCCAAGACCTATCACGGCGACCAGTGGGTGACTGTCGAAATCGAAGTCCGCGGCAACAAGGTAATCCGCCACATCATCGACGGCGAAACCGTGCTGGAATACACCGAACCGCAGCTCGATGAATCGGATCCCGACGCCCAGGCCTTGATCAAGGACGGCCAGAAAATGCTGTCCTCGGGCACGATCTCGCTGCAGTCGGAAAGCCACCCGATCGACTTCCGCAAAGTCGAAATCAAGCTGCTGAAGGAAGACGAGTAATCCGCCGTCGGGTTGATTGCTCTTCAACCAGAATCATCTTTTGGCCAGTCGTGCGGGTTAGATCTCGCGCGTCTGGCCATTTTCTTTGTAGACCACCTTGTACAGGTCCTTACGGCGGTCGTTCCAGTTCTGCACCGTGCCGGAATGACGGTGCCGGTGCAACAGCTCCACGTCCACGTCGTGGATCACGATCGTTTCGATGTTCGCCGTGCATTCGGCGGCCACCGCATCGCGCGAGAACGAAAAGTCCGACGGCGTGAAGATGCCGCTCTGGGCATAGCGAATGTCGACGTTGTCGATAAACGGCAGGTTGCCCACGCAGCCCGCCACCGCCACGTACTGGTGGTTCTCAATACACCGCGCCTGCGCGCAGGTCCGCACGCGCAAGTAGCCCTGCCGGGTATCGGTATTGAACGGCACAAAAACGATCTGCGCTCCCTTGTCGGCCACGATCCGGCACAGTTCGGGGAATTCGATGTCGTAGCAGACAAGGATGGCGATCTTGCCGCAATCGGTGTCGAACACCTGCAAGGTGTCGCCCGGCTCCACGCCCCACCAGCGGCGTTCGCTCGGCGTGACATGCAGCTTGTACTGCTTCTCGATGGTGCCGTCACGGCGGAACAGGTACGCGATGTTGTACAGCAGATCTTCTTCCAGCGTGAAGTGGCTGCCGGCGATCACGTTCAAGTCGTACTTCACCGCCATCCAGCCGAAGAAATTGAGATAATCCTCGGTATACACCGTGGCCAGCTCGCGCGCGGCCAGGCCTGGCCGGCAGCTCTCAATACACGACATCAACTGCGTGGTGAGCAACTCCGGGAACAGGCAGAAGTCGCACTTGTAGTCGCTGGCCACGTCGATGAAGTATTCGCACTGCCGAGCGAAGTCATCAAAGCTGTCGATGGACCGCATCTGGTACTGCACGGCCGCCAGGCGCACCATCTCCACCGCGTGATAACGCCGCTTGGCGCCCGCCTGGTAGTCAAGGTTGGTCCACTCCAAGAAGGCTGCGTAGCCGCGTGACTCGGAATCAGGTGGCAGGTAATTGGGGATCAGCCCCTTGAGCACAAAGCCGTTGGCCGTCTGCGCCGTCAGCACCGGATCGAACAAGGCCTTGCTCATCACGGCTTCGACGTACTCTCGGGCACTCATCCGGTCGGCCACCTGGCCGTAACCGGGAATGCGGCCGGCAATGATGATGCGGGCAATGTTGCGTTCGCGGCACAGTTCCTTACGGGCGTCGTACAGCCGGCGCGACAGTTTGAGGCCACGGAAATCGGGATCGACCATGATCTCGATCCCGTACAGCGTGTCGCCGTTGGGCACATGGTTGGTGATGTAGCCGTTATCGGCAATGGCTTGCCAGTTATGCCATTGGGTGTGCTGGCTGGAATCGACGATCAGGCTGCTGCTGGAGGCCACCAGCCGGCCCTTGTATTCCACGCCCAATTGCCCCTCGGGGAAGATCCGAAGCTGGCTTTCGATCTGGTCGCGGCGCCAGGGCTGCATGCCGGGAAAACACCGCTTCTGCATGGCGACCATCGCTTCGTAGTCGTCGATGGTTAGCTGGCGCACCTGGATATGACGTTCGAATTGGGACAGGTCGATTTCATCCATAGGTGGCCACATAGCACGAGGAGCGGGGATCTGACGGCCGCGCAAACATATATGGCGGCATTATTTGACAGCAGCTCGCCAGAGGGTGGTGGCCGCAACGGATTCTAGCGCCGCCGGGGGATAAGGCCAGTAAAGCGGTGGCCTGGGTGGCGCACCGGGGGGCATATCCCCAGCGCCAAAGCGAACTTGCATTCACTCCAGGTGGCCGTAAGATTCCCACAGGTGAACTGAGAAGAGTCCAATTGGCCAACCTTGCCCGCTGTTCGCAGCAGCGGTCCCCGCAACCACGCGAAAGGCAGGGCGCAAGGGGCGGCTAACATCGCGTCGCGTGGACGGCGGCTTTGACCATGCCCAAGATTCTTGTGGTAGATGATTCGGCCACGGATCGGCATCTGGCGGGCGATTTGCTCAATCGGGCATTGGCCGTCGAAATCGATTTTGCCCGCCAGGGCGATGAAGCCCTGGCCCTGATGGACCGCTGCGCCCCAGACCTGGTGCTGACCGATCTGGTGATGCCGGACCTGGATGGCCTGGGGCTGGTAGCTGAGGTTCGCGGCCGCTATCCGATGGTGCCGGTGGTGTTGATGACATCGCCGGGCAGCGAGGAACTGGCCCTGCGTGCGCTCAAGCTGGGGGCGTCGAGCTACGTGCCCAAGCGGCTGCTGGCCGAAGAACTGGTCGATACGGTCGACCAGGTGCTGGGAGCCGCACGGCAACGCCGCGACGAGGCCCGGCTGATGGAGTGCTTAACCCTTTGGCGACAGCGGTTTGTGCTGGGTAACGATTACACGCTGATCCCGCCGCTGATCGCCTGCCTGCAGCAAGCAGCCTTGCGAATGAACCTCTTTGGCGATGCCGACCGCATCCGGATGGGTATCGCCCTGGAAGAAGCCCTAGTCAACGCCATCTACCACGGCAACCTGGAGATGGACTCTCGGCACCGCGAAGATCGGGCAACCTATCAGAAACTGATCGCCCAGCGTCAATCAACGGAGCCGTACTGCCGGCGGCGGGTCCATGTCGATATGTCGGTGTCGACGTACGAAGCGCTGGTCGTGATTCGCGATGAGGGGCCCGGCTTCAATCCGGCCAGCATCCCCGATCCCCGCGAGACCGACCTGGAACAAATCAGCGGCCGGGGCCTGCTGTTGATGCGGACGTTCATGGACGAGGTGCGCTTCAACGACCAGGGTAATGAAGTCACCATGATCAAGCGGGCGTGCGGCCAAGCCGTCTAAGCTCTTAAGCCGCCTTTACTTGCCGTCATCTCTTGCTCGTCGGCAAGCGCTGCCGCGTGGTGCCTCGCGCACGGTGACAGAGCTTGCCATGCCCCTCAGCAGTGGTTGCTAGCACTCGGCTTCTGCTAGCGCGAAAACCAGCATTGTGACCGTGCCAAACCGGTCTAGGGGCCAACGGACATTCTTGCTAGAATCCCGCCCCGCCGCTTGCCGAAAGAGCGGCCTGCCAACCGTTTTGCGTCGGAGAATGACGATGCCCGGACTCTGCTGCTGGCGTTCTGCCTTGGCGATGCTTGCCGCAAGCTGTGCGATGGCCTGCCCGGCGTCTGCCCAATATGCTCCTCCTGCTGGCCAGCGTGGGCCGCAGCAAGCCCCGGCGGCGCAGGGTGTCCGCCCCGGTTATCCGGCCGCCGGCCAAGTTCCGCAAAACCAGGGCGTGCCCGCCCAAGGTATGCAGATGCAAAATTCCGGAGCGCAAGCTCCCGCGGGGCAAGGCGGTGCGTCACGTCAGCAGGTGCCGATGCCGCCGCGTCCTCAGGCTCCATTCCAGTTGAGCCAGGCCGAGTTTGAACAGCTCTGGCAGGTGCTCAAAGCCTGGGAGACCCAGGGCGATAAGGTCGAGACCATGCGGGCCGACCTGGTGCTGTTCACCGAAGATCGCGTGTTCAACCAGAAGACGCAGCAGCGCGGCCATCTCGAGTACGCCAAGCCCGACAAGGGCCTGTACCGCGTCTTCGATGAAGAAGGCAAAAACACCATCGCCCACTGGATGTGCGATGGGAAGTCCATCTACGAGTACAAGCACGACGAGCAGAAGCTGATCGAGCGGACCTTGCCGCCGGAACTGCAAGGCCAGGGCATTGCCAACGGGCCGATGCCATTCTTGCTGGGCGCCAAGGCCGACCAGTTGCTCCAGCGGTATTACCTGCGGATCGTCACCCCGCAGGAGTTGGCCAGCACCCAAATCTGGATCGAGGCCTATCCCAAGTACCAGCAGGACGCGGCCAACTTCCGCCGGGCCACGGTGATCTTGATCAAGGACACCATGCAACTGGACGCCGTCGAGTTGTATGAGCCCAACGGCAAACAGCGCACGGTCCACAAGTTGGTGAACGTGAAGATCAACGACCGCCTGAACTTCATCCGCGGCTCGGACTTCAAGGCCACGTTGCCGCGGGGCTGGACCAAGGTGGTCAATCCCGAAGGCGTGCCGGGCGGTCCCACCGCGCAGCGCGTGGCGCCGCCGGGCGAGGCTCCCGCGCAGCAGCGGTAACCGCCTGATCCTTAACCGGCGACACCGGCCAATCCCTGCGGCCGCGACCTGCCGCGGCATGGTCCCCCCTCGGTTGGTGATGCGAATTGCAGGTACGGGCGCGCAGCGGATATACTTACCGCAGTACAGGTTGAGTCGATTGGGAGACTCACCGCGCCCGTCTTGCGGTCGCTCCCAGGCGAGTGTCGCCCTGTTGGCCGTTTTTCTGCATCCGCCGGCAGGTTTCCGGCCGGATCAGGAAAACCGTTCGCCACATCGGCTTCTGTCCCGGATACCCAGGCCGCCGTGCTCCGGCCCGGCCGTCTTTGCCCGGGCTGGCTGTGTCGTCGGGCCAACAGTACCTTCGCGAAACCCGTTTGCGACTGGGGCTTATTCCCTTGTGGCGCTAGCTGAAGGCGCCGGTGTGGCTGCTTTATGAAATTGCGGGTGGGGGTCGTTGGTACCGGTGAAATGTGGGAAAAGCGGTATCGGCCCGCTCTGCGCACCCTGGCCGACCGCTTCGAACTGACCGCCGTCTGCGAGCCGGTAGCGCTGCGGGCGATGCAGGTTGCCCGCGAGTTCAACTGCTGCGCGGTCGACGGTTTCCGCGTGCTGGCCCAGCGCGACGACGTGGACGCGATCCTGATCCTGTCGCGCAACTGGTTCAACGGCCTGCCGATCCTCGCCGCCTGCGACGCCGGCAAAGCCATCTACTGTTGCGACGGCCTGGACGTCGATCCCAACACGGCCCTGCGGCTCAAAGAACGGATCGAAGCGGCAGGCGTGGCCTTCATGGCCGAGTTTCCCCGGCGGCATGCCCCGGCGACGCTCCGGCTCAAGGAACTGATCGCCACGCGGCTGGGCCAACCGCGGCTGCTGTTTGCCCACCTGCGCAAGCCCATCACGTCCAACGGCCGAAACGGCAAGACCATATCCGCCGGCGTGGGCCAGGAACTGGCCGAACTGGTCGATTGGTGCCGGTACGTGGTGGACCGCGAGCCGACCTCGATCTTCGCATCATCGCACGGCACCGAGCCTGGCCGCCTCGACGGCGATTACCACGCCTTCAGCATGGAGTTCGCTGCCGACACGCCGCAAACGTCGGCTCTGGCGCAAATCAGTTGCGGCAACTACATGTCGGCCTCGTGGCCGGAGGCCATCAGCTTCCGCCCGCCCGCCGCCCTCCAAGTCGCTTGCGAGCACGGCATTGCGTTTGTCGACTTGCCCTCGACGGTGGTCTGGTTCGATAGCGCCGGCCGGCACATGGAATCGCTCGACAGCGAACGGCCGGTGGGCGAGACCATGCTGCTCTCGTTCCATCGCCAGGTGACCAGCCTGGTCCGTAATCCCGCGAGCCTGCAAGACGCCTACAAGGCCACCACGATCGTGGCTGCCGCTCGGCAAAGCGCGATGGAAGGCCGCCGAGTGCCGCTGAAGTTCTAGCTTTGGCCAGCGGCACCTGCCTGGCGAGCATATTTGGCGGTGCGCCGCATGTTCTCAAGCCGCCCCCCGCAGTGGCTCACCTCCCCTCCTCCGCCGGCGCACATTTGGCGTTTAGTGCTAAGCTTCGCAGCTTGCGCCTTCTGCCAGTGAAGGCAATACGCTGTGAGTGCGTGCTGTCCGGGCGTTCACTCACCGCCTGATCTGGGGGACGTAATCTCTATTTTCCGCGCCCGGCGAATTTTTGAGCTACGGTTTAGTGGATCATAGCCGCGTGACGTGCTGCGATGCCGCGCGCAGGTGGGGCGCTGGACCATCCTGCGGCGAGCAGCGTGGCACAACGGGCATCGACGCACACGCGTACCCTTCTCAAACGTCGATGCCTACCCCTGGTAGCCCACGGGCTACCCACCCGTCTGTCAGCACATTCTGGAGCCAACGAGCATGAGCAAGCTCAAGCGCGACAAGCGGATCCGCAGATTTGTCGACGGCCAGCTCCAAGGTGCGCTGCTGCTGCGGGTGTTGGTTTATGCCTTTTGCTGTTTCACGGTCGTAACGGTGATGATCCTCACCTGGCGGATCGTCGTTAGTGGTCCCGCCCGACCGTTCTACACGCACTTCGATGAACTCTGGTTTCAATACGCGCCGGTTGTGATCGCGCTGTTGTTGTTACTGCCGCTGATCATGATCGACGTGATTCGATTCAGCCATCGGTTTGTAGGACCGATGCTGCGCATGCGAAAGGCCATGAAGGAACTGGCCGAAGGGGGTAACGTGGAACCGCTGCGGTTCCGGAAGAATGATTTCTGGCACGATGCGGCCGAGCACTTCAACTTGCTGCTGCGCCGCGTGCAGGAGCAGGAAGCGCTGCTGGCTAAAGCCCAGCAAACGGCGGAGCCGCCAGAACTCGTTTCGTAAACCTTGCCCTCGCGGTCGGTCACTACCGGAGAAGACCGGCGCGGCGTGCGGAGCGCCGCAGCGTCCTTCCGGCCACGGCTGACCGCGGCTGACGTTCCCGAACTGATTTTCGCCTTGGAAGTTCCCGGGTGGGATCCATGACAATGGCTGACATCGCCTACGAAGTACCGCGACGGCAACCGGTGTGGTCGGTACTGGTTCTGTTATGCTATGCGGCCTTTGCCGCAGCGGCGGTAACCTGGTCCCACAGTCTCAGCGGCTGGATCGTGCTAGGGCTGGCTCCGGTCCTGCTCATCGATCGGCTGATCTTCCGCATCATTCCGCCCCATGGCGATTCGATGGCCACCCAGTTCTGCATCCGGATGGGTTATTTCCTGTTCGGAATGGTGGCGATCACGTTCTTCACCGAAGGCGCGATCACCATCGTGGAAACGGTGTTCGTGTCGCTGGTGCTGTCGCTGGCCACCTTCCTGTTGGAATTCCTGCTGGAACTGACGTTCTACGTCTACTATCGCCTGCGGGGCATGCCGGCCATGCAGCTGATGGGCCCCTTGCAGTTGGCGGGCCTGGCCGCCGCGCTGGCCCTGCCGCTGGTGGTGTTCCATCCCCTGATGGCCGTCCATCCGGTGCGCCGTGTGGCGATGCAAACGCCTGCCGATCTGGGTGCCCCGTTCCAGGAGATCCGGTTCAAGACCGCCGATGGCCTGCAACTGGAAGGCTGGTTTGTACCGGCCGAGGATTCCCGGGCCGTCGCCATCTACTGCCACGGCTACGGCGAAAACCGTGGGCAGTCGCTCACGATGCTCCGAGCCCTGCGCAAGATGGGGCTGGACGTGTTGGCCTTCGACTTCCGTGGGCATGGCACCAGCGATGGCCACACCGTTACGTTTGGGTATCGCGAGGTCAACGATCTGAAAGCCGCCCTGGCCGAAGCTCGGCGACTTGCGCCCGGCAAGCCGGTGTTCATCATCGGCGTGTCGTATGGGGCCGCGGCCACGCTGCACGCCTTGCCCGAGCTTGAAGGAATCGAGGGCGTGTGGGTCGACTCGACCTATGGCCGCTTCCAATCGGTGGTGGATCGCAGTTTCCACTTCTTGCCCAACTCGATCCGGCCGGCCTTCGTACGGCTCGCCAGCGCGATGATCGAACTGGACTGCGGGCTGGAGCCGTCGTCGATCAATCCGATCGACCGGCTGGAGCACGTGCGGGTACCGATCTACTTCTGCCACTGGCGAGGCGATCGGGCGACCTCTTTCGACGAAGGGCGCGAACTGTTCGAACGCTACCAGGGCCCCAAGTGGAGCTACTGGGTGGACGACCTGTCGCTGCAGCAAACGCTCAGCCCGGCCGGCAAACGCGAGTATTACTTGCGGCTGTACCAGTTTGTGAACTCGTGCCTGAACAACGAGTTGCCCCAAACCGCCGAACAACCATTGCCGAGCCCTCCGGTCACGCCCACCAGCGCCGTGGCCGATGCGTTAGGGTCGCCCTGATCGGGCCCGTTCTCATGCTGTAAACCTTATGGCTACTGTTCGCGGGAACGCATCGACAGCAGGCGCTGCAGGGTTTCCATGTCGATCGGCTTCACCAGGTGGTGGTCGAAGCCGGCTTCGCGGCTGAGCCGCTTGTCTTCCTGCTGGCCCCAGCCGGTGACGGCGATCAGCACCATGTCGCGTCCCCATGGCTGTTGCCGTATCCGCTGGGCCGTCTCGTAGCCGTTGAGTTTGGGCATGCCGATATCGAGCAATGCCACTTGCGGCTGAAACTCGGCGGCCACCGCGAGCGCGGCCAGACCATCGGCCGCCGTGCGGACCTCATGGCCTTGGCCGCTGAGGATCAAGGCCAGCATCCGTGCGGCGTCGACGTTATCGTCGGCCACCAGAATCCGGTACTTGTCCACCTGCTGCGGCTGCTGCGACACCTGCGAGGCAGGATCGACCGGTTCCTCTTCCGTGAGCGGCAGCGTAACGCAGAACTCGCTGCCATGGCCGCGACCATCGCTGTGGGCGGACACCGTACCGCCGTGCATCTCGACCAGGCGTTTGACGAGCGTCAGACCGATGCCCAACCCGCTGTGCGAGCGTTCCAGCGTACGATCCACCTGCGTGAACATCTCGAAGATGGAGTCGAGCATGTCGGGCGGGATGCCGATGCCCGTGTCACGCACCGTAATGCGAAGGCTCCCCTCCTGCCGCTGAGCCTGGAGCCAGATCTGGCCGCCGGGCGGCATGTACTTGGCCGCGTTGTTCAGCAGGTTGGAGAGTACTTGCGCCAGCCGCGTGGAATCGGCGAAAAGTACCACACGCTCCGGCGGCAGTTCCACATGCAGTTGATGGCCGGCTTCGTCGATGATCGGCTGCACGGCTTCCACCGCGCTTTCGACAATCGAAGCCAGCGTGCAAACGTGCTTGCGCAGTTCCATCGTGCCGCGAGTGATGCGCGAGACATCAAGCAGGTCGTCGATCAGGCGCACCATTTGGCGGGTTTGCCGATCCATGGTGGCACAGATCTCTTCCAGCGGCCCATCATTCAAGCCAAGTTGGCGCAGCAGTTCCAGCCCCGTACGAATGGGGGCCAGCGGATTGCGCAGTTCGTGCGCCAACACGGCCAGGAACTCGTCCTTGCGGCGGTCCGCCTGGCGGAGCGACTGCTCCGACTGCTTGATATCGGTAATATCGACCGAGCAACCGACAAAGCCCAGAAAGGCTCCCGACTCGGTGAACCGCGGCGACGCCTTGGATTTTACCCAGCGATACTCGCCCGAAGCGGCCAAGAACCGGCACTGCCCTTCAAACGGTACGTGGCGTTCGAAGGCGTCGTTGTACGCAGCCAGGTAAGGTTCGAGGTCGTCTGGATGGACACGGCTGCTCCAGCGCATCCCACCAACGTCGTCGAGCGTCAGCCCCCAGAGCCGCTCGAACTCGCGGTTAATGAACTCGCAGCCGTTCAACCCCATCACCCAGATCGGCACCGGCGCGTTGTTGGCCATGTTGCGGAAGCGGGCTTCGCTCTCGCGCAAATGCTGCTCGGCGCGGATACGTTCGGTGATGTCGATGGCAATACCGCCGATCAGCGTCGGCTGACCATCCATGCCCGGGACCGGAAACTTGCTCGCCAGGGTGGTATGGATGCCGTCGGCCGCACGCAATGTTTCGATGGTTTCAATGCCCGATGGCGATTGAAGTGCTTCCTGATCGTGCTTGCGGAACAGGGCGGCGGATTCCGGAGGAAACAGTTCTTCATCGGTGCGGCCGCAAATTTCCTCGGCCTTCATGCCCACCAGTTTCTCGGTGGCATGATTCACAAACACATACCGGCCCTCCAGGTCCTTGAGCCAGGCCAGGCCGGGCAGGTGCTGCATGAACCGGGTGAAGCGCTCTTCGCTTTGCCGCAGGGCCGCGTACGCCTGTTTGCGATCGGTGATATCGATCAGCATGTTGACCAGGCCCTGCACGTTGCCTTTCTCGTCGAGAATCGGCTGCGGATGGGCCAACACGTTGCGTCTCGTACCGTCGGGCCGCTCGACGATGACTTCCGCGCTCTGGGGACGTTTCTGCTGCACCGCAAGCATCACCGGCCAGGCTTGCGGTGGAATCGGGGTGCCGTCGGGATGCAGCACCTTGTAGGCGGCACACCAAAGACCAGTTTCGTCGCTGGGTCTCCGCCCCCACAGTTCCACCGCGGCATCGTTGTAGACCTGGATCTTGCCGTCGCGGTCGCAGGTATACAGCGCCGCCGGAACCGATTCGACCAACTGGCGGTACCGGCGCTGCGTTTCGCGCAGCGCCGCCTCAACACGGGCCCGGTGCGAAAGCTCGCGTCTGGCGTTGCCGTACAGCCGGGCGTTATCGATCGCCACCGCAGCCTGGGCGGCCACGCCTTGTGCCAGACGTTCGGCCCGTTCGTCGAACACGCCTGCCTCGGCATGTCCAAAGAACAACCCGCCCAGCACTTCGCCCAACCGCGATACGACCGGCACCGCCAGATAGCTTCGCACCGGCAAATGGCCCGGCGGCAGCCCATAGTGCGGCGGGCATTTGCCGTAGCGTGGATCGAGGGTGACATCGTCCGCTCGCACCACGCCTTCGCCGCGATACGTGGCGTCGAACAACAGGGTCTTGCGCGGCATCTCGAAGTGGTCAAATACTTCGTAGGGCGCGCCCGACAGGGCAAAAAGCTGGTACGACTGGCCCTGCTCGTTCTGATGGTTGTAAAAGAAGGCGCCGAACTGAGCCCCCGTCAGATTGGTGCCGGCGTCGGTCACCTTCTGGAGCAGATTCTGCAGGTCGAGTTCGGCCGTCAGGTCGCGAGCGACCGCGTTGAGCGTTTCCGACTCCCGCCGCAAAATCTGCTCGCGTTTCAGGGCTTCGTTGCGGACGCGAGCCGCCGCGATTTGCGATGCCACGCGGGCCAACAACTCGCGGGCATGGAACGGCTTGACCAGAAAATCGTCGGCGCCGGATTCCAGCCCACCCAGTCGCGCTTCTTCACCCGCCCGCGCCGAGAGCATGATCACCGGCACGGTTGCCGTCTGCGGATCGGCTCGAAATGCCCGGAGCAATTCGAAGCCATCCAGCCGCGGCATCATGATGTCGGTAATGACGAGGTCGGGCCGCCGACGACGGCAACACTCCAGCGCCTGCTGCCCATCGGAAACGGCAATGACCTGGTACCGCCCTTCCAGCAACCGACGCACGTAGTCGCGCATGTCGGCGTTGTCGTCGGCCAGCACGATCCGCGCTACTGCGCCTGCCTCGTGCTCGGCCGAGCCGACCGACGGAGCTTGGGTTGCGGCTGACGCTTGAACAGATGCGCCGGCTGCCGGCTGACCGTCGCGCGCGGCATTATCCTCGGGCAGCCACCGCAAAGCCTCTTCGACAAACGCGCCGGCTTCCGAGTGTGTCGTGTGCGTACCCGGCATCACCACCCGCTCAGGCGGCAGATGATCCTTGCCCAGCGGGATCTTGACGGTGAACGTGCTGCCTTCGCCCAACCGGGTAGCCACATCCACCGAACCGCCATGCAACTTGGCCAGCTCGCCCACCAACGCCAGGCCGATGCCGCTGCCTTCGTGAGTGCGGCTGGGCGTGCTTTCGATGCGGTGGAAGCGGTTGAACAGCTTGGGGACTTCTTCGTCGGGAATGCCGGTGCCGCTATCGCGCACACTCAGGCAGGCGTGGCCGTCGCAGACGCGCAGCGTGACGGCAATCTCGCCATCAAACGTGTACTTGAACGCGTTGGAGAGCAGATTGAGAACGATCTTTTCCCACATGTCACGATCGACGTACCCCGGCTCATTCAGCGGCGGACAGTCGACCACCAACCGCAGGCCGGCCACGTCGGTCGCGGAGCGAAACACGCTCGCCAAGTCGGCCGTGTACTGGGCCAGGTCGGTTGGTTCAAAGCGGGCTTGTACGCGGCCGGCCTCGATCCGCGAAAACTCCAGCAGTGTGTTCACCAGCCGCAACAGCCGCCGCGCGTTGCGGGTGGCCACGGTAAGCGTCTCGCGGACGGCGTCGCTCAACGGCTCGCGTTGATCGTTCAGCAGATTTTCGAGCGGCCCCAACAGCAGCGTCAGCGGCGTGCGGAATTCGTGGCTGACGTTGGAAAAGAACGTGGTCTTGGCCCGATCGAGCTCGACCAGTTTCTCAACCCGAGTTCGTTCGTACTCGTAGGCCTGGGCATTGGCAATGCTGGCCGAGATCTGCGAAGCAATCGGGTACAGGAAGCGGTGGTAATCATCGTTCAGCAGCCGGTACGGGTTAAGGCCAACAAGCAAAATGCCGGTGCGGCCTTGTTGACCACTGGGCGCAATGGGGACGGCCACGATCTGTTGCGGCGGCTGTTTCCACACGCCGCCCGTGGCGTTCTCCAGCAGTTGCTGCCAGCCCGATACCAGTACCAATTGCTGCGAGCTGAGTGCGGTACGGTACGGTTCGGCGGCGGGGTCCGCCAGGTTGATCTGCTCCGGCACCCCCGGGGCATCCGCCGCCAGGCCCGCCCTGCCCTGTAGTACCAACGTCTGCTGCTGCGGGTCGCTGAGATAGACCAACGCCAGCGGCAAGTCATAAGGGTTGGTTTGCAAACACTCGCAGCAAAGCGAACACGCTTGTTCAAGCGTGCGGGCATCGACCGTGCGCGCCGCAAGCTCGCGGAGCAGCTTGAGCTGCCGCTCGCTGATGATCCGCTGGGTATCGTCGGACACAATGCCGAGGATGCCGCCGGTTTCGCCGTGATCGTCGGGGATCGGGCTATAAGAAAACGTGTAATAGGTTTCTTCCCGATAGCCATGGCGTTCCATGATGAGCAGCAGCGACTCATCGTAGGTGCCTTCGTGATGGTACAGCATGAAGCGGGCGCGAGGTCCCACCTGATCCCAGACCTCGGGCCATACCTCGTCGGCCGGACGGCCAAGCGCGGCGGGATGCTTCCGGCCCAGGAATCCCTGGTACGCGTCGTTATAGAGGTTAATCAGCTCGTTGCCCCACCAGATGAACATCGGCTGGCGGGACGTGAGCATGATCCGGACCGCCGTCTTGAGGTTCTGGGGCCAGCCGTCCAAGGGACCAAGCGACGTGGCCGCCCACGAGAAGGCGCGGATTCTACCCGCCATCTCGCCGCCACCCCGCAGGAATTCGACACCCTCGGTCGGGGACGCTGCAAAGTCACTCATCGGTGTTACCTGGTGAGAAGCCCCCCTTGGGCTCGACGGGCATCCAATGGGCTACGGCCTGCCCCCGACTCGAAGCCGCAACCAGCCAAGTGCCGAGCCTAGGCTGTGCGACCAACGATGAACTCGCCATACCGTTGGTCGGTAAAAGGACGTGAAAAGAACCTTCGCAAACCGGCGCGACCTCGTTCTTGCTCCTGTGCTGGCCACCTGCCCCGTCGACGAGATCTGCTCGTGCTTTTCGCTCGGCATTCGCTCGCAAAAGTGCACGGCCTCAAGCCACGTTCCACTCGCTAGGCCGCTAGCCTGGTTCGTTTGCCGCGCAGGCAATCGTAACCCTACTCAAGACTGGCCAGAATGATATGAGAACCTTCCCCATACCGTCTTATGGCGAATTTTGGACCAACCGGCAGAAAAGGTTTCATCCGTACGGCCCCATTTACCGCGATGGTGGGGAAAGCGGGCGCCAGCTTTGATACCAGTCCCATCGACAAAATGTCTGAACGCGGACGCCGTGGGATGGATCGAAACACCGGTTCTAACCCCTGAACCGGTTATGCCGGGCAGCAGGAGCCAGTCGGCAGGCCTCGGCTCGCGGCGATCCCAGTCGACTCCCCCACGCTCGCAGGGGCGTATCTCCGGCATATCTTGGCGAGGCTTAACAGCTTTCCTGTCCGGGCCTTGGTTTGGGTCTGAAATTGTTGTGCCGCCGGCTGCTGCAAAAAGCCGGGTGCTAGACTACACGTAGGTTTCCGACGGGGTGCCCCCCATTGACGCTCCGCATACGATAGTGGTCGAAGGGAGCACCAACCATCGGATGGCCGCTTGCCAGGATAGCGACGACTCCCACGCAGGCGGGCGAAACCAAAATTTCTACCGCCGCCGGCTAAAGTTTGCCGGCGTGTACTAGGTTTCATAAAGAACGTTTTGACGTCGCGGGCCGCACACCAGTGCCCGGCCACGAATCCGAGGTTGAAAGCATATGGGCTTCCTGCAGCGCTTCTTTCGTAACGTTTTCCGCGACGGCGCTCCCGGTACGCACACCAGCAGCTTTGAGCGCCTGACGGAGGAAGAGCTCGAAGCCCACCTGGGTGTGGTCCGCTACGGTAACTTCGTGCTCACCGACGCGATCCGCCCCAGCTACGATCTGCAGGTGATGCCGCGCCAGGGCTACCGGCACGACGTATACCGCGACGAAGAAAGCGGCGTCCGCGTGCCCGTGCTGATGGCGTCGGCCAGTTGCGACATCCTGTTCGACGTGTTCCTGGATTTGATCGATCCGCTGGGCTCGGTCGTCGACGTCGTGCTTGAAACCAGCCACAACCGGCAGGCTCGCGGGCATGACGACCTGTACCGCGAACACATCGACATGCCGGTGCTCAAGAGCATCCTCTGCGATTACGAGGACCTGCTGCTTAACGACGGGTGTACGGGGATCGCCGTGCTGAACCCGCGTATCCCGCTCGAAGTGCAGTTCGACGAGCACAAGCTGCTCATCGCCTACGGCGAAGACCTGAGCGAGTTTGAAGAAGTGCTCCAGCGGTACAACATCGAGTGCGACGAGCAGATGCGGTTCATTACCGAAGCCGAGCACGTCCACTCGTCCAGCGACCTGTACGTCGACCGATTCGCCGAGCTCAAGACCGAGCTGGGCATGGATAACGGCTACTGCTAGTACCGCGAGCCACCGTTCCAAGAAACAAATAGAAGTGGGGGAGCCTTTGGGCTCCCCCACTTTTCTGTTGGCGGTCTCGCGAAGTCGTTGCCGGCGCTGCGGCCGCTTATGGCCAAGGAGCGCCCTTCTCGACCCAGCGCACCACGCGCTGCACGTCCCGCTCGGTGAGCCGCTCGCCTTCGGGCGGCATCACAAAGTCGGGATCGTCGCCGCGGATGTACTGGATCAACGGGCTGTTGTCAGCGTCGCCGGGTACGATGGCCTGCTCGCCCGTGTTGCCGCCGCGGAAGGCAGCCTCCTTCTGATCCAGGCGATAGCCCGATTCCTGCCGCTGCGGGCCGTGGCACCGGTAACAGTGGCGTACCAGCAGCGGCTTGATCTCGCGATTGAAATCAGGCACGTCCTCGGCATCACCAGCGGCAAGGCTGACGACCGCGGCGCTGCGATCATTGCCGGGCGCAGTACTGGCCACGCCGAGCCATAGCCCGGTGGTTGGCCACGCCAACAGCGCGGCCCGGGCCAGCCTGCCCGCGACGGTTCGCATGGTTACTTCGCGCGTTCGAACGTGTAGATGCCGCGGCCGTCGTTGCTGACGATGCAGAAGTAGATCTCGCCGTCGGCATCCTCACCAAAGCTCATCACCGGGAAACCGTCGGTGGGGATGGCCAGGTTGGAGACGACCTGCTTCTTCTCGCGGTCATAGTCCAGCGCCCAGATCTTGCCGGTCACATAATCGGCGTACACGTAGCGGCCTTGCAGCTCAGGCAGCTTCTTGCCGCGATACACCAGGCCGCCGGTGATCGACTTGCCCACCTGGTGATCGTACTCCCAGATCGGCTCGATCAGGTCCGGACGCGGACCGGTGCCGTTGGGGCCGAAGGGATGGCGACCTTCGCGGAGGTTCCAGCCGTAGTTGCCGCCCTTGACGATGATGTTGATCTCTTCCCATAGGTTCTGGCCGACATCGGCCGCCCACAGCTCGCCCGTCTTGCGATCGAACGCCAGCCGCCACACGTTACGCAGGCCATAGGCCCAGATCTCGCCGCGGGCACCCTCGCGGCCGACAAACGGGTTATCCGAGGGGATGCCGTAGTTCAGACCGGGCGACTTGCTGTCGACGTCGATCCGCAGGATCGAGCCCAGCAGCGTGCCCAGGTTCTGGCCGTTGCCGTGGGGATCGTTGGCGGCGCCGCCATCGCCCAGGCCGATGTACAGATAGCCGTCCGGGCCAAAGGCGATCGTGCCGCCGTTGTGGTTCCAGTAGGGCTGCTTGATCCGCAGCAGTTCTTCCTCGAACTCGGGATCGGCCTTATCCGGATCGTCCTTCGAAACCCGGAACCGCGAGATCACCGAGGTGTGCGGCGCATCGCTGGTGGTGTAGTAGGCGAAGAACTCGCCGTTTTCCTTGTACTTGGGATGGAACGCCAGGCCCAGGAAGCCTTCTTCGTTCTCGTTGTCCTTGTAGGTGACCTTCTTCGACATGTCGAGGAAGACTTTGCTCTCGGTCACGTCGGGCCGGTTTTCAAACACGTAGATCACACCGTGCTGCGTGGCCATGAACAGCCGGTTGGTGCCGTCGCCGGCGTGGGTGACGGTGATCGGCCGCAGCGGCGTCAGACGGCCCCGGGCGTCGATCGGTTCCCAGTTGGCCCACTTGATGTTCGGGAACGCCCGCACGGCCTTGATCGGCAGTTCGCCATCGACCGGGTTGGGCACCCCTTCATCGAGCTTGCGGATCTTGATGTTGCGGAAGGCCACCAGGTCGCCGTGATCCTGGAGGCAGATATGGCCGCGGTCGGCTTTGCCGAACTTGGGCATATTGGCAAACTTGCTCTTGGCCACCCGCTCATTCCAGTCATCGCTGCCTTTGACGAACCGCGAGTAGCGGTGGCCGTTCATGTTGATCTCGCACTCCTGCGGCGTGATCCGGATGTGCAGCGTGTTCCACTCGCCGGCCGGACGCGTGGCGTCAACCCGGCTGGGATAAAGCTGGTACACCCAGCCGGCCTTTTGCGGGTCGCGGCCTTCCACATTGTCCTGGATCTGGATTTCCGGCCCGGTCCGCCAGGGCGTGGATTCTTCCTCGGTGACGTGGAACATCACGCCGCTGTTGCCGCCGGGCGAGATCTTGTAGTCGATCGACAGTTCGAACGCGCCGAACTGATCGACCGTGATGATGTCGCCAGCGCCTTTGCCGACCCGGCGCAACTCGCCGTCGACCACCTGCCAGCCGTCGCTGATGCCCTCGCGTTTGTAGTTCCGCCAGCCGTTGGTGGTGCGGCCGTCGAACAGCAGCTTCCAACCGGCTTTCTTTTCAATCTCGGAGAGCGTGTTCGGCGGGGTGGCGTCCTCGCCGGCACGCGCGCGACCGGTCAGCAGGCCGCCGGCCAACAGCAAGAGTGCTAACGTCCGAATCGACACAGCAGAGATTCTCATGGGCGCTGGGGGGAATGCAGGATTGGGAGGGAAATAACCATCAGGCGAAGCAACGGTAACGTGCCGCCTTCGCCCGCGGATGCAAACTCGTCGTAGTTATCCTGCCAATCGTAATCTGCCGCCGAGGCCCATGCTACCGGGAAGCAGCGCCGCGCGCGGCAAGATCGGGGGGCATGCAATACCAGAAGCGCGCCCCTGGATACCTGCCACCGCGAAGTCCGTTCAGAATTGAGGCCGACATCTTATTCGCCGACAAGCTTGACCAGGTGGCCCGTGGTACGCAGCACAAAGGCACCCGGCACGGCCGCCACGCCGTATACTGTGCCTTCCACAGGCGGCTCATTCTCGGCCAGCACCTTGGCCCGACGGCCGTCGGTCTCATCGGCGCTCACGACCACCGTCTTGCCGTCCTTGGTGAAGAAATAGACGCGATCGCCGGCGCCCAAAGGACTGGCCCAGCACGAGCCCGGCAGCCGCTGGCTCCACAGCGTCTTGCCATCGGCCAGGTTAAGGCAGGTGGCGACGCCGGCGCGGTTCACGTAATACACCTTGCCGCGGTACACCAGCGGCGAACCAAACGAGTTGGTGGCTTCCGCCCGCCAGACGATGCGATCTTCGACATCCGCACCACGTTTCAGGGCCACGTTCCAGGCGGCGTCGTTGGAGCCGATCACCACCAGTTCACCAGTCGGGGTCGGCGAAGCCACGGTGTTACCGTCCAGGCCGGTTTGCTCCCAGACCAGCTTGCCGTCGGCGGTCCGGTATGCCTGGACCACGCCCTTGGAGCTGATGACCACCTCTTCCTGCTCGCCCGGCGCGATGATTGGCGAACTCCACGAGACGCGGGCATCGCGATCGACCTTCCAGCGGTTCTTGCCCGTGGCCTTATCGACGCACAGCAAGTAACCCGGGCCGTCGTGATCCCACAGCACGATCAGGCCGGCTTTTGCCAAGGCGATCGAGCTGCCGATGCCGTGGTTGCCCTTGTAGGAGCCGTACTCCTTGGTGAGCTGGCGGTGCCAAAGCTGATTGCCGGCGTGATCGAGGGCCATCAAGTCGCCGGTCTCAAAGAACACGTACAGGCGTTCGGCATCAACCGCCGGGGTGGGAGCCGCTTTGCTGACATAGTCGGTGGCCTCGACCTGCTCGGCGGCGGGGAACTCCTTCTGCCACCGCTGCTTGCCGGTCGCCAGGTCGTACGCGGCTACAATCAGCGTTTCTTTCATCTTGCCGGTGGCCGCCGTGATGAACACGGTGTCGCCCCAGATCACCGGGCTGGATTGGCCGTAGCCGGGCAGTTCCACCTGCCAGGCCACACCTTTCTCGGGCGACCACTTTAGCGGCAAGTCGCTGGCGCTGGTCGTGCTGGAACCATCGCCGCGGAAGGCCGGCCAGGCCGGTACCTTCGCCTCGGGGGCAGCCGCCGCGGCCGGCGCCGCAAGCAGTCCTGCAAATAAACCGCAGCACGTTACCAACAGCCAGGTACGCATCGGCGCAATTCCCCTTGGGCAGGATTCAGGTAGATCGCACACAGCTTGCAGCGGCTGCCGGCCAATTCAGTGCAAAATCGTGGCCAGATCAACCGCCGCTGACCGGAGGAATGCAAGCCACGGCAGCACCGGGTGCAATCGGCGTCTGGTCGCTCGCGTATTCCTCGTCGACGGCGAATCTCAACTGGTTCAGCAGCCCAGCCAGTTTGGGCGCTTGGGTGCGTATGGCTTCACGCAAATCGGCCACGGTGCCGCCGTCAGGCAGTTCCAGTTCGACCTGGTCGGCGCCCTGGAGCTCTCGGGCGACCGCGAACAACTGAACGCGCACACGCATGACAAGTTGAAGATCTGCCGGCTTGAACAACGTCGACCGGTTGCGCGACGTCGGCACCTGCCACAAGCGGTGGGTGAAAGAAGCGGGGGAAACGTCTCGCGGATGCCCCCGGCAACCGGATAGCGCGGTTGCCGCAAGCACGGCGACCGCCTTGTGTCACCCTAACTGCTGCACCACATGGGGACAAGGGGGACGCCACCCGCCGGGATCGCGCGAACCACGACATCTGCTGCCAGGGCCGCTTGCTGCCGCGTCCCCCACCGCAGCGCGGCTCACTTGATCTTGACCCCTCTTGCCCGAATCGCGAAAGTAACGCGCCATGCCGATTCTGACGCGCTACGTATTGACCGAACTCCTGAAGGTATTTGCGGTTGCGCTGGGATGCCTAACCGCGCTGATGCTCGTGGTGGGCATCCTGCGCGAAGCCCTGGACGAAGGTCTGGGCTTTACCCAGGTGCTCCAGCTTATCCCGTATATCCTGCCGGATTCGCTGCGATTCACCATGCCGGCAACCGTGCTGTTTGCCGCCAGCACGGTCTTTGGCCGTATGTCCGGCTCCAACGAGATCGTCGCCCTCAAGGCGATGGGCATTTCGCCCATGGTCGTGCTCTGGCCGGTGCTGGTGCTGTCGTTCTTCCTCAGCCTACTGACGGTGTGGCTGAACGACATTGCCGTATCGTGGGGCCGCAACGGCGTTACCCGCGTGGTCATCAGCGCGGTCGAAGAGATCGCCTACAGCCGCCTGCAATTGCACAAGTCGTACAGCACGCCGAACTTCTCGATCAACGTGAAGAAGGTCGAGGGCCGCAAGCTGATCCAGCCTACATTCACCTTCCGTAGCGGCAAAGACAAGCCTACGGTGACGGTGCGGGCCGAGTTTGCCACGCTCAGCTCCAACGATCGCGTGCTGAGCGTGAAGTGCTTCAATGGCGTGGTCGACGTCGAAGGCGGTGTCTCGTACCGCTTCCCCGACTACGAAATCCGCGAACTGGAGCTGGCCGACGTCAGCCGCCGTAAAGACGCGACGGCCGTGTCGCCATCGGCCCGGGCGTTGCGCGACATTCGTCACCTGATCGGCGAGCGCGAAAAAGAGATTGCCGCCAACCAGCAGGATATGGCGGTGAAAGCCGCCTTCCAGATTATGGGCGGCGATTTCTCAGCCCTGGCCGCGCCGGAGTGGAAAACCGAGCAACAGACCCACACGGTTCTGCTGCGGGATTATTACCGCTTGTGCACCGAGCCGCCCCGGCGGTGGTCCAACGGTTTCAGTTGCCTGTGCTTTACGCTGGTGGGCAGCGTGGTGGCCATTCGCCGCCGCAACGCCAGCATGCTCAGCAGCTTCTTTGTCTGCTTCTTGCCGATCTTGATCGTGTATTACCCGTTCCTGGCTTTTGGCGTGGACCGGGCCAAGGAAGGCGCGCTGCCACCGGCATTTGTCTGGATGGGCAACCTGGTGCTGCTGGTCTGGGGTCTGTGGGAACTGCGTAAAGTCCGTCGCTACTAACGGTACAATACGCGCTGGTGGCCTGCTCCCCAAAAGCTGGTCCAGCTGCTATGAGAGTCCTTTGGCCCC
>CALBRZ010000104.1 GCA_937927735.1 uncultured Planctomycetales bacterium
CGGCTACCTTCACAAAGTACTGAAGCTGGTGCATTTCCATTGGTGGTTCCTATAGTAGCTATAGGAATATTATATTTCACCTATGGAGCGGCCAGGGCTATCCTAAGGGGACGCAACCGCCGCAGCCGCGGCTCGCAGGGCGAGCGGGCGGCCGCTGGCGTGCCCTCCCCCGATTTCTGCCAGTTAAGGTTGTTCCGATTCGCGTTTTGACGAAAGGACGCTGCGCATGTTGACCGTTGGACAAAAGTTCCCCGCCTTCAAGGCTCCCGGTTGTATCGGCCCCGACAAGGAAAGCCTGCAGACCTTCACCAACGAGTCGTTCGCCGGCAAGTGGGTGGTCTACTTCTTCTATCCCAAGGACTTCACCTTCATCTGCCCGACCGAAATCACCGAGTTCAACCGGCAGCTGAAGGAGTTCAAGGACCGCGATTGCGAGGTGGTTGGCGGCAGCACCGACAACGAGTACTCGCACCTCGCCTGGTGCCAGAGCCACGAGGACCTCAAGCAGCTCAAGTTCCCGCTGATCGCCGCCCAGAAGCTGGCCGCCGACTTGGGCATCCTCGATCCGGAAGCCAACGTCTGCCTGCGGGCGACCTTCCTCGTCGATCCCCAGGGAGTGATCCAGTACGCCTCGGCCAATAGCCTGAGCGTGGGCCGCAACGTGCAGGAAGTGCTCCGCGTGCTGGATGCCGTGCAGTCCGACGAGCTCTGCCCCTGCAACTGGAAGCCGGGCGAAGAGTTCATCAAGGTCTAAGTGTCCTCCCGAGTAACTTGCTCGGGCGAGCGGATCGATCAACCGGCCAGTCGCGCCGCCTCCTGCTGCAGGTGGGCGGCGCTGCGGCCGGTTTTTTGTTGCGCTTGCGTGGCACCGTTCAACCTTGTCTTGCTTGTCTTGCTGCCCGCGGTGTCAGTTTGATAATGTACCGGCGTACACATTCCCCTTTGCCGCGGACGTTTGCCCATGGATGTGGTGTCCTTTCTGGCTGCGCTGAAGCACCGGCCTGGCTATTGCGGTCAACTGGCACACGTCGAGGAATTGCCGGCCCGAGCCGGGCGGTTTGCCTCGCCGTCGCCTCCGTTGCCGCCGCTGTTGGTCGAACTTTTGGCCGCGGCTGGCGTGGAGCAGCTTTACACGCATCAGGTCGAAGCGCTCGAGTACGCTCGGGCTGGCCGCGACCTGGTGGTGACCACGGGCACCGCCAGCGGCAAAAGCTTGTGCTACCACGTGCCGATTCTGGAAGCGCTCTTGGCCGAGCCCGACGCCCGGGCGTTGTACCTGTTTCCCACCAAGGCGCTGGCCCAGGATCAGCTCAAGGGGCTGTTGTCGCTGGTTTCGCCGGTGGACGAGGCGGCTCGCCGTTTCCGCCCCGGCGTGTACGACGGCGACACGCCGACAGCTCAGCGGAGGCGGATCAAAGCCGAGGCGAACCTCGTGCTCAGCAATCCGGACATGCTGCACGCCTCGATTCTGCCGTACCATCCCAAGTGGGCCCGCTTCTTCGGCAACCTGCGGTACGTGGTGGTGGACGAAGCCCACATGTACCGCGGCATCCTCGGCGCTCATGTGGCGTGCGTGCTGCGGCGTTTGCAACGCGTGTGCGAACACTATGGAGCCCGCCCGGTGTTCCTGGCAGCCAGCGCCACGATTGCCAACCCGGCCGAACTGGTCGCCGGCCTGATCGGCCGCGACGTGGCCGTGGTGTCCGACGATGGTTCGCCGCGCGGCCGCAAGTTCTTCGCGCTGTGGAATCCGGCCCCGCTGGGCGACGATTCGCTGGCCCGCCGCAGCGCCACCGATGACGCGGTTGAGCTGATGGTGGCCGCCATCGAGCACGATGCCCAGGTGTTGGCGTTCACGCGCACGCGGCAACAGGCCGAACTGGTGCATCGCTACGCGCAGCAGCGGCTGGAAGCGATGGCGCATCCAGCCGCGAAGCAGGTGGCTTCGTACCGCGGCGGTTATCTTCCATTGGAACGGCGGCAGATCGAGCAGGATCTGTTCGCCGGGAGGCTCAAAGCGGTTGCCGCAACCAACGCCCTGGAACTGGGGATCGACGTCGGCTCGCTCGACGTGACGCTGTTGGTCGGTTACCCAGGCACCATCGCCAGCACCTGGCAACAGGCGGGCCGTGCCGGACGCCGCCATGGCGAAAGCCTGGCCGTGTTGCTGGCCGGCAACGACCCGATCGACCAGTATCTCACGCGGCACCCCGAGCACTTCTTTGGCATGCCGGCCGAGCATGCCGTGGTCGATCCCGAGAATCCGTACGTGCTGGCCCGGCAACTTGCGGCCGCGGCGTTTGAATTGCCGCTGGATGAAGGCGACAGCCAGAGGTTCGGTCCGCTGTGCCGCACTCTGGCCGGGTTGCTGCACGACGCCCGCGAGCTGAACGAACTGGACGGCCGCTTTTACTACGCCGGCGGGCGAAACCCGGCAGTCGAGATCAGCCTCCGCCACATGAGCGACAACACGTTCAGCATCGTGCAGGTGGACACCTGGCCGGTGCCTGGCGGTCCGCCGCCGCTGGGCGGCACGCGGCCCGGCACCACGCGGCCGTCGCACGAGGTGATCGCCAACGTCGATGCGATCAGCGCCCCGGAACTGATCTACCCCGAGGCCGTGTATCTGCATCGCGGCGAAACCTACCTCGTCCGGCAGCTCGATCTGCAGGGTAAGATCGCCTACGTCGAACGGGTGGAAACCGACTACTACACCCAGGCCGTGGTGGAAAGCAGCGTACGGATCACGCAGCCGCAAGAGTCGCGCGAAACGGCATGGCCGGGCGGCCAGTGGGGGCTGGGGGACGTGGATGTCACCTGGCAGACCGTGGCCTTCAAGAAGATCAAGTTCGGCACCCGCGAGAACATTGGCATGGGCCCGGTGGATATCCCGGCTCAAACGCTCAACACCACGGCCTGCTGGCTGGCCCCCGGCGAAGCGGCCAAGCTGCACGTCAAAGGGCACGGCCTGCTGCTCTCCGAAGGGCTGGTCGGCGTGAAGAACCTGGCGATTGTCGCCTTGCCGCTGGTGGCCATGTGCGACCCTCGCGATATCGGCGGCGTGGTCGACAGCAAGAACCTCGGACACTCGACCATGATCCTGTACGACCGGTATCCCGGCGGGCTGGGTTACTGTGCCAAGGGCTACCAGCACCTGCGTGAACTGCTGGAAATCTGCCGGCAGATCGTCGGCGGCTGCACCTGCAAGGACGGCTGCCCGAGCTGCGTGGGCCTGCCCAACCATCGGCCCGCCATCCACTCCGATCCGGACCTTAGCCGCGGTTATCCGGTTCCCAACAAGCAAGCGGCGACGATCCTGCTGGACTTTCTGCTAGAGCACTTGCCAGAGGAAGGTGCTATGCCGGCGACAGAAACGGCGGCCCGGCCGCCGGCCCCGCACGCCGCCTGGAACGCCGCGGCACAAACACAGGTGCGGCCATGAACGTGGTGCTGTGCAGCAGCGGCGGCAAGGACAGTGTGTTGGCCTGGCATGTCGCCCGGGCCGATGCCTCGCTGAACATCGTCGGCCAACTGACCACGTTCTCCGCCGCGTACGACCGCGTCACCATGCACGGCGTGCGGCGGGAGTTGTTGCGCTGCCAGGCCGAGGCGATGGGCTTGAAGCTGTACGAGATGCTGTTGCCATCGCCAGGAGATGCCTCTCCACCGCAGCCGGCTGAGCCATTGCCGCCGTCACCCTCGCAGGTTCTGGTCAGTAACGACGTGTACGAAGCAGTCCTGGCCCAGATTTGTCGCACGCTGAGGGCGGAAGGGATCAAAGGGCTGATCTTCGGTGATGTGCATTTGCAGGATGTGCGCGATTACCGCGAGCGGACGTTTGCAGCTTTGGGCATGACGCTGCACTTCCCGCTTTGGGGACGCGACCCGGCGGAACTGATGGAGACGTTCTGGCAGGCCGGCTTTGCCGCCCGAACCGTTTGCGTGGATGGCCGCAAGCTAGGCCGCGAACATTGCGGCCAGCCGCTATCACGCGAGTTCGTGGCCAGTCTACCCGATGGCGTTGACCCCTGCGGCGAGAACGGCGAGTTCCACAGCTTTGTGTACGACGGCCCCGGCTTTGCCCAGCCGGTGGCACACACGCTGGGCGAAACCGTCTGGCGAGAACCGTTCTGGTACGGTGAGCTGCTACCCGGCTGAGAAGAACGGCCGCAGCGGCAGCAGATGCCGCACGCACACCCACAAAACAAAAAAGCTTTCGACCATTTGGCCGAAAGCTTCTCGGGTTAGTGCCGGAGGTGGGAGTCGAACCCACACTCTCTTGCGAGAACTGGATTTTGAGTCCAGCGCGTCTGCCAATTCCGCCACTCCGGCGAGGGCACTGCTATTCTGGTGCGTATGGCCAAGCTGTCAATCCCCTTGGAACCCAGGCTCTGCCATTTCGTCGTAGCCGGCGCCGGGGTAGGGCCGCGTCACCGCTGCGATCGCGCCAGATGGCATAACTCGCCCGGCAAACGGGTGCGGGGCAGAGCTTTTTTCAGCCGTCGCTGTAACGTGATGATCGCGGTTCCCTCACGATTGACGACCTTCTGGGCGACTTTGCCGACTTCCTGAACCTGCGCCGTCCGACGCTGAAGAACGGGAGACAGGTGAAGCACGCCCGAGACTTTAGGCACCGCCACGGCAGGATCAGAACGCCTACCAGTCGGGGCGGCCCCTACCCGACAACGGCCGCCGGCCAGCACGGATCCAACCTGGTTGAAGGTTGATGGGATCAACTCGTTGTTGGTAGGGGCCGGCAGCTACTCCCCCCGTATGAGTTGGGCCGGGCGTGGCGGGTATACAATCCCTGCGGGGGCAATGGCCGAAATGTCCCGCCGCCGCGGCGGTTTGGGCTTGGTTGAACATCGGGCGGGCAGGGCGATCGGAAAGCTTTGCCGGGAGCCAGCGGGCGGTTCAATCCGCTTTCCCAAGGAACGAGCCTTGCGGTATGATTCGCGCTATGACTGAAGCCGCTGCCACCCCAATTCACGTACTGATCGTCGATAACGACCAGGCCCACGCCGAGGCCGTGGCTGAGTCCCTCGAACGAGTGGGCTATCACTGCGCCATTGCCACGTCGGGGCCGGAAGCCGTCGAGAAAGTCCGCCGCGAAACCTACGACGTGGTTGTCACCGACCTGGTGATGAACGAGATCGACGGCATCGGCGTGCTGGTCGAAACCAAGAAGGTTCTGCCCGACAGCGAAGTCATCCTCCTCACCGGCCACGGCACGATCCAGTCGGCCGTCGAAGCCATCCAACTGGGGGCGTTCAACTACCTGCTCAAGCCGCTGGATATCAAGGAGCTGCGGGCGGTCGTTGACAAGGCTTCGGAAAACCTCCGCCTCCGCCGCACCAACGCCGAACTGTACCGCCAGCTCGATGAGCGGTTCGGGTTCGAGGGCATCATCGGCTCCAGCCCCAAGATGAACCACCTCATCGAGATGCTCAAGCGGATTGCCCCCACCGACGTGCGGGTGCTGATCACCGGCGAGAACGGCACGGGCAAGGAGCTGGTGGCCAAGGCCATTCACCACAACAGCCCTCGCAAGAAGAAGCCGTTCGTGGCGCTCAACTGCGCGTCGTTCATGGAGAACATCCTCGACGTGGAGTTGTTCGGGAGCGTCGAAGGCATCTATACCGACGCCCGCGATCGGGCCGGCAAGTTCGAGTACGCCAACGGCGGCACACTGTTTCTGGACGAAGTGGGCGACATGCCGCTACCCACCCAAAGCAAGTTGCTGCGGGTGCTGGAAGCCGGCGAGATCACCCGCGTGGGCGCCAACGACCCCATTAAAGTCAATGTGCGCGTGCTGTCGGCGACCAACAAAGATTTGAAGGAGGCCATCGCCAAGGGTACGTTCCGCGAGGACCTGTACCACCGCCTGCGCGTGGTCGAGGTGCGGCTGCCCGCCCTGCGCGAACGCAGCGAGGATATCCCGCTGCTGATCGATCACTTCATCAAGGTATTTTCCAAGCGGCACGAACGGACCATCAAACGCATGTCCACCGAAGCCCGACGGGTGCTGATGGCCTACAGTTGGCCTGGCAACGTCCGCGAACTGAGCAACGTGGTCGAGCGGATGGTGGTTGTCGACTTTGACGGCGTGCTCGACCTGGACGACCTGCCGCCGGAACTGGTGGATCAGCAGACCACGGCGCCGGCCGATGGCGAGTCGGGCGGTACGCCGTTGAGCAGCCTGGTGGGCCGCCCATTGGATGACGTCGAGCGGATGTTCATTGCCGAAACGCTCAAGTTCACCGGCGGCAATCGCGAAGAGGCGGCCAACATGCTCGGCATCGGTCAGCGCACGCTGTACCGCAAGATCGACAAGTATCACCTCTAAAACGCCGTTAACCGCCTGTCAGCTGAGTCAGCAATGGCCTCGCTACGTTTCGTCGCGGCCGTGGACATGTGCCGGCGGCGCGGTGGCTTCGACGGCTGTGAACGGCTCCAGGATGTGATAGCGATGCCGGGCACCCTTGGGCACCACCCAGCAGTCGCCGGGCTCGAGCTTGATCTTCTGGTCTTCGATCTCGAGTTCCGCCCGGCCGCGAATCACGTAGCCGACCGTTTCGTAATCGCGGACCGATTCTTCTTTTTCCACGTCGGGCGATTCCTTTTCCCAAAGCCGCATGGCGACATGAACGCCACTGGCCAGGTACTTCTGGCCCTGGGCTCCATGCGGCGAATGCTTGGAATCGACTTTCATTACCGAAGTATCCGTCATGGCGTGTCCTCTCACTTCAGGGAACAGTGCTAACCTTGGGGCTTCCCCAGAATGCGAGCAACCGCTGTGCCGGCTCGCCTGGCATCCGGGGCAGAGGAGGCCAGACGGTCACCAACACAGCGGTTGCTTGTGACGGATCGGTTCCGGTCGGCGCCTGGCAGCTCGCTTGGGGCGGGCCGCCTGTTGGGCATCACCTGTTAGGTTTTGAGCTTACGTCCGGCGGAAATCGGCTGGGGCTCGTGTGGCTCCACGTCGGTCCGGCCCATCGTCCG
>CALBRZ010000105.1 GCA_937927735.1 uncultured Planctomycetales bacterium
GGACTGAAAATCCTGGTGTCGCCGGTTCGATCCCGGCCCTGTCCACTTCACTCCGCTCAGGCTCAGTGCGGTAGCTGCGCTGGCCTGTTTTTTTTGCGCTTTCGCGGCCGGACCGGTTCGCTCTTCCCAGCCCTCTCTGGCCTGCCGCCAAGGACCAGGCAGCAGTATCCTTCAGCCGGCTCAGCGGTGATCACGGTTGCCGCAAGTCGTCCCGCTGGCCTGGGACTTGTGCATCCTGGGGCGCGTTCTGCGCCGTGCAACCGCGGACACTGCGTTTCTACCGTTATGCCTCCATTCATGCGATCGCATGGTAGGCGTCGCGCATGGGGTGCGGAGTGTGTTTTTGAAGGTTTCTAAGAGCCGTTCTCTGCCGGGAGGATTACCCCCTGCCCGCTGGCATTTCCGCCCCCGGTTCCGTACGTTGGAGCTTCACCACGGGGCTGGCGGGTGAAACGCCGGCCGGGTTCACGCACTGCCAAGAAGCATGAAGGGATGTCGCCATGAAACGGGTTGCCGTTGCGCTGGCTGTGGCTGCGCTGTCGATCTCACCGGCCTGGGCTCAAGACAAGTCGTTGGTCAAGCCTGGGGCCAAGGTGGAGAAGCTGGCCGGCGATTTCGCCTTTACCGAAGGGCCCGCCGTCGACGCCAGGGGGAACGTGTATTTCTCCGATATCCCCAACGACCGTATTCACCGCTGGGGCACCGACGGCAGACTCACCACGTTTCGCGAGGATAGCGGCGGAGCCAACGGCCTGTTCTTCGATCGCGACGGCAACCTGCTGGCCTGCGAAGGCAGGGCACGCCGCATCACCTCGATCAGCCCCAGCGGTCAGGTCACCGTGCTGGCCGATGCCTACAACGGCAAGAAGCTCAACAGTCCCAACGACCTGTGGGTGGATCCGCAGGGCGGCGTGTACTTCACCGATCCGCGGTACGGCAACATGGACGGGCTGGAGCAGGACGGCTTCCACGTCTACTACATCTCGCCCGATCGCAAGACGGTCACCCGCGTGATCAACGACCTGGTGAAGCCCAACGGCGTGCTGGGCACGGCCGATGGCAAGTTGCTTTACGTGGCTGATCCAGGCGACCAGAAGACCTACGTGTACCAGATTCTCGGGCCCGGCAAGCTTTCGGAGAAGAAGCGGTTTGCCAACCAGGGCTCCGACGGTATGACGCTCGACCAGCACGGCAATCTGTATCTCACCGGCGCCGGCATCAACATCTATAGCCCTGATGGTAAGCTGATTGAAACGATCGAAGTGCCCGAGCGTCCGGCCAACATGTGCTTCGGCGGCCCGGATAACAAGACGCTGTTCATCACTGCGCGGAGGTCGCTGTACGCGGTTCCGATGAACGTGGAAGGGATGAAGCAGACCGTGCAGCTTCAAGGTGACAAGCAGTAAACCTTGCCGGTCACCCTCAAGGCGGAAGGCTGCACGACTGCGTCGCACGCCCAGCGGTATCGCCGGAGATACGCTCCGGCGGTGCCGGCTGGGTAACGCGGTTACTTGATCGTAACTACTGCACGGGGCGCTGATCTTCCGGTCCGTAACGGCCGCGGTACTGCTCCACCGGGTATTTGATGGCGTTCTTGACCATCTTTTTACGGACGGTGGTGGCGATATCGATGCCCAGTTCGTTGGCCAGTGCGATGGTGTAGCCGAACACGTCGGCGATCTCTTCGGCCACGGCAGCCAGCTTTTCAGGCTGGTTGGCGATCTCGCGCGATTCTTCGATGGTGAGCCACTGGAAGTGTTCCATCAGTTCGGCCACTTCCACGGCCAGGGCCATGCAGATGTTCTTGGGGGCGTGGAAAGTCTGCCAGTTGCGCTCTTCGACGAACCGCCGCATGTTCTCCCGCAGTTCGGCGATCGGCGTTTCGGCGTCAGTTCGTTCCATGTTCTACGACCATCGGGGAATCTGGAGCATCGAAGCCCGGCAGGAGCTGTTGCCGGGGCGGCGTTTGACGCTCACGATACCGCCGGCGGTAACAGTCCGCCAGCCGGGTAATCACCTCCAGCCCCAGCAGGTCGGCCCGATTGAACACGTGCCGGCTGCTGCGATTGCCCAGGCCGGCGAGTGTGTCTTCCAGCACGTAGAGGTGCAACTGCAAAAGCTGACGACCGGAGACGCCCGCGGTGGCCAGCAGCTCGGCCAATTGCGAAACCTCGCGCCGCAGGTGCCCCGAACCCATGATCACGTACGCCCGGAGCAGTTGCTGGTAATGCGTGATCAGTTCGTCGGGCAGCGGCCGTTCGTCCTCGGCATTGAACACTTCGCCGTCTTCGCCCCGCGTGAGCTCAGTGAGTTCGCCCAACAGACGCCGGGCTTCCGAGTGTTCGGCCGCCAGACGTGACTCTTCGGCCTGGGACAGCCGGCGAACCTGACGGATGAGTTGCTGCCGTTCGGCCGCCCTGGCGAGAACCCAAACCAGATGATTGGGCGTGGCGGCCGGCTCGCACACGTAGGCATCGGCTCCGGCTTCATAGCAGGCGACCGCCATTTGGGCTTCGCTCACCCAGCCCAGCACGATTACCGCTTCTTCGGCCCCGCCGGCGCGCATCGCCTGGGTGAACGCCAGGGCGTCCAGTTCTTCCGGCTCGTGGGCAACCAACACGGCGTCGAAGATCTCGTCGCGCAGCCGGGCCATGCCAGCGGCCACGCTGTGCACCTCCTCGAACAACACGCCTGCCCCTTCGGTCCTCGCGACGATGTCGACGAGTTCGCCGCCGAGCCGGTGTGCCGTCACGTACAATACCCGCAAACGCGTTTGCAAACACGATGCGCGGTGCGGCGCAGCCGCTGCGGCCGACGTGCTACGAGGACGACTCAGGTTTAACGCAGGAGCCATGTTTCACGAAGGTGCAACGTAGGAGCGTTGGCCAAGAGTCCCATCAGCCGGGAAGGCAAGTGAAGAGGGCGGGACTGTACCTGAGCCTGCCTTACGCGGCAAGGCAAAGTGGAGAAGGCAGCCGGGAAAGCCGCCCGAAAGAGCCAGGCCGCTTGCGCCCAGTTGCTAGCCTTGCCGCCAACCGCGACGCTGCTTCTTTGCCAGCATCGCGCGGGTTTGTGCGGCCACGTGGCGCCAGAGCGTTTTCCAATCGCGATCGTGGCCGAGCGCCGCCAGGTAGGCCCGAAGGAACCGTACCCGGTGACTGTTTCGTACCGATGGATGCAGCACCAGCGAGGAAGCAAAACGGGCCAGGTTGCGGATACGTTCCTTCTGACCGAGCCAGCGGCGAATCCGCAGGGCGTCGGCATCGATCAGGGCGGTTTCCACGTGCTCGCCGCGTTGCACCGCCAGCAGGTTTCCCCACTTGAGATCGCGGTGCGCGAGCCGCCAGCGATGCAGGCTGCCGAGCAATTGCCCCAGGCTTTCGGCGGTTGCCCGGGCAAGCGGTTCGCCTTGCTGCCGCGGGAGCTCCGCGATGCGCCAGGCGAACAGGTGCAGGTTCTCGGCGCCATCGAGCCATTGCATGGCCACGTAGCTGTCGCGGCCCGGCGGATCGATGACGCACAGCGGTCGTGCGGTGGCGATGCCTCGTTGCCACAACGCCTGGCCGTTGTACCAGGTGGCCATTGCGCGTGAACGCCGTAAGGGGGCAAGCCAGCGTTTCCAGCCACTGACGCGGCACCGCTTCCAGGCGACTTTCTGGCTGGCACCACCGATCGGCAGTTCGGCCTGCACCACCACGCTGGTGTGCGACAGTTTCAGGGGATGGTGCTGAAACTGTTCGATCAACATCGTCGGATTGGCGGCGAGACTGCGCAGCACGTCGCGGTCGAGCTCGCGAACAGCATGAACGCGCGTGCGGCCAAGGCGCAGCCGCTGGAAGTCGCGATTGTTGCGCAGGCTGCGGCGATCGCGTCCGCGCATGTTGCGGCAGGCGAATGCCACGGCCTCGGCGGCAACTTCGGCGGCGGCCTGACGCGGACAGGGCAATCGCAAATCGGTACGCTCGGCAAGGTAGGCACGCCAGAACCGCCAGCGATCGGTGCGGCTGGTCACGCCGGCCATACCAGCCTGAAGCATCACCAGATTGTCGCGCGAGCTGCGCCACGAAAGCGGCCGCGAAAACCGAACCCCAGGCAGGTCGATCAGGTGCAGCCGAGGCCACGGTAGCGCGGTATCACCGGCACGTTGGGCAGCGCTACGTGAGGCGTGGTTGGCCTGATACTCGTCGGGCCGCTGTTCCCAGACCACCAGCAGGTTGCCGGCGTGCAGGTCATCCTGGACCACGCCGTGCGAATGCAGCCGGGCACAAAGCTGGGCCACGGCGTACGTGAGGCGGTGACGCAGCACCGCCCGTTGCCGCGGTGCAAAACGCGGCAGGTACTCCTGAAGGCACTCATCCAGGGGAATGGCGCCGTCGAGGGCCTCGGTGACAAAGTAGTTGTCGAGCACCAGCCCATGGCGGCGCATTTCACCAAAGCCGATGGGGTGCGCAGTAGGCACTTGCCGGCGGGAGACTTCCTGCATCTTGCGGAACTCGCGCCGGGCGGCACTGGCGCGGACGAGCGTCCGCCCTGCCCTGGCCAACGACGTGCAGCGGTAATGCTTGACGTAGACTGCTCGGTCCGGCAGATCGACGCGGTAAACCGTACGGTGTTCACCGTTTTTGACAATGGAGGCCTGGCCGCTTTCCAGCCATTGCTTGAGCGGCAAGCTACCCTGGTTCAGCAGGCGCGTCGCCCAGTCTGGCTGTAAGTGCCAGTCAATTGCGCCATGTTGCCCAGCGCCGCCGCTCACACGTGCTCCTTCCTGCTGCCGCCGCCGCTAGCTTCCACGCCTGGTGCTTTTTGGAAACCGAGCGCGAAGGCTAGCAGCCGCGGCCCCCGGCGACAAGCCCAGGTGTGCTCGCCGTGACAGCACCCCGGTCTCATGCCGGAGCAAAGCTGATCGAACGAAAGCAAGTGAGTCACCGACCGTGGCTGCCGCTGCTGGCGTCGAGCGAGGTCAGCATTTAGCCTGCGGTGCGTTTCAAGTCCCCCAGCACGTTGACGAGTTTTTCGATCATTTCCGGCGTATGGCCGGCGGTCAGGCAGAGACGCAGACAAGCCTCGCCGGGCCGGACCGAGGGCGGCCGAATGGCTGGAACCCACAACCCACGCTCGCGCAAGGCGGCCGACAGGTCCAATGCCTGCTGGCTATCGCCGATCACCAGCGGCAGGATTTGGGTGGACGATTGCCCCAGGTTCCAGCCCTGGCGGCGGAGCTGTTCGGCCACATCGGCCGCCGTAGCCAGCAGGCGTTCGCGCCGCTGCGGCTCCTCGCGCACGATGGCTAGCGCCGCCATGGCCGCCGCGCTGTTGGCCGGCGGGGCCGCGGTGGAAAAGATGTATGGCCTTGCCCGATTGATCAGCCACTGGATCAACTCGCGGCAACCGGTCACGAATCCGCCGCTACAGCCCAAGGCTTTGCTGAGTGTGCCGACGCGGATATGTACCGCATCTTCCATGCCGGCCGCTTCGCACAGGCCACGGCCCCTTGCGCCAAACACGCCCGTGGCGTGGGCCTCGTCGACCATCAGCATCGCGTTGTAGCGCTGGGCCAGCTCCGCGAGTTGCGGCAGCGGCGCGACATCGCCGTGCATACTGAACAGCGTATCAGTGACGATCAAGCGACGCCGTGCATCGCGCGATGCGGCCAATTGCGTTTCCAATTCGGCCAAGTCGCCGTGCGGATAGATATGCACCGTAGCCCGGGAAAGCCGGCAGCCATCGACGATGCTGGCGTGGTTGAGCTCGTCGCTGAAGACGGCATCGCCGCGTTCGACCAGCGAGCAGATCGTGCCCACGTTGGCGGCGTACCCAGAGCCGAAGACGAGGGCGGCTTCCGCCCCTTCAAACTCGGCCAAGGCGCGTTCCAGGTCGGCGTGCCACGAGGTATAGCCTACCACCAGTGGGCTGGCTCCGGCTCCCCAGCCGGCCTGCCGCATGGCGGCTTCGGCGGCGGCTGTTAGCCGGGGATCGACCGACAGCCCCAGGTAATCGTTCGAAGCGAAGTTGAGCCATGTCTGGCCGCCGCGCGTCAATTGCCCAGGCCCTGCACCGGCGCGGGCGTACAGGTGCCGCCGCAGATGCTGCCGGTCAAGGTTTTCTAGCGCCTCGGGCAGCCAGGCCAGCGGATTGGGAAGGGACGACACGGCGGTACCTGCGACAACTTGAACGGATGAACGCGGTGGAAGGAGCGACTGCGAACCAGCAGCCGCGCCGCGTTACGATTCGCGGCAGGCGATCTGCTTCCACTTTTCAATCAAGTTGAGCGCGGCCAGTGGTGTCAAGCTATTGATGTCCAGTTGCCGCAATTCATCCAGCAACGGGTGCTCCATCGGTTCAAACAGCGAGAGCTGTATGGCGCCGCTGCGCTGCCGCTTGGGTTCAGGGCTGACGCGCCGGGCTCCCTCCAGGTGCTGGCCTTCCAATTGCCAGAGTACGTCTTTGGCGCGATCGAGCACTTCGCGCGGCACGCCAGCCAGCCGGGCCACATGAATGCCGTAGCTCTTGTCCGCGGCTCCCGGCACGATCTTGTGCAGAAAGACGATTTCGTCTTCCCACTCGCGCACCGCCACGTTGTAGTTTTTGAGCCGCGGCAGGCTTTTTTGCAGTTCGGTCAGCTCGTGGTAATGCGTGGCAAACAGCGTGCGGCAGCCGATCGCGTTGTGCAGGTGCTCGGTCACGCTCCATGCCAGCGACACACCGTCATAGGTGCTGGTGCCTCGGCCGATCTCGTCCAAAATTACTAGGCTGCGAGGCGTGGCCGTATTGAGGATCCGCGCCGTTTCGGTCATTTCGACCATGAACGTACTGCGGCCCCGGGCCAGTTCGTCGCTGGCGCCCACGCGGGCAAAGATGCGATCGGCAATGCCGATGGTGGCCGAGGCCGCCGGCACAAAGCTGCCCATCTGCGCCATCAGCGCGAGCAGCGCCACTTGGCGAATGTACGTGCTCTTACCGGCCATGTTGGGGCCGGTGATCAGCAGCAGCGTGCCTTCCTCGCCGCCCAGGTGGATGTCGTTGGGGACGAAGGTGCCTTCCGGCTCGGTCACATCGAGCACCGGATGCCGCCCTTCCTCGATGTGCAGTACCGGCTCCTCGGTCATCTTGGGGCGGCAATAGCCGCGGAGCCTCGCCTGCTCGGCCAGCGCGCACAGCACGTCGATCTGTGCCAACACGTCGGCCGAAATCTGCATTCGGTGAACGGCCGCTTCGACTTCCGCCCGCAGTTCCAGAAACAGCTTGTGCTCCAGCGCCTTGGCCTGGTCGTCGGCCGTGAGAACTTTTTCTTCGTATTCTTTCAGCTCGGGCGTGATGTACCGCTCGGCGTTCTTGATGGTTTGCTTGCGGATGTAGTCGGCGGGAATTTTCTCGCGGTGGACGTTGGTCACTTCCAGGTAGTAACCAAAGACCTTGTTGAAGCCGACCTTGAGCGTGGGGATGCCGGTGCGCTCGATCTCCTGCTTCTGATAGTTGGCGATCCACTGCTTGCCGCCGTGCGCCAGTTCGCGGAGGTTATCGAGTTCCTCCAAGTAGCCGGCGCGGATGAAGCCGCCCTCGGTGCTGCTCAATGGGCAGTCGGCTTCCAAGGCCGCATCCAATCGGCCCGCGACCTCCGGGCAGAGATCTAGCTGCTCTTGCAGTTGGTTCAGCAGCGCACTCTTGCGAGCGGTGAGCTTGGCCTTGATCGCCGGCAGGCGTTTAAGGGTGCGGCCGATGAAGCTCAAGTCGCGAGGGCTGGCACGTCCGGTCGTCACGCGAGCGAGCAGACGCTGCAAGTCGTAAACTTCGCCAAGCTGTTCACGCAGTTCGCTGCACAAACGGTTGTCGCGAAGCAGTTCTTCGACCGCTTCGTGCCGCGCGGTGATGGCCTCCAGGTTGGTGAGTGGCGCGGCCAGCCAGTCGGCCAGCCGACGCGAGCCCATGGCGGTAATGGTTTTATCGAGGACGCCCAGCAGTGCGCCTTCGCGACGGCCTTCGCGGATGGTGGCCGTGATCTCGAGGCTGCGGCGCGAGGCCTCGTCAATTTCCAATGCATCGCCCGGCCGGTACGGTATCAGACGGTCGATGTGGCTGAGCTGGGTCTTCTGGGTTTCGGACAGGTAGTCGAGGATGGCCCCGGCCGCGGCCAGCGCGGGAGCTTCCTCCTCCTCGAACCCAAAGCCGCCCATGTCTTTGGTGCCGAAATGGTCGGCCAGCTTGCGGGCAGCCTCGACCTGGGAGAACGCCCAATCGGGCCGCCGCGTGATCAGCATGTGCTGCGGCAACAGCTCCGGCGGCAGCGACTCGTTAAGGTTGATGCTGTCGGCGATCAGGCACTCTGAAGGCGACAGCCGGGCCAGTTCGTCAATTGCGCGAGACGGCGTGCCGCAGGAGGCAAAGAATGCTCCGGTGGACAGTTCGACCCAGGCCAGCCCCAGGCGGTCGCCCTTGGTGAACGCCAGCGCCGCCAGGAAGTTGCTCTGGCGCGGGTCCAGCAGCGCATCGTCGGTGACGGTGCCGGGGGTTACGATCCGCGTCACCTCGCGGCGGACCAGCCCTTTGGCTTCCTTAGGATCTTCGACCTGTTCGCAGATGGCCGCCCGATAGCCGGCCGCAATCAGCTTGGCCAGGTAGCTTTCCAACTGATGGTGCGGAAAGCCGGCCATGGGGATTGGGTTTTCGCCCTTGTCGCGGCTGGTGAGCGTGAGCCCCAAGACCTTGGCCGCCAGCTTGGCATCATCGTGGAACAGTTCGTAAAAGTCGCCCATGCGAAACAGCAGTAGCGCATCGGGACAGGCGCGTTTGGCCTCGTCGTACTGCCGCATCATGGGGGTGGATGCCATGGGCCTGATTCAAGCAATTGGGGGAATGCGTTGGCTGCGCGGGATGGGGGAATAGCCGGCGGCGTTCGCGCCGCACCGGGGGGAGCGCAGCCAAGGGTAATCGGGGCAAGCCGTCTACAAGGGGCGCATGCTAGCAAACACCGCCCGCGACCCTCAAGGGTGCGAGCAACGCCGATGGGCGTGCGCGGCCGGAGCGCCGTGCGTGCCGGCGCGGCTGGGTAATAGATGCTGCTTGAGGTAAAGGCGGCAGATTGTCTATACTGCCCAAGCGGCAAAGACGGTGCTTAAGGTGCCCGTCGGCTTAGTGATACAGGATGTCATGACCCGGAGCACGGAATCATGTCGATGGCAACGCTTCCTTCCGCCGTGGCTCGCATTGGTGAGACGGCCGGCCAGGTGTGGCACCATCTCAATGAGCATGGGCCGCAATCGATCTCGAAGCTCGTGAAGGACATCGATGCCCCCCGTGATCTCGTGATGCAGGCCCTGGGCTGGCTGGCGCGGGAGGATAAAGTTGCGATCGACGAAGAGAACCGCAGCCGCATCGTGTCGCTCAAGTAAAATCGAGTTGCTCAAGTAAGCTGCGGCCAGCGACTACAATGCACTTTCAAGCAAACCGACCGTAAACAAACGCGGCCGGCGCCAAGGGAGTTGCCCCTTGGGACCGGCCGTTTGGTTTGCGCGGAGCGTTGTGCGGGTGCCCGACTCAGACGGCTTCGACCGTTTCGCTCTCTTCGGCGGCTGAAGGCTGCTTGGGGGCGTCAATTTCTTCCAGCGGCGTACCGCCTTCGTTGACGGTGGTCACCTTTCGTCCTGCCCAGCGTAAGTGCTTGGGGGGAATGATGTTGGTGGCCAGCCCCAGCTTCTCCATGACCTTGATGAAGTAGTAGTTCAGGTCGAACTCCCACCAGCGGTGCTGCACCGTGCAGGAAGCCTGGTCGAAGTGGTGGTTGTTGTGCCAGCCTTCGCCGCCGGTGATCACCGCCACGAACCAGTTGTTGCGGCTGCCTTCGTCGGTGCAGTAGTTGCGATATCCAAACAGGTGGGTCAGTGAGTTCACCGCCCAGGTGATATGCCACACGTACACGGTGCGGGCAACGATCCCCCAGATAGTACAGCTCCAGGCCATCTGCCAAGCTGTTTCCATGCCGCCCCAGGCGTAACCAATCCCGAAGCCGCCCCAGAAGAACAACAGCGCGTGAGCGAGGTAAATCGTCGCCCAAACCCAGCGGTGCTTTTCCAGGAACAGGTAGAACGGATCGGAGAGGATGTCGCGGGCGTAGCGGTGATACGCGGCAATGTCGTGGGTGCCGCGGTTCTCGACCAGCAGCCAGCCGATGTGCGACCAGAAGAAGTTCACAAACGGGCTGTGCGGATCTTCTTGGTGGTCGGAATGGTTGTGGTGGATGCGGTGCCACGCAACCCATTTTGCCGGTGTGTCTTGAGCGCAGCACAAAGCATTGATCACAAAGCACCGTTCAACCCACTTGGGCGTGCGGAAGCTCTTATGGGTCAGCTGGCGATGGTAGCAGATCGGAATGCCGAGCTGGCCGAAGAAGTTGATCCCAAACAGAAACAACGCCACGCCGGTCCAACTGAAGAAGTACGGCACAAAGATCAGTAGCGCCGCCAGATGCATGATGATGAAGGGGATTGCGTACACCCAGAGGATCTTCCCCTTCACCACTGTGGAGGGGTATGGTAAACGCGTAGGACCCGCATTTGGGGCAGAATGCGAATCCGAGTTGCCTGGAACGGTCACTGCTTGGCTCATATTCGCACTCGAAGAGAGTTCCTGAAGAGGGGCCGCGCGGTACGAGCTGCGCGGTTGGACCGAGAACGTAGGATAGGTAAAAATGGGGGGTGGGGCAACAATCCCGATCAGGTTTTCCCCCCTGTCGCAGGTGTCGAAGCTACGGAACTCTCAGCGGGCAGGTGCCTGCGATGTTACATTCTCACCCTTGGGCGGTGCCGCGATTCAGTGGACCGGTCAAGCGCGAGCCGACCGCCGCAACGTTGTCCCCTCGGACGAGGTGGCTTTAGCGTTGATCGACGGCATCCCTCGGGCGGATTACCTCGTTCGGGCTGTTTCCGATTCTACCGGATGTAACACCACAGAGGTAGCAGGTGGCCGGATCGCACCCGCCCCTCGTTTCGCAACATCGGCAATGAAAATTAAGCGGCGGGCCGGCAACTAAGCCGGATGCGCTAGAGGACAAGCCAGGGCTACCTTGGCGATGGCGGCCGCCACGCGGTCGATGGTTGCGGCCGGCTCCAGCAGCACCGGATGGTGCAGCACCATCATCCGCTGTGCTGCAGCCTGGCTGTGGGGCAAGTCGCCTGCCTTGCGGCATCGCCGCGCCCCGCGGAGCGCAAAGCCGCGGAAGCCCTCGTGCAGCGCTACGCCTTCAGCCTGCACGGCAGCCAGAAAGTCGGCCCTCGTGGTGCCGCCGAGCGCCGCCGCGTCGTACCAGATGCCCAACTTGTAGTAGGCAGGCTGTGACGCTTCGTTGCCGCCCAGAGGCGACGTGATGGGCGTCACGCCGGGCACCTCATGGAGGGTCGCTGCCAGTCGCGCGGCCGATTCGGCTCGGCGTAGCGTGTCCTCAGGCAGCCGCTTGAGCTGTGGGCGGAGCACGGCGGCCTGCAGTTCGCTCAGCGGGAACGCCTGATTCCCCCGCTCTGAGAAAACTTTGATCCGCTGATGAATGGCAGGATCGGAAGTCACCACGGCCCCGCCGCGTCCAGCCGTGAGCAGCTTGCTGCCGCCGAAGCTGAACACGCCTGCGTCGCCCCAGGTGCCCGCCATGCGGCCGTCGATTCGCGCGCCGGGGGCCTGGCAGGCGTCTTCGACGATGGCCACACGGTTCGCGCGGGCCCAATTCATAAGCTGCCGCATCGGTACCAACCCGCCGTGCAGGTGCGAAACGATGACGGCCTTGGTGGCTGGGCTTTGGGCGGCCTGGAGGTGGTTGAGATCGACTCCCAGCGTGCGGGGATCGATATCTACCAGCACGACCTGGGCTCCCACGGCTTCGATCGCCCGGAAATTGCCGGGGAAGTCGTAGCCGGCCAGGATCACTTCGTCGCCCGGACCGATACCCAGCCCTCGCAGTGCCAACTCGACGGCCACGGTGCCTGATGAGCAAAGCGTCACGTGCAGCGGCTCGCCCGGCGGCTGCAATGCCGCCGCCAGTTCTTCAGCCAGAGCTGCACATTGCCGCCCATGGTATCGGCCCCAATCGCCGGACGCGTACACGGCCAGTAACGCTTCGTGCACGGTTTCATCGCTACGCGGCCAGCCGGGCGGGCCCTCCGGGAGAACCGGTTCACCGCCATAGCACGCCAGCAGCTTGCTTGAGCCGAAGGCGGCCTGGTTGGCCGTTCGATCTGGTTGGGCCGGATCGTTCAAGGGGGCAATTACAAGCAACTACGGGGGTAGAAAACCGCTGCAAACTAGCGGCGGCAAAACCATCAACTCCAGTTTCCTTCCCGCTGACAGCGCGTGCAATGGAACGTGGCCCGCTGGGCTTGGACGGTTCGCACGATGGAGTTGTGGCCGCAGCGAGGGCAGTCCTTGCCAGCCCGGGCGTACACCCGGTGATGATTCTGGTAGCTGCCTTGCTGATTTAGGGCGTTGCGGTACGTACCATCGCCCAGCGTGGAACCCTCGTAGCGAATGGCTTCTTCCAGAACTTCCTGCATGGCCGCGTGCAGCTTGAGCCATTCACTCTTGCGCAGCGTATGGCACGGTCGCCGGGGATGGATCCGGGCCAGGAACAAGATCTCCGAAGCGTACAGGTTGCCGATCCCGGCCACAGCCTTCTGGTCCAGCAGGGCCACCTTGATCTCGCGGCGGCTGCTGCCCAGCCTCGCACGCAGCTCGTCAATCGAGATTTCCAACGCGTCAGGCCCGAGCATGCCGTCGCTGTACCGGCGGTGCAGTTCATCCACCGCGAATAGCCGCACGGAACCCAGCCCGCGGCGGTCCCAGTACATCAGCGAGAGGGTTGCGCCGGTCTGAAGCGCCGAGCCGTTGGACGCGGCATCGGCCGTGAGGTGGAGGCACAACCGCAGATGCTCGCGATTGGGTGGATCGGCCAGCAGCACCAGCCCGGTCATGCGAGGCTCGAGGACGATGACTTCTTCGCCTTCGAGATACACCAGCACGCGTTTGCCGAGCCGGCCCACTCGCTCGATCCGCTTGCCTACGGCGCGGCGGCGAAACTGCGGCAGTTCGGGCTCGATGGCGATCGGCTTGAGGCGGCAGCGTGGGCGTTCTACGGCGGTGATCCGGTAGCCGACCACCGGGGCGATTCCCCGCCGCATGGTTTCAACTTCGGGTAGCTCAGGCATATCCAGTCAATCGTGCCGGGCGGCGCCTTACGACTCCTTGAGCTTGGCCAATTCTGCCTCGGCCTCGGCAACCTGCTTCTGCAACCGGCTCACTTCCTCCGGGTCATCCATCTGCTTCTTGGCCCCGGCCAGTTGCTGGCGGAGCTTTTGCAGCTTCTGCTGCAACACGTCGATCTTCTTCTTGGCCTTCTTGTCCATGCGAAATCCATTGCAAGGGGAGGATAGTTCGGCGGGCAGCAAGAGCCCGCCAACGAGCCAGCACGCCGCCGCTTACTTGCCGCGGCAGCTCGGGTACTGCGAACATACCCAAACGTAGCGAGCGATACCACGGCCTGTCGCCGGCTTCACCAGCATGGGTGAGCCGCAGCGGGGACAATAAACGTCCTCGTCGAGGTTGGCGGCCCCCGTTTCGTCGCGCCGTTGGCAGGCGGTACACAACCGGGCGTCGGGGAAAATCTCTAATCGCTCGGGATGAATGGGGGCGTTGCACTCCTCGCACAACCTGGCTTCGGGCCAATCGTCGTCGCTGCCCACGGTATCGGCCGCTTCCTCCAGCAGTCCAACGCGGCCACAATCGGGGCATGCCAAACGCGGCAACGCGGCGGTCAGCAGTTCGCTGACTTCCTCCAGCGAAGGATCGCTATTGCGGCGCAGCATGCCCGCGGCCATCAGATGCTCGATGGCTTCGGTGGTGCCACACCGCTGCGTCCAGTTGCAATCGGGGCATCGCAGTCGCGTAGGTAACATCGGCTGCCGCTAGGTATACGTGATGGATCAGGCAACGCCGAAAAGGTTCATGGTTTGCATGCCCCGCGAGGGAAACCCGTGATGAACGCTCAGCCGCCAGGTGTTCCCCGCCCTCAGTTGATCATATCGGGCGGCCAGACAGGCGTCGACCGGGCCGCCCTCGATGCGGCACTGGCACTTGGCATTGAGCATGGCGGTTGGTGTCCGCTGGGCCGCTGGGCTGAAGATGGCCGCATCCCCGAGCGCTATCGCCTGCGCGAAACCAACTCGCCGGATTACGCAGTCCGCACTTGTCGCAACGTGGACGAAGCCGATGCCACGCTGATCGTCGCCCCGGCCCCATTGATCGGCGGCACGCGCCTGACCTACGAGTACGCGGTTCAAACCGGTAAGCCGTGCCTGGTGATTGATCCGGCCGACGTGAGCGCCGTGGATCAGGCGAGAACGTGGCTGGCCCACTTACCAGCCGCGGCAACTGGCGGTTACACCCTCAATATTGCGGGACCACGCGAAAGCCAAGTGCCAGGCATCGGCGAGATTGCCCGGCACCTGTTGCAAGCGATCTTTGAATGACGTTCTGCTCCGACGACGTCAGACGCCGCGCGGCCGCTTACAGCAGTTCTTCAATCGGGCGGCCGGCATCCAACAGATACTGCGGGCGGCCGGTCGGATCGGTGAGCGTAGTCCGCGAGGAATCGATGCCGATCACGTGGTATAGCGTCGCCAGCACGTCCTGGAAGTGAACGGGACGGTTGCGCACTTCTGAGGCGGTGCGATCGGTGGAGCCGATGACCTGGCCCATCTTCAGGCCACCACCGATGACCATGGCGGGGCTCACCGCGGGCCAGTGGTGGCGGCCGCCCGTCTTGGCGTCGATCTTGGGCGTACGACCAAACTCACCCCAGGCCACGATCACCACGTCGTCGAACATGCCGCGTTCCTGCAGATCGTCGATCAGGGCCGAAAGCCCAAAGTCGATCATCGGCAGCAGCAGTTCCAGCCGCGGGAAATTGTTCGAGTGCGTATCAAAATCGCTGAACGATACGCTCACGCAGCGCACGCCGGCTTCGACCAGACGCCGGGCCAGAAGCAGCTTCTGCACGGCGCGTGGTTCGTCGCTGGTGGTATGTCGGGCGATGATGACGCCCTCGGGCACGGTGTACCGGGCCAGCGTGCGGGGATCTTCCAGGCTGAGATCCAGCGCATCGGCAAAGCGGCCCGACGTAAGGATGCCTACGGCCTGCTGCGTGAACTGGTCCATGGCGTCCATCATGCCGGAAGCATCGATGTCGCGCCGGACGCCGTCCAGTTGCCCCAGCAGATCCATGCGGTTGGCCAACCGCCGCTCGCTCAACGCGGCAATCAGCTTCAGTTCGGTGGTGTGGTGCTCGCCTTTGCGGGCCAGCTCGGTCACCATGCCCGGCTCCAGTTCTCGGCGGAACATGGCGTTCATATCGGGCCGGAACGGCCGATAGGCCGGGCCGAGGAAGCCGGGCCGCGCGCTGTTGCGCACCAGCGGGCGGCCCTGCATCAGGTCGACGAACGACGGCGGCACGTCCTGCGGGGTGCCGCGGAGCTTGGCCACGACGGAGCCCATCGCCGGGCGGCCGCCTAGCGATTGAAGATCGGAAGCCCGGAAACCCGATTGGCACTGGAATCCATCGTGTTGACCGGCGGAACCTACCAGGCTGCGGATGAACGCCACGTGCTGAGCCCTGGCCGCCAACCGCGGCATCAGGTGGCTCATTTGCAACTCGGGCAAGGCGGTCGAGATCGGATGGCACTCGCCGCGAATCTCAACCGGAGCCGACGGCTTCAGGTCGAACATGTCCATGTGTGGCGGTCCGCCGTCGAGATGGATGTTGATCACCGCTTTCTCGCGAGCTGGTTTCTTGCCGGATTCGTTGGCCCAGGCCTGTGCCCGCAGCAATTGGGCCAGTGTCAGACCGCCTACGCCCAGGGCCCCGGCCGTCAAGAAGTGTCGCCGCGTGGGCTTGCCGTGCGAATCCCTGCTCGCCTGATAGAGCGTGAACATCGTGACGCATCCTGTGGGTGATCGCAGCGCGAGGACGCAGAACGGCCCTGGCATCGCTTGCAACCGCGTGATGGGGGGGCTGCCAATCGGGCAGGAAGACCGTTCCCTCGACAGATCAAAAGACTTGGATGCGAGTGTAGCGGGCGGGGGCCCCCCTGTGGAGAGGGGGCTGCGGGGGAAGAAAGGCCGGCGGGCTGGGCGAATCGGCGCGCGATCAGTCCCAGGATTGAATCTCGGGAAAGCCGGCAGCGTGGAAGTTGCTGGACGGACCTTCCAGCAGTTCGACCACGCGACGCTGGACGCTTGGGTAGCGGGCGGCCCAGCTGTGCAGCACGCCGTCGATTGTGGATGTGGCTTCCGTCGGCAAGCCGCCCAGGGCGCTGCGAACGCTCACGGCCCCGTCATGCGGGCGGCCACGGAAGATGCCCTCGCACAGCAGTCGCACGGCATCGTCTTGCAGGGCCGCTAGCTGTTGATCATCGGGCTCCGACGGTTCGTGGCCAGCAAAGGCCATCAACAGCCTGGCCATGACGCCGGTCTTCAGCCGGTCGTGCCGGGATACAAACTCCACGATCTTTTGGGCCATCTCGGGCTGCCGCATTTTTTCGTGCCGGAACGTGGCTTCCCACACATTGCTGGGCACGAAGCAGTACATCGCCAAGAAGGTCCAACGATAGATTGCCCGAAAGTTGGCAAAGTCGTCCGGCGAGGCCGTGCAGGCGATGGCGTGCGCGGGAACTTTGGTCGCCCCCAGCGCTTGCAGGGCGGCGCTCTCCGGCTCCTGATCCAGGATCGCGCCGCTGGAGAAGCTGAATACCGAGTTGATCAGTGCGAACAGGTTGGCCGCCTGCTGCACTTCCTGCGGCGATAGTTTCTTGCAGACGTCGCCGTAGCAGACAAACAGGCGAACCAGGTCACTGCCCGCATGCGGCGTACAGAGCGTGATCAGCCGCCGCACGTCGCCCCGGTGAAAATTGTCGTCGCGCAGATACCACGACTTGGCTTGGGCCGGCGGATCGGACTGGGCCACCTCGTCATCGGAGGGCAGCGGGTAACCACGGATATACGCTCGAGTGAGCAACCCGCCCATGCTATGGCCGACGACGTCGACCTGCGTGCAGGCGATGCCCTCCGCCCGGAGCGTGCTCAGCGCCTCCCGGATTCCGCCCGGGTTGGACCACAGCACCCGCTGGTTATCACGCAGCCGCGATGGCCCGTTGTATTTGCCGTTGGTTTTCTCGTAATCGACCATGAACACGCGGAAGCCGTGCGACTCCAGTGCCTGCTGCATCGTGGTCTTGCCGATGTGCTCGGGCGGCGGAGTCTGCCAGGCCAGACGCGGGTTGTGGTGCAAGCCGTGGATCAGCACGACTGGCGGGCGGACCAGTTGCAACTCGTATTGAACGTGCTGCGGATGCGAGGGATCGCTCGCCGGGTAGAACAGCCCATCGATGGTGAGCTCTCGGCTGTCGAACGTGGGCATGCTTCGCACGGCAACGTTTTCCCCCGAGTCGCCCGATTGCTGGTTCGCGAGGGTTGCCTGATCGGGCTTCCGCTGCCCCTCGGCTTCTTGCGGAAAATCGGCCGGCGGAACATACACGGCAAACGCCACGTGCTCTCTTGAGGCAGCGGCGGTTTCAATCCCTACGGCGGGGCGAGCCAAATCGTCGGCACGGACCAGTTTGCCCGGCGAACCCGGCGTCAGGCGGAACGTCCACTGGCCGGCTTCAGGCGAAGTGGCTTTGATCAGGATGAGGCTCACGCCGTCGGCGGCCACGCCTTGACGAGGCGCGCCCTGATCGGCCAGATGCTTGGAGCATGCCGCCGCTTCTTGAGCATCTAGCGGCAGATCGTTGCCGAACAGAAAAGCCGGATTGCCGTCGTACGCCGCCAGATGCAGGACCTTGGAGTCCGCGGCCAGGGCCGCCCGGCCGACGAGTGACAGCAGCACAACAAGGCTCAAGAGGCTCCACACCCGGTACGTACGACAGGTGGCGAACCACGGTACGTAGGGGTAAGAGGCTCGAACCTGGTTCTGCGGCATCAATGGTCCTCCGGGTTGCATTTGCGGACCGGCCAGCGTGCGTCTTGCACGCCGCCCTCTGGCTTTGATCGCGATCGGCTTTTTGCCCCTTTTCTCTTGCGGAGTCGGGGTGTGGAATTCGGTACTTAGTTATATGCGGCAACCTTGCTAGCTGTGAAGCGATGCCAGCATCTCCGCCACGTGGGCGGGGTTGTTGTGCTTCCCCAAACGGCGGGGGCGAGACTTGGCGACTAGGCAGGCTCGTCGCCTTCGTCGGCCGGTTCCAGGCCTTCGAACAGAGCCGAGCCGATGCGGACCATTGTGGCCCCGGCGGCAATTGCCAGATCGAAATCGCCGCTCATGCCCATCGACAGCTCGGTCAGAGAAACGCCGGCTGGGCACAGCGGCGCCAGACGGTCGCGGAGTGCCCGCAGGTCCAAGAAGTTCTGCCTGGCAACTTCGCGGCCGCCGTACAGGCTGGCCATGCCCATCAGGCCGACCACGTGGAGATGGGAAAACTCTGCCAGACGCGGGACCAGGTCCGGCAGGTCTTGCGGCGCGAAACCGCCCTTGTTTTCGTCGCCGGAGATGTTGACCTCGATGAGCAGACGCAGTTTATCGGCGGTGCCGTCTTGCTCGGCCAGACGCGAGGCTTCGGCGTCCAAGGCTTCCAGCACCCGCCAACTGTCGGCCGAGTGCAGACACCAGATGTGCGGCAGCGTGCGGCGGATCTTATTGCGCTGCATGTGGCCGATGAAATGCCAGCGGATACCGCGGCCCGCGAATAACTCGGCCCGCCGCCACAGGTTTTGCGGACGGCTCTCGGCCAGGTCGCAGCAGCCGCAAGCCAGCAGGGCTTCGACCTGTTCATCGGTGGCGTACTTTACCGCGGCAACCAGGCGAATCTCACTGGGATCGCGGTCGGCCGCCCGGGCTGCGGCGGCGATCTGCTGCTGAACCCGGGTTACATTCTCAGCAATTTGTGCAGCTAACGCAGCGTTCATGGGACAGGGACTTCAGCACGGCCGCCCGCCCCGCGTTCGCCCAGCGGGGTACGCGTCCACACCTGCAGGAACCGCTCGCGATCGGCCGGTTTATTGAATCGATACCAGGGAACGTAATTGACCGCCCGGCGAAAGACCAGGGCCCGCAGGCCGTGTTCTTCAGGCTCCAAGCCGCGACGTTTCAGGAACAGGGCCGCCGCACAAGCGCCCAGCGTCGCGTCCCACTCGCTTTTGTCCTCGACCGAGTAACGCGACAGCTGCAGCTCCGAGGCCGCTTGCTCCAGCAGCCAGGCATCGAGGTTTTCCCAAGGATCGCGGGCAGCAATTGCCAGCAGCGCCGCCCATTCCATCCGTTCCTCCCCCACCGCCGGCGGCAAGAAACGCTCCTTTTCGATGGCTTTCAACAGGCCAGCAGCCGCCTCGCGCGTGCCGATATTGCCCAGCACAACGCACAGCTTGGCAAAGTGGCGGGTGTCTTCGGGAAAGAACCCTTCGGCCGCGACTTCTGAGCGACGGTCGTCCACTGCCAGAAAATATTCGCCGATCCGTTCCGAAACCGTCTTCGCATCGAGCGCTCCCAGCAGCAGAATCTGCCTCTCGTTGATCGACTTGCGAGCGACGATCCAGTTCGTCAACGTGCGGGCGGTGATCTCCCGGAGCCGCTCTTCCTCGCTTTGTGATTGCAGGCGATAGCGATACGCCATCTGCCGCCGCGGGTTCGGCGTGTTGGTGAGATGGAACATCGGGCCAGGACTGCTGGGGTGCGGAATCGCTTCCATCACCGGATAGTCGCCCGGCTGAAGCGAATTGCCGCTGACGCAGTGGGCCTTCTTGTCGTCGACCTTATCGAACAGGGTGACGTTGGCGGCGCCAAAGGGATGCTGCGGTACGCCCACCTGCAAGAGCTGGATGGTGACGAGCGAGCGATCACTCCAGACCTCGGCCACCAGGCTGGGGATGCACCATTCCTTCAGTTCGTTCAGACGATTGATCGCCTGACGCGATAGCTTGCCCATTTGCAGCTTCTCTTCGATGAGCGATCGGATGTCGTCGACCAGTTCATCGCGCATCAGGTGGTCGAGCAGTTCACGTCGCGCGGTGCGAATGGCGGAAGCGTTCCGCTCGTTTTCTGTGCTCGCGAGTGTATTGACCCAGCCGGCCAACTGCTCGCGCGTAACTTCCGGATGCTTCCACTTGGCCGGATCGCTCATTACCCAGGTGCGCCGTGCCAGGTGGTGCAGATGATCAAGCTGACGGCGCACGTCGAAGTTGAGCCGCTCATCGGCGAGGTAACGCCGAAGTTCGTCGACCAGCAGGCAAATGGCGGGCGGACCGAGTTGCGTCCAGCGTTCGATCTGCCACTGGGCCACGTGGCGAATGCCAGGGGCCTCCGGAGTTGGCTCGGCCGACAGGGCGGCTACCGCCGCGGCGATTTGCTCCGCCGTGAGAGCTTCCACCGGTGCTGCCTTGGGCGGAGCCGGAAGTTTGGCCAGAAATCCTTCGATCTCGTGGCGAACATCGAGTGCCCAGCGTGGATTGCCCAACTGTTGCTCAAGCTCTGCCGCGGCTTGCCGGGCCGGTTGCGTTTCAATCCACTGCTGCAAACGATCCTTGGCGGCTTTGCGCTGGAAGTACGATTCGGCTTGCAGGCCTGTCAGCAGCGCATCCAGCGATTGCATGGGAGTTGCGGCGGCGTTGCCGTCGAGCGGCTGTTCCTTTGCTGATTGTTGTGCCGCGACTTGGCTGACGAGTAGCGCCGTGGTGACACCTACCGATAGGGCGCAAAGCAGCCATCGAGGGGACGATGCGGCAGACAAGACGAGTTGCCACCCGTTCTCGACCGGTCGATCGGCACGGCGAGCGACACTATCCCGGCGATGGCGTTGAGAATGCGTCATGATGCCCGGCTTCCTCTGGGCGGACGACAAGGGTGGCTTTCGCGGTTTGGGAGGATAACGCGACTCTGCTCAGACCAGCTCCATCATATCCGCGTAGGTCCCTGCCTGCCATGGCGTGCCCGGCTGGTGTCACCGCACTTTCTCGGGCGGTGATAGCGAATTTGCCGCGGATAACGCCGGCAAATCACGATGCGACCCGGTTGGCGGTACTACCGGAATAATCGCCTTCATCGTTCTTGCGGCACCACCGGGGCGCATCGGACTGGTGGGAGGCACAAGGGCCACCACTCGACCGAGGCACGCGACCAGCCCGCCCAAGTTGGGGCCCTGGGAGCTATAATGCGCCGTTTTGCCGCTTTGATACTTGCGCCGTACCTGACTGTGACTGCCGAACTGGACGATTACCGCTGGCTCATCAGCCGCGACGCCGAGCCGTACCTGCAAGCCGCAGCGGCGTGCGGCGGTTCGCCGGCCGACGTCGCTCGCTTCCGCCGAGAGCTTACGCCTGCCCGCACTCACCTGGTGCTCGAACAGGCCGAACTGCGCCGCCGCGCTCGCGGTAAGTTTGTCCGGGCGGATGCAATGTTCTTCACCCGGCGAGGTTTGGAGCAGTCGACCGATCAAACCGTGGCGGCGTACAAGGCGGCCCGCCTGGTGCCCCATGCGGCACCGCACGGCCCGGTGGGGGACTTATGCTGCGGTATTGGCGGTGACCTGGTAGCGTTGGCGGCGGCGCTTGCATCGGTAAGCCCCTATGCCAAGGTGATTGGCGTGGATGCCGACCCGGTAGTGGCTCTCCTGGCGGCCGCGAATCTGGCCGTTCACGGCTACGACACATCGTCGGTCCTGGCAACCGACGTGCTTAGCGAGCCCGTTCAGTCGATGTTGCGCGAGGCTGCTGCCTGGCATATCGATCCGGACCGCCGTCCGACGGGCGAGCGGCGCACCCGATTGGAGGCGTTCTCGCCGTCGCTCGAGCAGTTGCAGCAACTGCTGCAATTGAACCCCGCCGTGGCCATCAAGCTGGCCCCGGCGAGTGAACTGCCGGCCAAGTGGATCGGCCACATGGAACGGGAATGGATCGGGTTTCAAGGTGAATGCCGTCAGCAAATGGCTTGGAGCGAGCCGCTCGCCCGGTTTCCCGGCTGCCGCGTGGCCACGGTGCTGGACGCAGCCAGCCCTCGCACGGTGGTTGGTCCGCCGGATGAACCAGCACCCGTACCGGTCGCCGGCGCGGCTTCGCAATATCTGTATGAGCCCCACGCGGCCGTATTGGCCGCCGGCCTGGCCGATGTGTTGGCTGCCGAACATGGTCTGAAGCGGCTGACGGCGAACGTGGCATACTTCACCGGCGAACAGCCTGTGCGTGACCCGGCAGTTACTACATTTGAGCTGATCGAAGTCTTGTCGCTACGGCCTAAGGAGATCGCTCCCTGGCTGGCCGCCCGGGACCTGGGCCGCGTGGAAGTCAAAAAGCGGGGCGTGGATATCGACCCGCTGAAACTACAGCGGCAGTGGCAGGGACGCGGCGAGGGCGCGGCCACGCTGATCATCGCACCGGTGGCGGGCCGCGTCATGGTACACGTGACGCGCCGGCTCTCGACGCATTAACCCAAAAACGACCAAAATCGTCACTGTCCAGGCGTATTCGTCGGTGGGCCACGGTCGCGTCGCCGCTCGACCATGACAGGGGCAAACTAACAACGAGGCAAGGTCATGACCTACGAGATTCGCGAAACCACATTCGCTCCGCGCACCTACCTGATCTGCCGCAAGGAGATCGACATCGCCAACATCACCGACCAGAGCCTGTGGCAGTCGGCGTTTGCGCAGGTGCACGGCTACGCCCAGCAGAACCAGGTGCAGATCGCCGGGCCGGGCACGGCGCTTTACTTCCGTTGGGATTCCCCGCCTGGCAAGGCCGAGTTGGGCATTGGCAACCCGGTGACGGGCGTGAGTCGGGTGAACGGTAGCGGACTGTCGCTCGTGCAGGTTGATGAAACTCGTGCCCTGCATGTGCTGGTTCGCGGCGATTATGCCCAACTCCACGACGCGCACCGTCAGTTGATGGAGTATGTCGTGCAGAAAGGGGTGAACAGCACGCTCACGGTGGAAGAGTACACCGTGATGGGCCTGGACAAGCCTGACCCCAAGGATTGGGAAACCAATATCTACTATCTGCTCCAGTAGCTGTCGTTCGACCGCCGCGATCTCCAACATTAAGTTCGACAATGTTGTGGTGTGGGACCACGGCAGCGGCAGCGCCGGGCACAACGGCGTGTTGAGCTTTTTGAACAGCATGGCCCGCACGCTCCCGCCCATGATGCAGGTGATGATGGGCATCGGCGGCATGGAGTTCTCCGAGTCGTTGATCAAGTTCACCCAGCCGAAGGAACCTGCCAGGTTGGCTGCTGCCGGTGCCCAGGCGAATGACGCGCGGACAACGCCACTGGAGGACGATGACGTGGGGAGTCACAACTGAACGCCAGCAAGATGCTAGATCACGTGTTCCCGCAGCAGCGGAACCAGGTCTTCCGATAAGCCGTAGGCGCGGAGCACCAGGAGATCGAGTTGAGCGGTCAGCGCGGCCGGACAATCGCCGCGCTCGACCGCTTGTTCGATTTGCTCGACCACCGTTTCGAGCCGACGCATGAGCATGTCACCATCGGCTGCCAGCGCCGCCAGCGGCGGACACGGCAGGCTGTGCAGGTGCTTGATTTTGACCTGGGGAAAGGCCCTTTGGCCGGGGTCTTTGAACCGTGCCTGATGCAAGAACGCGTACAGGCTGGAATTCAAAAAGCCCACCAAGACGCGATCGGGGATATTCGGCAGGCCATGGCACGCCAGCACGCTATTGCGGAAGTACGCCGGTTGCACGTGCCGTGCGGCAATGGGGCGATTGGCGGTTTGCCGCAGCAGAATCGGGGTCGCGCGGTACGAGCCGCCATCGCGGATGCGGCAATACTCGCCGTCGGCCAACTGCGGATCCACCCAAACCCACTTGCGCGGCGGGGCCAGGTGAAACGCGGTTATATCCTTGCCTTCGCGGACCGGCTCCAGGCGGCCGCAGGGAACCTCGCAGGGCTCGATCAGGATGATCTTGCGTGAGACGTTGCCGGTATGCACGCCGGGATCGCTGAACGTCCGGCCAGGAAACGTGGGTTGGTTTTCAGCCCAGGCCAGTAGGGATATCAGTGGCGCCGGCAATGCCGGTGCGGCTCTGTGGATGGAGGCTGCACGGCCGTCGTCCAGGTGATGCCGCTCAATGGGCCAGTAGCTTTCGCCCGAGCCGCTGCGTGCGAAGCAGTACAACGCCACGGGCTGGGTCACCCCTTCGAAGGCATCCTCGCCCACATCGCGCACGTTGCCGATCAGCCGCATATCGGTGGCCAATGATTTCCGGACGGGGGCAAAGCTGTCCAGGTCGGCCAGTTGACGCGGTAGCACCAGCCCACATCGTCCGCCCTGGCGGAGCACGTCACGCGCAAGCAGCAGAAACGCCGCATGGGCACATGGCCAGCGGCTGATGGCCGGAAACCGCGTGGTTAGAAATGCCAAGTACGATGGCATGATCGCCACCTTCTGGCGGCCGGTGTACGACAGCCACGGCGGGTTGCCCAGCACGACATCAAAGCCGCCGCCCGCGAAGACCTCGGGAAACTCAAGCAGCCAGTGGAAGAATCTTTGCTGGCTGGCAAGCAGTTGGACACGTTCGCGCCACGGCTGATCCCCTGCCTTGCCTTCGAGACATTGGGCTACGGCTGTTGTGATGTTTGTAGACTTGTCGTTGTGACGCGGCTCAAAGAACGCGGCAGTCCACAGGTCGCAGGCTTGCCGCAGCGATTGGACGCGTGTTCGTTCGGGCTGGCCGTTCTGGCGTGCGAGCGCGGCATCGTGCGGCGGCCTGCCTGGCAGGACACCAAGGTCGTGCACACCGACCAGGGCATCTCCGCAGCGAATGTGGCGAGTCAGCGACGTGGAGACTGTCGCAGACGCGTGCGCTTCCAGCCACAAAGCAGTCCGGCACAGGCCGACCGCGAACGGATCGCGATCGACGCCGTAAATGCAACGGGTGATGACGTCGGCCGTGGCGTTGCGTACCGCGTGATCGGGTGGTTCATCGCTACCGGTGCGAACACGGGCGAGTTCCCGCCCTAACCATCGGGCCGCCGCCAGCAGAAAATGCCCTGCGCCGCAGGCAGGATCGCAAACGCGGATATTCAGAATGGCTTGTTCAGCCGCGGCTTGCGAGGCGTCTTGAGCCATTCGCCGGGCGGTCGCCAGTCGTTCTTCCACCAATGGCTTGAGCGTCGATTGAATCAGTTCCTCGATCAGTTCCGGCGGCGTGTAGTAAGAACCGGAATGTTTGCGCTGCGACCCGGCGACCAGCTCCAACCGTGGTTCTTGCCCTGGGCCGGCACCGGCTCCGTCCACAATCACGGGACGCAGTTCGAGCAGGCTTTCGTAGGCGGAGCCAAGTTCCTCGATATCGAGCGAGGTGTAATCCAGCGGCCCGTTCTCGTCCTCACCATGCCAGGTGATATGCGCCAACGCTTCCAGCCAGTCGCTGTTGTGGATTGGGCACTGTTCCAGCGGCAGCGACGGCAACCGTGAGTCGTTCCCTGCGGACGCATCGAGGAGCGATATGCCTGAGGAGGGCTCCGTGCCAGACTCCCTACCGCTCGTCGGATGCGACCACAGCGCGCGCACCTTTGGCCAAAGGTCACCCCGTTCTTCGAATCGGTCCGGGGCGTTGAGCAATTGCGGCAACCGGCTGAGGCGGGCAGGTCGCAGGCCGCGACCCTCGCACACCAGCAGAATCAGCTGCTGGTACACCAGCGCCAAGAGCTCGCGATAGAACGCGTCGGCCGGAGAATAGTTAACCTCAGAAGAAGCTGCCGAGACCAAGCGGCGCAGCTCGCCGTTGGCCGGATGTCGCAAGAAGCCGCTTCCCAGTTGCTTGAGACAGGCCTCCAAACGTCCACGCAGTTGACGCCGCGGCCGGCTAGGTTGTGTGCTGGCAGGCTTACCGTCGCGGGCTTGCAATGCGACAACTCTCGGGAACGTTCAGTAGTGGCACGGAACAGATCAGAGCGGGGCTGACGGGTGAAACGCCCACATCGCTCGGCCGGCACACGATCAATGACGACGCCGGCTCGCAGTCGCATCTGCGATCATCATCGCAGCCATCGTAAGCACCCCCGGCAGGATTCGAACCTGCGACCTGCGGATTAGAAGTCCGC
>CALBRZ010000106.1 GCA_937927735.1 uncultured Planctomycetales bacterium
GTAACCAACCGCGACGCCGGGTAAGGAACGCCTTCACTCGGCGTCGCGTTGTTTTTGCGCGCCCCATACAGAACGCCGGTCCCCATCCCGGCAGGGCCACCGACTCGCTAGAATGGCGGCCAATGTTTGCCCTGCAACCGATCGGCTTGGTTGGGCGGCTTGAGCCGCCTGCTCTGCCTTGTGGCCGTGATGACTGCTGGGCTGTTGCTGGAATTGCTTCGCCTGCCAGGGATGTTGGCCCCCAATGGATACGCCCTTTCAGCTTAGCGGCGAACTGCGGATCGCTCTGGCGGTCACTATCCTGGTGTACCTGGTCGGTATGTTCGCTCTGGCCATTTGGGCCGAGCGAAAAGTCAAGAACGCGGCCGACTTCGTCGTTGCCGGGCGGCGGCTGCCGCTGTCGCTAGCCTGGATGACGATCGTGGCCACCTGGTTCGGCGCCGGGGCCATGCTCACGGCTACGGAAACGGTCCGCGAGGAAGGCCTGCTGGGGGCCGCCCTCGATCCGCTGGGCTGCGGCGTCTGCCTGGTGTTGGCGGGCCTGCTCATCGCGCGGCCACTGTGGAAGATGGGCCTGCTTACGGTGTCGGATTTTTTCCGCCGCCGCTTCGGAACTACGGCGGAACTGATTGCTTCGTTGATTTTGGTGCCCAGCTACTTCGGCTGGATCGCCGCGCAGTTTATTGCGCTGGCGAACATGCTCGAGTTGTATTTCGGCATCGAACTGTGGCTGGGGATCCTGCTGGTAGCCCTGGTCGGGATGGGCTACACGCTGCTGGGCGGCATGTGGTCGGTCACGCTGACCGATGCCGTGCAACTGGGCCTGGTCCTGCTGGGGCTGGCTTTTCTGACCTGGACGGCGTTCGCCGATTACGGCAATGGCGCCGGGGCTCCGGCGGGCGTTGAGCGGCTCGTCGAGGAAGCTGAGCCGGAGATGCTCCAGGTGGTGCCGACCGAAACCGTTACCCTTTTTCTGGCTTGGTTGGGCGTGTTCTGCGCTGGTGCCCTGGGGAACCTGCCGGGGCAAGATCTCACGCAGCGGATCTTCTCCGCCCGCAGCGCCGGAGTCGCTCAGGGGGCCTGCCTGATTGCCGGCGTGGTGTACCTGGTGGTCGGGCTGTTCCCGATCGGCATGGGGCTGTTGGCGCGGCAGCTTTGGCCCGAAGGCGAAATGCCCTCCCCGACCGTGGCCGCCTTCGCCCAGCAGTTCTTCACACCGCCGGGGTTGGTGATTTTCACGCTGGCGCTCATGTCGGCGGTTCTCTCCACGATCGATAGCGCGATCCTGTCGCCGGCGAGCGTGTTGGCGCAGAACGTTTTTCCGCGGGTGGGCGTGGCCGGGTTCTCCATGCTGGCCGTGAACCGGATCGCGGTGGTACTGGTTACGGCGGCCAGCCTGATCGTGGCGTACCTGGGCGAGAGCGCGTACTCGCTGCTGGAAGCGGCCTACGACATGATCTTGGTATCGCTGTCTGTGCCGCTGATGCTGGGAATTTACCTGCGGCCGGTTAGCGGCGTGCCGGCCATCGCCTGTATGCTGGTCGGAGCCGTGTTGTGGACGGTGCACCTGGTGGCCGGTTGGGAGTACTTCCTGCAGCCCTGGCTGGCCCGGCCCGCGGTTATTACCGAAGATACTCCGCCGGAAGTGATCAGCGGCGTCCCGCAGAACTTGATGATTACCGCGGTGGGCCTGGTGGTATACCTGGCCATCGAGGCCGTGTACCGCCTGCGCGGCGCGCAGCCGCTGGAAGATCCCGAGGCCGACAAGCTTCTGGATGACGATGGCCAGGCGGCCCAGGCTACCGCGTAGCTGCTGCTCGGAGCGGGATCTTGCGCGGCTTTAAGCCCGGGGCAAGCCGGCGACGATGGCCGGCCACGTGCGGTGCGCTTGGAGAACGATCCTGTCTTTCACCGGTTCGAGTCCGCCATGACGGATGCCGCCAAACCTTCGCAGGTTGAGGAAACGTCTTCCAAGGGGATGCACGGCGCGCTGGATGCCGCGCATGCGGACCATAGCATCCGCGGCCATGCGCACGGCGACGTTCCACCGCTCGGTTCACTCCGGCAACAGTCGCTCCGTCGCATGCAGGCACGCCGTGCCCGGCGGATGATGCTGCCGGCGGACCGATCGGTCAACCGGGCCAGGGCCGGGATGGTGCGCACCGTTCCGGAAGTTCCTGAGCCTTCGGAAGGCAAGGCCGCGATCTGCTGCATCGATTACTCGCTCGATCAGCTTCAGCAGCGGGATCACTTGGAAGCTCAGCTAAAGCAGTTTCTTACCGAGCGTCGTCCCGAGTGGAGCCAGGTACGCTGGATCGATGTGGCCGGTGTTCACGACCACGCCTCCGTGCTGGCGCTTGCCCACAAATACGATCTGCACCCGTTGGCAATCGACGACGTGCTGCACATCCCGCAGCGGCCGAAGATCGACCAGTACACCGACGAAGACGGCCATCCGCCGCGGCTGTTCATCATCCTCCGCGTTCCGCGGCTGGTCGACGGCCGGCTGCAAACCGAGCAGGTGAGCATCTTCCTGGGGCGGCGGACGGTGATCACGTTCCGCGAAGGCATGCCGGGCGATCCCTGGGCGCCGATCCGCCAGCGGCTGGAGATGCAGGATTCGCGGCTGCGGCACAACGACGCCAGTTTCCTGCTGTATGCGCTGATGGAAGCGATCATCGATGAGGTTTTTCCCATCCTCGACAACTTCGGCGACCGCCTGGAGCAGTTGGAGGAGGAGATCCTGACCAACGTCCGTCGCGACAGCATGTTCAAGGTGCACGAGATTCGCCGCGAGCTGCTGTTGATGCAGCGGCAGATGCGGCCGATGCGCGAGGTGGTCCACAGCCTGACGCGCGAAAGTCATCCATGCCTGAGCGAGGAAACCCGGCTCTACCTGCGCGACGTGTACGACCACGTGATCCAGTGCGTGGAGTTTCTGGAGACGTACCACGAGTTGTCGATGAACCTGGCCGACATGGTCAACTCGAACATCGCCAACCGTGTCAACGACGTGATGAAGGTGTTGACGATCATCGCCACGATCTTCATTCCGATCTCGTTCCTGGCGAGCCTGTTCGGGATGAACTTCAAGGATCTGCCCGGTCAGAACTGGCCGCACGCCTTCACCGTGTTTTGCGCGGTCTGCGTGGTGATGGCGCTGGGCATGCTGGTGTATTTCAAGCGGAAAGACTGGTTGTAGGGCCGCAAGTGTAGTCGAAACGTACGGCTCAAGCAGAGCTGTGGCGTCCTGAGCTCTCGCACCTCAACCTGCGCTTTAATCATCGGTGATGATGAGCTCCGGCAGGGCCGCTTGCAGCGCATCGACGGCTTCGATGCTCACGTCCACGTTGGTCAGGTCCAAGAACCGCAAGTTGCGCAGGCGGTGCAGGTGCTTGAGCCCCTCGCCGGTGATGGGGTTGTGCGAGAGATTCAAGTCGACGAGCGTTTCGCACGCCGCAATGTGCTTCAGGTCCTCATCGCCGATGCCGGTACGCGAAACGTCGAGCAATTGCAGGTTGCGCAGGTGCCGCAGTTCCGCCAGCAGAGCTGGATCGTTCAGCGGCCTGTCCGCCAGATACAAGCTGCGCACGGCAGGCAAGTGCTCTAGCCGCTTCAACACCGCATCGGCCGAGCCCAAGATGGTGTGGATGTCAACGACGTCGCCCAAGGCGACATCGCGGTTGGAAGGCCCCGATTTCAGAGCTTCCCACCAGTCGGGCAGCCGAGACTCCCAGAGCACATCCAAGCAAACGGTGCCGGCATCGCGGTGGATTGCGGCCACGGCGGACCGTTGTCGCTCGGTATGCTTCACCTGCCAGCCCAGCCAGGCGAGCCCGGCAGCCAGAGCCGCGCACCCGACGAGGCTTTCCGCCAAGGTGACCTGCCAGAAGCTACGGCGCTGCCGGCGTCTTCGCTCAGCCAGGAAGACAACCGCAGTCACGAGCGCAATCGCTACCGCGGCGTTTCCTGCGACGACTGCCGGATAGAAGGTGCGGCTGGCCGGAAACGGCGATTGAATGAGGGATGTGCCCTCCTGTCCGACCGTATTGGGCGTCGTCTCCAGCGACCAGCTCCAAAGGAATTCCGCCCGGTTTTCGTCTGCGCCCGCCGATGGGACCTTACGTTCCATCATCGTCCAGGGCCAACCGTGGGCGATTCCCGATCGGTTGGGGTCAGCCCAGGATCGCGGAAATCGCCCAGGGATGTTCAAGACGGCCAGGATGACCGCCGTCAGCAGCACCAGGCACCACGTCGAGGCGTGCAACCGCCACCAGGGCCGCTTGGGCGGTTGCTGGGCAGCGTCGGCGGTTGGGAGTTCGTCTGGCATCGTTTTAGGACGTGGGCTTGCCCTCAAGAGCGGCGGTTGCCCGCCCTGTGACGCGCCCTCACTGCCGATTGTGGCTAGGATGGTCGGTACGCATCCATCGGGCGTTACGTGTTCGCACGCACGCGCTGCCCCCCATTATGCGGAGCGGCGGGCGGTTGGGCCACCGCGGTTCGTTCCACCGCGGCCCCGATTGCCAAGCGGCCCAGAATCCGTAAGCTGATTTGCTTCTGACGGTATTTCGGGAAGACACGCGCGGAGGCCGTGTCACCCAGAGAGGTCACGCTGGCGGAGCCGTTCGCCGGGCGGCGAGCGCCCGGCCTACAAGAGCCGGCAAAACCATTATTGTTGCTGAAAACTAACGTCGTTTCCTTTCACCTGTTTTGGGTTGTCTTGCACCATGCCTAGCTGTGTTCTGGCCTATTCGGGCGGATTGGATACCTCGGTCATCTTGGGCTGGTTGCAGGACCAAGGGTACGAGGTCCACGCGGTTTACGTCGATCTGGGGCAGCCCTGCGAGGACCGCGAGGCCATCTTGAACAAGGCCAAGCAGTGCGGCGCAGCCAGTGCCCGGATTGTCGACGCCCAGGAAGAGCTGTGCCGCGACTTCGCCTTCCCGGTGATGCAGTGGCAAGCCAAGTACGAGCAGGTGTATCTGCTGGGCACCTCGATCGCCCGGCCGCTGATCTCCAAGGTGTGCCTGCAGGTTGCCCGCGAAGTGGGCGCGGAAGCTTACGCGCACGGTGCCACCGGCAAGGGCAACGACCAGTGCCGGTTCCAGTTGGCCGCCGAGGCGCTAGATCCCAACGTCAAGATCATCGCCCCCTGGCGCGATCCCAAGTTCCGCGAGGCGTTCCCCGGCCGTTCCGAGATGATCGCATACTGCCAGCAGCGGAACATCCCGGTCAAGGCCTCGGTCGCCAAGCCGTACAGCTCCGACGAGAACTGCCTGCACATCAGCTACGAAGCCGGCGCCCTGGAAGACCTGACCGTGGATGGGCTGAACCTGGTCGAGTTCGGCATGACCGTTTCGCCGCAGGACGCCCCGGACAAGGTGGAAACGGTGCGGATCGGCTTTGAGCAGGGCGTGCCGGTCACCCTCAACGGCGAGCGGAAGTCGGCCCTGGAGATGGTGCGTTCGCTGAACACCATCGGCGGCCGCAACGGTATCGGCCGGATCGACGTGGTCGAGAACCGCTTTGTAGGCATGAAGAGCCGTGGCGTGTACGAGGCGCCCGGCATGACCGTCCTCTACGAGGCGCACCGGCTGCTCGAGCAGATCACCCTCGACCGCGACCTGATGCACCTCCGCGACCGGCTCGCCCCCGAGGTGGCCGAGATGGTTTACTACGGCTTCTGGTACCACGCCAAGTTCGATGCCCTGCTGGCGTTCATCCGCCAGGCTCAGAAGGTGGTCACCGGCGAAGTGACGCTGAACCTGTACAAGGGCAACATCATGGTGGCCAGCCGTACGAGCCCCAACAGCTTGTACGACGAAGGCATCGCCACCATGGAAGGCGGCGGCTCCTACAACCAGACCGACGCCGAAGGTTTCTTGCGCATCCAGGGCCTGCCGCTCCGCGTGCAGGGCCGCGTGACGCCGCGCTCCTGGTAACAGCGCTCCTTTATCCGACCAGCGGTAGCGGGCCCCCCGGCGCAATGACAGCCGGGGGCGCCTCCGCTATATTCAACGGGGCATTTGCCCGCGGCGCTCGCTGATTTGCCGCGGCGGTTACCCCCTTTCCTTCCATCAGTTCCATACAGCACGCAAGAGGATTGCAAATGGCGGTTCGTAAGGTGGTTCCCGGTGACACCCGGATCGGTTGGATTGGCACGGGCGTGATGGGCAACAGCATGTGCGGCCACCTCATCGACAAGGGGTTCCAGGCCACCGTTTACAACCGCACCAAGTCCAAGACCGATGCGCTGGTGGCCAAGGGCGCCAAGTACGCCGATAGCCCCAAGGCCGTGGCTGAAAACTCCGACGTGGTCTTCACCATCGTGGGATTCCCCAGCGACGTGCGCGAGGTGATCCTGGGCCCCGACGGCGTGCTGGCCGGCAGCAAGGAAGGCAACATCATCGTCGATATGACCACCAGCCAGCCCTCGCTGGCCGTGGAAATCGCCGAGGCCGCCAAGGCCAAGGGCGTGCACGCGGTGGACGCGCCCGTGTCGGGCGGCGACGTGGGAGCCCGCGAAGCCCGGCTCTCGATCATGATCGGCGGCGATAAGGAAGTGGTCGACGCGCTGCAGCCCTGCTGGGAAGCGATGGGTAAGACCATTGTGCACCAGGGCGGTCCGGGCGCGGGCCAGCACACCAAGATGGTCAATCAGATCCTGATTGCCACCAACATGATCGGCGTGTGCGAAGCCCTGCTGTACGGCTACAAGGCCGGCCTCGATCTGGAAACCGTGATGCAGTCGGTGGCCAGTGGTGCCGCCGGAAGCTGGTCGCTCTCCAACCTGGGCCCGCGGATCATCAACAACAACTTCGATCCGGGCTTCTTCGTCGAGCACTTCATCAAAGACATGGGCATCGCGCTGGATGAGTGCAAGCGGATGGGCCTGTCGATGCCCGGTCTGGCGCTGAGCCACCAGCTGTACGTCGCCCTCAAGGCCCAAGGCCACGGCCGTGACGGCACGCACGCGTTGGCGTTGGCCTTGGCTTCGCTCTCGGGCATCGATTGGAAGAACCGCTAGAGCGGCATACCGGCGGCTACGCCGTGCGCCATCGAGGACTCAATAAGACGGGAAACCGCGTCGTCTGGTGACGACGCGGTTTCTTTTTTTTGCGCAGTGAACGTCGGCTGCTCGTCCACGCGAATAAGTGCAGAGAGAATCGGAGAAAACGCCACTTCCCTTCTCTGCCCGGTGACGCTGTTTACAGCGTTAGCTCTGCCCCAGCTTCTTGGCGGCCCAAACGGCCAGCTTCTCGCGAAAGATCTTGGCGTTGTGCCGGATATCGACCGGAAACTGCGGGTGCGGCAAAAAGGTGTCAATCCCGGCCGTAATCGCGTGCGCGGCGCCGAATTCACGCAGCTGGGCCACCATTTCCCGCCATGCGGCGGTGGAACACGGGTACTGGCCGGGCTTGGGTTCAACGATCAACACCGGACGCTGCTGGCCCGGCGGCCCGATGCCAACCAGCGCCGTCCTCGCCACGGCTGGGTGCTGGTTAAAGATGGCTTCGCAGGGGATGGTGAACAGCGGTCCCTGCGGTGTCGTGACGCGGTGCGCCATGCGGCCACAGAACCAGAACCGGGCGCCGGGATCATCGGCCGGGCCATCGAGGTAGCCTAAGTCGCCCATCCGATGCCATAGTCGCCCCTCGGGATCGTCGCGGCCGGGGGCGATCTTGCCCAGCCGGTTGGCGTCGTCGCGGTTGAAGTACGCCTGCGTGACCACGTCGCCCTGTACGATCAGTTCGCCGATCTCGTGCGGCGGCAGCTCCTGGGCATCGTCCAGGGTGGCAATGGGCCCATCGACGATCCGGATCACCTTCCAGCGAATGCCGGGGAATCGGCGGCCTACGCACACGCCGCGGCCCTGGCGGGTTTGCTGGGCCGTTTCGCCGAGGACTTCGGCGGCCTCGATGGTGGCCACGGGCAAGGCCTCGGTCGCTCCATAGGGCGTGTGCAGCGTCGCTCCGTCAGGCACAAAATGGCGCAGCGATTCCAGGATGGCCGCCGAAACCGGCGCCCCGGCCGAAAGCACGCGGCGCAACGTCGCTAGCCGCCGCTGGTTGCTTTGCACGGCGCTCGAAGCCCCCGCTTCGCGCAATCCCCCCGCTTCGCACCATGCGGCCACGTTCTTCCACACGGCCGGCGACGCGAACGACTGCGTGGCCTTCAGGTCGTTGGCCAACTGCACAATGTGAGCCGGCGAAGCCTGGGCGGGCCGCGAGAAGTCCATCCGCGGAAAGACCGTGGTCACGCCCATCGCCGAGTTGAACAGCGCAAACAGCGGGAAGCAGGAAATGTCGATCTCGCCGGGCGCGATGCCGTAGGCGTCGCGGATTTCTTGCACCTGCTTGTCGAACTGGCGGTGGCGGTACAACACGCCCTTGGGCGGCCCCGTACTGCCGGTGGTGAAGATGATCGAGGCCGGATCATCGCCGCCTGCCGCATAGGCAAACCGTTTGCCCCGCTCGAGGGCTGCCTGGCCGGCGGCACGCACTTCAGCCAGCGTGTAACCGCCCCAGAACAGACGGCGGCCCACGGTCACGTTCAGCCGGGCGTTGGCGTAGCGGCGGCCCAGCATAGCCCGAATGGCCTGCACCACAGGAATGGCTACAAAGCCTTGCGGCTCCACCTCATCCAGGCACCGCAGCAACCGCCGGCGGCCCATACCGGGATCGATCAGGATTGAAACGGCTCCGGCCTTGAGCAGCGCAAAGACCAGCGAAACGAAGTCGAACCCCGGCCGCACCATCAGTGCTAGCCTCAAGCCCGGCCGTACGCCCAGCTCCTTCAAGCCCTGGGCGATCTGCGTGCTGTCGCGGGCAAGCTGCGCGAACGTGTAACGCTGGTAGTCGCCCCGCACGCCCGGTACCACGATCGCTGTCGCGTCGGGCATCTGGGCCGCGGTCAGGTCCAGACGCCGGGCCACATTCACCCCGGCGGGCGATTCGGCCGGAACGTCGACCGTGGGCGGCAACCGGTCGGGCGGCGACGGGGAGCGGTGGTCGAACATCGTCAACGCGGGCGAACTCCTGATGCGTGGGGCGCGGCCGCCGGCTCGTAAAGAGCGTGCAGGCAGCACGAACTGTTGAGCATGGCGGTCGCCCTCTGCCAGATCAAGGCCCCCGCTTGCCTACCGTAATGGCCGCGCTCAGCCGCGATGAAAATCGATCCAGCCAATATCGAGTGTCTGGGCGTCTTGCAGCAACCGCGGCGGAACGGTGACTTCGATGCACCCGCCTTCGGGCGGCAGCCGCAAGCCAACGTCGCTGCCTGCGGCGTCCAATACCTGGAACTTGGGCCAGAGCGGCGAATCGGCTGCGACGGGCTGCGGTTTCGCGTCGCTGCCGTCTGATTGGTCCTCGGTGTGCTGGACCAGCAGGCGGTGCGGCTGGTTGCTGGTGAGTGAAACTTCCAGACGCTGCCCCCCGGCGGTGAGCGTGAGCGATTCAAGGCCCTTGAGTTCCAGCCGCAAGATCAGCGGGGTAGGCCAGGCGGTGCCCCGGCGTTTCAGCGTCACGCGGCCGATTCCCTCGGGGCTGGTGATCGTGCAACGCACGCCAGGGCCGATTGATTGATAGCGCACGGAACCGCCGCGGGCACCGGTCGCTGCCAGGGCAGTTTCCTGGACGTCGTCGGCCGCTGTGGCATACGCGGCCGCCATCAGCCCCAGCAGCATCGCACCGATCCATGGGAGGCTTCGCGGCCGGTTTGTGTGTACGTTGGGGCCTGGCATTGCTCCACGCCTTGCTAGGTGGGGAGGGGCTGTTTGCTCGTGGATCGAGCATAGCAGCCGCCACTGAAAGCCAGGAGACGTTCTTCCGAGCGGTGATTCGGCACGCGGCAATGTCGGGCTAAGTTGTCAAATTCACCGGGGTTAGGTGGCCGCCGGGGCACCTTGCGCGTTGCAACGAATGTGACGGGAAGGCATACTTTAATGGGTTGGGCCCTGCCATGCGTAGACGCTCGGCCTCCCCTGCCCTCCTTCGGATTCCTGCCTTCACTTGTGACACGGTTCTGTAGCGGAACCTGCCACGCCCACCGTGCAAAGGTCACCTGCCATGTCAGTTGGGAAGCGTTTCTTGGTTGGTTGTGCCGCGTTGGCTTTGGGCATGTTGACTGTGCTGCCGATTCACGCGGCGGATGCCAACGACAAGGCGGACAAGCAGGCTGGCGGTGCCGCGGCGGAAGCTAAGGAGGAAGCCAAGTCCAAGGCCGACGAGAAACCAGCCGCCGAAGCAAAAAAGCCGGACGAGAAAAAATCCGCCGAAAAGAAGGCTGAAAAGCCGGCGGACAAGAACGCCGACGCCAAGAAGCCGACCGATGCCAAGAAGTCTACCGGCAAAACGCCGGTGAGCTTTGCCAAGGACATTGCTCCGATCCTGCTCGAAAAGTGCGTGGCTTGCCACGGTGCCACGCAGCCGCAGGGCGGCTACCGGTTGCACACGTTTGACGCGTTGATGAAGCCGGGCGACAGTACACTCAACCCGGTCACGCCCGGCGACGTGGACGACAGCGAACTGCTGCGTCTGGTTTCGGAGACGGACAAAGACGCGTGGATGCCCAAGGAGGGCGAGCGGCTGCCACAGGATCAGATCGACCTGATTCGCCGCTGGATCGAGGAAGGCGCCAAGTACGACGCCGAGGATCCCAAGGCCACCCTGTCGTCGATCGTTCCGCGCAAGTACGCTCCGGCTCCCGAGGCCTATCCGGCGACACTGCCTATCACGGCCCTGGCGTTCAGCGCCGACGGCAAGGAGTTGGCGGCCGCCGGTTACAACGAAATTACCGTCTGGAACCCGGCCGATGGCCAATTGCTGCGGCGGATCAGTGGCGTGGCCCAGCGGACCTACGGCCTGGCCTACAGCCCTGACGGCAAGCTGTTGGCTGTCGCTAGCGGCACGCCGGGGCAGTTGGGCGAAGTCGTCCTGCTTGAGGCTTCCACCGGCAAGCTGGTGAAGTTCCTGGCCGCGATGAACGACGTGGCTTTCGACGTGGCGTTTAACCCGCAAGGCACCAAGCTGGCCTCCGCGGCTGCCGATCGTTCGATCCGCGTGTTCGATGTGGCTACAGGTGCCCAGGAACTGCTGATCGAGGACCACGCCGATTGGGTGTTGGGCGTGGCGTTCAGCCCCGATGGCAAGCTGCTCGCTTCGGCCAGCCGCGACAAGACCTCCAAGGTGTTCAACGCCGAAAATGGCGAATCGCAGGCCACATTTAATGGGCATGGCAACACCGTCTACTCGGTGGCGTTCAGCCCCGATGGCAAGCAGGTGCTGACCGCCGGCCATGATCGCAAGGTGCAGGTCTGGAACCCGGCCGACGGCAAGAAGATCGCCGAGATCACCGGCTTTGGTGGCGAAGTCCACAAGGTGGCGGTGGTCGATGGCCAGGTATATGCCTGCTCGGCCGATAAGTCGGCGCGGCAGTTCACCGCGGCTGATCGCAAGGCGGTTCGCACCTATGGCGGCCACGGCGACTTTGTGTACGCCCTGGCTGTGCATCCCGCAAGCAAGCTGCTGGCCACCGGTACGTTCGACGGCGAAGTCCGCATCTGGAACACGGCCGACGGCAAGCAGTTGGTGTCGTTCTTTGCCGCTCCCGGCTACAAGCCGGCCAAGTAAGCCCTGGCTTTGCGGCACGTTTGATCGGCGAAGCCCCCAGCGCGTTGTCCATCGCGTTCGGGGTCCTGCCGCACGCGTTGTAAACGTGGTGAATCTGGGCACTTCGTATCATTGCGCATGCCGCGCGTATGGTGTACGTGCGGATGAAACGAACGGCCATGCACTTGAGCCGCAGAGCGACATGACGGTCACCTCGCGATTCCAACTCTCGTAGCGCAGCAGGGTTGAGGAATACTTTCGCCGGGGTCATTGACGAGCCGGCAGGCTTGTCCCATATTGGCCTCCCACTCTGCGGCTTTGAATGATGGCCGCAAGGGATTCTTTCTTGCTGAATGTCAGCTGGTGCGCGTTCACCGGCTAGTCCGAGGTGGCCCCATGTGGCTGCCCGCAATTCGATCCAAGCACCGAGCGATCGCCGTTTGGCGAGTGCGAGGTTTGTCCGCATCTTCCCGTTGAAGCAGATAAGGAGGATTCGAGCGGTCCAACAACTTGATGGGTGAACTCTGGTGCAATTCCAGGACACGTCCGGTGCGGTGAAAGTCCGATCCCCAAGCTACATACCACGTTTCCACGAGACTGGAATCGTGCGGGTCTTTCCGAGGATCTACCCGTGCGATTTTCTTTCATGATCCTCGACTGAAAGGACCCGAGCTATGAAGGCACGACGCGCTTTCACGCTGGTCGAGATGCTCGTTGTCATCGCGATCATCGCTCTGTTGGCCGCTCTGATCATTCCCGCCATCAACTCCGCCAGGGCTTCTGCCCGCAGCACCCAGGCCAGCAGCAACCTGCGGCAATTGACGATGGCCTGGATCCAATACGCCGAAGTGCAGGGCGACATGGTGCCCTGGTTGCTGTGGGATCCCGCCAAGCCGCACGTTCAGCGGTACTGGTTTGCCACGGTGATCGACGACGGCGTCAATCCGCCGCAATTGGACTTCGATCGCGGCTTGCTGGCCCCGTACCTGGAGCAGGACCCCGAGGTGTTCCAGGACCCGGACTTCAGCCTCAGCTCGATCACTGAAACGCGGTTCAACACGCTGACCAGTGCCTTCGGCTACAACGCCAGCTACCTGGGCCCCGGCACCAGCATCCAGTACGACGAGAACTGGAACTGGGTGGGCGTGTACCAGCCGGGCACCATCCATCCGCAGTCCGGCAAGGTGGTGCCGCCCCCAGCCCACGCGTTTGCCAGCCTCAAGGCCACGTCCAAGACGATCGTGTTTGCCGATTCGGCTCGCGGTTACAACTCCGACCTCTCGCCGGGCCTCACCGAAAACTGGCTGCTTGAGCCGCCCAGCTCGGGCAATCCCACCACGCATTACCGGCACGTAGGCGATATCGCGCACGTGTCGTTCGCCGATGGCCACGTGAAGAAGTTCCGCTGGGTCGAGAACGAACTGGATGTGACCACGCTGCCCAGCTACTGGACCGACGCCGACAAGGCGAACTTCTACAATCGCCGCCTGGGTTTTGTGGGTACCACCGACGCGCTCTACGACCGCGACATCGAAGAAGTGGACTGATCACCATGGCCAAACAATTCTGGATCCCTTCCAAGGACCAGGCCCATATGTTCAAGGGCTTGCACTCGGCCTTGGTCGAAGCTGAAGCAGAACGCGCCGCCGGTCGACGCAGGGCAACGGCGGTTCCCCGGACTGCGCAACTGGCCGGGGCGACGATTGCCGCCGGCATCATCTTCGCCGCCGGCTACTGGTGCGGCTCCCAGTCAGGCAGCACCACGCCGGCGCAACAGCCGACCGTTGCGCGGACGGTACCGCTGACGCACGAACAGATGATCCACGCCATGCGGCAACCGGATGGCCCCCGCCCGGCGGCTCAACGTGCCGTGGCCCCCAGTCCCGCGGCCCAACAGCCAGTCGCGGCACAGCGGCATGCGACGGCTCGCCCGGTCGTGGCCAACCAGGGGTCCCCAAGGCAGCCGTCGGCACCGCCTGGTAACGCCGCACAGCGTCCAGCATCGGCAGCAGTGCCCCGGGCTGACATGCCTCGTCCGATGAACGTGGGACGGCCCATGGGGACGCCGCAACCCGGCACCCAGCCTCACGCCGCTCAGCCGGTGCGCTCAGCCCCGCCGAGCAGCAGCTTGCCGCAACCGGGAGCTGGCGGCTTTAACCCGCATGCGGCCCGCGCCGCGGCGGGCGGACCAGCCACGGTGGGACGGCCGGCTCCGGCCAGAACGATTCCGCGTTCGGCGTTGCCGCAGCCCAATTGAGCGAACTGCGGCAATCGATAGTCGGCAATCCAACAAGAAACGCCGCCGTCCATGTCGCTGGACGGCGGCGTTTTGCTTCTTGTGGTGGAGCCCAATGTTGGCGCGACGAGGCTGCCGCGGCTACGCGATGGTCACGCTTGGATCCAGGTACACATCTTGGATCTTGTGCAGCAGTTCCGCGCCGTCCTTCATCGGGCGCTGGAAGGCTTTGCGGCCGCTGATCAGGCCCATGCCCCCTGCCCTTTTGTTGATGACGGCGGTGCGCACGGCTTCGCGCAGGTCGGACGCGCCGGCGCTGGCGCCGCCGGAGTTAATCAGGCCGATGCGGCCCATGTAGCAGTTGGCCACCTGGTACCGGCACAAGTCGATGGGGTGGTCCGTGGTGAGCTTCTCGTAGACCAGCGGCGAGGTCTTGCCGAACTTGAGGGCGGTGTAGCCGCCGTTGTTCTCCGGCAGCTTCTGCTTGATGATGTCGGCCTGGATTGTCACGCCCAGGTGGTTGGCCTGGCCGGTAAGATCGGCCGACACGTGGTAATCGGCCTGCGAAGTCTTAAACGCCGGGTTGCGCAGATAGCACCACAAGATGGTGGCCATGCCCAGCTCGTGAGCCGCCTCGAAGGCCTGGGCCACCTCGATGATCTGCCGCGACGATTCTTCCGAGCCAAAGTAGATCGTCGCGCCCACGGCCGCGGCGCCCATGTCGTACGCCCGTTCGACCGTGCCGAACATGATCTGGTCGAACTTGTTGGGGTAAGTCAGCAGTTCGTTGTGGTTGATCTTCACAATGAACGGGATCTTGTGCGCGTACTTCCGCGCCACGGCGCCCAGCACGCCGAAGGTGGAGGCCACGCCGTTGCAACCGCCTTCGATGGCCAGGCGGACGATGTTCTCGGGATCAAAGTACTCGGGGTTGGGAGCGAACGACGCCCCGGCCGAGTGTTCGATACCCTGGTCGACCGGCAGGATCGACACGTAGCCGGTGCCCGCCAGGCGGCCCGTGTTGTAAAGCCGGGCGAGGTTGTTCAGCACGCGCGGGTTGCGATCCGAGGGGTAGAAAATGCGGTCGATGAAGTCGGGGCCGGGCAGGTGCAACTGATCGGCTGGGATGGTTTGGCAACGATGCCCCAAGAGCGTGTCCGCTTCGTCACCCAATAGCTGTTGAATCCAGTCGCTCATGGTGAACTACCCGCTGGTAAGAAAGAGGAATAGGGAGCTAACTGCCCACGCCTCGCGGGCAGCGCCTGCGGTTTTACCCTTTTCGCGGTAGATGGGAAAGCAACCACCTCTGGAGGCGGGCACGGATCAAACCACGTGCCGTGCCGGCGGCGGCTGGTGGGCAGCGGGGCCCGGCTGCGGGAAGGCGGCATCGCCTGATTCCAAGTTGCCATGCGGCTTTAACTTGCGGCGATTCGGCGAAGCCGGGAACGGCTTTGCTGGGCCTGGAGGTTCGGCGGGCGAAGAAACGTGGCGTCCGATGGCGGCAATCACCACGTGCGAGGGGGGCAGTATTCTCTAGATGACCGAATTGTCGGAACAGCTTGCCCCGCTTATGCTTTTACCCAGGCCGCAGCCCGCCGCCGCGACGGCGGTTGTGACATTTTGGCCCATCCGACGCCAAAAAGTTTGGCCAAATTGCCTGGACGGATCGAGTGGAATTGTCGATACACCAAAGGCAGTTTGTTCCCGAAGTGTGAAGTTTATTGTCTGCGCAAACCCTGGCGGTTAAATTGGCTGGTTTAACCTGGTAAGGAGCTTGGGGTTCCATGCGGTTTTCGCTCATTGATCGCATCGTGGATCTCGAGCCCGGTAAGGCGATCACGGCACACAAGAACCTTTCGCTGGCAGAAGAGTATCTGGCCGATCACTTTCCCAACGCGCCGGTGATGCCCGGCGTGATGATGCTGGAAACGCTGATTCAGGCCGGGGCTTGGCTGGTGCGGGTGACGGACGATTTCGCGCACAGCCTCGTCTTGCTGGAAGATGCCCGCGGGATCAAGTACGCGAACTTTGTCGAGCCAGGACAGACGCTGCGGATTGAAGCGTCGATCGTCTCGCGCGAGGGTGCATCGACCAAGCTCAAGGCGCAAGGGACGGTGGACGACAAGGTTGCAGTATCGGGCCGACTGGTGTTGCACTCGTCGAACCTCGCCGACAGCGATCCTCAGTTGGCGGCTCGCGACGAGTTTATGAAGCATTCGCTGCGCCAGTTGTACGCCATCCTTCGCCAGTCGCCCGAGCAGGCCTGACGCCGCCTGCGCGTCGCCCCCTGCCACCGCTGGAAGCAATATCGGCAGCTACCGCGCCCGGGGCAGTTGCGGCTGCTGCTGTCAGTGCCAGCGTGGCGTGGCTGGTTGCCGGGTAGCGCCCACGCGGCGCAGCTTGAGGAAGTGTCACTACCCAACTACGGAACGAAACCAACTTCTACTTTTGATTACGCGGGAGAATTGCCCCTATGGACAAATCCGAGATCTTCTCGAAGGTGCAGGAAATCCTGGTCGACGCGCTGAGCGTGGACGAAGACGAAGTCACCCCGGAAGCCACGCTGACGGGCGATCTGGGCGCCGAGTCGATTGACTTCCTCGACATCGTGTTCCGTCTGGAAAAGACCTTCGACATCAAGATTCCCCGCGGCGAACTGTTCCCCGAAAACCTGCTGACCGACACCCAGTACGTGCAGGACGGCAAGCTGACCCCGCAGGGCCTGGAAGAGCTGCGCAAGCGGATGCCGTTTGCCGACCTCACCGAGTTCGAAAAGAACCCCGAGGTGAAGGACTTCTCCAAGCTGTTCACGGTGGACACGATCTGCTCGTACGTGGCTTCGAAGGTCAACGCCAAGTAACGCGGTTGCGACGCCATGGTGCCCGGCATTCCGAAGGGCGTACTACGGATGTGGTGCGCCGGGCTGGGTACGAGGACGCCGCGCAAAGGACGCTGGGACGGGGAGCCGCGGCTCACGCGGCTCACCAGACCGCGATCGACGAAGGCGGGGGAACGCCGCGGCTTGCCCTGCCCGCGTTTCGCCCGCGGGCGTACGGATGCCAAGGGCCGCAAGAACCGTGGGCGGGGTCTGGGACGCTGGGCTCAGCGGTAGCCGCCGCACGAGGATAGCGAGGCTGCAACTGCCCCGGGCTTACTTCGCGACGTGCGGGGCCGAGCAACCGGGCGCGGGAGGCGCTACGAGATCGCAGCCCGGCGGTGGCCTGGCTGGCAGCGCGGACTGCAATGGCCGACAGCAAAAGGTAGGACTGGTATGCGGTGGTATTGGATCGACCGTTTCCTCGAGTTTGAAAGCGGCCGCAGCGCCAAGAGCGTGAAGAACGTCTCGTTGGCCGAGGACCACCTGCACGACCACTTTCCCGGTTATCCGGTGATGCCGGCCTCGCTGATCGTGGAGGGCTTTGCGCAGGCGGGCGGGATCCTGGTAGCCGAGGCCCAGGGCCTGACCGGCAACATGATCCTGGCGAAGGTGAACAAGGCGCAGTTCTACTTCGCGGCCCGCCCCGGCGATACCCTGGTCTATACGTCGGTCCTGGAATACCTTAAAGAAGATGGTGCGCAGGTAGCCGGCCAGGCCCACGTGAACGGGAAACTGCAGGCCGAAGTTGATGTGTTTTTCGCCAACGTTCTGCAGACCGAGCGCACCCGCCGGCTGTTCGGCGCCGCCGAACTGCTGGCGATGATGAACCTGCTGGGCGTGTACGAGGTGGGCCGCGCTGCTGACGGCAGCCGGCTGCAGCCTCCGCCGGGCCTGGAAGCCTCCGCGGCCGCGTTCTTTCGCAACTCCGGTTAACCTTCGTCCTGACAGCCTGCCAGGCGAGTAACGCGCAAGGCCGTGCTCGCGCTACCAATTGGCAAGGTGAGCGGCGAGCTCCAAACGGGCGACTTCCATTCAGGCAATTCGATAGATGCCCCCCGTCCCCTCAAGGGTGCGGAGGGCTCGGCCTATTTCGACAGGGTCGACATACCATGCGGAAACGAGCTGTGGTTACGGGGATGGGTTGGGTGATGCCGATGGGCACCGACCTCGACTCCGCCTGGAAACGCATTGTGGCGGGCGAGTCGGGCGTGGGCCGGATCACCATTTTCGATGCCCGCAATTTCCCCACCCAAATCGCGGCCGAAGTGCGCGACTGGGACCTCTCGCAGGCTGGTGAAGACCCTGAGAAATGGAAGTACCAGGGCCGCCACACGCGCTTTGCGATTGGCGCCGCCAAGGCCGCCATGGCTTCGGCGGGACTGAAGGAAGGCGACGTGGAGCCGACCCGCTTTGGCGTCTACATGGGCAGCGGTGAAGGCAACCAGGAGTTCGAACGCTTCACCACCATGGTGGTCGGCGCCCTCACCGGCGAGGAACAGAACAAGCTAGACATTGTCCGTTTCACGAAGTCGGGCCTGGAAATCCTGAACCCGGTCGCCGAACTGGAGCAGGAACCGAACATGCCGGCTGGGCACGTGGCCAGCCTGTTCAACTGCCAGGGCCCCAACGCCAACTGCCTGACGGCCTGTGCCGCCAGCAGCCAGGCGATTGGTGAAGCCGTGGAGATGATCCGCCGCGGCGACGTCGACGTGATGCTCACCGGCGGCACCCACAGCATGATTCACCCGTTTGGCGTGACGGGCTTCAACCTGCTCACCGCCCTGAGCACCAGTAACGACGAGCCGACCAAGGCCTCGCGGCCGTTCGACCTCAAGCGCGATGGCTTCGTGCTGGGCGAAGGCGCCGCCATGCTGGTCATCGAGGAATTGGAACACGCCAAGGCCCGCGGTGCCGAGATCCTGGGCGAAGTCGTCGGCTACGGTTCCACGGCCGACGCCTTCCGTGTGACCGATTCGCACCCCGAGGGACGCGGTGCCGCCAGTTGCATGCGACTGGCCCTGCAAGACGCCGGGCTGAACCCCGAGCAGATCGGCTACATCAACGCTCACGGTACCAGCACGGCCGTGAACGATAAGGTGGAAACCCTGGCCATCAAGCAGGTGTTTGGCGACCTGGCGTACAAGACACCGGTTTCCAGCACCAAGAGCATGACGGGCCACTTGATTGCCGCCGCCGGCGCGACCGAGGTCATCATCTCGCTCTTGGCGCTTCGCGATGGCGTGCTGCCGCCCACCATCAACTACGAGTACCCCGATCCCGAATGCGATCTCGATTACGTGCCCAACGAGGCCCGTGAAAAGAAGATCGACTACGTGCTGACCAACAGCTTCGGGTTTGGCGGCCAGAACATTGCCCTGATCTTGGGCAAGTACAAAGGCTAAACCGCCTGCTCACGTCAATCGGACGTGGCAAGCTGTGTGGGATGCTGCGCGCCGCCGTTTGCCACCTGTCGCGTCGTCGCCTAGACTGCGGTTCAGAATGCCACAGCAATGGCTGGGCATGTTGCTGCCAAGTTGCTGGCCATCGTGCGCAGTCCGTTCAGGCATGGGGCGCAGTGCCCATGAAGAGCCTGGGCGATACAGGCCGCGTTCTGCGGTGGCCACGTTCTGCAACCGTACAAGGGTTCGCCAATGCGCGTTGCTCTCACCGGTGCGACCGGGTTCATTGGCCGGTACATCATCGATCACCTGACCCGTCAGTGCGGTCATACGCTTAACGCGTGGTATCGTCCGGAGAGCGATCGTTCGGGCCTGGAAGGGTATGCGGACAGCGTCCAATGGGTGGAGGGCAGCCTGGGCGATGAGGAAGCCAGTCGGCGGTTGGTGGCCGGAGCCGACGCCGTGGTGCACTCGGCCCTGTATCATCCGGCCGGTGGTTTCATGGGCGGCGAAGGCGACCTGCTGGAGTTTGCCCGGGTGAACATCCTGGGCACTCTGCAATTGATGGAGGCCGCCTGGGCCGCGGGCGTGAAGCGGTTCGTGTTCATCTCCACGTGCGCGGTGCACGACGTCATTCTGGACGATCGCCCGTTGGACGAGGCACACCCGCTCTGGCCCAAGAGCCACTACGGAGCCCACAAGGCGGCGCTTGAAAAGTTCGTGCACAGCTACGGGCTGGGCAAGGGCTACGAGGTCTGTGCATTGCGGCCCACCGGTGTGTACGGCCTGGCCCATCGCCCTCAGAACAGCAAATGGTTCGACCTGGTGACCGCCGTTGCGCGGGGCGAACCGGTCGAGTGCCGCCGGGGCGGTAAAGAGGTGCATGCCGCCGACGTGGCCAAGGCGGTTGGCATCCTGCTGACCGCCGAAGGAATTGCCGGCCAGGCGTACAACTGCTACGACCGGTACATCTCCGAGTACGATGTCGCCACCACGGCCAAACGGCTAGCGGGCAGCAACAGCGAGATCCGCGGCGGCCAGACGCAGCCCAAGCACCAGATTGAGACGGGCAAATTGCGAGCGCTGGGGATGCAGTTCGGCGGCGATGCGCTGTTTGAACAGACGATTGCCCAACTGCTGGATGCCGCCCAGTAACGCGTCGCGGTAATGGCTCCCGTCGCGGTCAGGGACTCGGCTTACTCGCAAACCTTCTTGAGCACCTGCCCGGCTTCCTGGGGCGATACGCGGGTGGCCAGGTCGTCCAGCGAAACAATGCCCACCGGGTGATTGTGGCGATCGAGGACGACCACGCGGCGGATGTGCTTGCGCCGCATCAGTTCTTCGACATCGTTTACGGTCTGATAGTCGGAAACCGTCTGCACGTCGCGCGTCATCACGTCGGCAGCCGTGGTTGTGGTGGGATCGGCACCCTGGGCGATCGCGCGGGTAATGATGTCGCGGTCGGTCACCAGGCCGACGACTTGATAATCCTCCACCACGGGCAGCACGCCGACCTGGTTCTCGCTCATGCACTGCGCAATCTCGACGAGCGAGGCGTCCGGGCTGATCGTGTGCACGTTGGGCGTCATGACTTTGAGGACGTGCATGGTGGCACTCCTTGGATCGCGAGGTCTATAGCAGGTTGACTGGAGTTCGGACTGCCCGCGGCCTCATGCAACACAGACGTCGGCCGCTATACGAGCAATACCGGTTCCGGCTCGCCCCCGATCACTTTTTCGGAGCAATTTGCATACCGGCGATCGGGTCAGCTTCCGCTTGCGTCGTCGCCGATGCCACCTTTAGCGCACAAAAAAGCCGCCCCGACGGAGTTTTTCCGCGGGGCGGCGCTGGGAATCGGTCCGTGTTGTCCTGGGTAGCAATTGCAGCAAGTCGCGGATGGACGGCTACTTGCTGGCGTTCATGCTCATCAGGAATTCGGCGTTGCTCTTGGTCTTTTGCAGCCGGCTCACGAGCAGTTCCATCGCTTCGGGGGCGTTCATCTCGTTGAGCACCCGGCGGAGGATGCACACCCGGCGGTATTCTTCCCGATCCAGCAGCATCTCCTCGCGGCGGGTACCGCTGCGGTTGATGTCGATGGCCGGCCAGATGCGCTTGTCGACCAGCCGGCGATCCAGCACGATCTCCAGGTTGCCGGTGCCTTTGAACTCCTCAAAGATCACCTCGTCCATCTTGCTGCCGGTATCGACCAGCGCCGTGCCGATGATCGTGAGCGAACCGCCCTCCTCGACCTTGCGGGCGGCACCGAAGAACCGCTTGGGCCGCTGCAGGGCGTTGGCGTCGACACCGCCCGAGAGCAGCTTGCCCGAGTTGGGGCACTCGGCGTTCCAGGCCCGGGCCAGCCGGGTGATGCTGTCGAGGAAGATCACCACGTCCACGCCGTATTCCACCATCCGCTTGGCCTTTTCGATGACCATCTCGGACACTTGGATATGGCGGGCGGCGGCTTCGTCGAAGGTGGACGAAATGACCTCGCAGTTGGGGCCCTTCACCTGCCGTTCCATGTCGGTCACTTCTTCCGGCCGCTCGTCGATCAGCAGCATGATCACGTAGGCGTCCGGGTAGTTGGTGAGGACCGCCTTGGCCATCTTCTGCAGCAGTATCGTCTTGCCGGCGCGGGGCGGGCTGACGATCAGGCCGCGCTGGCCAAAGCCCAGCGGGGTGATCAGGTCGACCACCCGCATCTCGATCTCCGACGGATCGTGCTCCAGCACCAGCCGCTTGTTGGGGTGCATGGGCGTCAGGTCGTCAAAGAACACCTTTTCCGAGAGCAGGTTGGGATCGTGGTGGTTGATCGCCTCCACGCGCAGCAGGGCGAAGTACCGCTCGTTTTCCTTGGGCGGGCGGATCTGGCCGCTCACCGTGGCGCCCGTCCGCAGGCCGAACCGGCGGATCTGGCTGGGCGAAACGTAGATGTCGTCCGGGCAGGAGAGGTAGTGGTAATCGGGGCTGCGCAAGAAGCCGAAGCCGTCGGGCAGCACCTCCAGGGTGCCTTCGCCGAACATCAGGCCGTTGAGCTTCACGCGCTCCTTGAGGATGTTGAAGATCAGATCCTGCTTCTTGACCCCGGTGATTTCCTTGACGTTCTCGCGCTTGGCAACCTCGATCAGTTCGGGCATCGAGAGCTTCTGCAGTTCGGCAATGTGGATGTTGCCGCGCTTGATCCGTTCGTAGTGTTCGTGGGTTTCATCGCGGACCAGGCTGCCTTCCTCGGCCAGCTCCTCAGCCAGCGAAATCGGCTCACCGTTGTGCAGATCGGAATCGATCGCCGTAGAAGTGGTAGCGTCGTCGGGGGGCGCCGATTTTTTGCGCACGCCGGTTCGGGATTCGCTTTTCCGAACCTTCTCATCCGTGGTCTTGCGTTTGGTTTCGGTCATGACAGACAACTCCGATGAGCACGCTTGCCGATGGCGAGAATGCCTCGGCGGTGGGTTGGGGATGCGTTCGGAAGGGCCAAATTTCAGGAGAAACTCAGGATCGCGGTCCGGCGCGACACCGGCGGTGCCGACAAAACGCCGGAGGGAAACTGCTTACCAACCACGGCAGGCCAGCACCTGGCCGCCGGTCTGCCCGTCAATCACTCGCTCCTTCACTTGCACGTTCCGCCAAACGATCACTTCGCCTCGCGTTTCAGGTGGGATGGACAATGGGGTAGGACCATGGACGGCACGCCGGGGATGCTGTCCCCGGCAGCGGTCCGACATTGGGTATTGTTTTCTGTTCCGGTTTGAGGACTTGAGGGAAACGTGTCCCGGGACGCGGCAAACGCCGCCGGTCAAGGTTGAACCCTGCTTGGATTGTTTCGGTCCGGGCTGCTTAACGATCTGCTGGGGAGGAGGGCACCGACACGCACGGGGACGTGCGCACCTGATCGAGAAACTGCCGCCAATGCCGGGCAACCGCGGCCGCCGTGGCCTCGCTGTCGCCGGCGTTGTCGATCACGACCGTGGCCTTGCGGCGTTTCTCGTCTAACGACTCCTGCGCGGCTTCTCGAGCATCGAACTGGGCTTCGGTCCAGCCTCGCTGTAGGGCTCGTTGCAAACGCGTGGGGCGGGGTGCGTCAACGAACCAGATCGCGTCGCACATGGCATCCCAGCCTGCTTTGAGCATGACCGGGGCATCGAGGACGGCGGCTGGAGCGCCTTGCTGGAGGAGAAGTTCAATCTGTTCCTGGAGCAGGCAACCGATCCGCGGATGCGTGACGGCTTCCAGGAATTTTAACTCGGTTGGGTCGTTAAATACAATCTCCCCGACAGCTTTCCGGTTGACCTCGCCCGTGGGCGTAAAAACCCGGTCTCCCCACCGCTGACGTAGCGTGGCCTTGACCTCGTCTTGTTCCAGGACCTGGTGCCCTGCCCGATCGGCATCCAGCACCGCGGCGCCGTGCTTTGCCAGCAGGTTGGCGACATAGCTCTTGCCGCTGGCCACGCCGCCCAATAGACCCAGCACCGGCAAGTGGCGGGCACCAGGCGAGCGCGAACCCGAGAGGCAACGGCGGGAGGAATCCACCCTGCAGGCTCCTTCAACCGACGGCTGCGATGGCATCGCGGAGCGCTTGCTGCAATCCGCCTGGAGGCTCGCGCAGCGGCTGGCAGACCGAATCGGACGACGAAACCACTAAATACGGATCTTCACCACGCAGAACCTCCATGCATGTGGCGAACAGGACGTTTCAAACGATTTGGATTTTGAGGCAGGACCGCTCCGACCGGCGCATATCGGGAATCGAATGGCCAGACCTGAAAGCGGCCGAGGCATGACGGATGCGACTGGGACAGTGCGAAAAGCCGTTGGCTGATCAAGGTATCGGCTGCAGCGACGCCCAATTTGCACCCGCCGATACGTCCACTTTCAAGGGAACGTTGAGCGGGTAAACGCTGGACATCTCCTGCACCACCAACGCGGCCAACTGCGCAACGTGACGGTCGGCAACTTCAAACACCAACTCGTCGTGGATTTGCAACAGCATAGCCGCGGCAATGGGCTCCGCCTGCAAGCGATCGTGTAGGCGGATCATCGCCAACTTGATGATATCGGCGGCGGAACCTTGAACCACGGTGTTGATTGCGGTCCGTTCCGGAAGGTTCCGTTGACGGTGGACGCCGGACCTGACGCCATGGATGGCTCTGCGACGTCCCAGGATGGTTCTAACATACCCTTTAGCACGGCATTCTGCCAGTACTTGGGCTAGAAATTCCTCGACGCGGGGGTATCGCTGGAAATACGCATCAATGAACGCCGCGGCCTCGTCCTGCTCGATTCCAAGTTGCTTGGCGAGCCCCCACGGCGACAGGCCATAGATGATGCCAAAATTCACCGCCTTGGCGTTACGTCGTTGCTGCGATGTAACTTCCGCCAACGGCACGCCGTACACTTCGGCCGCCACCGCGCGGTGAATGTCCTCGTCGCGCTCAAACGCTCCGCACAGTGCCTCGTCGCCGCTGAAATGAGCCAATATTCGCAGCTCGATCTGTGAATAATCGGCCGCCAGCAGTTGCCAGCCTTCGTGCCCTGGCTGGAATGCCGAACGGATTTCGCGGCCTTCCTCTGTACGGATTGGGATGTTCTGCAGGTTGGGGTCACTGCTGCTCAGCCGTCCGGTTGCCGTAACCGCTTGATTGAACGAACAATGCACGCGGCCGGTACGCGGGTTGATCATGCCCGGCAACGCATCAACATACGTCCCCTTGAGCTTGGCGAACTGCCGGTACTCCAGGATTTGCCGTGGCAGCTCGTGTTCTTCGGCCAACTCCTCCAGCACCGAGGCCTCGGTGCTGATGCCGGTGCGGGTTTTCTTCTTGGCTGCAAAGCCCAGCTCGTTGAACAGCACCTCTTGAAGCTGCTTGGGCGAGGCGATGTTGAACTCGCGCCCGGCCAGGCGATAGATCGATTGCTCCAGTTCCACGAGCCGCTTGGCATACAGCTCGCTGAGCTGCGCGAGCCGCTGCCGGTCGACGTAAATGCCGTTGAGCTCCAGTTCGGCGAGTACGTCGATCAGCGGACGCTCCAGATCCTGGTACAGGGACAGTAACTGTGCCTGCTCCAGGTATTGCCACAGCACCGGCTGCAACCGGCACAAGGCATCCACGCGTTGGGCCGCCGCTTCGTGTACCGGCAATTCTGTCGAGGCTGCGCTGCCGGTCCTGCTCCGCGTGTTACCGCTGGAAATCGAGGTGCCCAGATGCCCATGGGCATCTTCACGCGGCAACGTATGCCGCAAATATCGTTTGGTGAGTTCTTCCAGCGAGTGATTGCGCTCGCCCGCATCCAGCAGGTAGCTGGCTACGTACAGATCGAGCTTTTGCCCGGCGAGCTTCACGCCCGCCTGCCGCAGCAGAATCGTGTCGTACTTGAGGTTGTGGCCGACCTTGGCGATGCCTTCATCCTCCAAGAGCGGCTTGAGGATCGGCACGACCTCGGCGGCCGGAAGCGCATGAGGAAACTCGTAGCTGAGCGCCAGGCTTTCCAGCGAACCGTTGGGCGGCGCCATGGGGATGTAGTACGCCTGCCCTGCCTCGCTGGCCAAGACAATCGCCGTGAGGTCCGCCCAGGTTGGCCAGGGATGGGTTCCCCGCACACGCAGCGCAATGGAGCGTTGCTGCCGCAACTGCGACACCAGCGAGTGCAACGCATCGATTTGCTCGATGACTTCGCACCGGGTTTCCCAGCGGCTGGGAGCATGCCTGGCATCGAGCTCAGCTCGAATCTTATCTGCAAAGCCGTGGAATCCCCATTCCTCGAACAGCGGCAAGGCGGCTTCGCGGTCCATGTGCGCGGTTTCGCCCCGCTTCCAATCAATGCGCAGCGGCAGATCGTTGTGCAGCCGCACCAGGTCGCGGCTCAGCAATGCCTGGTGCTTGTACGTTTGCAGGTTTTCGCTGCGCTTCTTGCCGCGGATTTCGCCGGCGCGGGCAAGCACTTCATCGAGCGTGCCGTATTCCTGGAGCAGTTCCTTGGCGATCTTCGGGCCGATTAACGGCACGCCGGGCACGTTGTCCACGGAGTCGCCGACTAACGCCTGGAAATCGACCACCTGGTCGGGACGGATGCCCCACTCGGCTTCGAGCGCCGCGCGATCAAAGATCTGATCCTTGCGGACGTTGTACAGCCGGACGTGATCGGTGATGAGTTGCCGGCAGTCCTTGTCGCTGGTGACCAGGATGCACTCGCCGCCGTGCTCTTCAACCTGGCGGGCGAGCGTGGCCAGCACGTCGTCGGCCTCGTAGCCTTCGTGCGCCAGGATCGGCACATCCATCGCTTGCAGCATGCGGATGATCATCCCGATTTGCGGCGCCAGCTCGTCGGGCATTTCATCCCGGTGGGCCTTGTATTCCTCGTACTGGTCGTGGCGGATGGTGGCGCCTGGCAAGTCGAAGGCGCAGAACAAGTAGTCGGGCTTCTTCTGTTCCAGCAGGTTGAAGATGTCGCGCGTGAAGCCGTACACCGCGTTGACCGGTTGGCCCAGCGGGTTGGTCATCTCGGCGATGGCGTGGAACACCTGAAAGATGAGCGAGGCCGCGTCCACCGCGTATACGGTCTTGCCGCGCAGATCGGGCACGCCATCCGGCACACCTTCTGGCAGCACTGCCAGCGGCATCTCCAACAGTTCGTCCTTGTAGTTCACGCCCGGATCGAGGGTGCCTGGCACGGGGACCGACGGCTCCACCCGCTTGATCTCGCCTGCGCTGCGGCTGGCCCGTTGCCCTGCCCCGCGGCTGCCGCGTCCGCTGCTGGAGCCACGCACCGGCGCGGCTGGGCCGGCGGTGCTTTCGTCGCCGGCTTTGCTGGTGTCTTTGGACCTGGGGCGCTTTTCCGGGGAAGATCGCTGGGGCTCGTCGTCGTCCATGCCAGGGAGCCGGGTTTGCCGTGGTCGCTTTTGCATGGATCGGTTCCTTGAGAAATGGGCGGCGTTAGCGGGGGGCGGGCGGCGGATCATCGGCCGCGACGGGGAGACGACGAGCGATTCATCCTAGGGGGGCGCGGAATGCTGTCAAGCAAGCGCGGCCGGCGCCAGCTCGTGGCTGCTGGCCCCGCACCCGGTTGCCAGCAGCGGCCAATGCAGGGCGATTCTTGAGACCAAAATGATCTTTCGTTCAAGGCTGCGGCCAGTCCGGGCCGATTGTACCGGTCAGGCAAACTTTGCGGCCTGAGCGGGCCTTCGTGATAGCAGATCACGCTGCTCGCTAGCGGCCTGGTGGTCAGCACGCAACGGTTTGCCCCCTGCCCTCCGCTCCCCGAGGACAGGAAGCCCCCCAACTCCAGCGGCTCACAACTGGCATGACCATCCAAACCGTCGATCCGAAGCAGGTCGCAGAAGCGCGCGTGCGCATCCGTACCTTGATGTCGGAAATGGCCAAGCTGGCACGAGCCGGCCTGACACCTCCTGAATTCTACGGCGAATTGCTTTCGCGTGTGGTCAGCGCCCTGGGGGCCGTGGGTGGCGCCGTCTGGATGCGCAAGCCCGGCGGCACGCTGGCCCTGGAATACCAGGTGCAACTGGATCAGGCCCAACTGGCCGATCCCCAGCGGCGAAAGATGCACGACCAGTTGCTCGCCCAGGTGTTCGCTGGCGGCGAGCCGGCCGCGATTGCTCCGGGCTCGGGTACGGCCGATACCGGCAACCCCACGCCGTTCCTGTTGCTGCTGGGCCCGATTCGCGACCACGACGAGGTGCAAGGCATCCTCGAGGTCTTTCAGCGGCCCGGGGCCAATGCGGCCACCGAACGCGGATACATCAGCTACCTGCTCCAAGCCTGTGCGCTGGCGGGCGACTATCTGAAGGATCGTCAGCTCCGCGAGTTCCGCGACCGGCAAGCGGTGTGGAACCGGCTGGAAGCCTTCACTCGCATGGTCCACGGCAGCTTGGACCTGGGGCAAACGTCGCGCCGCATCTGTGACGAAGGACGACGCATCCTCGAGTGCGATCGCGTGACGCTGGCCGTGGCGCAGCGCGGTGGGATGACCGTGACGGCAATCAGCGGCCAGGATCGTTTCGATCCTCGCAGCGACATGGTGCGGCTGATGAACCAGTTGGCCGAAGCCGTGGCGGCCAGCGGCGAGCCGCTCTGGTACGACGGCCAAGCGACCAACCTGCCGCCGCAGTTGGAATCGGCCGCCCAGCGGTACTTGGACGAATCGCAATCGCGGCTCTTGGCGGTCTATCCGCTGTTTCCGCCCGGCAGCCAGGATGGCGACCGCCGCCCCGGCGTAAAAGCCATCGGCGTGCTGATGGTCGAGCAGATCGACGATGCTCGGCCGCGCGAACGGATTGCCGCTCGGATCGAGCCGGTGCGCGATCACGCGGCGATTGCCGTGGCCAACAGCCTGGCGTACGACGGCGGCGTGCTGGTGAACCTGTGCCGGAAGTTGGCCAGCCCCTTCGCGGCGATCACGGCTCCGCGCTGGGCCGTGGTCGGCGGCATCTGTGCGACGGTGATCGCGGCGCTGTGTTTGATCCCGGCCGATTTGAAGCTCGAAGGCCGCGGCATCCTGCAACCGGTGGCGCGGCGCGAAGTGTTCGCCAACGTGTCGGGCGTGGTGACCAAGGTCCACGTGCGGCACGGCGACGCAGTGAAAGCCGGCCAGGATCAGCCGCTGCTGGAGCTGGAAAACCCGGCTCTTGAAGAACGCATTGCCAGCCTCGAAGGCCAGATTGCCGCCACGGCCGAACGGGCTCGGGCCGTGCAGAACACGCTGCTCTCGGAGCGTGACTTGCGGCCTGCGGAAAAGGATCGCCTGCGCGGCGAACTGGCTCAGTTGCAGCAAACCACCATCTCGCTCAACGAGCAGCTCGAACTGGCGCAACACCAGAAGCGGCAATTGCGGGTGTTCAGCCCGATCGACGGCATTGTCACCACTTGGGACGTGCACGACCGGCTGATGGCCCGGCCGGTGGAACGCGGCCAGGTGCTGCTGTCGGTGGCCAATCCCGATGGCGAATGGGAACTGGATATCCGCATGCCTGAGGATCGCATGGGCCACATCCTCTGGGCGCAGAAGGAATACGGCGAAGACCTGCGGGTGCAGTTCATCCTGGCCACCGATCCGGGCGTTACCTACGAAGGTCGCGTGAAGGAGATTCACCGCCGGGCGGAAGTGCACGGCGAGGCTGGCAACAGCGTGGCCGTAAAGGTAGCGTTCGATCGCGACCAACTGCCGCACCTGCGGCCCGGTGCCACGGTGATTGCCAAGGTGGTGTGCGGCAGCCGGTCGATCGGCTACGTGTGGCTGCACGACCTGTGGGCGTTCGTCCAATCTCGCATCCTGTTTTAGTCCGGCGGCAGCGCGGTCGAAGGATCAAGCCGCCGCCGCTTGAACAGCGACCGTCTGAGCACGATTCATCCACAACGCGTGACGGGGCAACGTTGACAACCGAAGCTTGCCCGGCGGCAAACACTTCCAAACGTGAACGTGCGACAGGCGGCGCACGTCAACACCGTACGCGGAGGTCCCCCACCTTGAATACGTTACTGCATGTGGTCACCCTGGCGGCGGCCTTAGCCGGAGCGGGCGACGGCCGGAGCCAAACCGCGAACGGCTCCGACGGCTACGTCCGTATCCCGCACGCCTTGGTGTCGCTGATCGATCAGGTTGATGTGCCGGCGCAGGCCTCGGGCGTGCTCACGGCCGTCGAAGCCCGGCCCGGTATGGAAGTCGAGCCTGGCATGCGGCTGGTGCAGATCGACGACAGCCTGGCCCGGGCCAAGAAACTGTCGGCCGAGCGCGAACGCGACAAGGCCAAGCAACTGGCCGAAAACGATGTCAAAGTGCGGTACGCCAAGGCGGCCGCCAAGGTGCTTGAAACTGAGTACTCCTTGATGCTCGAAGCCAATCGCAAGGCGCCCAACAGTTATTCCTCGGGCGAACTGCGCCGCGTTCAGCTCAACGTGCAGCGGGCCACGCTCGAAATCGAGCAGGCCGAACTCGAACAGCGGATGGCCGCCTACACGCGCGATGTCCGCCAGGCCGAACTGGAAGCCGCGGAGCTTGAGATTCAGCGCCGCTGCATCCTTTCGCCGCTGGCCGGCATGATCGTCGACGTGAAGAAGAAGGTGGGCGAGTGGGTCGAGGAAGGCGAAACCGTCTTTACCGCCGTGCGGCTCGATCAGCTTGAAGTCGAGGGCTTTGTCAACGCCCGCGAGTTCGGCGCCGGCGAGGTGAGCGGCCGTCCGATCCACGTGCTGGCCGAGCTGGAACGCGGACGGCTGGAACGATTCACGGGCCGCGTGACGTTTGTCGATCCTAATGTGCAGGCCGATGGCGCGTATCGCGTCACCGCCCGGATCGACAACCGTATGGAGAACAACGAATGGCTGCTGCGGCCGGGGATGACGGTCGAAGTGGCTATCGAGTTGGCACCCGCTCCGCTGGCGAAGCAGCCGGCGGGCGAGGTGAAGCGTCGCTGACGCTGGAGAAGGTGGCAACAAGCGTCGCGGGGCTTGCTTGGGGGGCCGGCCCCGCGACGCGACACCTTCACCTGGTGGATGCCCTGCTGGTAAGCCGCAACAGTTGAGCACTGGCGGACCGGCAGGCTCAGTACCCTGTCATTCCTCGTAGCGAGTCTGCCCCCCGTGATCGCAGCTTCTCCTCAACGGCATCGCCAGAAGCCGCAGCCGGCTTCGCAGGCTGGCGAGCCGCAGCGCCACGTGCCGCTGCGCGTCCGGCCCGATCTCACGGCGCAGCAGCACTGCTACGAGGGCCGCACCAGTTGGATCGTGAAGGATCCGCTGGCCCTGCAATACTACCGCTTCCAGGAGGAAGAATACGCCCTGCTGAAGATGCTCGATGGGCGTACTTCACTCCAGCAGATCAAGCAGCAGTTCGAAAAGCAGTTCCCCGGCCAGCAGCTCACGCTGGATGAGTTGCAGCAGTTCATCGCTTCGCTGCACGCCTCGGGGCTGCTGCTGTCTGACGCGCCCGGCCAGGCCGATGTGCTGCACGCCAGGGCCCTGCGCAAGAAGCGGCAGGAACGCACCGCCGCGGTGTTTAACCTGCTGGCGATGCGGTTCCGGGGCTTCGATCCCTCGGCGCTGTTCGATGTTCTCTATCCGGCCGTGCGGTGGATGTTCTCGCCGTTGGCGGTGGTGGCCGGGCTGCTGCTGATGGTGTCGGCCCTGGTGCTGATCACCGTCGAGTTCGACGTGTTCCTGCGGCGGCTGCCGGCGTTTCATCAGTTCTTCAGCCCGGAAGGCGCGTTCTGGGTGTTTGTCGCCCTGGCCGGCTCCAAGGTGCTGCACGAATTGGGACACGGCCTGACGTGCCGGCACTTTGGCGGCCGCTGCCACGAGATGGGCTTCATGTTGCTGGTGCTGGCCCCGTGCCTTTACTGCAACGTTTCTGATAGCTGGATGCTGCCCAGCAAATGGCGGCGGGCGGCGATTGGCGCGGCCGGCATGTATGTCGAACTGGTGCTGGCCTCGATCTGCACGTTCTTGTGGTGGTTCAGCGAGCCGGGCGTGTTTCACCACTTGTGCTTGAGCCTGATGTTTGTGTGCTCGGTCAACACGCTGATCTTCAATGCCAACCCGCTGCTGCGGTTCGACGGCTACTACATCCTCTCCGACCTGATCGAAGTTCCCAACCTCAAGCAAAAGTCCTCGGCCCTGCTGAACCGCTGGTTGCGGCAGGTGTGCCTGGGGATTGAGCCGGTTGAAGACCCGTTCTTGCCGACCCGTCATCGCGGCTGGATTGCCGCCTATACCGTGGCCGCGGCCATTTATCGCTGGGTGGTGCTGTTCGGCATTATTTGGTTCTTGACCAAGGTGTTTGAACCTTACCGGCTCGAGGTGCTGGGCTACCTGCTGGCCGCCGTGGCGATCGCGGGGCTGGTGATCATGCCGGTGGTCAGCGTGGTGCGATTCTTTTGGGTGCCGGGACGATTGGAAAAGGTGAACCCCATGCGCGTGAAGGTTTCGGTGGCCGTGTTGCTGCTGGCAGCGGCAGCCCTCTGCTTGATCCCGCTGCCCTACCGCGTGGCTTGCTCGCTGGAAATCGAGCCGTACCAGGCAGCGGCCGTGTACATCGATACGCCGGGCACGCTGACCGCCATCGAAGTGCGGCCCGGCCAGCAGGTTCAGGCCGGCGACGTGATCGCCCGGCTAGAAAACACCGAGATCGATAGCGCCATCGCCGAGCTTTCCGGCCGTCGCGAGGTGCTGGCTCGTCGGCTGGATAGCCTCCGCCGCGAACGGTATGGCCAGGCCGAGGTCGCCCGGCAAATCCCGGAAGTCGAAAAGGCCTTGGCCGCGCTCGATCGTCAGTTGGAACAGAAACGGGCCGAACGTCAGCGGTTGACGGTAGTTGCGCCGCGGGCCGGCATGGTGATTCCGCCGCCATCGCGGCAACTGCGCCCCGATCCCGATGGCCGCCTGCCGGAGTGGGATGGCACCCCGCTGGAGGAACGTAACCTTGGCTGCTACGCCACACCGGGCGTGCTGGTCTGCCAGGTCGGTGACCCGTCGCAGTTGGAAGCCGTACTGGTCATCGAGCAGGGCCAAATCGAGTTCGTTCGCGAAGGACAAGAAGTGAAGATCGTGCTCGATGAGCTGCCGCACGACGCGATCACCGGCACCATCGACGAGATTGCCAGCCTGGACCTGAAGTCGACCCCGCTGGCCCTGTCGAACAAAGCGGGCGGCGATTTGGCCACCATTACCGACGAGTCGGGCATCGAACGCCCGCAGCAGGTGTCGTATCAAGCCCGCGTGCGTCTGCATGATCCCGAGGGGATCATCCGGCCGGGCATGCGTGGCCGGGCCAAGATTTACACCGAAGGCCGCACGCTGGCGTGGCGGGCTCAACGCTACCTGAGCGAGACGTTCCGCTTCCGCCGGTAGGTTGCGGCTGCAGGGAACGTCTTTTACACGGCACGAAACACACCCTACTTGCGTTGTCCTGGCGAGAGCCCCAGCACCGCAGCGCAGGTATCGCGGCGGTGAAGCGCGCTGAGCCGTTCCTGCTTGGGCTGGGTAAGTTCTAGCCGCGCATAGTGTTTCAGCCACGGCCGTAGCGGCATCTGGGGCCGTGGGCGATCCACCGCAAGATCTCGCGGTAATAAAGCACATCGCCGCCGGCGCTTTGCCCGGACATATTGGGCAAGTTTTCGCCGTAACCGCCAACGAGCTAACTAGCGCAAACTGGCACCGTTTGAGGGCGGCTCCTGGATCGGATTCAGCGCTGGCACCGCCGGGGCGGTTCGACCCGAGGACCGGAGCCAACCGATGGGATGTCGCTAAGGCCAGCTCGTTACGGCACTAGCAGTACCGTGACGCGCCGGATAGAGTGACCCCAGCCAGGGCACGACGAACCTGGCGCCATCTTGGGGCGGCTTGAAAACGGACTGGATCAACCCCGGCGGTTCGCTGGTTCGCCGGGCTTTGAACATCAAAGGTTACGCATGGATCCACAGCTAGCATCGGCCGTGATGGGCCTGGTGTGGTACGCGGCGTTCATCATCCATATCACGTTCCACGAGGCCGCGCACGCCTGGGCCGCCAAGCTATTGGGCGATCGCACCGCCTACGAAGGCGGCCAGGTAACGCTGAACCCCCTGCCGCACATTGAGCGGGAACCTGTCGGCACGATCCTGGTGCCCATCGCCAGTTATCTGTACTACACGCTGCAATATAACGTCGGGTTTATGTTTGGCTGGGCGCATGCGCCGTACGATCCGTACTGGGCGGTCCGTTATCCGCGCCGCGTGGCCTGGATGGCGGCGGCCGGCCCCGCGGCCAACCTGGTGATTGTGCTGATCGCGGCGATCGTGGCCCGGATCGGTTTGATGGTGGGCTGGTTTGAGTTTACTCCCACCGGCTTTGTGTTTCTGTCCGGTGAGGGGGCCTGGAACTTTGTGGCCCAGTTTGTCGGCGTGCTGCTGTTTCTGGGCATGCTGCTGTTTACGTTCAACTTGATCCCCGTGCCGCCGCTGGACGGGGCAGCCATCGTCCAGTTGTTCATGCCTCGCGAGGAAATGGCTGTCCGATGGTGGCATTTCTGCCGGCAGCCGACGGTAACCATCCTGGGCTTGTTCGCCGCTTGGGCCATCTTTGGCCGTTACGGCAGCTACCTGATGTTGCCTATGTATTACCTGGTGGTGCTTGGCCTGCTCTTCTAACGGGGCTTTTTCGCCCTGCTCCCTCGCTTTCTCTGCGACAAACCGACGTACCGGCGGCGCTGCCGTCGCAGCGCACGGCGCCTTCGTAGGATCTGCTGTGCGTACCAGGTGTCTCTGAATCCAGTAGCAGGAGCCGTTGTGCAGACCGTTGGCGCTGAGCAGACCGTTCTTCTTGGCTGCGCTGGTTGGTGAAGGGCCGCGCCGCCGCCCGGCGCAACGTGCCGTCACCTTCAAAGGCCCGGCATCGGGAACCCTTCGCATCAAAACCACCTTACGCGCGCACGTGCGACGTTCAGGCTGCCTGACCAATGACCAGTGATAGCGTTTGGTTCCGGCGCTGCACTCGCTGGGTGTCACCTCGCGGCAATCAACAAGTGATTGAGAAATCGGGCCAACCCGTCGCGGCGGCTCCGCGCTAAGGCTTTGCGTCGCAGCGGCACCAACGTTGCATCACAAGGGCAGCCGGTCAGCGAGTCGGGAAATCCCCTGCCCTGGCCACGCGTTGGACCTTGGGGGTGTCTCAGCAATTCTACGGAGGTGGCACATGTCGAGATTATGGAACTTACCCGTCTTCGCAGCCGCGGTATTGTTCACGGCCGGGTACACATTGGCCCAGGCGCCAGACAACAATGCGGCCGATCAGCCGGCCGCTCAGAGCGAAGATCAAGACAAGCAGGCCCAAGAGAAGAAGGATGACGCGCAGAATAACGCCGCGCGGCAGGACGAGAAAAAGCAGGACCAGAAACAGCAGGATGTTCAGAAGAGCGAAGATCAGGCTGCTCCGGCGGCTCCCGGCAGCAACCTTCAACCGGCTCCCGCGCCAGGCCGCGTAGACGGCGTGCGGGACACCATCCCGGGCACGGCTCCTCCGCAGCCGCAGCCCGCACCAGCGCAGCCTCAAGATCCCGTGCAACCGCAGGCCCCCACGGCGCCGGCTCCACCGGCCCAACCGCAAACGCCGGAATCGGCCGCCCCGCAGCGCACCGCTCCGCCCCAGCCTCGCGATGACGCCCGCCGTGATGATGCCCAGCGGCAGGATCGCGATGCCGCCGATCGCAGCCGCCAGGATCGCAGCGACCGCGCCGACCGGCAGGATGACGCGACCCGTACCGAGCGCACCGAAGAACGCACCCGTACCGAGCGTACGCAGCGAACCGAACGTACCGAGCGCACGCAGCGCGATCAGCAGCAACCGGCCGACCTGGGCTGGCAGTTGGAAGCTCGCGACGACCGGTTGGTGATTGAGTCGATCGACGACAACAGCCCGCTGGCCGACAGCGATCTGCAAGAAGGCGACGAGATCATCTCCATCAACGGCCGCCAGTTCCGCTCGGCCGACGAGGTTCAGAGGTTCATCCGCCAGAGCCAGCAGCGCCAGGCGCAGATCATGGTTCGCCGCGACGGCGAGCAGCATACGTTCAATGTGAACCTGCCGCGACAGGACCGTCGCGAGCAGTTCGGTCAGCGCGCCCGCGATCAGCGCGGCCGGCATGGGCAGCAAGCCGCCATGGGCGTGTGGATTGATACGGCACGGCCAGGGCTGTACGTGATGGCCTTACCGGAAAACAGCCCCGCGGCCGAAGCCGGTCTGCGTCCCGGCGACCGCATCATCAGCGTGAACGGCCGGCGTTTTGATTCGGCCCACGATCTGATCGCCCACCTCTCGGAGCTGGAAACCGATCGCGCGGTCGAAGTCGAGTACATGCGTAACGGCCAGATCTTCGTGGCGGAATGCCAGCTTGGCGCCCGTGGCGACATCTATGGCCAGACCACGTTTACCCAGGCTCCGGCGCTCGGCCAGCAAGGTCAGCAGGAGTACTCGGCCATGCGTCCGCAGATGGGCGAGGCCAACGTGCAGGAACTGAAGCAAGAAGTCGAGATGCTCAAGCGGCAGGTTGAGCAGCTTCGCCATGAAATGCGCCAGATGAAGATGGACGGCGCCGGCAGCCATGAAACGCGGACCCAGATTCGCGAGGACTTCCAACGCGAAACCCGCGAAGGCATCCGCGAACAGGGCCGCCAGCAGCAGTTTCAAGGCCAGCAGCGGCAGGACTCCTTCCAGGGAACCCACCCTGCCCCGCCGGCTGCTCCGCAGCCGTTTGATCGCGACGACGCGGTGGCCCCGCCCGAGCTGAATCAGCCTGGCGCAGCACCGGCAGCTCCGCAGGGGACACGCACCGATGCGCCTCCGGCGCCTCGGCCGGCGACCCGGTCCGACGATAACGCCGGTCAGCGCGACAATCGTGGCAGCAACCAGAGCAACCCCGAGCAGAACGACCGCTAAGGCGGTTCTTGCTCAACGCATTGCTTCATGGTCGACAACACAACAGGCCCAGCGGTTTATGACCGCTGGGCCTGTTTGCTTTGATCGTTCGAAGTTTGATATGGAGCTACCGCACCTTCATCTGGCACCCAGGTTGCATGATCTTTCCCCAGTTACTTGCGTGGAATGGATGGGACGCCAAGATGTCCCACGTGTGTATTACTTCGCGTCGCCGGGTACGCCCGGCTCGGATGGAGGATCGAGCGATGTTGCGATTGTCAATGAGTGTCGTCGTGCTCACAGCGCTATTGGGGGCTGGTAGTGCCGTGCAGGCACAACACGGCCATTGGGGTGGCGGACATGCCGGACATGGGCACGGCGGCTACGGCTACCAAGGCCGCGGTCATGGACACTATGGCCATCAGCACTACGGCCATGGGCACGGGGGCGGTTACTACGATGGCGGCGCCTATGGCTGGGGCCGCGGGTACACCAGTTGGCCGGGCGGTTGGGGGTACTACGGCCAGCGGTCGTACGCGCCCAGCTATTACGGCTGGTCGGGAGGCACCGGGTACAACAGCCCTTCGTATTCCTGGTCGGCCAGTCCCAGCTACGGTTGGTACGGCGGCACCGTGACTCAGACCACGATCGTGCCCAGTAGCGAGAATGCGCTGGCGTACGGCGATGCCGACGACGCGGCTCTGGGCGTGTGGATCAGCCAGACGGGGCCGAACTTCCAGGTGATCGGCCTGGCGGCGAACAGCCCCGCGGCGCAAGCCGGGATCCAGACCGGCGACGTGATCCACCGCATCGACGGCAAGCAGTTCAACACGGCCCGCGAATTGATCGACTTCATCAGCGGCAAGAACACCGACGATGAAGTGGAGATCGAGTTCAGCCGTGGCGGCGAGTCATTCACGGCTAATGCACCGCTCAGCACGCGTGCCGTTGCCTATGGGCTGAGCCAGGAACAACAGGAACAGTTCGCCGCCGGCCAGCGTGGCCAGACTTACTCGGTGATGCGCCCTGCTACCGATGACGATGCCCAGCAGTTGGAAAGCGAGATCGACACGCTGAAGCAGCAAGTGCGTCAACTGCAGCAAGAGCTGAACCAGATGCGCGGTACCGAGGATCGTGGCATGGACCACTCGCAGCGTGGCCAGCAGTTTGGTCCGCCGGCCCCGCCGTCGGAACTGCAGCCGCAAGATAGCCGGCCGTTCGAAAGCCGGCAACAAGGCATCGAGCAGCAGCCGTCGGAGTTCCAGCGCGATACGAGCCGTGACGCGTTCGACACCCGCCGCGATAGCGAGCAGCAAGGGACCGAGCAACGGCAGTTCGAACGGCGCGAAACCCAACAGCGTCAATTCGAACAGCGTGAAACGCAGCAACGCGAGATCCAACGCGACTCGCAACAGCAAAATCAGCAGAACGAGCAGGGTAACCGGAGGGGGATTTGACCCAACCTGCTACCGGGACCTACTCCGGGGTTAGCGATTGAAGCTGTACGCTTCTGCAGCCCGTTGGCAGCTCCGGTTGCCGGCGGGCTTTTTGTTGCGCCGGGGCGATGTTTGCGTGCCGCCGAATGCCGGGTTTCGAGCTGCCTCCCTTGGGCATTCCGGTGTGGCTTTTCGGCAACATGTTGCTCTCCGGCGATTGACCAGGGCCGCGAATGTTGATGGGGCACAACAATCGACCCATTGAGGCAGCAAAGTGCGAATTCGCCGGGTTGAAATGTGGCGTTTGAAACTAGAAAGTCAAACCGTTCGTGTGTTTGATGAGAGAAATGCAAACACGAAGTGCGCACCGGTACGTCAACCTGAAATGAGTATCGACATGGAGTCCACGATGAGCAGGAACGCTTGGTCCGTAGTTTGGAACCTGGTTGTCGGTGTGCGCTGCACCATCGTTGCGTGTGTGGTGTCCTGCTGCGCGGCACAGACGGCGACGGTTGTTGCAGGCGAAACGGCCAACCGGCCCAACTTCATCGTGGTGGTGGCCGACGATTTGGGCTATGGCGACCTGGCGTGCTACGGCAACTCGCGAATTCGCACGCCGAATCTCGATCGTTTTTCCACCCAGGGGGTGCGGCTGACGCAGTACTATTCGCCTGCCCCGGTCTGTTCGCCTGCCCGAGCCGGCCTGCTGACGGGCCGCACGCCGCAACGGGTGGGAATCCATCACGTGGTCGCGCCGGGTTCGCCGATGTATCTGCCCAAGAGCGAGATCACGATCGCTACGCTCCTGAAGAACGAGGCCGGCTATACCACGGCCCTATGCGGCAAGTGGCATCTCAATGGCCACTTTAACGAGCCGGACCACCCTCAGCCGGGCGACCACGGTTTTGACTACTGGTTTGCCACGCAGAACAACGCATCGCCCAGCCATCAAGATCCCGATAACTTCGTTCGCAACGGCAAACCGGTCGGACCGCTGAAGGGCTTTTCGGCATTGATCGTGGCCGACGAAGCGGTTTCCTGGTTGCGTAACCAGCGAGACCAAGAGAGGCCGTTCTTCCTGTATGTGTGCTTCCACGAGCCGCACGAACCGATTGCAACCGACAAGCAGTTCACTGAGCAATATCCCGGTGCGGAACCCAGCCTGGCGGCCCATCATGGCAACATCTCGCAAATGGATGAAGCGTTTGGGCGAATCATGCGGGCGGTCGATGAACTGGGGCTGACGGACCAGACGCTGGTGTGGTTCGTCAGCGACAACGGCCCTGCCCTAAGCCGGCAGCATCCTCATGGTTCCGCGGGCCCGCTGCGCGAAAACAAGGGCCAACTTTATGAGGGCGGCATCCGCGTGCCCGGAATCATCCGTTGGCCGGGCCGCATCGCTGCCGGCACCACCAGCGATGAGCCGGTGTGCGGCGTCGATCTGTTGCCCACCTTCTGCGAAATCGTAGGTATCAAGCCGCCGGCCGATCGGGCGATCGACGGTACCAGCATTCTGCCGCTGTTTGCAGGCCAGCCGATCCAGCGCACGGTCCCGCTGTATTGGCAGAACAACTTTGCACGCACGGCGCCCAAGGTGGCGATGCGCGAGGGCGACTGGAAGATCCTGGCCACCGTTGACGGTCCCCAGCTTCATCCCACCGACATCACCGCGGAGCGAATCCGCACGATCAAGACCGCGCCGCTGCTGCGGTTCGAGCTCTATAACCTTCACAACGACGTGGGCGAAACCACCGACTTGGCGAATCAGGAGCCACAACGCCTGCAAGCCATGGCCGCGAAGCTCCAAGCCATGTACCGCCAGATTCAACAAGAAACGCCGGGCTGGCCTGAGTGGAAGGATCCTCGGCCGATTGGCCGCAGGGCCAGAAATTCGCAACCAGACTAGGCTGCTACAAGTATGACATTTTGACGTCCCCCTGGATGGCGGATGCGCAGCACGTATGAATAGCAGGGGCAAACATGACCTATATTGTTCATAGTCCTGGATCGTCCAGTGAGGGGCACATGAGCAGCCGCCCAATCGCCGCAGTTCTGCTTCGAGACGAAGCCCGCGCTTTAGCGTTAGCGCGATTACTCGAAGCCGACGGCATTGAAACCAAGGTCACGGCCAGCACCGACCAGTTTTACGATCTGCTGAATCGCGAGCGGGCGGATCTGGTGCTGGTGGAGCATCATCTTCGCGGATTCTTGACCGGGCTGGAAATTCTCGAACGCCTGTACGACGACCTGCTGCGGCCTCCGGCGCTCTTGGTAGCCGATCTCAGCCCAGGCGAGGAACGGCGAGCCAAGCGGTTGGGCATTGACGCGGTGATCCATTGCCACGCGTCGCTGGAAGAACTGGCTCGCAAGGTTGCCAGCGCACTGACTCAAACCCGCAACCAGCATGTGCCGATTCCGTTGGCGGCTCGGCAGCTTGTGCAGAACGCCGATTGCATCCGCCCGCTGCCGCAATTGCTGCTGCGGATGTGCAAGTACTTGAATGAGGAGTCGGCTTCGCTCGAAAGCCTGGCCCGCGATATCTCGGTCGATTCCAAGGCTACCGCCGAGCTGCTCAAGTTGGCCAACAGCAGTCTGCTGGGCCGGGCTTATCGCACCACCGACGTGCAAAGTGCGGTCAAATACCTGGGCGTGCGCACGACGGCGTCGCTGATCATCTCGGCCGGGATGATGGTCGCGCAATCCGGCTTGATGGCCAAGCTGCCCGAGTCGGTGCGCACCTGGTACAACAGCCGCAGCGTGCTCATCGCCAGCACGGCCGCGGCCTTCGCCACCAGCCCGGAAAATGTCTCTCCCGAAACCGCATACATTCTCGGCCTGCTGCAAGATGTGGGCTGCCTGCTGCTGGCATATGCGTACCCCGACCGATACGCACAGCATCTTCAGCGCGTGCGCCAGGTAGGCCACCTGCGGCTGGAGTGCGTGGAGCAGAACGACTTTGGCTTTACCCACGCCGATGTATCGGCGGCGCTGCTGATGAAGTGGGAGCTGCCCGCTTCGCTGGCGACGTTGGTGCTCGATCACCATCATCCGGAGCGCGTGGCCGGGCAATCGGCGCTGCACCAGGCGTTTGTGCGCGTGATGCTGATCGGCGAAGCCACGGCGAACCTGGCCGAGAACCGTTCCACGCACCGCTACTTGTCGCTGCATCAACACTTTCTGGCGTACGAGCGCGAGCAGATGCCGCAATGCTACGCGGCCCTGAAGGACGGTATCGCCCGGACCTTGGAGTCCAGCCGCATCTTCAAGGTGCCAGTGCCCGACGAACAGGTTTTGATGCAACTGGTGGCGAAGACGCAGAATTTCGGTACCAGTCCGCTCAAGGGCGTCGCGCTGGCCGAATGGGCTCGGCGTCAAATGCTTGAGTCGGGCGAGGCCGCCGGCAGCGACGACGCCATGCTCGAAAGCGTGACCCAAAGCGCAACGAACCACAGCAACCAGCCGCGGGTGCTGGTCGTCGAAGACGATCCGGAGATTTCTCGCGTGCTGTCGGTGCAGTTATCGCGCTGCGGCGTCGAGGTGGAGCAGGCGGCGACCGTGGCCGGCGCGCTGGCTATCGCGCCCGCGTGCGCGGCCGTCATCTGCGACGTGCACCTGGGCCGCGAAAGCGGCATCGAGCTGGTTCACGCCCTGCGCCGCAACGGCTTTGCCGGCGCCATCATCATGATCAGCGGCGATCGCACGCGGGGCACGGTCGTGGAATGCATTGAGGCCGGTATCGACGATTACCTGGCCAAGCCGTTCCACATTTCGTCGCTGCATGCCAAGCTGCGCAAGCACCTGGTTGAGTTGCGCGCAGGCGACATCGCCGAGCCCGTCTTCGACGAACTGTTGATTGGCAGTTCGCAAACGCCGGTCTAGGCCTTTTCGCCGAGTGCCTGGCGGAGCACCGGCTCAAAGGCTTCGGCATGCCGCCAGAAGCCCAGGTCGCTGGGGTGCGAGCCGTCGGTCGTGTCGTCGCGGTCGTCGCCTAGCAGCTTGTCGCCTTCCAGGTAGTACAGCTTGGTGAAGCCTTCGCCTTGCAGCTTCTCGTAGGCGGCGCGGAGTGCTTCGCGGTTGGCCCTGTGGCGGTTCTGATGGCCGGCCAGGAACGGGGCGTTGGCGAAGGTGCGGTCTTCGACCAGCACGATCGGCGTTTCGGGCCGGGCCTTGCGCAACTGCCGCACCAGCGGTTCCGCCCGCTGGGCGACTTCGCTGCCCTGCATGTTGGGCAGGCAATCGATGATGTACACCGCGGCATCCAGCTCGCAGAGCAGTTCGCCCACCTCGGGCTCCATGCGGCCGTTGCCGGAGAAGCCCAGGTTGATCACCGGGCGATCCAAGCGGCGACCCAGGATGGCCGGGTGCGGCATACCGGGCCGCGAGGCGCAGGCGCCGTGCGTGATCGAGGTGCCGTAGAACACCAGCGGCTTTTCCTTGCGCGGGGCGATGGGTTCGAAGGTCGCCCCCTTGGGTACGCCGATCTTGAGCGTCTCGACGCCGTTGTACAGTGGCAGATACACCATGTACGCCCGGCGGCGCGGCTCCAGACCGGAGACCACTTGCGTCTTGACCTGTTGCTCGGTGGGACGGGTGACCGACAGCCAGCGCCAATGGCCCTGGTCATCCTGGGCGTACAGGTCCAAGCCGCTGACGCCCGTGGCCGGCATGTGCGGCATGGCCACGCGGGGCGAGGTCAGCGTGTAGTCGGCCCAGATCACGGGGGCGTCGGTGACAAACCGGGCCAGCATGCCTGCCGAGTGACGGCTGAGCGACCACACCGCCGGCCGCACTTTCTTCTCGGCCTTGGCGGGCAGGCGGTCGTAGTACTTGAGGGTGTCGTTCCAGCCGCGGCCTTCCACGCCCCACTCGCTCACGTCGTACCAGCTCAAATCGGCGGCAGCGTCCTTGGCCGGTTGTTGAGCGAGCAGCGAGCCCGACAACCCGCACCACGAGGTGAACAGGGCGGTGCCTCCAATAGCCATAAATTCGCGACGACGAAGCTGGTTCACGTGAGCGGCCTCCCCATGCAGAAAGTCTCGAAAGCGGCGCCGGCGCGATGGCGCTCAGCCCTTGGAAGGTGTGGCTGTCGTGGCGGGCGTCCCATCCACGATGCTCCATAGGATAATGACCCCGCTGCCGTGAATGCCAGCATTGTGTGCCGTGGAGCGAGGCGGAACGGGCAGCCCCCCCTCCAAGGTCTGCCATCGCCGCTGGCAGTGCGCGCTGCCGGTTGACGGTGCCTGCCAAAGCGGCCTTGTGCCGGTGGCGCCCTCGCACGACAATCCGCCACGATCGGAAAAATCGTTCATTTCCACCGCACTGCCCGTCCGACAGAAATAGAGCCCCGGAATCTCCGTGGGCTACCCCATGCGCAAGCTTGGCGGCACGCAACCTGTAATGGAAACACAAAGGGGATATGGCCTCGCCCCCTTGCGCAATCGGTGGCCGTTTCCCCTCGATCTGGCAGTTCTCTGCAAAGCATCATCTGCTGACATCCCGCGTTGGCCTGACCGGCCCCCAAGGAAGGAGACCTCAATGGCACGGAACCGCTGGCAACCATTCCCCGCCCTCTGGACGCGGCATTGGAAGGTGATGGCGGGAGCTTCCCTGTTGACATGGGCCGTGACGGCGCCCGCGATGGCTTCGACGCCTTCGGTGGAGCAGGCGCTGCGGCTCAAGCCGGTTCAGAACGACGTGGAATACGACACCCCCACCGCCGACGAAATCCCCAACTGCACGCTCAAGGCCGAGAAGATCGGATCGGGCACCGGTTGGGTGGTGCGTGATCCGTCGGGCCGGTTGCTGCGGCGGTTTATCGACTCGAACAACGATAACGTGGTGGACCTCTGGTGCTACTACCTGAACGGCGTGGAGGTGTACCGCGACATTGACGGCGACTTCAACGGCAAGGCCGACCAGTATCGCTGGTTCAACACGGCCGGTACGCGGCACGGCGTCGACAAGAACGAGGACGGCCGCATCGACGCCTGGAAAGCCATCTCGGCCGAGGAAGTCACCGCCGAAGTGGTGAAGGCGCTGGCCGATCGCGATGCCGAGCGTTTTGCCCGCCTGCTGATCACGCCCGAGGAAATCGACGCCCTGGGCGTGTCGGCCGACAAGGCCAAGGAACTCCGCGAGAAGGTGGCCGAGGCCAAGGCGCAGTTCGAGAAACTGGCCCGCAGCCAGAAGGACATCAACGCCAAGACCGTGTGGCTGCATTTTGGCGCGCTGCGGCCTGGCGTGGTGCCTGCCGATACCGACGGCTCGAGCAAGGACCTGGTCGTTTACGAGAACGTGGCCACGCTGATTGAGACCGAGGGCAAGACGGGCCACGTGAAGGTCGGCACGCTGGTGCAGGTTGGCAGCAATTCCTGGCGGTTGATCGGCCTGCCGCAGTTCGACGGCGAGGCCGGCGATCAAGGCCACTTCTTCCACACGGCCGCGGTCACGCCGGAGGTGCCGGCGAACGTGTCCGGCGCCATGGAAGAAAAGTTCCAGAAGCTGCTGGGCGAACTGGAAACGATCGACAAGCAACTGGCCGCCGCGACCCGGCCGGCCGATAAGATTCAGCTCAATGAGAAGCGGGCTGACCTGCTGGAGTCGCTGGCTCAGGAAGCCGGCGAGCCCGCCAACCAGGCCCAGTGGTACCAGCAGTTGGCCGATACGCTCAGCGCGGCCGCCCAGAGCGGCGACTTCCCCGGCGGCGTCGATCGCCTGAAGAAGCTGCAGGCCAAACTCAAGGCCGACAAGGCCGACGAGAACCTGCTGGCCTACGTCGAATTCCGCCTGCTGACGGCCGACTACACCCGCAGCTTGCAGGATCCCAAGGCCGACTTCCCCAAGATCCAGGAGAACTGGCTGAAGTCGCTGGAGCAGTTCGTCGCCGACCATCCCAATAGCGCCGACGCCGCCGAGGCCATGCTGCAACTGGCTATCGCCGAGGAGTTCTCGGGCCAGGAGGACAGCGCCAAAAAGTGGTACGGCCAGATCGTTTCCAAGTTCCCCAACTCGGCGGCGGCCAAGAAAGCCAGTGGCGCCGTTCGCCGGCTTAATAGCGTGGGCCAAAACATCGAGCTGGCTGGTACCGCGATCAACGGCGGCCGGGTCGATCTGGCGCAGTATCGCGGCAAAGTGGTGCTGATCCACTACTGGGCCACGTGGTGCGAACCCTGCGTCCGCGACCTGAACACCATCAAAGAAGTGTACTCCAAGTACGGCCGCTCCGGCTTTGTGCCGCTGGGCATCAGCCTGGACTACGACAAGTCGCAGGTGACGTCGTTCCTGCAAAGCAACAAGCTGCCGTGGGTGCAGATCTATGAGCCGGGCAGCCTCGATGGTCGCCTGGCCAACGAGCTGGGCATCCTCACCCTGCCCACGATGCTGCTGATCGACGGCAACGGCCGCGTGGTGAACCGCAACTTGCACATCAGCGAGTTGGAAGCCGAGGTGAAGAAGTACACTGCGGCCGGTGCAAACAACAAGCGGTAAGCCAGCGCGAGCTGTTGGCTGCTCTTAACAAGCATCACACCTGCCGCCGCAGTGGACCCGTTCGGGGACGCTGCGGCGGTTCTTTTTTGACGCGGCGATAATTCAGGGAGACTCCGCATCCCTGAAGTCTTGTGCAACTTGTTCCAGTTCGGGCAGCTTGCTTTCAACCACCGACCAGACAACGTCGGCATTCACGTTGAAGTATCCGTGCGCTAACCAGTCCCGCATGCCGCGAATCTTCGCCCATTCGATTCTGGACATTTTCTGACGCACGTCGGGCGGAAGGCGTTGGGCCGCTTCGCCGATGATCTGCAGATTTCGTACGACTGCGTCGAAGGCCATCGGATTGGTAACGAATGCCGCACGGTCGAGTCCTGTCGTAGAACTGCGAGCAGCCAGCGGCGACGCGTGCTGAGAATGCGCAGCAAGAACAAGCGAGGTTTGTCGCTGCGTTACCCCCCAATGCCAGCAAAGGGGTAACCGGCCAACGACAAACCTCGCTGTTGCAATGGCAAGCCAATAATCCGACAGATCAGCCAAGTGACGATGGCGGGATGCCCATCGCCGGGAGGGCGTGCCGCTTACTGTTGGTTGTTCCGTTCGGGCCGATCGCGGTCGGGACGGCGCAGTTCGCTGGGCTCCAGCACACCGTCCTTGTTGGTATCCAGCCGGTCGAACACGGCACGCAGCCGTGTGGGAGCTTCGTCGCGACTGATCTTGCCGTCACCGTTGGTGTCGATCTGGCGGAAGCGTTCGGCCGGCGAAAGCTCCTGGGGACCTGCACCAGAACGGCCCTGGCCAGGCTGCCGTTCACCGAAGCGACCGGCACCCGGGCGAGTTGCCCCAGGCGGCGGGCCCAACTCGTCGGGCGTGAGTTGGCCGTCGCCGTTACGATCGAGCTTCTTGAGCGCGGACGATGCGCCGGCAATCTCCGCGGCCGAAAGCTTGCCGTCGCCATCGGTATCCAGGGCACGCATGAGCGGTCCGCCGGGGCTCATGCCGGGCCGGCCGCCTGGGCCACCCTGCGGCGGCTGCGCTGACAGGAACTCTTCTTTGGTAATGACCTTATCGTTGTTGGTATCCGCCGCGCGCAAGAGACGCTGGCCGCGTTCGCCCTCGGGGATTTCATCGGAGGTGAGTTTGCCATCGCGGTTACGGTCCAGACGCTCAAACAGCGCTGCCGGATCCGGGCGACGTGGCGGATCCTGGGCGGTGGCTGTGGCGACCGTCAGCGAACACCAGGCTGCGGCCGTCGCCGTAACTGCTTTCGTGCCTTGGGTTAGCCATCGAGAACTTGCAAACATGAGTCGAGCTCCTTCGTAGGCAAACATCGGGGCGGACGAACCGGTCGCGGCGGCCGGGCCACGTTGTCGCCGCGGCGGCTGCCAACCATCACTTCCTATCTACAAAACCCCTGCCAATCGCTTTGGTTTCGCTGCCTCGGCAGTTATTCTGGGCTCGCGGCGTCGGGCGGCGCTACCGCTGGCACGCGGACACGCCCCGACCACCGCGGCAGACCATCCAATGGTCTTTTTCAAGTGACAGTCTTCCTTACGGTTAGAAAGGAATGCAATGACCAGTGCGGTTAGCCAGGGGCGCGTGCGGCAGATTGGCAAGCTGGGGTGGGTGCGGTTGGCCGTGTTGTTTGCGGCATTGCTGACGCCGCAGTTGGTTCTTGCCCAGGATGCGGCCCTGACCGATGCCCAACTGGATGAGAAGTTTCCGCCGACGCGGTGGGAAAAGCGGATCGCCGCGATGGAGCAGGCGGCCAAGGATAACCCTCCACCGAAGGATTGTGTCTTGTTTGTCGGCAGCTCCAGCATTGTCCGCTGGGATCTGAAGAAATGGTTCCCGGACCTGCCGGCCGTCAATCACGGTTTTGGCGGTTCACACCTTGGCGACTCGGTCTATTATGCCGAGCGCATTGTGACCCCCTATCGCCCGGCCACGATCGTGCTGTATGCCGGCGATAACGATCTGGCCGGTGGCAAATCGCCCGAGCGCGTGTTCAGCGATTACCAGAAGTTCGTGGCGAAGGTGCAAGAGCAACTGCCCGAGACGCGGATCATCTACATTGCGATCAAGCCGAGCATTCGGCGTTGGGGATTGATCGACAAGGTACGCAAGGCCAATGCCCTGATCGCCGAGGCGGCCAGCAAGGATGCCCGCTTGGAATATCTCGATGTCGATGCTCCGATGCTTGGCGAGGACGGCAAGCCGCGCAAGGAACTGTTCGTGCAGGACGGTCTGCACCTGAGCGACGAAGGCTACGCGCTCTGGACCAAACTGCTGCGCGAGCAGCTTGCCAAGAAGCCGGCTAAGAACTAGCTCCGGCGTGCCGAGCGGTTCAGCCTCCCGGGGCGAGATACCCAGTCTCACCATTGCCAGGAATCTCGAGATCGAAAGCCGCACCGGGATGAATGCCGAACGCGATCCTGATGATTCATTGCCCGCCAAGTCATTTGGCGCGGAGCCGGTAAGCGGAGACGCCGAAAACGCCCCCGCCAGTTTCAACGAACAGCTCATCCGGCGGTTAAGTGAGGAACTGGCGGTTCATTTGCGCGATGGCTGTGTGTGCTATGTGCGCCGGTCGGGCAACGAATATGACGTAGCTCAGTATCCGGCGCTGCGGCAAGACTACCCGGCGTTGTATGGGTTCTTGTTGGCACTCAATCAGCAGATCGACTCGGCCACCGGCTGCACCTGGGCGTTTGTCATGTTGCTGGTGGCGCTGGCCGGCGTCGTCGGCATCTATGAGTGGTTTCCGGACATGGGGAATCACGGATACTGGACGTATCCCTTAGTGGTTCTCACCAGCTTTTTTGTCTGGATGATGGGGAACGAGCGGGCGGAACGTGGTGTGTTTCTGCGTTACGCCGATGAGCTGAACCGGCAGTTGGCGCAGCACGGCATCGGGCGCTACCGGCTGATTGAATGGCTGATCGATGATCCGCAACTCCAGGCTTTGTTAGGGCGGTTGAAGCAAGAAACGCGGCTGGATGAACTGAGCCGCGAATGATGAACGCCGCCGCGGCTTGAACTTCCGATTGCCGCTTTCTGAATGCCACTCGCCCCTGGTGCCGGCCATGGGTCGCTGACACCAGGGGCGATTTCTTTTGCGCCCCATTTCGTACATTCGACTTGTGTTTCGCGGTTTGCGCAGCTTGGCAACACCAGGCGGTCAGATTGTCGGACCAGCTTGGCAGGGGCGGCGCTCCGTCTTGACGCTGCCCGTAACTTTTGACGTCGCGGCTTCAAATTTGTTGCAGAACGCCTTGGCCCCGGTTGCGTGGGGCGGCCCTTTTCGTTCTGGCGGAGCTTGGACGGATCTCCCCCATCTCGTATCCGTCCCCAATACAGGATCTCTGTCCATGTTAACCATTTACGGCAAGCGGCAGCGGTACTGTGACGGCGTCTCACGGCGTAGTTTTCTGCAGATCGGGGCGTTGGCCACCGGGCTAACGATGGCCGACATCCTCCGCGCAGAAGATCAGCGACCGGGGACAACCGCCAAAGCCAAGGCGGTGATCAACATCTACTTGGCCGGTGGCCCGACCCACTTGGACACGTTTGATCTTAAACCCCAGGCCCCGGTAGAGATCCGCGGAGAATTCAGTCCGATTCCCACCACCGTGCCGGGCATGGAAATCTGCGAACTGATGCCCAGGCTGGCTCAGCAAGCCAAGCGGTATTCAATCATTCGTTCGATCACCGGCATGCGCGACGAGCACACCTCGACGCAGTCGGATTCCGGCTGGTCGACGTCTTCGCTTTCCACCATTGGCGGCCGCCCTGGCTTGGGCGCCGTGCTGGGCAAGCTGCAAGGAACCGTAAACGGCAGCGCGCCCACGTTTGTGGCGCTCGATGGTTTCGGCAGCCCGGGCTTCTTGGGCGGCATCTATGCTCCCTACCGGCCCGATGGGCCCGGCCGGGCCAACTTGCGGCTGTCGGGCATGATTTCCGAACAACGTTTGCAGAACCGGGCCCAGTTGGACGGCATTCGCCGCGAGGTGGATGGCAGCGGCATGATGGCCACCATGGACGCGTACAACGAGCGGGCCATCACCGTGATCACGTCGGGCGAACTGGCCGATGCGCTGGACGTCAACCGAGAGGACCCGCGGGTGATTGAGCGCTACGGCATCCCGCAGGGCGGCCGATACGCCTCCAACAGCCGGTTCCTGCTTGCCCGCCGTTTGGTCGACGCGGGCGTACGCTGTGTCACGTTGTCGTGGGGCGGATGGGATACGCACTCCAACAACGGCCGGACGATGCGCGAGCAATTACCCGCCCTGGATGTGGGGCTGAGTGCCTTGTTGGAGGATCTGGCCGCACGGGGGGGGAATGCTGGAAGAAACGATCGTGATGATGTCCGGCGAATTTGGACGCACGCCCCGCATCAACGCCAATGCCGGGCGCGACCATTGGCCGCGCGCCGCGTTCTTCTTCTTGGCAGGCGGTGGCATGCGGCACGGCCAGGTGATCGGCTCAACCACCCGCTTAGGCGAGACCGCTCAAGATCGGCCCGTCCACCTGCAACAGGTGTTCGCGACGGTGTACCGGCAGTTGGGCGTGGACCTGGAAACCACGCTGCTGGATCCCAATGGTCGGCCCCAATATTTGCTCGACGAGCGCGAAGTGATCCACGAGCTGGTATAACAGAAGCACCACCGCGGTGGGGGCTTTGTGGATGCTGGACGATGATTTTCCGGATGGATGGCGGGCTGCCACCACCATCCTTTATCCAAGATCTCTCTCTCCACCGCTGTCGCCGGCCAATTCGCTGTGCTAAGTTGGCCTGCGGCAGCGGTTATTTAGTATACATTTAAGATGGTAGTTGGTGACTTAAGGTCGCCGACTGCCCCGGGCGGCACCGGCCGCGTCGACACAAGTTCAATCCCTTAAACGCTTTTCCTGCCGTGACCTGCGAGCGAATGGATCACGGACTCACCAGGGGCACGGGAAGGCGGGGTTTAGAATGACTTCTGACAAGCCACGCTCCGACCAACCAGGTCCCGACTCGAGCGGGGATCGATCGACCAACGAGGGGCCGTTTACTGCGCCGGACCATGCTGCTACGGCGGCTTCCAAGGATCCCGGAAGCGACGTTACGCAGGTGCACGGCGGCGCGTCGACTTCGGGCCACATCAGCCGCGCGGACTCCAATCCTCGTTTGTGGGTTGGACGCCGCCTGGGCCGCTACGAGCTGACCGAGTTCCTGGGGGCCGGCGGCATGGGCGTGGTGTATCGCAGCCGCGACCCGATCATCGAACGCGACGTCGCCATTAAGATCCTGCCCAAGGAAGTTTCGGCTAACCCGGTCAACCTCAAGCGGTTCCTGGCAGAAGCCAAAGCGGCCGGCAAACTCAGTCATCCCAACGTCGTGTCCATCTACCAGGTCGCCGAAGAAGGCGAGACCTATTACCTGGTGATGGAGTACATGGCGGGTGGGAGTATCGTCGAACAACTCGAACGCGGCCCCCTGCCCGTGCTTGAGGCCACCAAGGCCATGGCCGATGCCTGCCGTGGCTTGGCCGCTGCGCACGCGCTGGGCATGATCCATCGCGACATCAAACCGGCTAACCTGCTGTGTACGGCGGATGGCACCGTCAAGGTGGCCGACTTCGGCCTGGCCAAGTGCGTGGTGGAGACCTCGCAGCAGATCACGCAAGCGGGGCAAGTTGTCGGCACGCCGTACTTCATGAGCCCTGAGCAGTGTGAGTCGCGGCCGCTGGATCATCGCAGCGACATCTACTCGCTGGGCGCGACGTACTACAGCCTGCTGACGGGCACCAACCCTTACCACGATGCCGCCAGCACGGTTCAGGTGATGTTCGCCCATTGCCATGGCGAAGTGCTTGATCCGCGCAAGGTGAATCCCAAGCTGCCCGAGGCCTGTTCGCGGATCGTCCGCCGGGCCGCGGCCAAGCAACCGGCCGAGCGGTACCAGTCGGCCGAAGAGATGCTGGCCGATCTGGAGGCCGTGATCGCCGCGCTGTCCGGGTATACGCATATTCCCTTGCCCAGCGAATCGGGGCAGCACCCCGCCAAGTCGCCCAGCAGCAGCAATCCGGTCCTGGCTCCCACCATCGCCGAGCCGGTGCTGCCTTCAAGCTCGGCAAACTGGAACGCAACCACGGTGACTCAGGCCAATTCCGGGGTAACGCCCGCCGCAACGCCGCCGCTTCCGCCGGCTGCCGCTGCCGGGGCCGAAGACGCCGGCCGGGGCGCACGTTGGCCGTGGATCGCAGGCTCAGTTTCGGCCTGCTTTGCGGCCGCGTTGTTGTACCTGGTGTTCGGCAATCGGCCTTCCGGCGACAATGTGTCTGCCCCGGCACCCACGGGCGAGCCGATCAAGATCGGCATTTTGCACTCGCTCACCGGCAACATGGCCAACAGCGAGTCGGCCGTGGTCGACGCGGCGCTATTGGCCGTGGAGCAGTTGAATGCGGCCGGCGGCGTGCTGGGCCGGCCGGTGGAAGCCGTCGTTCGCGACGGCCGCTCCGACCCTGCCGTCTTTGCCGCCGAGGCCGCCAAGCTGATCGACGATGAACACGTGGTGACCGTCTTTGGCTGCTGGACATCGGCCAGCCGCAAGACGGTGGTGCCGCTGTTTGAAGAGCGCAACCACCTGCTTGTTTACCCGGTGCAGTACGAAGGCATCGAGGAATCGCCCAACGTCTTTTACACGGGCGCCACGCCCAATCAGCAGATCATCCCTGCGGTGCACTGGGCGGTGGAAAAGCTCGGCAAGAAGCGGTTCTATATCGTTGGTTCTGACTACGTGTTCCCGCGTGTGGCCGCCGAGGTCATCAAGGACACCGTTAAGGAACTGGGCGGCGAGATCGTGGGCGAAAGCTTCATGCCGCTGGATACTCTGGCGCTCAACGGCTTGACGCAAAAGATCAAGGATTCCAAGGCCGAAGTCATCCTGAACCTGATCAACGGCGATACCAATATCCCGTTCTTCAAACGCTTGCGGTCTGTTGGCATTACGCCCGATACCGTGCCCACGATCTCCTTCAGCCTGGCGGAAGAGGAGCTCCGGCACTTGGACACGCAGCAGATGGCCGGCGATTATGCCGCGTGGAACTATTTCCAGTCGATCAGTTCGCAGGAGAATCGCGAGTTTGTCGACGCCTTCCACGCCAAGTATGGGCCGCAGCGCGTGGTTACCGACCCGATGGAGGCCGCCTACTTCGGCATCAAGCTTTGGGCGAAAGCCGTCGAGGAGGCTGGTTCGACCGACGTGGCCGAGATTCGCCGGGCCTTGCGCAATCAACGGATGGTCGCGCCCGAAGGCGAGGTCCGCATCGACACGGCCACGCAGCACACGTTCAAGACGCCGCGGATCGGCAAGATTCGGCCGGACGGGCAGTTTGAAATCGTGTGGACCGGTCCGCAACTTGTGCAGCCTGAGCCGTACCCGCCGTCGCGTCCGGTGGCCGACTGGAAGGCCTTGCTGCACGATCTGTATCGCGGTTGGGGCGGCTCCTGGGAAGCTCCCGCTTCGCAGTAACGGCGGCCGCCTGCGACTTCTTTGCCTGAACCATCCAATCGCTATCGGCGATGATGGTCTGCGCCTGCGCGCAACGCCCGGTGCCGTGACGCCACCGCAACGGGTGACTTTACCGGCTGTGCGGGCTGTTCTTTTGCGCTAACCGCTCCGACCGTTACGGTTGTCCCGTTTGCAGGGGGAAATCGTGTGCATGGTAGGGGTTACAGGCCATGTTTTACCTCATCGGCTGTTAGCGGTAGTGCCGAAGATGCACGAGGAACGGATTCTGTCGTATCTCGTGGGGGCCCAAGGACGATGGCACCATCAATCAGGCCGGGGTTGAGCTTCGTGCTCGCCGCGGCAATGCTCCTGCCCGGCGGTTGCACACCGTGGCGCGAGTATGTCCGTAACGGGTTCAAGGTTGGCCCTAACTATTGCCCTCCGCCGGCTCCCGTGGCCGAAGACTGGATCGATGCGGGCGACGCGCGGCTCGAACCGGTGGCGGCTGATCTGGCCCAGTGGTGGACCGTGCTGGGTGACCCCACGCTCAACGCGCTGGTGGTCAACGCTGTGCAGCAGAACCTGACACTGCGCGAAGCCGGGTTCCGGGTGCTGCAAGCCCGGGCTTTCCTGGCGATTACCCGGGGCAACATCTTCCCGCAGGAACAGTTTGCCGGCGGCGGCTTCTCGCGCAACGCGTTTAGCCTCGAGCAAGCCAACGGCCGGTTCATCCAACAGCGATGGTTTGATCAGTGGGATGTGGGCTTCAGCCTGCACTGGGAACTGGACTTCTGGGGCCGGTTCCGTCGGGCGATCGAAGCGGCCGAAGCCGAGCTGGACGCCTCGGTGGAAGCCTACGACCAGGTGCTGGTCACGCTGCTGGGCGATATCGCCTCCACCTACGCCGAGATTCGCACGCTCCAGCAGCGGCTGCAGTTCGCGCAGACCAACGTCAAGCTGCAGCAGGAAACGTACACCATCGCCCAGGCTCGCTTCCGCGGCGGCCAGGTGACCGAGCTCGACGTCGATCAGGCCGCCAGTGCCCTGGCCCAGACCCAGGCGTTGATCCCGCAGTTGGAACTGCAACTGCGGTTTGCCACCAACCGGATGTGCATCCTGCTGGGCATCCCGCCACGCGACCTGGTCGACGTGATCGGCGTGGGCGCCATTCCCGAGGTGCCTGCCGACCTGGTGGTGGGAATCCCGGCCGACTTGCTCCGCCAGCGGCCCGATGTACGCCGGGCCGAACGCGAAGTGGCCGCTCAGAGCGCCCGGGTTGGCATCGCGACCGCCGAGCTGTATCCGCACATCGGCATCACGGGCACGATCGGCTACCAGGCTGAGAACTTCAGCCGGCTGTTCAGCGAGCGGGCGTTCACCGGCACGGTGGGCCCGGTGTTCCAGTGGAACATCCTCAACTATGGCCGGTTGATCAACGCCATCCGGCTCCAGGATGCCCGGCTGGCCGAGTTGATCGTGGCTTATCAGCAGCAGGTGTTGCAGGCCCAGGTGGAAGTCGAGAACGGCATTGCTCAATTCCTGCGGTCGCTGGAACGGGCCGGGGCCCTTGCTGAGAGCGTGAAGGCTTCGGAGCGGGCCGTGGAGATCGCCCTGGTGCAATACCGCGGCGGCCTGACCGACTTCAACCGCGTAGCCTTGCTCGAACAGAACCTGGTCGAGCAGCAGGACCTTTACGCCGTGGCCCAGGGCGACGTGGTTCAGGGGCTCGTAGCGACCTACCGGGCCTTGGGTGGCGGCTGGCAGATCCGTTTGCAATCGCTACCGGGCGAAGTGCCCGTCCCGCCTGCCTCGCGGCCGCCCGTCACGACGCATTACAGCGTGCTTCCCGATCAGGCGGACCATGGCCAACAACCAGCCCGCGAAGGCGACCAGCGTCCTGCCGAGCCGGTACCGCCTCCGCCGGCCATCAATCCGTCGGAGGATCGCCCATGAGCCTGAAACGCCCCGTGGGGATCGTCATGAAGTACCAATGGCAGCGGATCGCGGGCTTGTTGCTGGTAGCGGTGTGTTGTGTCGCAAGCGCGCAGGCTGGCGAGTCCGGCAAGCGGCCCTGGCACTGGCCGTGGTCCAAGACATCGTGCGGCTGCTGCCCCGATCAATACTGTCCAAAGCCGCTGCCGGCCGTGGGACTGCGGTGGTGCGGTTGCGGCGAGGCGTACTGCCCCAAGCCGCTGCCCGGCGTACCCTGTTTGCCGCCGGGCTGCGGCGTGTGTTATGACGGTAAGCCGCTCCCCTGCCCTCCGCACTGCGGCGAACCCTGGTACCGCTGCACACCGGGCGACGCGGCCAGTTGCGGGAACCGGCTACTGGTGCCGTTGGTGCCGGCCCAGGGCAAAGAACGCGAATAGTTGGAGGACGCTACACCTTCAGCGCTTCGCGGCACACACGCATCATGTTGCCGCCGAGTATCTTGCGGATGTCTTCTTCGCTGTAGCCTCGCTGGACCAGGCCCACGGTGAACAGCGGCCAGGCTGCCCAGGCGATGCTGGCTGCACGCGGGTAGCGACCGGTTCCCCGCGACTCCGGCGGCCACAGCGCGGCAAACCGCGTGCGGCGCTTGGGGCGCGGTGGCAGCTTGATGCTGTTGTCTTCCAGCCGCGAACGGTATGCCACGTCGGTGCCGATGCCCACGTGATCGACGCCGAACTTCTTGGCCACGTGGTCGATGTGGTCCAAGAGCGCTGCGATGTCGCCTGAGCCGCCGAGGAAGTACGGAATGCAGCAGATGCCGACCAGGCCGCCGGTGTCGCAGATGGCCTTGATCACCTCGTCGGGCTTGGACCGGATGTGATGATGCAGGGCCGTGCAGGTGGTGTGGCTGGCCACCATCGGTTTGCTCGAGGCCTTCGCGGCTTCCAGGCTGGTACGCCAACCGCTGTGGGCCACGTCGACGATCACGCCCTGGCGGTTCATCTCGGCAATGGCGGCCCGCCCCAGGTCGCTGATGCCGCCGTTGGCCGGCTCAGCACAGCCGTCGCCCAGCATGTTGCGGCGGTTGTAGGTCAGGTGCATCATGCGGATGCCCAACTGGAAGAAGATCCGAATGGGGGCCAGCTCCTCTTCCACGGTTACCCATTGCTGGGCCAGCGGTACGCCATTGCCGGTGAGGTACAGGCAGTGCTTGCCTTCGCGGTGCGTGGCCTCGATGTCGTCGGGGGTGACGGCCCGATTGAGCACGTCGCGGCACATGTCAGTCAGGTAGGTATGTCGCGCCAGCCGCTTGAGCAGCACCTCGGGATCCTGGCTTTCTTCGCCGGCGTTTTCAAAGATGCAGGTAACGCCCGCGCATTCGAACGCATGACGCAGCTCGGCTCGCTCGGCCGGGTCGATGGCCGCCCGCGTCATGCTCATGTCTTCTTGCATGTCTTGCAGCTCAAGGTCGCTGGCTCCCGCTTCAATCGCGGCGGCAAGCTTCTGGCGATCGAGGGCCGCTCTGGGGGCAAAGCCATAGGTATCGAACACCAGCGATTCATAGTGCAGCCGCAAGCCCGTTTCGAGCTGCGCCTGGGTGGGCTTGAGCACGTCGAGCGCGGCCTCGCGGGCGGAGATGAAGCCGGGGCTGTCCGACAGCAGAATCGGGAACCGCTTGAGCGGGTTCTTGGGGGGCGAAGGCGGCGTAGCGGCGGCTGAGGCCTTGCCGGAGTCGGAGCCTTTGTCCTCGGCACGCAGGGAGGTGGCCAAGGCCGCCGACGCGGCTGCCGCAGCCATCCCTTGCATGAAGCCACGGCGGTTCACGGCAGGTGTTTCCGGCTGTTGGGCGGGGGTCGGCCTGTTGGACGCAGGTCGGTTGGACCGGGGCATGGTGCAAACTCCTGGTGTTCGTGGCAATAATCGGCGCCGCTTGGCTTTGCGCCTCCTAGCCAGAAGAATAGATAGAGAACGGCGGCGATGCGAGCATTTCGCCGCCAATCAGCCCCCGGCGAGGGGACCACGGAGAGTTGCCGCGGATTGCTCGGCTGCTGCGGCAGCCACGCCAGCGCGAGGATCGATATGGCCAAGTGCGACGAAGGTTACATCTGCGACGTGTGCCAGCGGGACGTCGCGGGCATTACCCAGAGCGATCTGTACCTGCGGTACGTGATCGGGATGATCGAGCCGGAGGTATTGCATACCGCGCGCGAACGCCACATCCGCTGCAATCCCACGCTGGCGCAATTCATCGTCGACGAGCGGTTCGAGCCGGTCACGATCGAAGGCCCATTCGACAAGCGGCAACTGGACCCGGAGTTTGTGCGTCAGCGCGAAGAGCTCGTTACCCGCGGTTACCGCCGGCTCTGGGAACTGGCCAAGGGCGCCGAGGCGCGGATCATCGACTACCCGCTGCCCGAAGTCCGCGCCAAGCTGGCTGCCGATTACGAGTGAGCTTAGCGGTCGGTTGCCGGGCTCGCGGCTCGGCAGCCGAGCGGATCTACACTTCTTCTGGCCCGGTGGAACGGCCGGTGGCTACGTCGAACTCGTAAATGGCCGGCACGAGCATCGCCGCCGTGGCAAAGCCGTAGGTCGCCGCGACCACCAGGAACACGCCCAGCGTGTACTCCAGCAAGAAGCTGGTGATGGCGTAGAACGTGGCGAACGGGCATACCAGGGCCGCCAGCGTGATCGCCGGCGACGGGTTGCGGATGCCCAGCGCCACGTACAGGCCCACGCCGCCGCCCAGCATGAACGCCAGGAACGGGGCAAGCTGTACCTGGAACGAACCGCTGAAGGCGACCATGATCCGCATGCAGGCCGCCACGCCCACGAACAGGAAGAACACCGTGCCTTGCGACACGCCGATGGCACTGCGGCTATTGGCGTACGCCATCCCGGTATGCACGCCCAACATGGCGACGAAGGCATCCATCACCAGCAGGCCCATCCACAAGTAGAGCAGCGTTTCGCCGGAAATCAGCTCCACCCACCACAGGTAGCCGGCCAGCACCAGCGGCAGCACGACGTACTCTTTGCAGTTGTAGAAAATGCCGCCCAGTTTGCCGAAGATGATCTCTGCCGGCGTCAGGTCGGTCACCAGCAGCAGATCGAGGGCTCGCCCGTCGCGCTCGGTGGTGATTGAGGTCACAGCCTGGGCGTTGATCAACACCAGGCTGAGCAAGAACAGCGGCAGCGTGGCCAGCGAGGCGCCAAAGCGGTCGAGATCGCCCTGGGCGTTCAGCAGGTACAGCCCCAGGGCCGAAAGCACAAACAGCAGCAGGTAGGCCGCCTTGATCAGCATGATCTTGCGGCCGTAGGCCCAGGTGCAGACTTCGCGCCACAGGATGGGGTTGTCCCACACGTCGCGATGACTGTCCGACTTGCGCTTGGGCTGCGATTCTTCTCGCCCCTGCGTGAACGCGGCCGCCGCGGTGGCATCGGGCATCGTCTCTTGAACGTTGGCCGCGGCCAGAGCCTCGCGGGAGAAAATGCTGGTGGGCTCCTCGGTTTCAGTCATCGGCCGGGCTTCGCGGCTGGGATTCCACACCCGCACCCGGGCGATGGCGATCGCATTCATTACCACGACGCCCACCAGGCTGGTCAGCAGAAAGCCATATACGGGGCTGGCCAATCCCAGCGGAGCGGCCGCGCGCGAAAAGCCCGGCCGCGAGGCTTCCAGGATCGCCGGCCAAGGGCTGAACGAAGCCGCCCAGCCATCCACCGGCGTGCCCCACCAGGTGGCTTCACGGCCCAGCAGCCGCACGGCTTCCCAGCCGCCGATCCAGAACACCAGCACCAGCACGGTGAGGGCCAGAGCCTGGAAGGTTTTTTCACGCCACAAGGCAATCAACGAACCGAGGCTGCCGGCCATCAACGCCGCTCCCACGGTCACGGCGAACACCCGCAGAACCTGCCCTGTGGAGACGCCGCCAAACAGCGTAATCGCCATGAACAGCGGCAACGCCGCCAGCAGCACCACCAGCACGTTGAGCAGGCTGGCCATCAGCTTGCCCAGCACCAGCTCGCTGTTGGAGAGCCGCGTCATCAGCAGCAGGTCGAGCGTGCGGCGGTCCTTTTCCTGTGATACCGCGCTGGCGGTCGTCAGGGCCGCGAAGAACACCATGATCGCCAGTTGCAGCGGCGCCAGGATCTGGAACAGCGTGGCGCCAAACCGGGCCAGGTCGCCCACGTTGCGGACAAGCTGCGTACCGGTCACGACCATCCAGGCGGTACACATCAGCACCCAGAGGATGCTGACGTAAGCGGCACGCGAGATATACAGTCGCAGCCGCCGGGGCGCCGTGGCGACTTCGCGGGTAAAGACGGGTCCGACGAACAAGTGAGCAACCTCGGAGGAGTTGGCAAGGGGCACATGGTGCAGCCGGTGCGCTGGAAGGCAGCCTGGCAGGTTAGATTTTCGTAGAAACGGCTGCCGACGCAACTCCCCTTTATCATGCTCCGCGGCGGGAAGCGGCAAACCTGTTTGGGCTGGCCCATGCGGTGATTGTCTCGGATGCCAAAGCACCGCCCGCTGGCACAGGCCATACCATCGGCAGGACCCTGCCGGATTTGCCGGCGGAAGGTGCGCCTCCCGTGGCCGGGCGGGACTATACTGGAGACCCAGGATACCCCATTGGGACTGCCTGGCTGGCCCAGGATGCATCGTGCTCGTTGGTAGTCTCTTGCACCGGTGACATTCGCCATGACAACGACCACCGCCAGGACGCGGGACGCGGCACCAGCGGCCGACTCCACCCGTTCGTCGCGGGGCGGCGATGCCTGGGCGGTATGGATTTCCACCGATTTCGCCTACGACTACGAAGCGTCCGGCGACGCCGCTGCCTCGCCCGCCAGTAGTAACGGCAAGCAGACCACAGACGGCGCTGCCGCCGCATGCTCGGTCGAACCCCAGGGCGAAGCCGCTCCAATGGCCGACGCCGCTGTCGCCACGGAACCGGCCAGCCTTCCCACCCGGCGCAAGCACTCGCTGTATGACGTGCCGCTGCGGATTCCCTACGGCGAACTGGTGCTGATTTACGGTCCATCGGGCTGCGGCAAGACCACGCTGCTGACGCTGATCGGCGCCCTGCGCAGCGTGCAGCACGGCAAGATGTTTGTGCTCGATCACCCGATGCACCTGGCCAGCCGCAATGAGCTGGTCGAGATCCGCAAGCAGATTGGTTTCATCTTCCAGCATCACAACCTGTTCGAATCGCTCGATGCCACGCAGAACGTCCGCCTGGCCTTGGACCTGTTTCCCATTTCCTCCAGTAAGGCCAAGGCTCGGGCCCAGCGGCTGCTAAGAAGGCTGTGCCTGGAGGAGCGGCACCTGCGGTACAAGCCGGGGCAGCTATCCGGCGGTTTGCGGCAACGCGTGGCGATCGCCCGGGCTTTGGTGCATACGCCGCCCTTGATCCTGGCCGACGAACCCACGGCGGCCCTCGATAAGGAAAACGTCAAGCGGGTGATGGACCTGCTGCGGGCGTACACGCGGGGCGAATGTAGCTGGGTAGACCCGGAGGATCGGCCCGCCACCGGCCGCAATCCGACGGTCATCATGGTCACGCACGACGATAGCCTGCGCGAATACGCCGACCGCCTGATCTACATGTCTGAAGGACGGATGTCAGGCGATATGTCTCCGGGCGAGAACCGCAACTGGGCCCAGGTTTGGACGGCGCTCCGCGAGTCGCGGCTGTTTGCCACCTACCGGCCGCACACGCTCTGGGAGTTTGAAAAGCGGTTCAGCATCGAGCATTTTACCGCCGGCGAATACATCATCCGCGAAGGCGAATTGCCCGAGGGCGATAAAGCCAAGTTCTACGTGCTGGCCGAAGGGCAGGTCGAAGTGCTCAAAGGCCCGCCCGGACAAGAAGAATGGATTCGTGATTTGGGGCCTTCGGATTACTTCGGCGAGATTGCCTTGCTCGAGGAAACGCCCCGCACGGCAACCGTCCGCGCCAAGAGCAATGTACTGGTCTACTCGCTCAAGAAGGACGATTTTCTCGATGCCTGCGAGAAGGCGGGCATTGCCGGCGAGCTGCGTCAGGACTACGGCCGGTATGGCCCCTCGACCTAAGCAGCATTTGCGATTTTCGGGAGCGGCAGGAGCCTTCGCAGATTCCTTTCACATAGTCCTGCGGTGCGTTGCACATGCGCGTGTACGCAGCCAGACTGGTTCAAGACGCCTTGCCGCGATCTGCCAGCCGCAGGGTCGTTGTTTTGACGCCCATTACCAAGAGGTGTGCTATGCGTCGCCATCGTATCGTTTGCACGTTCTCCTTGGCTGTGACGACTGCGTTTGCCGCGGCCACGCTGTCTGCCACGGCGGGGGCCGCCTTCGCACAAGGAAATGGTGCCGCACAAACTGACCAACAAGAGCAGCAATTCAAGTATTTCCTCGCGGTGCGCGTTGAGCCCGTGGAGGGTGGGCTGCTGGTGCGAGAGCTGCTGGCCGATGGTCCGGCCGATCGGAGCGGACTGCAGCCCGGCGATGTGCTTGTGGCGCCAGTCGGCGGTGAGCGACTGAAACGAGTGGAAGATCTCAATCGGGTGGTGACGGCATCCGCGGGACGGCCGCTGCCACTGGAGGTTCTGCGCGACGGCAAGCCGGTGCAGCTTGTCGTTCGGGCGGGCAAGTTGATGCCCTCGGGCGAACTGGTACTGCCCGACGTTGTGCCCGAAAAGCAGCAACCGCCGCAGCCCGCGTTGGAAGACGGTCCTCCCCGCCCGGCGCAATTGGATGGACGGCCGCAGGAGCCCAAGAAGGAAACGCCGCAGCCGGAGCGCAAACTGCCTGAGGCGAAGAAAAGGGAGCCGCAGCCGCGCCCCGCCGAAGCCACCGATCGCGAGGCGCTTCAGAAGGAACTGGTCCGCCTGCGGGAACGTGCCAGGCAACTTGAACGCGAAATTGCCGAGTTGAAGGCCCAGGCGGCGAAGGAACCGGCTAAACGCGAGGAAAAGCCGGCGGCAAAGTCTCCCGCGGAGAAGAAGCCGGAAACCAAGCAGCCCGAGGTCAAGAAGCGCGACGCGAAGACGCCGCAACCCAAGCACAAACCGCAGGCCAAGAAGCCTGATGCCCGGCCCGACACGCCCAAGCGCGAGAAGGTTCGCGAAGGCTCCAAACGCAAGGAGCAGCCCAAGGGCGATCGCGACGGAGCCGCTAAGAAGCAGCCCGATAAGGTTTAAACGTCGCTTAAGCTCGCGGCCGCATTACCAGCGGAACAAGCCGGTGCCCCAGGCCAAGCCGGCGCCAAAGCCGCTCAGCAGCAGCACGTCGCCCCGGCGGATGTGCCCCTGGCTGCAAACCTCGTCCAGAGCCAGCGGGATACTGGCTGCCGAGGTGTTGCCGTAGCGTTCGAGGTTTGTCAGCACCTTGTGCCGGGCGATGCCGAGGTTCTCGACCGCACTGTTGATGATCCGCAGATTCGCCTGGTGGGCGATGAACCAGTCGATATCGTCCAGCGTCAGGTTGGCGGCATTGACCACGCGCATCACCGTATCGCCCAGCACGCGCACGGCCCACTTGAACACGGCGCGGCCATCCATCTGGATGTATTGCAGGTCCTCGCGGACGCCGGTCTCGCTGACCACCATCCGCGTGCCGCCCATCGGGCGGCGAATCAGTTCGGTGCCTGAACCGTCGGTGCCCAGGGTGTAGGAGATGAAGCCCTGGTCGCTTTCGCCGGGAGCCAGCAGAACGGCGCCGGCGGCGTCGCCAAAGAGCGGGAACGTGCGCTGGTCACGCGGGTTCACCACGCGGGTATTGCAGTCGGCGCCGACCACCAGGCAGAGCTTGCTGCATCCGGCGGCCACGTACTGCATGCCGGTTACCAGCGCGAACATGAAGCCCGAGCAGGCTGCCTGCAGGTCCATGGCGGGGCACCGCAGGTCCAGCTTGTCCTGCACGAAGTTGGCCGTGGCGGGCAGCAACATGTCGGGCGTGAACGTCGCCACGATGAGCATGTCGATGTCGCGCGGGTTGGCACCCACGCGCTCCAGGCATTGCGAAGCTGCGCCGATGGCCAAGTCGCTGGTGGCCATGTTCTCGGAAACGACCCGGCGCTCGCGGATGCCCGTGCGCTGCAGGATCCAGCCGGGCTCGTAGCCGTATTTTTCTTCGAGCTCTTCGTTGGTGACGACGTTGTCAGGGACGAAGCTACCCGTCGAAACGATCCGCACGCCGGTCAGCGAACGAAGGGGATATTCTTCCGAAGGTCGCGCTTGGTATTCCATGGACGGTAGACAATCGCCCCAATCTTGAAGAGCCGTACCGGGCGGCAGGGGAGGATTCGCGCCAGGCGTGGAAAGCAAAATCGAACAGTCGCAGCGTGCCCTAAATTGCGCAATTTTGCAAGAGGCGCCAGTTAGGCAGGTCCCTCGGCAGCGGTGGCGCGGCGATTGCCTGGCGGGCGGGCAATTTCTGGCCAGGACTCCATTAACGCGAGGCCGGCATGGGGACCGGCGCGGCGGGCGAGGTCGGCGGAGCTGCCGCCGGCACACCGCCGGCAGCATGGTTGTGGTTACAGTTGCCGTCCAGGCAGCCCTGGATGCCCAGCGGCGCGGCAGGCGGCAGCCAGCCTCCCCCACTCGCCGGTGGCGTTGTGGCTTGTGGTGGCATCAACTGTGGCACCGCGCCTTGCGGTGCCGCGGTCTGCGGGGCGAGCCCCTGGTAAATGGCCGGTTGGGCATAGCCGCCGGCCGGCGCGGTGCCGTTGGCCAGCATGTGGCCGGTCCGCGCCGGGATGCGTTGTCCCAGGCCGAACTGGGCAGGAGCCTCGCGGTAGATGGCCAGGGCCTTGGGCAGTTGCGCTTCCAGGTCTTTAGCCCGACGTTCGTCGGATGGGTGCGTCGAAAGGAACTCCGGCTGCTTTTCGCCGCCGGCATTGGCCGCGGCGAAACGCTGCCAGAATCGAGGAGCTTCCGAGGGATCGTAACCGGCCTTAGCCATGTAGATCATGCCCATGGCGTCGGCCTCGGACTCGTGAGCCCGGCTGTACGGCAAAACAAAGCCCACCTCGGTTGCCACGCCGAACGCGGCCAAGGTGATCTGGCGGTTGGTTTCTTCCAGGTCGCGCGTGACCCAGGCCACGGCTTTCTTGGCGCCGTTGACCATCATGCCCTGGCTGAGCCGTTCGCCGCCGTGCCGCGCGACCGCGTGGGCGATCTCGTGCGACATGACTACGGCGAGCCCAGCTTCATTCTCGCAGATGGGCAAAATGCCTTCGTAGACGGCCACCTTGCCGCCGGGCAGACAGAAAGCATTCTGCACGTCGGAGGCGATGACCTTGAACTCCCAGTCGTATTGTTCGCCGGTGGCGGTGGCGATGCGCTTGCCGACGCGGTTCACCAGCTCGATGTAGTCCGCGTTGGTCGACAGCGGTTCATTCTTCAGCACGTCCTGATAAGCCGCCACCCCCAGGGCGATCTCCTGGCTTTCGGGCATCAGCAGCACTTGTTTGCGGCCGGTGACCGGCGTTTCACGCACGCAGCCCCAGAACACGCAGGCCAGCAGCAGAAACAGCCCTGCACGTAACCACACCCCACGCTGTGCCAGCGCCAGCACGCGAGCAAACCGCGGCCGTGGTGAAACGCAACACATACCTGGTACCTGCACCCAATGCTAACGGATGTCGCGACGATGGGGGCGGCTTGTACCGCCGGGCGCTGCGGTAGGTCAATACCGGTCGCCGCGGCCAGGCTGGCCGGCTGGCCCGTTGGCACGTCACTTCATGGGAAATGCGGTGTCTTGCCGCGCTAGTTCGCTAGCCATGCTGCCACGTGCGACAGTGGTCGGGCGGCTGGTTGTCAGCGCAGGGGCTTTCTGGCAAATTGTGGCCTTGCCGTCGCCACATGGGGGGAGCCTGATCCGCCGGGGGGAAGGATCGGCGAAGGCGGCCGTGGCCCCTTGCCGCCTGCTCTTGCTGGTGATTGCCGCCCCTGCTCTGCCCACCAGCTGGCGGTGCCAGCATTGGCTGCCAAGGCACGGATACAACTTGCTGCATTTCCAACCGTTTCTGCCGGGAGATCGAAATGGCCGCGTTCCCTGAGATCGAAAAGATTCGCTACGAAGGCCCCGCGTCCAAGAATCCGCTTTCCTTCCGGCACTACAATCCCGACGAGGTCGTCGAAGGCAAGCCGATGCGCGAGCATCTGCGGTTTGCCGTCTGCTATTGGCACACGTTCCGGGGAACCGGCAGCGACCCGTTCGGCGCCGCCACGATGCTGCGGCCCTGGGAAGGCCCCGTCGATACGGTCGAGAACGCCATCAACCGCGTGCGCGTGGCGTTTGAGTTCTTCGAGAAGCTGGGGGTGCAGTATTACACCTTCCACGATCGCGACGTGGCGCCCGAGGGCAAAACGCTCAAGGAAACCAACGAGAACCTCGACGCCGTGGTAAAGGTGCTCAAGGAGGAGCAGGAGCGGACCGGCATCAAGCTGCTCTGGGGCACGGCCAACCTGTTCAGCCACCCTCGGTACATGCACGGTGCCGCCACCAGCTGCCACGCCGACGCGTTTGCCTTTGCCGCCGCGCAGGTCAAGAAGGCGATCGAAGTCACGCACGAACTGGGCGGGTTGGGCTACGTGTTCTGGGGGGGCCGCGAGGGCTATCAAAGCCTGCTTAACACCGATCTCAAACGCGAATTGGATCACTTGGCGCTGTTCCTGCACATGGCCGTGGATCACGCCAAGAAGATCGGCTTCAAGGGCCAGTTCTGGATCGAACCCAAGCCCAAGGAACCGACCAAGCATCAGTACGATTCCGACGCGGCCAGTTGCATCAACTTCCTCCGCGCGTACGGTCTGACCGATCACTTCAAACTGAACATCGAAACCAACCACGCCACGCTCGCCGGCCACACCATGCAGCACGAGCTGGAGTATGCCGGCTGCCAGGGCTTCTTGGGATCGATCGACGCCAACACGGGCGACCTGCTGCTGGGCTGGGATACCGACCAGTTCCCGACCGATATCTACCTCACCACGCAGTGCATGCTCACGATCCTCAAGTACGGTGGGCTGCCCGGCGGGATCAACTTCGACGCCAAGGTGCGTCGCGAGAGTTTTGAACCGGTGGATCTGTTCTACGCCCACATCGGCGGCATGGACGCATTCGCCCGCGGCCTGAAGATCGCCGCCGCCATTCGGGCCGACGGCCAGCTTGAGTCCTTCGTCCGCGAGCGCTACAGTACCTGGGATACCGGCCTGGGTGCCGAGATCGAGGCCGGCAAGCACTCGTTGGAGTCGTTGTCGGAAGTGATGCTCAAGCAGGGCGAAATCAGCCCCCACCGGAGCGGCCGCCAGGAATACCTGGAGAACCTCATCAATACGTACCTCTGATCGGCTGCCACTGATCAGTTGTCGGCGCGGCGAGACGCAAAAGTGGCCAAGTTGCTGACGCGGCGGTGGTGGATCGATTACGATGGTCGAAAGCACCTCGTATTTGCCCCACTGGCATTGGTCAGCGCACCGCCGCGGCTTGTGTGACCGCGAAAAGCCGGCCTTCCCTGCGAAAGCCGGGCGAGCGACGCCGCGCTCCGGGCGATGTGCCGGGCCAACCGCGTGGGCGTTGGAAAAGGCCTCGCAGAGCGATGGACGATAAGCACGCTTCCCCCGGCTTGGACGAGTACGGTTACAAACTGGCCCCGGAGGTCGAACGCAAGCCGCCCGAGGATACCTCGCCGCAATGGCACGTGGCGACCGCCAACGGCAACCGCTTCGGACCGTGGCCGCTCATGGAATTGAAACGCCGGGTGGAGATCGGCAACTTGGCTCCCGACGACCTGGTGTGGCGCAGCGGTTGGCCGGAATGGCGGGCTGCGGCTACGGTGCCGGAACTGGCCTCGTTGTTTGGCAACCAGGCCCAGGCCACTCCCGCGCCTGGCGGCAGTGTCGCCACCGGAACCGCTGCCGGACCTGCCGCCGGGAACGGTCAAAGTACCGAGACCGCCAACCGCACGGCTCCTGCGACGCCCGCGGGCTTTGGGGCCATCAGCGGGCCGCAAACGCCGCCGGCCGTTGGGCCCGCGGCGGCCACGCCTCCGATTGGTTCCGAGCATCCAGAAACCAGCCTGGCGTCGGCAATCGGCAAGCCCGACTTCTTGCGTGTGGCGGCCCGGATCTCCGGCTGCCTGGCCGTGTTCTGGTTTTTGATCTCGGCCACCGCCTATTTCACGTCAGGCTTCCAATGGTTCACGGGCATGCTGATCTTCTTTGCCCTGTTCCTGCTGCTGGAAGCATTCGCGGTGCTGATCGAACGCCAGATGGCCATCGGCGCGCGGCTGGAACGGCTCGAGAAGATCCTTCGCCGGCGCGATAACCAGGGCGATTAGCGCCGTTGCGCGACCGGCCGGCGTAAAGAACGATTCCTAAGACGGCGGCTTGCGACCAGGCGGCCGCCGTTATTCTTGCGCCGCTTCGTCGTCGGGCCGGCGGACGTATTCGTAGTTATCCACCTGCGATAGGTCGAGCGGGCCGTCGCGGTTGGGATCAGGCATCAGCCAGATCTCGCCAAAGAGCTGGTCCTGCTGAGCCCGCATGCCGTAGTGGCGGATCAGCTCCATCATGGCCAGGAACAGGCTGACCAGCGTCGACTTGTGCATGCCTGGCTGGAACAGTTCGGTAAATGCCAGGCGGCCTTCGGTGCGTGCCCGCTCGTGAATCCGCTCCATGTAAACATGGATCGGCGTATCGTCGTAGACGATGCTCGTGGTTTGGGCCGATTGGTTATCGCGCAGCAGCCGGGCCAGCGCGCTGACCAGGTCCCAGACTTCCAGCTCGTGGATCGGCTCGTCGGCCAGTTCACGCGTCCGCCGGGGCAAGTCGACGGCCATCCGGGGAAACCGCTCCTGCCACTGGCGGCCCTGCTCTTCCAGCAAACTGGCGGCATCCTTGAACTTCTTGTACTCCAGCAGCCGGCGCACCAGGTCGCGGCGAGGATCCTCGATGATCTCGTTCTCGGGCTCGGCTTCTTCCTCGGCGCGGGGCAGCACCGAGCGCGACTTCATCTCGGTGAGGATGCTGGCGACCTCCAGAAAATCGGCCGCGGCGTTGATATCCAGGTGCTGGAGCACCATCACGTAGTCGAGATACTGCGCGGCGATCCGGCCCACCGGCAGTTCTTCCACCTCGACCTCGTTGCGGCGCACCAGGTACAGCAACAGGTCGAGCGGACCTCGGTAGATGTCCAGGTCGATCAGGAAGCTCATACCAGGTGACGGGGATCGGGCCGCGGGGATGGTCTGCCGTTATTCTACCGCTATCAGCCTTCTTCCCCCAGGGCGAACGTGGTCACGCCACCGGGCCGGGGACGTTGCGGCCGAGGCGGACGCGGCCCGCCTTCTTCGCCCAGCGCCAGCGTGGTGGGCTGGTTGCCCTCCTCGCCC
>CALBRZ010000107.1 GCA_937927735.1 uncultured Planctomycetales bacterium
GTTTAACCACTCAACCGGCATTCATCCAAGACCGCTTTTTGGACAGCCTCTAAGCTGATCGTGGTGTGGGACGGCTTACGTGCCCATCGTAAGGCCGAGGGGCTTTGAGCGAACTGGAATGCTCATGGTTGCAGTTTGAATATCTGCCGCCTTACTGCCCGGAGTTGAACCCGGTCGAGCACGTCTGGAGCCAGACCAAGTGGTGCGATCTGGCGAACCATGCCACCGAGAGCATCGATACCTTGCGGGACGACGTGCTCAACTCCTACCTTGATCAGGTCCAACACCAGCGACTGCTCCGAGGACACTTCGCCTAGGCCGGACTGGACTTAAACAGCGGTCATTAGCAGCGCAGGACTCAATAAGAGCCTGTCTTCAAATGCTCTATCCGCGTTCCAGGCGGCGTGACATCAGGGCGATCATGCTGATGTAGATCATCGATTCGCTGGTTTCTGGATTGCGTTCGTAGTCTTTGCTATGGTGGCGGTACCTGGCAAGCCATGCGAAGGTGCGTTCCACAATCCAGCGTTTGGGCAAGACGACAAACCCGCGAGCCGCAACTGGTCGCAGAATCGTTTGCAAGATCCAGCCGAATCGGGATCGAATCCAATCCGGCAGCCCTTTACGCTGATACGCGCTGTCGGCGAAGATCACCCGTAAACGCCCCAACTTCCGTAGCCGCTGCAACAGAAAGCAGGCGCCGTCGTGATCCTGCCAACTGGCTGCATCGGCGACCACGCCCACAAGCAGCCCTAAGGTATCGACAGCGATCTGCCGCTTGCGGCCGGTAATTTTCTTGCCTGCGTCATAGCCGCGTTCTAGGCCCCCTTCCGCCGTGCGAACCGACTGGCTGTCGATGATGGCCACCCTGGGGGCTGCCTGCTTGCCGTGCCGACGGCGTAGCTGTTTGCGCAATGCCTCGTGGATTCTTTCCCAGACGCCGGAATTTCGCCACCGCCCAAACACGGTGTAGACCGATTTCCAGTTGGGAAAGTCCGACGGCAGCATCCGCCACTGGCAACCGGCCCGAATAACGTACAAGATTACGCTACCGATGCGTCGGCGGCAGATCAGCCGGCGTCCTCGCTTGGCCGGCTTGGGCAGCAGCGGCTCGATGATTTGCCACCCGCCGATCCGTCAAATCGCTCGGATAATGCGTCTTCACCGCCCGCGGCTCCGTCTTCCTTGACCTGAACAACCAAGAAGCGAAGTCGTAACGGTTTTTTCAATTCTTGCCAATTGAAGACACGTTCTAAAACACCGGGGCCGACGCAGCGTTCAGCCCCGGTGCCCAGCGGTTTGGCAGCTTACCGCCCAGCCATTACGCGGCAGGCGGCGAAGTCGCCAGGTGGCTATGGAAGTACCGGTACGCCTGCAGGGCGATACCGCGATCAATGCCCAGGTTCTTGGCGATGGTGCTCAGCGGCAGTCGTTCCGTGTCGCGGAGGTGGGCGACTTCTGCCGCGAACCGCTGGTACTTGGGGGCTGGTGCCGGATCGTTCGCGGGCCGTTTCTTTCTCTTCTTCGCCAGGGGAGCGGTCTTTCGCGACCACAGCTCGCCGGTCCTGAGGTAGTTCAGGGCGGATTCAATGGTCTCCCGGGCGCAGCCTAGCTCATGGGCCATCCGCTGAACGGGCATCCCCTGGGCGTGCATCTTTTGCACCAGCGGAGCCAGTTGAATCGCCTTGGGAAGCTCCTCGAGCCGCACCTGGAACTCGGTTGCCGGCAGTTTCCAACCACATCCACTCAGGTACTCCCAAGTGGATGCCGTTGGAATGTTCTTGCCGGCGGCTAGCCGCACCAGAACATCGGCTCCGCTGATCCGCACCGTGGCGATCCAGGTCGGCTTTTTGCGGCCTGTTTCCTGCACCTGGTTCACTACCACCGGCCCCACCAGTTCCGCCAGAATGGGAGCTGCCTCGGAGGTGGCTTCGTTCAGCAGGTCGCGGAGGTCCACCAGCAGTCCCTCCAGATCGGTCATCTGGAGCGGTGAGGGCGGAGCGGTCTGCCGGGCTTCCTGCTCATGGAGGTCCACCTGCAACCGCTCAATTTGCTGCTCGTAGCCTCGGATCTTCTCAACGACCGCGGCCAGTCCCTCCGCGCCCGTGCTGTCCAGCAGTTCCACCAGTTTGTCCCGCTTGGCCCTCAATTCGCGCAGCTGCTGTTGACGCGGCGCCAAGTCTTCGGGCGGCTGGGCAGCCAGGTGCTTTAGGTACTGGTTAGCTTCCTGGAGCACCTGCTGCAGAAACTCCTGGGTGAACACCCTGTCGCGCAGGAACGCCAGCAGGCAGTTTTCGATGATGCGAATCGACTTGTAGCTCCGTGTCGTGCAGCCGTTGGCCCCCTGGAGACCGTGGCGACAGCAGAACGAGGCTCCCGTGCCGGACTTGCCAAAATGCAGAGGCGTCCCGCAACTGCCGCAAATGGGCCGGAACAAGGCTCGCGGGTAGACGTCTACCCGCGACTTGCTGGCCTGCGTCTGCCTCTGCCGGCTGAAGACATCGCCGGTTTCCTGCAAGCGCTGCTGTGCCTTGTCCCACATCTCCTGCGAAACAATCCGCAGGTGGGGCGATTCTCGTTTTTTCCACTGCTCCTCGGGCAACTTGTGGACGGTCATCCGACCGGTCTCGGGATCGCGTACCTGGCGCGTCATGCCGTAGCATTCGATGCCAATGTACGTCCTCCGCCTGAGAATCTGCCGGATGTTCGTGACGTGCCACTTGGTCCGCCCGGCAACCTGGAGCCGGTTGAGATGTCGGGCGATCCGCAACAAACTCCATTTCCGCTCTGCGTACAGCTCGAAAACCTCCCGCACGTAGCGAGCGGCTTCCTCGTCGATGACCAACCGCTGGACCACCTTGCCCTTGCTGTTGAGCTGAGGGCTTCCCTGCCCATCGGTCACCGGCTCGAGCTTGTAGCCGAACGGCGCGGAGTGCAGGTTTCGGCCTTGCCGAAAGGCGTCGCTCATGCCCCGGTCGACCTTCTCACGGAGCTGGTCGACATAGGCTTCGTTCAGCATGCCGTAAAAGGTGAGCATCATCTTCCACTGCTGGCCACGGGAATCGATCCCGTCGGTCACGCCGATCAGGTGTTTGCCGAGTGACTCCACATACCGACCGAGCTTGAGGTTCTCGATGGTGTCGCGACCGGCCCGTCCCAGTTCATCGAAAAACAGCATCTGGGGGCCGCCCGCCGAATAGCCAAGCGTCTGTTTGGCCAGTTCGTACCCTCGCCGGGAGGCAACAGTGCCGGTCACCGCGGCATCGGCGAAGACATACGCCCAGGGAATGAACGCGTTCTCCCGCCGTGCCCTATCGAGCACGTTCCGGAGCTGCTGGGCCAAGGACCGCGGGTTGGAGTTGTCGCAGGAGTACCGGAGGTACGCCGCACCGATCAGGCCGCACGGCAGGCAGGCTGGGTCAACAGGCGGGGCCTCTGCCTGAATGAACCGCTGCCGGAAGCCCTCAGCCGCAGCCTCGGTGGCTTCGGGTGTGTTGGGCGGCAACAGGCCTTGGCTGGCCAGTTCGGGCCAGTGCTGGTGTTGAAGGTCCAGGTACGTACCGGCCAGGTCGAACAGTGCCTGTTCGTCCGGCAGGCCGCGAGTGTCGTTCTTGCGGAGGATAACGGAGGAGGTTGTGGACTTCGCTTTCTTGCGAGACATGGATACACTCTCACGGGCGACAAGGGAGGGATGTCACCAGCGAGAAGGGGTAGCCGGCGCATTCTCACCGCCTGCGGCGAGAACGACGGCGAGCAGACGCAACGAACTCCAGTACCGCATCTCCGGAAAATTCCAGGACTTGCGGAAAGAGCACAAGCGCCAGCTGCCCTCCGACGGTTTCGTTCACAAAGGGCATTGGGGAGTCACCCCGACTGACCAAGATTAAAGACCAGCGGCGTAGTTCGCCGCTGGGCTTCTTTCATTGTTGGAACTTAAGTTCTTGTGGCCCGGCTGGGTCAGTAGCCCAATTCGGGCTGCCGCCGAGGGCCGCCCGCGAATTCGCCGACGTTCTGCCGGGTGCTTAAGACGGTTCACCCTAGTTCCATCGACGGGCGGCTTGCGCCCACCGCAGATTAAAACGGCAGCGGCGTGTTGGGCGCCACGGCGTCCTTGGGCCAGGGATTCTTGTCGTTGAAGACGAGCATCTCTTCTTCCGTTTCGATCTTCACGAAGGTCTCGTCGATCGGTGCCTCCTTGGCCCAAAGGCGCAGGCCGTTGAGGCCCAGGTGGCGGATGAAGAAGGGATACGCAGCGAGGCGTTTGCTGGGACCGTAGTCGTGGCCTTCCAGCGGGAAGTGCGCGTTTGCCACGCGGTCGGCGGCTCCGTAAAGGCTGTAAATGTGCCGGATGTAGGGGAACTCCAGCTCGGGCGTGTGCTTGGTGTAGTCCGCGCCGTTTGAGAGAATCAGTTGCGGGCGCGGGGCCGTCATGGCGGCGATCTCCGCGTTGTTTGTCTTGTGGTACGGTCCCCAATGGATGGGCATGCCACTTTCGCACGGGCAGCCGCCGAAGAAGTACGAGGAGACCTGGCAGCTCGGCACCGCCACGGCCACGCGTTCGTCGACGGCGGAGAGGATGAAGGTTTGCGACGCGCCGCCCGAATTGCCCGTCATTCCGATGCGTTTCGGATCCACGCCTTCGATCGAGGACACGAAGTCCAGGGCCCGCATGCTGTTCCACAGAGTCATGCGGAGGATCTCAGGCACCTTCGAGTGGACCCAGCCAGCGCGCTTCGTGTCGCCGTAGCCGACCATGTCGTAGTGGAACACCACCGCGCCCATGCGGGCGAGGACCGCGCAGCGAGTCTGTCGCGAGGGCAGGAAGCGGCCGCCGTGTCCATGGGCCGAAACGATGCCGGCATAGGGAGGCTTTAAATTCAGCGGGCGATACAACGTGCCGGTGATGTAAAAGCCCGGCCAACTGCGGATGTAAACGCTCTCCGCCGAGTAGCCTTCGTAGACACGTTTGTTGGAATACACCGGGTCGAGCGGCGGCTTCTCGGGCAGCTCGGTCAGACGCACGGCTTCGAGGATGCCCTGGCGGATCGTCGCCTTGCGCTTCTCCCACGAAGCGAGATCGGGCGTGGCCGCCTTGAAGGCCTCCAGCTCTGCCCGCGCCTCTTCGGGCGTCTGAGCGTGGCCCATGCGCAGATGCCAGCCGCCGGAGAGCTGCTTCTCTTGGGCTAGAATCTTGCCGGCGAAGGCTCCACCGAGGATGGCGGCACTGGAGGACTGGAGAAACGTGCGGCGATCAAGAAAGTGCATGGCAGAGATCTGTTGCTAGGGTGAAAACTGGCCGAATGCGAGGACGCCCAGAACTGGCTTCGCGGATCGTGCGACGCTTTGATCCGGCAAACGCACTACTACGTGCGACCCTCGATCCGTAGCGTCCTCTTCTTCCCACCTCTGGCCAGGCCGCGCGCAGCAACGCAACGCCAACTGGCCAAAGATTTACCCGATCCTCCATGATAGTCACGAAGTGACCGAAGTGAGAGCGGTCTTTGCCGGATGAACCACCTTCAACTTTACGCGTCAACGCGTTTTTCAGGGGAAGGCTTCGTTGCGGGGGCGGAACGGAAAGCCTTGTCAACGTGGCACTTGCGGCGACGTTCGCGGTGTTGGTGGCGAACGCTTACCGCGGCACGATGCGGCCCAGGCAGATGCGGAAGCCGTCGCGAGAATCGGAGTAGGTCACGCTAGTGATTCCCAGCCGAACCGCGCAACGGGCATTGCCCGGCACGTCGAAGTAGTTGCCACCGCGGCACACGGGGCGGGACACGGTTCGCCGCTCGGGATCTTCAAAGTGGACCTCTTCGTGTCCGCCTTTCGGATCGAAGTGATCGATGACGAATTCCCACACGTTGCCCAACATGTCGGCCAGGCCGAAACCGTTGCGGCCCTTTTCGCCATAGTGATCCACGGGCGCGACGAACGCATAGCCATCGCTCCAGGGCGCCTTCGCCAGCGGCCAGGTCTTCGTGCGGCCCGGCAGGAAATCGATCGCCGAAATGTTCAGCCGCCCTTCGCCTTCCTCAAGTTCATTGCCCCACCAGAAGTAATAGCTCTCCTTGCTTCCGCCGCGACAGGCATACTCCCATTCCGCCTCGGTGGGGAGGCGGTACTCCAGGCCATCGGGCAGCCGGCCCGCCGTGCGTTCCCGCTCGGTCAGCCATCGGCAGAACGCGTTCATGTCGTTGTAACTCACGCACACCACCGGAAAGTCGTCCCGGTTCGGGAAACCCCAGTTCGGATCGCGCCAGCTTTTGCCTTCCATCGGCTTCCACGGGTGTACCACCTGAGTTGTCAGGTGATAACCGTCCCATTCGTGATCGAAACACTGCGTCTTGCCGCCGGGCTTCTCGGCATCGGTGATGTAGTTGGTCTCTTCAACAAAACGCCGGAACTGCCCCACGGTGACTTCCGTGCGGCCCATCCAGAAGCCGTGCTTCACACGCGTCAATCGCGGCTGTTCGCCTTCGAAGGCTTCGCGCGTCGTTCCCGGTCGAGCGCCCCCTTCTATGCCTGTGGCCCACGCCTTCTCTTCCGGCGTGCTGCCCATCATGAACTCGCCCGGCGGCAGATAAACGACCTCCAGCGTGACGCCTTTTCCGAGGTCGACATGCCTGGAGTCGCCCGTCTTCGGCTCAGCGGCATGGAGCGAGGCCAGGGGCGCGAGTAACAGCACGGTGACGAGGGTGAATTTCATGGGGCGCTCTCAATCAATTCTTAGGGGGGGCGGTGAACTCGGCGATGGCGGCACTCCACAGGGCGCACCGGGGCGCCGCGCTGGCATTTCACTGCTGGGCACGCTCCAGTGCGGCGGCAATCTCCTGTTCGATCACGTGCAGGGGATTGAGCAACTCGGTCGGGTTTTCGACGGGCGTGACCTTGTTGGTGCGCGGGTCCCAGTTCACCGGGCCGAAACGGCAGGGAGCCGGATTGCCGGTGACGATGTGCATGGCCGCGTCGTCTTTGTCGTAGTGCCAGAACTCGAAGGGGAAGTGCATGAAGCCGTGCTTCTCCAGCATTTCCGTGATGGCCAGGCGGTTCTCCAGAGCCTCGGGCGAGATGAACGGAGAACGCATCGGCGTGCATTCGCTCATTTCCAGATACGGATAGCCGCGCCAGACTTCGGTGCCGTCGTCACGACGCAAAACGGAGACGTCAATTGCCGAGCCGGACATGTGCGCGCCGATCTTGGGCATGTTGGCCGTCATCACGATGGAGCGGCGGAACATCAATTCGGGCGTGGGGAGCTCGCCTCCCAGTTCCCAGATGCATTTCTTCAAGATGGCGTCGAAGACCGAGGGCTTGCGCACGAGCTGACGCTGCATCTCCAGCGTGCGGAAGCAGTCTTCGATCTTGAGGATCCAGCCGCGCTCGTTCATCTCACGCCCGATCGCCACGACGTCGTGAACAAGGCTCTCGCGCATGAAGTACACGCGTTCGAGCTCCCCGGCGATCTTGCTGGTGGAGAATTCCATCTCCACGCCCGCGCTGGCGGCCGCATCAGGCAGCGAAGCGAATGGCTCACCGCATTCGTTCACGGGAAACGCGATGAGCTTTTCGACCATCGCGTAGCCTAGTTCCATTTGCTCCGTCCAGTAGGCGCGACGTGCGGCTTCGTCGTGGTTGCGGTCCATGGGCGATGTAGGGGGGCTGGGGGGCTTGTTGAGGGTGCAGCCCGCTCCGCTCCTTGGGAGAGGGCCTTGGTGGAGGTTGCAGACTTCAGGCGGGCCGGTGCTTCGGCCTGGCGCTTGTGGAGGTCCGCATTTTCCCAACGAAGGAGGGTGGGCGTACAGTCTGAACGGATGTCAGCCGGTTTGCAACTGCCGCGTGTCGGTGCCGTGGCCGGCTGGGGGGGCACGCCGCGCCTGGGCGGTTTTGCCGGTGGGGGCTCGGTGGGGGGGCTGGTGTTTACTCTTGGCAGACCGCTCTTTCAGCCGTCAGCAATTCATAGGGCTGGCGAGTTGGTGGTGCCATAGCCGTACGGCAAGCCAGAGTTCGCCGTGGAGCGTAGCTCGGAAGGCGTGCGGTAAGGCGCACGTAGATTACCGACCAAAAACCAGAATGGAATTGGCGGGGATCGTGATGCGTGCGGTGGCTGGCATGCCGTCGCGCTGGGACCACCAGGCATGCGTATGGCCTCCGTTGCCGGCAGGGCCGTGCTCGTGGTCTTCGTAAACGTCGCTGTTGAGCAGCTCGCGCCAGTCGCCTGCGGCTGGCCAGCCTAGCTCGTAGTCGTAGAACGTGAAGTCATTCAGGCTGGCGACCACGACAACGTCTTGGCCTTGTCCATCGAGCCACCGGTGAAAGGCAATCACGCGATTGGCGTTGTGGCGGTGAAAGATGTTGAGCCGCTCACCGCGGAGGGCAGGCTGGGACCGTCGCAGCCAGATCAGGTCTTCCATGAACCGGTGGAAGTTCACCATCGCCCGATCTTTGCCGTAATCGAGGCCATCCCACCAGATCATGTTGCCGGGATGCGCCCCAGGGTTATCGCTCCACTGCTTGTCCTCCAGAAACTCCTGTCCCATGAAGATCATGGGGATGCCTGGGGCTGTGAGCAGTAGTCCTGAGGCTACGCGGCTACGGCTGCGCGCATACCAGGAACGCGGGTTGCTCGGGTCGGCGAGCTTGGGGATACGGTGGCCACTCTCGTAATGGACCTCATCGTGGTTTTCGATACAGTGGACGAAACGCCATGCATCGGGGAAGCCTTCCGGCCAGAGCGAAGCAGCAATGCGGTCCATGTTGACGGGGGATTGCATCCCGCCGGAGGCGGCTCCAATGGCATCGCGCACCGCGATCCGAAGTGAGTCTTGCCAGCAGACGTCGAAGCCGGTACCGCCTTCGTGCCGAGGTCGGACGATCCACGGATCGGGCCCCCAATACTCGGCGTCCTGCAAGACCGACGGATCCGTGTGGCGGACGGTGTCGGTAAGGTCCTGACAGAACGCCCATCCATTGTTCGCGTTCTTGTGGACGATCGCCGAAACCTCGTCGTAGCGGAACCCGTCGACATGGTACTCGCGGACGAAGAACACCGCATTATCGATTAAGAACTGGCGAACCGGTGCCTTCCACAATGCCCACACCGGGCCGGTCCAATCCTCACGAGTGAAGTACAGGCTGTCATCATCGCTCGACATCTGTACGCGATCGAAGTTCCACAGGCTTTCTGGCTGTTCTTTAACCTGACCACCGGCGTGGTTATAGACCACGTCGAACAGTACCGCGATTCCGAAACGGTGAAACAGCTCCACCATCGCCTTCAACTGATGGCTTTGCGGCGTGAGTGATTCCACGGTGTGGGGCGGCAGGCCAAAGCGGCTCCGCAACTCATTGATCATGGGGAGATAATTCGGAAGCTCCTCGGGATCGACCGCGTAATCCATCTCCGGCGAGAAGATGTCAGAACCTTCATATCCTCGGCTGCGCGGGCTGGCGAATTCCACGATCGGCAGGAGCTGTATGGCGTTGATGCCCATGGCCGCCAGATAATCGATTTTTCCGAGCACATCGAGGAACTTGGCTACGCGGTGATCCCGGTTGGGACCGTTGAACGTGCCGACATGAAGCTGATACATGATCATGTCGTGGAAGTGCGGCGTGCGGTAATCGCCTTCGTTCCAGACGTACGCGTTGGGGGCCCGCACAATGCAATCGCATAGCGGATAGGCGGGCAACTTGGTCAACTCGCGGGCGTACGGATCACGCTTCCATTCCGGGCCGATTTGCCCGTCGACGTAAAACTTGTATGTCTGCCCATCCTTCACTCCTGGGATGAAGCCCACCCAGTATTCGCCGCGCTTGGTCAGCAGGGATGTCTCGTCGGCGGTCCAGTGGTTGAATTCACCGCGTACCCACACGGCCGTTGCAGAAGGGGCCCAGCACCGGAAGGTGGCTCTGCTGCCGTCTGGCACGAGGTTGGCACCCATCGGGACGGTGTCGGGGTCGGGCGGAAGCTGTGCAGGCATGGCGATATCTCAAGGGTTAAGTTTTGCACGCAGATGTTCTGCGAGCCGGATCGCAAGTGCAACTACGGTCAAACTCGGATTGGCAGCCGGAGTCGTCGGAAAGATCGACAGATCGCAGACGTAAACGTTGTCTCCTGGTAACCCTAAGTATTTGCAGTTTTCATCAACGAGCCCCGGCGCGAGCAAGTTTCCGGCCACGTCTCGAACTTCCATGCGAAGGCTCCCGACTTCATGGGCAACGCCACCGGGAGATCCTTCACCGGCCTGTAACGATGCCTTCCATTGCTGCTCATTTGTCACAGGGTCAATGTGGCCACCTGTAACGGGTTGGGCGCCAAGTTCTTTCAGCAGGGCCCACTTGATCTCATCGGTTTGCCGGCGGAGTTCGTCTCGACGGAACTTCTTGACGAGAACCTGTGGGCGCGCCTCGGCATCCGCAGCGAAATCGACAAGGTTCTCATCGTTTAGCTGCTCGTGACACAGAAAAACAATCTCGCAAAGCATCCGCCCCTTTCGGTTGCGCAAGTGGTCCCGCCAAATAGCCTCGTCCAAGTAGCGGCCCTGGTTCAGGTCGGCTCCCAGCTCAAGAAGCATATTAAATGGCGGCCGCTGTGTCGGATCGGTGCCCTCCTTAGGTTGCGATAACGTTTTTACGTTTCCGAAAGGATCGTAGTAAGGAGATGATTGAGGAATGCTGAAGTGCGTGAAGAAAATCGGATGATCTGAAACACCTTTTCCGATCAGATGACCGCCGGGAAAATTGCTTCGTTTGGCAAGGCGGGCACTTTCCAGGCAGCCAGCCGAAAGTACTACGTACTTGTGGCCTGCTCCCCAAAAGCTGGTCCAGCTGCTATGAGAGTCCTTTGGCCCCATT
>CALBRZ010000108.1 GCA_937927735.1 uncultured Planctomycetales bacterium
CTATAGGAACCACCAATGGAAATGCACCAGCTTCAGTACTTTGTGAAGGTAGCCGAACTGGGCAACTTCACCCGCGCCGCCGAGGCGTGCCTGGTTGCCCAGCCGTCGCTCAGTCAGGCCATTTTGAAGCTCGAGCGCGAGCTTGGCCAGCCCCTGTTCGAGCGATTGGGCCGCAAGGTTCGCCTCACCGATGCAGGCCGCGTGCTGCTGGATCGGGCCCAGCAGATTTTGGCGCTGGTAGAGGATGCCCGGGCGAGGGTGCGCGACACCGAAGAGTCGGGCCGCGTGGCCGTGGCGGCTATCCCCACCGTGGCGCCGTATTTTCTGCCGCGGCTGTTGAAATCGTTCACCGACCGCTACCCCGGCGCGGCGCTGGAGGTGCACGAGGACGTGACCGAAACAGCCGTCAAACGCCTGCTGACCGGCGAAATCGACCTGGCGATTATGGCCCTCCCGCTGGACGAGCCGCTGCTGCAGGTCACGCCCCTTTACGAAGAACCGCTGTGGCTGGCGCTGCCGCCCAAGCACCCGCTGGCCAGCAAGAAACGCGTGACCATTCGCGACATCCGCGACGAGCCGTTCGTGCTGCTCAACGAAGCCCACTGCCTGTCGGACCAGGTGGTCAGCTTTTGTCGGCGGAGGTCGTTCCAGCCGCTGGCGACCGGCCGCACCAACCAATTGGCGATGGTCCAGGAGCTGGTCGCCTTGGGACAAGGCATCTCGCTGGTGCCCGACATGGCCGTGCAGTTGGACCGCAGCCGGCGCTGCGTGTACCGGCCGCTGGCCGGCGACAAGCCCACCCGCACCATCGCCATGGCCTGGCACAAGCAGCGCTACCGGACGGGAATACAACAACGGTTCCGCGAAGCCGTGCAGGAATATGCGCGCAGCCTGGCACAGCGTTAGCGCGAGCAACCGGCCGGCGATTGAGCTTGGCAGTTTCGCGCGAACATCGCGTTGGGGCACGTTGAAGGGGGGCGGTTTACTTCGCCGCCGCCTCGATCACGCGTGACATCGACTGCGTAGGCACCACGCGTTTGAGCGCCAGTCCGGCCGAATCGAACAAGGCCGCAAACTCCTCGCGGCTGCGTTCGCGGCCGCCTTTGGTGGCGTGCAGCATTTCCAAATCGATCAACTTCGGGCCGGGGCTGGAATCGTCGGGCTCGATCATCGCATCGACGATCAGCACCGGGCCGCCCGGTTCCAAACCTTGCCGCATGGCCTGGAGGATCCTGCGGGCGTGCTCATCGTCCCAGTCATGAATGATGTGCTGGGCGATGTAGGCATCGGCCTTGGGCAGGGGATCGTCGAAGAAGCTGCCGCCGCTGACGCCGCAGCGATCGGACAGACCGGCCGCCTCGATGGCCGGCACGGCCCCTTCCACCACATGCGGCAGGTCGAACACCGTTCCGCGCAGGCCGGGGTTGGCCTGAAGGATGCGGATCAACAGCGCCCCGTGTCCTCCGCCCACGTCAACCAGGTGGCGAATGCCGCTGAAGTCGTAGGCCTTAACCACAGCTTCGGCCCCGGTGACCGAGAAGCAGGTCATGGCCCCGTTGAAGGCGGCCGCGAACTCGGCATCGCCCTGGCAATAGTCGAAGAACGGCTTGCCGTGTACGTGCTCAAACGCCGACTTGCCGGTCTGCACGCTGTACAGGAAGTTGCCCCAGCCCTGCCAGTGCGGCTGCGCGCCCTGGAACAAAGCCACATCGCGGACGCTTTCCGGGTGATCGGTACGCAGGAAGTCGCCGAGCTCATTGATGGCAAAAACGCGGCCGGGGCGTTCTTCAAAGACGCCCACGCCCGCCAACGCCCGCAGCAACCGATACGTGGCATCGGGATGCGTGCCCGCCTCGGCGGCCAGCTCGTCGCTCGTGCGAGGTCCCGCCGCCAGACGATCGGCCAACGACAGTTTCGCCGCCGCATGGATCGCTGCAACGATCCAATGCCCACAGATCATGTCCAAGAGCCGGGCAACCGGCGGCTTGCTTTCGTTCTCGTTCGCCACGATGGAACCTCCTTGTCAAAGTAGTTGGCCCGTGTAGAGGGTGTCGCGCTTGGGGGGCATGATACCCCCCCCGGCACGGCGGGGTGGTCGATTTTGCCAGCCCCCTACCATACGTAGCGACCTACTTGAGCGTCGAGAGGTATTCCACCAGATCGCGCAGCTCACGGCGACTTAGCAGTTTGACCAGGTCTTGCGGCATGGCCGATTGACCGGTGGCCTGCTCTTCGATGCGGTCCTTTTCCACGGTAATGATGTTGCCTTGCGGCGTCAGCAAGCTGATCGTCTTGTCGTCCTGGCTCTTGACGATGCCGCTGACCGTGTTGCCATCGTCGAGGATGAGGATCAGCGTTTCAAAGTTCTTGGCGATCTTGGCACTGGGAGCCACGATCGACTCGAGCAGGTAGCGGCGGTCCTTATCCTTGGCCACGTGCGTGAGGTCGGGGCCGACATCGCCCCCCTGCCCTCGCACCTTGTGGCACCGCCGGCACGACAGATCGACGCGCTGGAAGAACAGCACTTCGCCCCGGGCGGCGTCACCGCCAAACAGCGTTTCCTGCCAGCCCGCCAGTGGGTCGGAAGCATCGCGGCTGGCATCGTATTGCTGGAGCCGCTGGGTGATCTCTGGCGTGTTGCGGCTCCGGGCGGCTTCCAGCAAATCGAGCTGGCAATCGGCCGGAACCTGACCAGCCAGCAACCGGTCGAGCCACTGGATCAACAAGGCGTCGGCCGCGGTGCTTTGCAGCGTGCCCAGGCTGGTAAACACGGCTTGCCGTTCCCGCAGTGTGCCTTGCTCAAGCATGCCCGGCGCCGCCGCCAGGAACGCGTCGGGCCGCTGCTGTGCCAAGGCCACGGTGGCGGCAGCGCGCACGGCCGGCGAGTCGTCGCGCAGCATTTGGTCGATCACCTCGGCGAGCTGCGGCGGGTTCAAATGAACCAGCGCTGCCAAGGCATCGAGCCGCCCCTGCTCTGGCGACGAAGCATCCAGCGCCAACTTGACCAGCAGCGGTGCGGCATCGCCCAGCCCCAACGTACCGGCGAGCTTGGCCGCTTCCTGGCGCACCTCGGCCGGTCCGGCAAACAAGCCCGGCAGATACTGGCGCGCGGCCACCTGCACATCGCTGATCTCGCGCTTTTCCAGCGGCCGCCACAGACACGAAATCGGATCGCGGCCCGACGGCTCGGCCCACTGCCCCAAGAGCTGCAAGGCCAATACCCGCACCGGCACTTCCGCCCGGTCGTTGCCGGCCAAGGCCGCTAGAGCCGCCGCATTAGCAGCCTGGCCCAAACGGAAGTTCGCCGCCACAGCCCGGCGGACTGCCGAATCAGGCAGCCCCGGCTGCGTGACCAACTCAGCAAGGGCCGGCATGGCCTCTTCGATCAGTTCGTCGTAGATCGCGCGGGCGGCCTCCGCCACCAGGCCAGGGTCGGCATCGCGCAGGAACGTAGCGACGGCAGGCGACTTCCAGCGCCGCAGCGTCAACAGGGCGCCGCGCCGCACGGCCACCGATGGATCGTCCATCGCCGCCTGCAAGCTTTCCGCATCGGCGGCGCCGCTCAGGCCCATCACCGCGGCATGCCGCAGGAAGGGATCGCGGTCGGCATTGTGCCGCAACAAGGCCAATAGCGGCTGCACGGCCCGGTGGTCGCCCAGCTTGCCCAGGCTGATGGCGGCAAAAAACCGTACGCGGTCGCTGGGATCGGCAAGTTTGGCGATCAGGGCCTCGACACTCCCCTGGTGACGCAGATCGCCGAGCGCGTTAGCCGCCTGGGCCCGGATTTCTTCATCGCGGTCATCCAAGGCGGCCACGATGATCGGTAGCGGGCTGGTGAGCTTCTGTTGCCGCGTGGCTTGGGCCAGGCCCCACAGGGCATGACGCCGGGCAAGCGGCTCGGCCGATTCGTGCAGCACCTTGGTCAACACCGGCACGGCAGCTTCGCCCCGGGCAGCCAGTTCAAACTGCGCGGCCAGCCGGATGCGCATGTCGACATGACCGATCAAACCGGCCAGTTCATCGGCGGAACGGTTCGTCATTCCTTCGGCCAGCAGCCGATCGACCGATTGAGCCTCGGGCGTTTGCGACGCCACCGGATCGAACACGCGATAGATGCGTCCCTTGCCCAAGCCGGTCCAACCGTCCACCCAGTCGGACACGTAGACGCCGCCACGCGGGCCAAACTCAATATCCGTCGCCAGAATCCGCCAGATGAACTCACCCTGATGATCCACAGTGTAACTGACGCCGGACGGCTTCAGACGAATGGTCCGCACGCCGCTGTGCCCCGGCGAGCCGCGGAAGTCGCACAAAAAGAACGTATCGCGATACTGCTGGCTCAGCCCGGTGCCCGGGTAATAGGCCAGGCCGGAAGGGCCGTCGCTGAGGTTCGCCAGCGGCGGCACGATATAGGCCGGCTGACCTTCGTGATACGGATGCCACAGCTTCTCGCGATTCCACGGGCCACGGTCCGGCAGATACTGGTAGCTCATCAACCACCCGCTGTTGCCGCCTTCAACCAGATGCACCCACCGGGCAAGGTCGCCTGAGTCGGAGTTGTTTTCGCCGGTGAACAAATCGCCGCGGTCGTTGAACGCCAGCTCCTGCGGATTGCGAAGCCCGTAGGCAAAAATCTCCAGGTTGGATCCGTCGGGCTCGCACCGTAACACCGCCCCGGTGTTGGGCAGGTACAGGTGCTTGCCTTCGCGCGTTTTCATATTCAGCCCACGGTCGCCGATGCTGTAATACAGCCGGCCGTCGGGTCCGAACACAAAGCCGTGCATGTCGTGGCCGCGGAAGGCCACCTTCACGCCGTAGCCGCTGCTGAGGATTTCGCGCACGTCGGCCACGCCGTCTTCGTTGGTATCGCGGAGCAGCCACACGTGCGGGATGCAGGCGTAGTAAACATCGTCACCGCGGACGATGACGCCGGCCCCGGTGCCATCGAGCGGACCGTTGAAGCCGTCGGCAAAGACCGTGGCCTGATCGGCCACGCCGTCGCCATCGGTATCGACCAGCCGGCGGATGCGATCGTGTTCGCGCGTGTACTCCACCAAGCGCTCGCCCAGGAACCGCTTGAAGTACTCCAGGCGGTCTTCCACGGTTTCGGCGGCCAGGTCGGCATCGAGCCAATTCATGTGGCCGCGGTTGTCTTCCACGCCCTTGCCTTGGCGGAAGGTTTCGGCCACGTAGCAGCGGCCCTTGGCGTCGAAGCAAAACGCCACCGGGTTGGCCAGCAGCGGCTCAGCCGCGTACAGCTCCATCTTCAAGCCTTCGGGCACCTTGAAATTCGCGATGGCCTTCTCGGCCTCATCGCTGGGACCTGCGATCGCCGGCTGGTATTGCGAAGGCGGTTGTTCCGCGGAAGCCGGTGCCCCGCCCGGCGAGGCCAGAATCAGTGCCAGCAGAAGGCATCCCAAGGGGCAGGCGTTGTTATGGAGCTTTGGGCGCGCGGCGGCTGAGAGAATCTTCATAGGCTGAGGGTTACCTGGCCGGGCTATCTGGCCCACATGGTAGGACGATGAGCAATTGCCGATGAAACCACCATTATGTGCTGGTTTGCGCAGCGGTGCCAAGTGTGCGCTAGGGCCCGGACGGCCCGGCTTGATCCGCATATTGGACTCTACGCAACCTATCGGCCCCCGGCTTGTTACGCTCCGCTTGACGACGGCCAAAGTGGGGCGGAAACTACAACGTCTCCCCCATCGTGCAGCCTTATCCCCGCCGCCGGGTGGATGGCGGATACTAGAGTTGCTGCGGGGCCACGTCGAAGGGGCGCCGGCACCTAAGCCATCAGTCGAGTAACGTCCGCATGCCGATTCCGGTAATTTGTCCCGGTTGCAAGAAGTCGTATCGCGTCAGCGACAAGTTCGCCGGCAAGACCGGGCCTTGCCCTGGCTGCGGCACGAAGATCACCGTGCCCAAGGTGGCCGAGGAAGTCAAAATCCACGCGCCGGAGCCGAAGACCGGGCGTGACTCCAAGGGCCGGCCACTCAGCAAGCCGATCGTACGGATCGAAACCAAAGTCAGCACCACCGCCAAGGCGATCGGCTTCGGTGCGGCCTTCGTGGTGGTCGTCGCCACCTGGCTTCTAGGGCGCGGCGGCGTGCTGGCCGAGAACGCGGCTCTGCTGCTGGCAGGGCTGATCATCATTTCGCCGCCGCTGGCCGTGGTCGGCTACCTGACCATGCGCGATGAAGAAGCCCTGGAGGTCTACCAGGGGATGAACCTTTGGATCCGCGGCGGCATTTGCGGACTGGTCTACGCCGGCCTGTGGGTCGCCTTTGGCTTTGTGCCCACCGAGGCCTACCAGCAAGCGTATGCGTGGCTCTATTTGGCGCCGCCGTTTGTCATCGTGGGCGGCCTGATCGCGCTGGCGTGTTTCGACCTGCCCTTTGGCAACGCCGTGCTGCACTACTGCTTGTATCTGGCGGCCACGATGTTCCTGCGATACCTGGCCGGCATGAACGCGCTCTGGAACCCGATCACCTGACGCCCGCCAGGTGCCACCGGCGGCACGTCTTCGTGTAATCCGATGAGCGCTGCGCGGTAAACGCTACTTGCGCGGGCTTTCTTCACGGAAATACGCCACCACGGTCAGACCGGGACGAGCTTCCCGCAGTTTCTCCACACCCGCCCGCGTCATCCGCGACTTATCGACGGCCAGGTAATCCAGCGATTCGATCCGGGCCAGGGTCGGCACCGCCGCGTCGGTGACAGGCGTTTGATTGAGGTTCAGGCTGGCCAGGCTTGGCAACGTGGTCAGCACCGCCAGCGCATCATCACCCACGGCAGTGTCTTTGAGCGACAAGGTCGAAAGTCGCTCCAGCCCCTCCAGGTACTGAATGCCGGGACCAGCGACCTTGGTGCCGCCCAGATCCAACGTGTAAAGGTTGCTGAGCTTGGAGAGGTGTTGCAGCCCCTCGTCGGTGACGGGCGTGCGACGCAGTTCCAGCACGCGCAGCCGCGGCAGTCGCCCCACCGCGGCCAGGCCGGCATCGGTCGTGCCGGTTTCGGAGAGATACAACGTCTCCAGCATCGGCAGTTCCGGCAGCGTTACCGCCTGCACCTTGGTCCCAGTGAGGTTCAGCTCTACCAGGTTGCGCAAACCGGCCAGCGCGGCGAGGCCTTGATCGGTAACATTGCTGCCCGCCAGCCCCAAATCGGTGAGGTGGTCCAACTGGCCGATGGCTTGCAGGCCTTCATCGCTGATCGGACAGCCGTTCAGGTACAGGTGCTGTAGGCGTGACAGCTTCGGCATACCGACGCCGGTCACTTGGGTCCGCTGCAAATCCAGCACATTGAGCAACGCGAACGGCTCCAAGTGCGGTAGGGCCTCATCGGTCAACGGCGTACCCGCCAAGGATAGCAGCTTGAGCGCGCGCAGGTTCTTCAGGTGCGCAAGGCCTGGACCAAGGACGGCGGTCTCGTTCAGTTCGAGCGTTTCCAGCGATGTGAGCGGGGCCAGGTACTTGAGGCCCTCGTCGTCGACCGCGGTGCCCGACAGATACAAAAACTTGAGATTGGTCAGGCCCGCCAGTTTTTCCAGCCCCCGGTTGGTAATGGCGGTTTCGTTCAGCCCCAGGGTTTCCAGGCTGGTCAATTTCGCCAGGGCGGTCAGGCCGGTATCGGTGACATGGCTGCCGTACAAGTCGAGCGATTTGAGACTCGTATTGGCCAGGTGCGCCAGGCCCACGTCCGAGACATTGCCCAGCTGGGCGGTGAGCTGTTCCAGCTCAGGCAATTGTCCGATGTAGGCCAAGAGCTCATCGGTCAGTTCGATCCTGAAAGGCAGCCCTAACCACTTCAGCCGTTTGAGGTTCGTCAGATACTCCAAGCCCAACGCCGTCATTTGGCTGCCAGCGAGGTCCAAGCGCTGCAGGTTGTGCAGCCGGCTCAGGTAATCCACGCCGCGATCGGTAACTTCTCTGGGATCGAAGCGGAACTCCTCCAGCTTCGTCAGACCGATGATGTGCGCAAGCTGCTCATCGGTCACCGGAGCACCAAAGTGCAAATGTAACCGGCGCAGCTGAGCCAGGTCGCTCAGGTAGGGCAGTACCTCGCCACCGATCGTGCTGCCATAGCCAAAATCCAGCTCTTCCAGTTGCTTGAGTGCGCCTAACAGACGCAGTTCATCCAGCGTGAAGGTCGCATTGTGGAGCCGGACCTTGATCACCGGTTGGCCCGGCAGATTGGGGTCGGTGACCACCTCGGCCCCCTTGCGAAGCAGCATGGCCATGGCTTCGGCTTCGGTCACGGGCGTCCGCGGCGTTGGTTCGTTCGCGGCCGCTTCATCGCGCCGGGCGTCCTGCTCAAGGGAGGCGGCCAACTTGTCGAGCGCATCCATGCGTTCGTGCACGGACTTCAATTCGCCGCGCAACGCATCGAACTGCGTCGAGACCTCAGCTTCCGTCTCGATCACCGGCCGCAGTACCGTCTGCTGCTGCTTGTGCAGCGATTCTTCGATGTGATTCAGGCGGCGTTCAATCCGCGCAAGCGCCTGCCGCGTTTCGTCGTGGGCCGCGTCCGAGGATTGTCGCTGGCAGCCCGCCAATGGCAACCAAAACAGTGAGCAGACAAGCGGGCACGCAAGACGACGGGTCGCGAAATACATGGTCGGCTGACCTCGGAAAAGCCCTCACGGCAAACGCAAGCGCCGCCAACGTTCGGCACAGGCGCGGCATGTCTCGGCAAGCCGCTTCAGCGATCCGTCGCCGGCTCGGCGCGCAGCGGCAGCAGCGTGGTGCTGCCTGTAAGTCTAGCGTACGGCCCAGGCCGTTCCACGCGGCTCAAGCGCATTTGAACGCGAAAAATGCGGCCCGCGCCGCCCCCAATAAGAGCAATCCGTCTGCCGCATTACTTAGTCTTAACCCGTCAGATTTGCCTGGGACGCCAGGTTGCAACAGAACCGCACCTCGCAGCCCACCCACTCGTTACAAGCGATACTACGGGCGGTCTGGGACTGGAACGCGCAATTTCAGCGACCGTTATTTCCGGTTCCATCGATTGCCCCTGAGTGGCGCGAAGCGCGCCACAACTGGCTATAGTGATGCCGGACCGCAGGCTGCGCGGCGGAGGATCGCTGCAAGATGTTTCGCCCCGCCAAGCCCCCTGCCCTGTTACGCGCGAAGTTCAATCTGGGAGTACTTCCGTGAGTGGATACCGCATATCGTCCGCCGCTGTTGCAGTATGCTGTGGGGTGCTGGGCTGCGTAATGCCGCTGGCCACCGCCTGGGCTCAACCAGCCAATAAGAAAGTGACCGCTGCGCCGGCGCGGCTGCCGCGCGAAAACCTGCTGCTGTACCGCGGCCAGGATGACACGTTGCAACAGGTGCAAAATATTGACGATTGGCTGCGCCGCCGGGCTGAAATCGTGCAAGGCATGCAACAAATCATGGGCAAGCTGCCCGGCGATGAGAAGCGTTGCCCTCTGGACGTGAAGGTCGAGCAGGAAGTCGATTGCGGCAGCTACGTCCGGCGGCATATCACATATGCCTCGGAACCGGGCTCGCGCGTGCCGGCCTTCCTGCTGCTCCCCAAGGCCGTGCTCAACGCTAAGGAAGGCACGCCCGCCGCAAAGGCCCCGGCCGCGCTCTGTCTGCATCCCACCAATAACGAGATCGGGGCCGGCGTAGTCGTCGGCTTGGGTGGGCGTCCCAATCGCCAATATGCCAGCGAACTGGCCGAACGCGGCTTCATCACCTTGGCTCCCAACTACCCGCACCTGGCCCAGTACCGGCCGGACCTGGACGGCCTCGGTTGGGAAAGCGGAACGCTCAAGGCAGTATGGGACAATATCCGCGGCTTGGATCTGTTGGACTCGCTGCCGCAGGTTCGCCACGGCCGTTATGGCGTGATCGGTCATTCGCTCGGCGGTCACAACGCCGTATACACGGCCGTCTTCGAGCCGCGATTGGTCGCCGTCGTCTCCAGTTGTGGGCTGGATTCCTTTCTCGATTACTACGGTGGCGCCGATCGCGTTTGGCGTCCCGGTGCCGGCTGGACACAGTATCGCTGTATGCCACGTCTGGCCGATTACCGTGGTCGGCTGCAAGAAATCCCCTTCGACTTTCACGAACTGATCGGGGCATTGGCGCCGCGGCATGTGTTCATCTCCGCGCCGCTGCACGACGGCAACTTCAAGGCCGATAGCGTAGACCGCGTGGTCGCCGCGGCGCTGCCGATCTATCGCCTGTACGGCAAGCCGGATCGCCTGGTCGTTGAGCATCCTGACTGCGACCACGATTTCCCGGAAGCCATGCGGCTCAAAGCATACGAACTGTTTGAGCAGGTATTGGGTAAGCCGGACGGCACAGCAAGTCAGCCGTAACGAGTATCCGGTTCACTTTGCTGCTGGTGCGTAGCATGATCGCCTTCCGTGTGATGCTGCGCAACGGCGGCGAGCTGGGCCGCGTTTCTTGATGCCCCCGTAGGCGTCTCCTACACTGCGGGAACACTTCGATCTTAATAGGTCTTAAGATGCTTTCCGGTGGGCGGCTGCGTTTGCGCAGCCGCTGCGCCGACTAACCCAATAAGGATGCAACATGGCACGTCCTGTATTGATTGCCGGCCAATGGCGTGATGCCGACGCTTCGTCCACCTTTCAGGCCGACAATCCGGCCACACGTGAGAAGCTGGCCGATGAATACCCGGTCAGCCGCTGGGCCGATTGCGATGCGGCGCTCAATGCGGCCGTAGCCGCGTTCGAAGTGCTCCGCGAGATGCCGGGCCACCGCATTGCCGAGTTCCTGGAAGCGTATGCCCAGCGGATTGAACAACGCGCCGAAGAACTGGTGGCGATGGCGCATCAAGAAACGGCCCTGCCCGTTTCTCCGCGGCTGCGCGATGTCGAACTGCCGCGTACGACCAACCAATTGCGTCAGGCCGCCAAGGCAGCCCGCACCGGCTCGTGGCGGCATGCCGTGATCGATACCGCCAGCGGCATCCGTTCCTGCTATGCTCCCATCGGGCCGGTGGCCGTGTTCGGGCCGAACAACTTCCCGTTTGCGTTCAACAGCGTGGCCGGTGGCGACTTTGCCGCCGCCATTGCGGCCGGCAACCCGGTGATCGGCAAGGCGAATACCTCGCACCCCGGCACCACACGGCTGTTCGCGGAAGAAGCTTTGCTCGCTGCCCAAGAAACGCACATGCCGCCGGGCACGGTGCAATTGCTGTATCGCACCAGCCACGAGGACGGCGAGCGCCTGGTGTCGGATCCTCGGCTTGGCGCCACCGGGTACACCGGCAGCCGCAGCGCCGGTCTGAAACTGAAGGCTGCTGCCGATGCCGCCGGCAAACCGATCTACCTGGAGCTTTCGAGCATTAACCCGGTGGTCATTCTGCCGGGAGCCATCGAAGAACGCGGCGATCAAATTGCCGAAGAGTTCCAGACCAGTTGTCTGATGGGCACGGGCCAATTCTGCACCAACCCAGGCCTGGTGATCCTGCTGGCCGGCGAAGCCACCGATGCCTTTGTCAGCAAGCTTGTGACCCGTTTCGATGCAGCACGGGCCGGCACGCTGCTTTCGGCTGCGGTTGCCAAGAACCTGGGCGAAGCCATCAACCAGCTCAAACAAGCCGGGGCCAAGCAGCTCACCCAAGGCTCTAACGCCGGGCAGGGCTACAGCCACCCCAATACGCTACTCCAGATCGACGGCAAGACCTTCCTGGCCGATCCGCACGTCTGGCAGACCGAGGCCTTTGGCAATTCATCGCTGCTGGTGATCGCCGACGACGTGGCCCAGGCAGGACGCATTATCGATCAACTAGAAGGCAACCTTACCGGCTGCATCTACTCCGACACCGCCGGCAAGGACGAACCGGCCTACCAGCAGTTGGCCGTGCGGCTGCGGCACAAGGTGGGGCGGCTGCTCAACGACAAGATGCCTACCGGCGTTGCCGTCAGCCCTGCCATGAACCACGGCGGACCGTACCCGGCGACCGGGCACCCCGGCTTCACAGCGGTGGGTATTCCGGCGTCGATTATCCGGTTCGCCGCCCTGCACTGTTACGACAACGTCCGCCCGCACCGCCTGCCGGCGGTGTTGCAAGATGCGAACCCCACGGGTGAAACCTGGCGCTGCATCGACGGCCACTGGACACTGGACGACGTGCGATAGCCTCTTTCAGGGGGATCGATGCGCCCCCCCCGGATACCCGAGCCATAACCCCCGGGTACTCCCTGGGGCGTTCCTAGGGAAAAATGCTGTCGGTGCCGTAGTCAGAAACCGCCCCTCCCGGTAAGGCACCGACGCAGGTGGGGGGTGTACGAATTCGCACACCGGCTTTTGGCAAAATGTGGCTGAACGACACAATGTAAGGACTACCAGGATCGAGTCGATTTGGCCATCTTTAGAATTTTTGGGCTATTTTTTCAAATGCCCATAAATAAAGACGTTGCGAAATTTATGCACCTGCTTTTCGGCCGTCTACAGCCGCCAAAACAGCTCTCGGCACGGCTATTGCACTAGAGGGCTGTCGTCCTTTTTGGACTGCCAGTTCTCGCCGGCTCCGCTAGCTGCCGCCGCAACGGCAGAAACAGTGGGGCCAGCGGGGGCGACAACGGAAAATGTCGCCGCCTTCGCGGGAAAATTGGCAATCCAAACCTCCCGATCACACGTATTCCATATCAGGCACCCGATGACTACTACATCCACCTACGATGCGAAACGCAACACGGCGTTGCCGCTCTCTGCGGTCAGCGACGAGGAGTTGCTGGAACGCTACCGGCAGAATCGGGATCGCCGTGCGTTCGAAGAAATCGTCAAACGATACCAGGGCGAGTTGTTCAGCTATCTCCGTCGGTACCTGGGCGACCCGGCCTTGGCGGAAGACGCCTTCCAGCAAACGTTCCTGCAATTGCACCTGAAGTGCAATTCGTTCGAGCGTGGGCGCCGGCTCCGTCCGTGGCTGTACACCATCGCCACCAACCAGGCGATCGATGCACAGCGGCGCAATAAGCGCCACCGGGCGGCGAGCCTCAACGGCGGCCGCGACGAGCAGAAGAGCCTGCTGGAGCTCTCCGAGGGGGATGTTCCCTCCCCGGAGGACCAGATGCAGTCGCAGGAATACCGCCAGAAGGTGCGCGAGGCGGTGGCGGCCCTGCCGCAACCGTTGCAGACGGCTGTTAACCTGATTTACTATCAAGGTCTCAAGTATCGCGAGGCGGCCGAGGTGCTCGACATCCCCGTCGGCACCGTCAAGAGCCGGCTGCACGCCGCGATCACCAAATTGAACGAGACGCTAGGCGAAACGGATCTCTCACAGGCATGACTAGCCAGCAGCGAGAACAGTTGATCGGCTATCTGCTGGGAGCTTTGGACGATGATGAGCGTCTGCAAGTTGAGGAGATGATCGAACGGCAGCCAGAACTTCGGGCTGAGTTGGAATCGCTACGGCGTTCCATTTACCCGCTGGCTGCCGATCTCGACGACGAGCTCCCTCCACCCGACCTGGTCGGGCGAACTTGCGATTATGTGTGGCGTGAATCGCGTCTGCTGCCCGTGGAGCTTTCGGCCGAGTGCGAGCAGCCCATGCGGCTGCGAGACCTGGCCGTTGCCGCTTCGATCCTCTGTGCCACGCTGCTGATCCTGTTCCCTGCCGTCAGTTACAGCCGTTTCACGGCTGAGATGAACGGGTGCCGCGAGAACCTCCGGCACCTGGGCCAGGCGCTGGCCCGCTTCAGCGAAGACCACGGGGGTTACTTCCCCGTCGTGCCCGAAGTCGGCCCACTCTCCGCGGCCGGCAGCTACGCGCCGCAACTCATGGCCGTGGGCCTGCTGCGCGATCCGCGCTATCTGCAATGCCCCGGCAATGGGGACCGCGACGAGCAGTTCCGCATCCCCACGATCGAGGAAATCCGCGCCGCGGGCCTCCAGGAACGGGCCCGGCTGCTGGAACAAGCCGGCGGCGATTACGGTTACCGCCTGGGCTACATGCATGAAGGCCGATACGTGCCGGTCCGTAACCTGCGCCGCGAACTGGCGGTGATCTTATCCGACGCGCCGAGCTGCAATCTGGACGGCTCGCCCAGCACCAACCACGGTTCCAGCGGCCAGAACTTCCTCTTCGAGAGCGGCCGCGTGAAGTTCCTCAAGACCTGCAGCCTGGTCGACAACGACCACTGCTTCTTGAACGACGACGGCCTCGTGGCCCCCGGTCGTCATGCCGACGACACCGTGGTGGCCCCCAGCCATGCTCAGCCGGTCGTCTGGATCATCGGCGACTAAGCCGTCCGCCGGTCCGATCCGCCCAGCCCCTTCGTTCGAGGCTGCCACTATGCGCTAGGGCGGGTCCCAGCCCCCCTGGCACCACGGATTGCAGCGCAAAATGCGGTAGGCGCCGCGAATCGCTCCAATCACCGCGCCGTCCTTCTTCACCGCCCCGATGAAATAATGGCTGCACGTGGGGTGAAATCGGCATTGCCGCCCAAAGATGGGGCTCAGAAAGATCTGGTAAAGCCGTACCAGCCCAATCATCAACCAGCCGATCATCAGCCAGTCGGGGATCCGCAGCACCGCCAGGGCTATCCGCACGGCCAGCGAGCGTCGCGGGCGGGCGTGCTGTTGCGACTGGCCGCCATCGGCCTGCGGCTCGTGAGCGGCATCGGTGGGGGGATCGGTCGTCAGGTTCACGTCGTTTCTCGTTGCAATCGCCGGTGCAGCTTGCGAGCGAGATAGTTCAGCGATCCCTGGATCGCCGGCAGCGAAGGCTCCACACCCTGCCGCGGAATCACCACCAGGTCCAAGCCCGGCGGCAGCTCTTCTTGCGAGAGCCGGAACGCCTCGCGGATCAGCCGTTTCCACCGGGCACGGTCGTGCGCTTTGCCAATTTTTCGCGATACCGAGAGCCCCAACCGGGGGTGCGGCAAACCGTTGGCCGCCGCGAACACCAACAGCACGTTATCCCCCGCACGCTGCCGCAAGGAGTACACCCGGTCGAACTCGGCCGAGGTTCGCAAGCGGTGCGATTTGGGGAACGAAAAACGAGCCATGATGTCGGCAAGAGCGGTTGCAGGGGGGGATGCGGCTTCCTGCTGCATCCTAAGGCCCCCCGGCAAAAAATCCATGGCGGCCTCCGCCGCCCCCCCACCAGTTTGTTGTTGCCGAGGAACCTTCTGCCCCCCCTGCCCTGCCCCTGTCGCAAAATGCGGTAGCTTCGAGGATGGGTAAACCGGATACATCGCTCCGTTTTCTAGGCAGTTGCTGCCGCATCGGTTATAAGGAACGTACCCGATCGATGAGCCCTGCCTTGTTGCACTAGCCTTAAGAGCAAGCCTGCCAGGCTTGGTGTTTCGTCCCACGTTTCCCCGCTTCCCGATGCCAGCCCCCATCCAATCGGCCGCCAGCGACGCCGCGATCATGCGGGCTGTCCAACAGGGACAGACCGAACGGTTCGCGCTGCTGGTCGAGCGGTACGAGCGTCCGCTGCGGCGTGTGGCGTGGAGCCGGATAGGTAATCTGGAGTTGGCGGAGGACTTGGTTCAAGAAGCCTTCCTGGCGGCGTTCAAATCGCGGCATACGTTCAAGCCCGACGCCAATTTCCGCACCTGGATCTGGACGATCCTGCTGAATCTGTGCCGCCGGCACTTCACGCGGCAGGGGCACCGCGAAGCTCAGGTGCCCTGGTCGCAATTGGGACCTGAGGACGCCGCCCCCGAGCCGCAGGCTCCGCCGACGCTGCCGGGCTGGGAAAACACCGAACTGCTGGAAACGCTACTGGCCTCGCTGCCAGAGACGCAGGCCGACGCCTTGCGGCTGCGGTTCTTCGGCCAACTGACTTTCCAGGAGATTGCCGAAACCATGTCGTGCAGCCTGGGCACGGCCAAGAATCGTGTGAAAGCCGGGCTGACACAATTGGCCGCCGCCCTGCGCGAGCAGTCCGAAGGCCGTCCGGGGCAGGCTGGCCACCAGGGCCAGATTCGTACCGTGCCGAGGGATCTGTCATGAACTGCGATCGCGTATTCGAGTTGCTGACGGGTGGCATCCCTGGCAACCCGCCGGGTGAAGGTTCCCTGGCCGCTTCCGAACAGCGGGCATTGGCTGTTCACCTGCTGCGCTGCCCCCAGTGCCGCCAACTGGAGCAGGAGCTGGCTCCGGCGCTGGAACTGTTCCAGGCCGCGCAGGACGAAGAGCGCATGGCGGCATACGATGCCCTGCCCGATTGGCAGTTCCCGGTTACGGACCGTACGTGGACCGGCCCGAACGCTCCTTGGCTCGATCGCGAGCGTGAACTTGTGACTCCGGCCAGCCGTGACAAGCGGCAGCGGCCGATGCGCGATTTCAATGTGAGTCCTCCCCTGCCCTGGTGGCGGGTTGCCGCGGCGCTGCTTCTGGGGTTCGTACTGGCCGGCATTGCCGGGAACCATGGCCCGGCCACCCGCCAGCCGGCCCACAACCTGCTTGCCCAGGCTGGCGCCGCTGGCGATGCGGTATCTCTGACCGGCCAGTTGCCCTCGGCCCCCCTGCCCCACTGCATTTCGCAAGCCGCGTTGGGCCTTGGCACCAGCCAGGTATGCTGCACGTTGTGCCATCACGCCGACGGGGCGGTTGCAGCCCGGCCGGCCGTCCAAACGCCGGTCACTTCGACGCTGCTGGCCAGTTGCACGGTGTGCCACGCGCGGTAAACACCCGGCTTTTCTGCCCACGGCGCGGCCGGTGGACACTTTTGTACGAGAGGGCCAAGTTCTGTGCGCAGTTTGCCGCCACGGGCAATTTGCTTGTTCCGCCGGCACGAACACGCCCATGGCATACCCGGCAAACCGGGCTGATTCCGGCCTCCGCAGACCGCCAGGCCGCTGTTAGAATGGCGGTGGGAACCCCTTAGGGGATCAGGTATTTCAGGACTGCGTAGCCAATGACGGCTGGCGACCGCGCCGCCGCGTCCATTGGCAGGCTTGTCGGGGTCGCCATGGCGGACACCAGGAGCGGAACCATCACGGACACGCAGAAGAAGCTGTACATCGAAACCGTTGGCTGCCAGATGAACATGCTGGACAGCGAACTGGTCGTGGCTGCCCTGCGCAAACGCGGTTACACGCTGGTCAACAGCCCCCGCGAAGCCGACGCCATCCTGTTCAACACGTGCAGCGTCCGCCAGCACGCCGAGGATAAGATCTACAGCGCCCTGGGCCGGCTCAAGCACGCCAAGACCCATCATCCGCACAAGGTGATCGGCGTCTTGGGCTGCATGGCGCAGAACCATCAGAAACAGATTTTCGAACGGGCACCGTTCGTCGATCTGGTGGTGGGCCCCGGCCAGCTTCACCAGGTGCCCGACCTGATCGAGCAGGTCGCCAAGGACCGGCAACCGCGACTGGAAGTCAGCCTCGATCGCAAGGCGGGCACGCGGACCGAGGTCGCCAGCAGTTTCGAGAGCTACGATCCGCTCCGCGATCCCGAGATGCGCCCCACGCCGTACCAGGCGTACGTGCGGATCATGATCGGGTGCGATAAGTTCTGCACCTACTGCATCGTGCCCAAGGTCCGCGGCCCTGAGCAAAGCCGCCCGCCCGAACAGATCTTGGCCGAGGCCCGTCAGTTGGCGTCCGAAGGCTGCCGCGAAATCACGCTGCTGGGCCAGACGGTGAACAGTTATCGGCACCGCGCCGGTGAACGCACCACGCGGTTCTCCGATCTGCTGGCGATGCTGCACGATGTCGAAGGCATCGACCGCATCAAGTTTGTGACCAACTACCCCAAGGACATGACGCAGGACGTGCTGGAAGCCGTCCGCGACCTGCCCAAGATCTGCCGCTACCTGCACGTGCCCGCCCAGAGCGGCTCCAACCGCATCCTGGAACGGATGAAGCGGCTCTATACGGTGGAAGAGTACCGCGAGATGATGGCCCGCATCCGCGAGACCATCCCCGACTGCGCGGTCACCAGCGACTTCATCGTGGGCTTCTGCGGCGAAACCGAGGAAGACTTCGAGCAGACCGTGCGGCTGGTGGAAGACTGCCGCTTCAAGAACAGCTTCATCTTCAAGTACAGCCCGCGCGAGGGCACCAAGGGCTACGAGCTGTACAAGGACGACGTGCCCGAGGAAGTCAAAAAGCGCCGCAACAACGACCTGCTGGCTATCCAGAACCGCATCAGCGAGGAAGACAACCAGCCGTTTATCGGCCGCGAGGTCGAGATCCTCGTCGAGGGCCCCAGCAAGCGGGCGGCCAAGCAGCACCGGACGCACGAGCCTGCGCCCGTCAACCTGGGGGCCGATGGTAGCTTGCCCATCATCGGTCAGGCCACGGCCAACCAGGGCAACGGATCCTGTGGCTCCGACTGCGGCTGCGACGACACCGGGCACAACCATGAGCATGGCCAACTGATTCAGCTCACCGGCCGCACGATGTGCGATCGCATTGCCGTGTTCGACGGCAACCCGCGGTTGATCGGGCAGATTCTGCCGGTGCGGATCTACGACGCCAACGCCTTCACGCTTTTTGGCATGGTGGTAACGCAGCACGCCGGCCCCGAGGTATACTCCCTCAGCCTGTCGTAACCCCAGGCAGCATGCCCAGCGTCGCCGGCTCCGCGTCGTATGTGGTCGCCGCCGCGCGCAAGCACGCGGCAGCCGGTGTTTGCTCGCCGCCCCGTTTGGAGTAGTTTGGGTAGCCTGCAAACTCGATCCTTGAGGGGAACCATCGTCCGATGAGCCAGACGACGACGCTCGACCTTGCCGACTACGTCCGCAGCATTCCCGACTTCCCCAAGCCGGGCATCCTGTTTCGCGACATCACGCCGATGCTCCGCAACGCCGCCGCTTTCCGCCAGGCGGTGACGATTCTGGCCGACCATTACCGGGGGCAGCCGCTGGACGCCGTGGCCGCGGCCGAGGCGCGGGGCTTCATTTTCGCCGCTCCGCTGGCCTTGGAACTGGGCGTCGGCTTTGTGCCGGTCCGCAAGCCGGGCAAGCTGCCGTTCGACACGCACGCCTTCCACTACGAGCTGGAATACGGCACCGATGCGCTGGAAATCCACATCGACGGCATTGCGCCGGGCCAGAACGTGCTGGTGGTCGACGATCTGCTCGCCACCGGCGGCACGATCGAAGCCTGCTGCAAGCTGGTCGAGAAGTGTGGGGCCAATGTCGCCGGCTGTGCCTTCGTGATCGAACTGACGGGCCTCAAGGGCGCCGAGCGGATTGCCGCTTACCAACCGTTCAGCCTGTTGAAGTACGAGTAAGCCCCGGCGGCCGGCCGCCAGCGTCGCCGAGCAGTTCCGATAGAATGCAAAAACGCGCCGTGCACGCGGCGCGCTCTCTTTTTTTGGGGGGGTAGCCCACACCGACAATCTGGTGTGATGCCGCTCCCGCACTAGTTGGCGTGGACCACGTGATCGTCCACAGCGAAGTGTGCCACCAGCGGATGCTCGATGCTGGCGTAATCCTCGTACTTCATCCGGATGGCTTCCGTGCGATTGTTTCCCGGGAAGACGATGTGGCCGTCGCAGATCAGCGAGGCATCGACCAGGGTTTCCATGTCGTAGGCCGAGCCAAACGGAGGCAGGACACCGGGAGCGCAATCTGGGCAATGCAGATCGATCTCTTCCTCGGTGGCCAGCTCAAGCCGTGCGCCGGCCAAGGCGCGGCTGACCCGTTCCAGATCCACGCGGCGGTCACCGGGCAAAACCGCAAGGATGTAGGCGAACCCTCGATCGGCCCGCAGCAGGACGGTCTTTGCGATCTTCTCGCACGGAACGTCGAGAGTATGGGCCAATTCCCGGGCTCCCACCGCATGCGGGTGCTCAAGCACTTCGTAGGGCACATTCTTTGCCTTGAGATACTCGATGACGTTCATGACGTCTCCTCCTGAAGGCGGCGAGGCGTTGCCTGCTCCTCCTGTGCTAGTGTTACCCCTTAGTTGGTCTTGCTGCCTGGAGTTCCGCGCCACCGGCAGGCCCCTTCTCGCTCCACCCAACCATTGTGCAACTTGTGCGCCATACCTCCGGCAGGGATGGAACTTCTGATATCGCCGTGATTTTTGCTTACCTATTCCCCTAACCTTCTGCCGCCGGACGGTTAGCTTGCACTGGCAGCCCCCTAAGCGTGTGCCCCCACGAGCTGACCTGCCTGGTGTCCGAGCAACCAGCATGAGCTGCGTGCTAAAGAGCGTGCGGTTCCGACACAACCGTGCGGGCAGAGATTTTTGGCGCGACCAACCAGCAGAAACGCCGCACAGAAAACCGCGGCACCTCGCGGCCGCCTTTACGCGCCACCAACGAGGCCGCGCCGGCGAAAATCTGCCGATTTCTTGCGTGTTCAATTACGGTGCGGCGCGGAACGCCAACTGGCCCAGGTAATCCCGACCACCAAGTACCGGCGGTTGGTATGACGCTTGCCTAGAAGGGTTCGCGTGTGCGCAGATCGCCGACGATCGCCGCCAGATCGATCCCGTACCTGGCCGCACACGTGTTGAATTGCCGAGCAGATTGAGGAGCCAAGCATGGCCCCTGTCACCAACCAGCCAACGCACACGCCCAGCAGCGCTGCGTCATTCCCTCCAGAGAAGACGTTTGACACACGCCCGCCTCAAACGGTGGGCCGATCCGACACCACGGTGCCCAGCCCGGCACCAGCCCCGGGGCCCAATCAACCGTGGTGGATGCAGCGGTTCAGCCCCGCGCAGTGGCAACAGATGGAGCGAGATGACTACGTGATGGCCGCGAGCATCTTCGGCATCCTGACCGCGATCTTTTTCATCGGCCTGCTTCTGACAACCCTGGCGGTGGTTTTCTCCTGACCGCCATGGCGAACGGCTGGCCGTCGCTTGGCGGCGCCGTGGTTACAACGTCGATCGGTTCCGGAGCTGCTCACCGACGACAACCGCGGCGTACTTGCCAGCGATCACCCGGCCAAGGCTTGGCGGTCTCGTCTCGCTCGCAGGAAGGCGGCACCGGTAGCTGCAGCCAGTGTGGCCAAAGCGACGAGCAGACACGAGGCCGCCAGCCAATCGCCATACCGCATGTACGGCGACAGGCCGCGGTGCGAGCCGACCTCAGCCAGGATCTCGCCCTCAGCGTGCCGCGGACCTTGGGCAATGATGCGGCCGTGCTGATCGATCCAGGCCGAAAAGCCGGTGTTGGCGGCAATCAACATCGGCTTGCGGCACTCCACCGCCCGGAACACGCCGCAGATCAGATGCAGGTCCAGCTCGCTGGAGCCATAAAACCAGCCGTCGTTGGTGACGTTCACCAAGACGTCGGGCTCTTGACCGCCGTCGGTCAGCTCCACCACGTGACGGCGGATCAACTGCGGCAACAGGCTTTCAAAACAAATGCTCGGAGCGAAGGTCAGTCCCCCCACCCGCATGGCCTGGGGAGCCTTGCCGGCGCTGAGCCCGTCGCGCATCGGCGAAAGTTCGTACAGCCAGGGGAAGTAATCGCCCAGCGGCACGTACTCGCCGAAAATGACCGGGTGCATCTTGTCGTAGCGGGCCACGACTTCGCCCCGCCGGTCAAACAGGATGGCGGCGTTGAAGTCCTCCCGCTTTTCTGGGCCGAAGTGATCGACATTCACACCGGCCAGCAGCGGCGTCTTTAATCGCTGGAGCGTGTAGCGCAGCAACGCTCGCTGGCCTTGCAGGAACCGATCGCGCTCGGCGTGGAACTCTTCCAGCGTGAGCCCTTCCGGCGGCGGGGCGTCCGGATCGAACGTGAAATAGGGCGGTCCGAACATCGTCTCCGGCCAAACGACCAAATCGACGTTGTCGTACCGCTCCAGTGCCTGGGTCGATAGTTCCAGGTAGCGTTCGTAAATGCGGTGCGAGCGGCCAGGATCGGGCGAAAACGTTGTATCGAAGCAGCCCTGGATCAGGGCCACGCGCACCTTCTCGCTGGGCTGCTCCCAAGTCTGTTGCAATCGAGCGTATCCGTAGCCCCACATGGCAGCCACGATCGCCACCGCGATGGCCACGCGGCTCCATGCCACACCAAGCCATCGACCATGGCCGCTGCTCGCTGCAACGGCCGGCTGCTCTGCGGTTGGACGAGGCAACCAAGGATTGGGTAGCGCCGACGCCAGTGTGGCCCCGGCCAGCATCAACAGAAACCCGATGCCGTAAGCCCCCAGCACATCGGCCAGTTGGATCACGGGGATCCAGGGGTACAGAGTGTGTCCCAGGCTGGCCATCGTGAATCCGCCCAGCACGTGCCCTCGGGCGTACTCGCATGCTGTCCAGGCAATGGCCGCCGCCAGGGGAACTGGCACGCTCCAACGATGCTTGAGCAGCCGGGCCACGCCGATAAAGCCGGGAAAGTAAAAGGCGACATACCACGCGAGCGCCAGCCAGCCAAAGACGCCGGCCCAATGCGGCAGGGTCAGCCAGTAGAACGTGGCCAACCAGAAACAGAAGCCGGCCCAGTAGATCTGGCCATAGGGGCGGTTAAGCCGCATCCACCGGACGATTCGCCCGGCTTTGCGCTGTGCGTTGTCGCTAGCCGGCAGTTGCGGCAGCGCGATCAGCCAAGCCCATGGCAGCGGAGCCAGCCACGCCAGCGGCCACCAGCCCAGTGGCGGCAGCGCCGCCCACAGCAGGATTCCGCCAACGAGCATCGGCCAGAAGGCGTTTCGCCGCCAGAAAAGATTCTTCGGCATGGCGGCATGCGGCGTTGGGGCCGAAGCGGTCGCGGTAGCTGATTCAGACATGCCCGCTACCGTCGGGGCATGCGGCGTGTGCGGCCGTCCCTTGCCGGCTCCTTGGGACGCTGTGGAACGCGAATCTTCGGGTGGAGTCAACAACGCCATGCCACTTGGTTCGAAATCGCGGGGCGGAAACGGCCCGTTGCCCCGCCGGCACTTGCCTCTAGGATACGAAGCGCACTATCGCCCGCCCAGGCTTGATCAGCCGAGTGCCTCTGAGCCACAACACCCCACAAGTTCCGCACGTCTTACTGCCGCACCGGAGCCCGCCGCTGCGCTTGTTCGTTGGACCAGGTACGGAAGGACTGGCTCATCTCGGCGCGGATCCGACGGTACAAGTCGACCGTGAGCAGCGTGGAATGGTCGGCGTTGGGCACCACTTCCACCACGGCGTCGCTGCCCAGCCGCCGGAGCGTTTCGGCCAGCTTGATCACGGCCCCTTCCAGGTAGAAGGTGTCTTCGCTGCCGGTGAAGATGTTCAGCTTGCCTTGCAGCTTGGGCCCCAGGCGATCCCAGTTCCGTTCCAGGATCAGGCGGATGTCGTACTTCTGCCACGCCCGGGCGACTTCCGGATTGATGCGGCCGGTCTTGCGGTCCCACAGCCGCAGCGGTTCGCCATCGGGGCCCAAGGGGCTGAACACGGCTTCAAACGACCGTAACTGCCCGCCCCGCTTGATCACGTCGTCCATGTGGGCAAACGCGTCGTACCACAGCAGCACCTGCCCATTGCTGCGAGCCAGCGGCCGACGGTTGCCTTGTTCGTCGAAATACAGGCTTTGCGGCGGGTTGGCGTACAGGTTGACGTTCTGGAAGTCGCGGAAATCCACCGGGTCGGGCGCGGTCGACCAGACCCCGCCGAAGGTATCCGGGTAATTCACCTGCAACCACAGGCTCGACCAGCCGCCCGAGCTGTGGCCGTTGAGATAGCGTGCCCCCGAGTGGCGAATGGTGCGGAAGTTGGCGTCGATGTAGGGAATCAGTTCCTGGACCAGGGCGTCGCCTTGGGGGCCGTTGGTCGCGCTATTGGCATAAACGTGGTGGCCCCATTTGCACTGGCCTGAGAGCATCACGCGGATAAACTCTTCTTCGTTCTCGGCCAGCGGTTGTACGCCGTCGCGATAGACCTCGGCCTGGCGGTGGCTGCCACTGAAACCGGGAATGATGTAGATCGTGGGATAGCTGCGGGTAGGCTCGTCGTAATACGAGCGGGGCAGGATCACCGCACAGCGGTGCATGACGTCGCGGCCGTGATAGTCGGACAGCATCTTGCTGGTAATGACCACTTCGTGCAGCCAGCGGCTGCCGCGGAACGGCCGTTCCTCGACCACTCGATCAAGCGTCAGGCGGATATCGCGGCCCGGGCCGACCTCCACCTCATAAACCTGGCTATAGAGATTGCCCACGCCGTCGGCCGGCTTGGCGTAATCGTGGTCGAAATCCAGGATGGCCTGCACGCGGTAACGGCCAGGCGGCAATTTCGTGGTGGGACCGGGGAAACCATCGGCCCGATGGTCCACAGGCACTACTTCCCCGGGGCGGAACTCGGCCACGTCGATGCCGAAGAACGGCTCCGGACGGAACCAGTCGGGGCCTTCGATGGGCGTATGGTTCTCGCGCTGGGTGAGAAATACGAACAGCCGCCCAGCCACCGGTCCCTCGGCCACGGTTGGGCTGAGCTTGACCAGGAAGCGAGGTCCAGCAGCCTCCTGAGCGGCAGCCGTTGCGGCCCACAGCCCCAAGATGGCCGACAACCAAACCGCCAGGATCGTCGAGTACCGTTTCCGTGGCATCCGTCCGTTCCTCCCACGACTGCCCAAACTAACGCCTCCGTCATCCTGGGCACCATGCCCCCGCCCCCGGCAAGTCCCCCTGCTGGTGGAGCGGGTGCGCCCTGAAGACTGGGGGGATTCTAGCGGATTACCCTCAGCAGCGCTAGAGCGGCTTGCAGCAAATCATTCTGTTGAGGCGTGCTGTTGCGGGCATGCATCGCCTCGCCCCCTAGGGTCGGCCGCGTTGCATCTGCTGCCCTGTGGCGTGATTCGCCGGGGCAGGCGGCAACGGCTTCCCGAAAACCGCGCAAAATCACGCGATCCATGAACAAGTGCTTATTCGACGTGTGAATGGATGGAGGATAAGGCCCTCCACCAGGCGGCCGGGAATAGTGGCTGCGAATAAATTCGTGCAAAAGGCGCGTCCTGGAGAAACCTCGCGGCTTCTCCGAGCGTATAAACAGATAGCCACCCAAACTGGGGTGGCATTGTGTCCGGCAGGCGACTGCCTCCTGTGAAAACACCCTCTACGCTAGCAGAGAGTGTTTCAAGTTGAGACGCCAAGCCGTAGCGCCCCCCGTCGACAAACGCAACTGACTTACTCATCAAGAGTTGCGACTGACACAGCGCAAAACTGCCAGGTTGGTCGCGCAGCGACCGAACCGATGCAACTTTAGGCAGTTGTATTGTAAATTTGCGCGCGGGCGCTTCACGCTTGCGCTGCCTCAATTTGAGACAGAACTTTTTTCGCTTTCTGCAACACCTTGTATCAAAGTAAGTTGCAGAATACATCGTCGGCCTCTGCGGCAATCTGGCATTATGTTTGCCTATAAGAGCCGACAATCCGTTAAGACTGGCCCGCGGGGCCTTCAACGTCAGAGGTGGGGTGGTTGTTTTGCCCCTGGCCATCCCACCGTGCCAATGTGGATGTGGCACGTTGAAGGCCCCTGCTTTTTTACTTGGATCGCGGTCCCTCATCTTTGGCCGCGCATGTGCCGACGGGCCCCAACACCTTGTCGCCCCGTTCGCGTAGGGTACGTCACGTTCGGCGATAGCCATTGCAGCCGGTGGGCGCAGGGGACTGCTTAGCTCGTCGCTTTGCTTCCGGAACTGCCGTGACGCTTTCCTGACAAAAACCACTTCTCGCAAGGCAATCGATTTTTGGGATTTACGGCCCCAAAGCTCCGTCTGTACTTGATCTTAGGACCTTCGCGCCTTAGATTGAGTGCGCTTGGCAAGGTAGCCTGGCCCCCTTCTCTGTAGGGAGACCATCATGTCTCAAGCAACCTACTTCGTGCAGGAATGTCCGACGTGCGGACGTCGGCTGGAAATCCGTGTGGAGTACATGGGGCGGCGGGTTGCGTGCCAACACTGTCACGGCCAGTTCATGGCCACCGATCAGCCCGAGGCCGATGACGGTGCCGCATCCTCCAGCAGTATCCTTCGTCGTGCGAACTCGCTGATTGAGTTGCTCTCGCGCAAGCGCGCTTCCATGTAAAGCGCCAAGTGCGTACTCCTCCACCTGCGCTCGTTCTACGCCGTAATTGCGGCCGGCGCTGGTAGGGCGTCGCAGCTTCGCCGAGCACATTGGTGTATGCGCGGCGGCATCACAATGGATCCATCGCTGCCGATGGCCAGCGTGCCGCGCCAGCTTGGGCCGCTTCGAGGATGCGACACTGCGATTTGGGCACGCCATTGCTGGGTAATGGGCCAGATTGAGCACTCCGCGTTTGGGTGTGATCTTGGCCGCTCGGTCGCGGACGATCCCTGCCGCGGCTGGCGTCCAACGCGTGCGAAGGTTCTGGTATAATTCCCACCACTGAACTTTCGTACCTCAATCGACCAGAACGCCCAGCGATGAGCCGCGAACCGATTCTTACCAGTCCTCACTCCGGCGACGACGACTTCGAAGGATTGCGCCCTCGCCGCATGAGCGAAATGGTGGGCCAGAAGGAAGTGGCCGCGCGCGTTGCGATCGCGGTCAATGCCGCCAAGATCCGTGGTGAACCGCTGGGCCACATCCTCTTTGACGGTCCGCCAGGGCTGGGCAAAACCACGTTTGCCACGGTGATTCCGGCCGACCTGGGCGTTAGCCTGCAAATCGCCAGCGGCGCCGCCCTCGATGCGCCGCGCGACCTGATGCCGTACCTCACCAACGCCGAGGCCGGCTCGGTCCTATTCATCGACGAGATCCACCGTATCTCCAAGTCGGTTGAGGAGTTCCTCTACCCGGCCATGGAGGATTTCCGGATCGATATTGTGCTGGGCGAAGGCATCAACGCCCGCACCATCAACATGCAGTTGCAGCCGTTCACGCTGATCGGCGCCACCACCAGGGCCGGAATGCTCTCGGCACCGCTGCGCGACCGGTTCCTGATCCGCGAACACTTGGACTTCTACAGCGACGAGGAACTGACCGAGATCGTGCGGCGCAACGCGGCGAAGCTCCGCACCCGGCTCGATGACGATGCCGCTTACGAGATCGCCATCCGCAGCCGCGGCACGCCACGCGTGGCCAACAATCACCTCCGCTGGGTGCGCGACTACGCGACCAGCGAAACACCGCACGGCCATATCACCAAAGACGTCGCCCTGGCCGCTCTGTCCATGCGCAAGATTGACTCGCTGGGGCTGGATGAGCAGGACCGCAACTACCTGCTGACGATCATTCGCCGTTTCCATGGTGGGCCGGTCGGTGTGGAAGCTTTGGCCCACACGATGAACGCCTCGGCCGATACGCTGGTCGACGACGTCGAGCCGTTCCTGCTGCGCAAAGGCCTGGTGATCCGCACGCCCCGCGGCCGCAAGGTCACGCCCGAGGGTTACGAACACCTGGGTCTCAGCCCCACCGGCAAGAAGTTGAAGCCCGATGGGCAGAACCGCCTATTTGGGAACTAAATCCGGAGAAACGCGGCCGCGGCGCAGGCTGCCGCGGCCGGGCGAGTTGGCGGACGTCAGTCGCCCAGCATCAGCCGCGCGACGACCGCGTTGATCAAGTAGATCACTGCCAGAATGATCAGCACTCCGATCAGCGCTTCCATCGCAAACTTCTCCGGTAAAGCGAAAAGGTGGGTGCCTGGGGACGACCGTTTCAACACGCCCGTCAAACCGTCTGCTATCAATATAACCTAACCAACGTCGCTGCCCCCTGTTAACGACACGGCACGAGCCGGCGGGGCCTCACCGCTTGGTGCGCTGCCGCGCGGCCCTTCACGGCCAGGTTGAGGTTTCATCCAACCTGGCAGGATCACCACCCACGGTTTCGCCAATCGCGCCAGTTTGCCTGGAAAGCCAGCCTGTGCGCGGGCGGTGCGGTCGCCGGGTTTTCTGTCTGCTAGGACTGGACCTGCCGTAAATCAGCGGGCTACGATGGAAACCACCTGCCAGGACGAACGCGGCGGAACGCAAATCCGCATCCAGACCTGGAAAACGAGCAGCGAATGAGTGACCGGATGTCAACTAACGTACAGGAGTTGCTGGCCGAACTCGAACGCAACATGACCAGCGTGGTGCTCGGTAAGCCCCACGTGGTGCGGTTGTGTATCGTAGCACTGCTAGCAGGTGAACATGTGCTGTTGGAAGACGTGCCGGGGGTCGGCAAGACCCTCATCGCCAAGGCACTCGCCAAGAGCGTGGCCGGTAGCTTCTGCCGCATCCAGTTCACGCCCGACCTGCTGCCCAGCGACATTCTCGGCGGCAACATTTTCAACAGCCGCACCGGCGAGTTCGTTTACACCGCCGGGCCGATCTTCGCCAACATCGTCCTGGCCGACGAAATCAACCGCTCCTCGCCCCGCACGCAAAGCGCCCTGCTGGAAGCCATGAGCGACCGGCAGGTTTCCACCGACGGCGTCACGCATCCGCTCCCCAAGCCGTTCATGGTGATCGCCACGCAGAACCCGTTTGAATTCGAAGGCACCTATCCGCTGCCGGAAAGTCAGCTCGACCGGTTCCTGCTGCGGACCAAGGTCGGCTACCCGGACCGCGAGGACGAACGCCGCGTGCTCACCAGTCACCAGTACGGTGAACCGGTCGACGAACTGACGCCGGTACTCGATTGCGAGCAGGTGCTCTTGTTACAGCGGGCCACGCGCGAAGTGCGGATTGACGACGCCATCCACGACTTCTTGCTCGATATTGCCGCGGCCACCCGCAACAGTGAAGAGTTCCTGGCCGGCATCAGCACCCGGGCGACCTTGGCACTCGCCCGGGCCTGCCAGGCGCTAGCTCTGCTCGAACGCCGCGACTTTGTCACGCCCGACGACGTCAAACGGCTGGCCGTGCCGGTCCTGGCCCACCGCGTCATCCCCAAGGGCTTTTTGCACAGCGGCAGCAGCGAAGCGGCCGAGAAACAAATCGAGCGGATGGTCGACGAAGTCCCCGTCCCCAGCTAATGCCCTCACGCGGCAGTACACCGTGTTCTGGCATCGTGTGCCGCAATTCGGCCGAGCCATCATTAACCGGCAGTGGCCGTAACCTTGGCCAGGTCGTCAAAGTAATTGGGGTACGTCTTGCCCACGCATCCCGGGTCGCGGATCACCACGCCCGGCGACCGCAGCCCCACCAGCGACAGGCTCATCGCCATGCGATGGTCGTCGTACGTATCGATGGCGGCGGGCCGCAGCGGGGCCGGCGTGATGTCGAGCCCGTCGGGAAGTTCCACCACTTCGGCCCCCAGCTTGCGAAGTTCGATCGCCAGAGCGGCCAGGCGATCGGTTTCCTTGTGCCGCATGTGGGGAACGCCGCGTACGCGGGTGGTGCCCTCGGCAAACAGGGCCACGGCCGCCAGCGTCTGCACTGTATCGCTGATGGCGTTCATATCGACATCAACGCCACGCAGCTGCCGTCCCTGAACGACAATACCGTCGTCCTCGTAGGTGACTTCGCAGCCCATCTTGGCGAGCACTTCGACGAAGGCAACGTCACCTTGCAGGCTATTGCGCGATAGACCGCGCACCTTCACCCGGCCGCCCGTCACCGCGGCCGCGCCGAAGAAATAGCTGGCGGCGGAGGCATCGGGCTCGATCTCATATTCGCCGCCCTGGTAGGTAGCCGGAGCAATGCGATATTGACGCCGTGGCTCAAGCGTCACCTCGACGCCGACGCCAAACGACCGCATCACGGCCAGCGTCATATCCACGTAGGGCTGCGAAACCAGTTCGCCTTCGATCTCGATGGTGACCGGGGCCTGGGCATTGGGGGCCGCCATCAACAGCCCGCTCAAGAACTGGCTGGAGACGTCGCCTCGGATCACCGCCTTTCCGCCCGGCAAGCCGGCGGCACGTACGATCACCGGCGGAAAGCCCTCGTTGGCGGCACACGATACGTCGGCCCCCAGTTGCCGCAGCCCATGCAATAAGTCGCCAATCGGCCGTTCGCGCATACGTGGCGTACCGTCGAGCCGGAACTCGCCCTGGGCGGTGGCCACCATGGCCGTGAGGAACCGGATACTGGTACCGCTGTTGGCGATGTACAGATCCAGCGGTTGCGGCACACGGATCGCACCTCCCGAGCCCTGCACCCGCAGCGTCTCAGGCGTCGGTTCCGCCCGCACGTCGATCCCCATCGCCCGCAAGGCGGCGATCATCACCCGGGTGTCTTCGCTGTCCAAGGCACCGGTGAGCCGCGAGGGCCCCGCGGCCAGGGCCGCGCAGATCAAGGCACGATTGGTGATGCTCTTGGAGCCAGGCGGCCGAATCTCGGCGTTGATGGCTCCCACGGGTTGGATTGCACGCTCGTCGGTCATGGCGCGGCCGCGGTATCAGGCGCCGGCGGGAGGAAAGAGGCCGCCACCAAGAAGCGCGGGCGGCCGTTCCATGCGGCACCAGCGCGATGGATGGCAAAGACAACATCGAGAGGCCGCAATTATAGTGCATTCGCCGCCACCGTTAAACGGGGCCAGCCGAGGGGGGCGCATCACCAAGGCCACGTCCACACGCAGTTCGAACGTCAAACGCGATTGCGCACGTGCCCTAAGCCTAGCCTACAGGCACCAGGTACTTCTCCAGGTGCGTCGCCAGGACGGCCCCGCTGCGGTCGTCGCCCAAGAAGCCCAAATAGCCGTCGGGCCGCACCAGGGCCACGGCGTCGCCGCGGAGCCCTAGCCGAATCCGCACTTCGCCCCGGTGGTCGATGACCGTGGATGTTTCGGTGCCGGCGGCGCTGCCGGAGTCGTCGCCGTCAGGCAGAATGGCAATCGCCAGCACCTGGGCGGCGAACCGCTTGAGCACCGGTTCCACTTCCGACCGCAGCCGCTGCAAGGCATCTCCGTCGCCTGCTTCGCTACCCGGCAAGAGCAGCAACACGTGCGAATTGCGATCCATCAACGAATGCAGCCGGATTTCCTGGCCCGAGTCGACGCGTTTCACGATGGCATCGGGCAACCGGTCCCCCGCTTCAACCGCCCCCGACCAGGCCCGGCCGGCACTCGCACCACTCAAGGGGCTATCAGGATAGCTGATCGCCAGTTCGGTCAAGGTGGCGATCGCCCGCTGCTGCACAACGTCGAACTGGGTCGCGAACTCGAACACCTGGTTGCGGATGAACTGCAACAGCGGGTTGCGCATCGTGGCCAGTCGTGTCATCTTGCCGGCGTTGCTGAGCACCATCTCGCCGACGGCGTTCCGCTCGGCATGATACGTGGCCAGCAGCGATTCTTTCGCCAGCCCGCGATGCACCAGCGCCAACTTCCAGGCCAAGTTGAAGGCGTCTTGCATGCCGGTGTTCATGCCTTGGCCGCCGGCAGGGCTGTGAATGTGCGCGGCATCGCCGGCCAGAAATACCCGGCCGCGAAAGTACTCGTTCACCTTGCGCTCGTGGATGCGGAACCCGGCCAGCCACACGGGATCGTGCACGCGGAACTGGCTCAGTCCCCGTCGATCGAGCTCGGTCTGCACCTCTTCCAGCGTGGGATCGGCCGGTTTGTCTTGCGACTCTGCCAGCCCCACGTTGGTCACAATGCGGAAACGATCTTCCGTCCCGATGGGAAAGAACGCGACCAGCCCCAGCGTGTGCCAATAGAGGGTAACTTCGTCGTGGCTCAGCGGGCCCTCGATATGGACATCGGCCAGAATCCAGTCGTTGGGCTCGAACTTCCCGGCGAACTCGATCCCAAGTTGCTTGCGGCAGGTGCTGTGGGCACCGTCGCACCCCAGCAACCAACGGCACCGCACTTCCTCGCGGCTGCCATCGGGGCGTTGGAGAACCGCCCACACGTGATCGCCGCGCTCGGCCATTTCGACGAGTTCAACTTGCCGCTCCACGTGGACGCCGCGAGCCGCCACCCGTTCGGCGAGGATCCGCTCCGTGGCCGATTGCGGGATCATCAGGGCCTGGGCATAAGCGGTATCGTCGCGATGGAATGGCACATGGACCAGCCGCCGATCGCCGCTGTAGATGCTGATGCATGCTGCCGTGCGGCCGGCCGCGAAGAAGTCCTGCCGGACGTCGCCCGATGCTTCGAGCAGCTCCAGCGTACGTCCCCACAACACCAGGGCCTTGGACTTGTCGGTGGGCGCGGCCGCTTTGTCGATGATGCGGCACGCCAGCCCCAGCCGGCTCAATTCCAGGGCCATGGTCAGACCGACCGGCCCGGCGCCCACGACCAGGGCATCACAACTGGACGAGGTTACGTCGGCGGGCCGTGAGGCGTCGCTGTTCGTCATGAGACCAATCCTGGCAAATCCAAACCTTGCACGCGGTTACTCCGAGCAAATTGCGCCGTGACAACCGCTACCGCAGCTGAAACATAGCATCCTGTGATCATGGTAACCGCCAAAATTGCCGTCCCAACAGGCAAAAATGCCCCACCGCGTGCCGAAATGGCAACCCTGCCAGCACAAGTAACCAACGCTGGGATCGATGAACGCAACCTGTCACTGAATGCTGTGGCGCGTGGCCCAGAATGAAGCCAAGACGCTGAAGCTGCTGGACCGCGTGGTTGCCCAGTTTGAGTGCGTGCCGACGGAGTTTCGCTGCTACCCCGACGAAGATATCCCCGGCTGTGTGGTGTACTTCGAGACTGCCGCGGTGGGCTACACCTGGGCCGATGTGATCTGTTCCATGCTTTCGTTGGAGCAAAGGACCGCGAAGCTCTCGACGGTGCTTCCCCACATGGTCGCCAGGCCGCTTGAGGATGCCGTAAAGAGTTCTGCGACGAAAGCTTTGTACCGGGTATCCGCCGCATTCAGTGGCACATCACCAACCCCAAGCACGCGAGGGCCGTCGTCTCTCAGTGCATATCTCCCTGGCAGATTCCCCCCGGAAAGCGCGCGGCCTTCGTGATAAGATGCCACAGGCCGAAAGGGCTGCACGTCGCGGGGATGGTTCCCGCCGGAGCGTGCCGCCCCCCTTCCCTGCATGGATCAACCGCTCCGCGTCACGAACCCGCGAAAACGGATGCCGCACAGCCAACTCACCCGCGACGAGCTCGCCGAACGCTACCTCGAGCAGCTTCCCTACCAGCCTTACCCGGTGCAGGAAGAGGCCCTGCTGGCCTGGTTCACCAGCGAGCAGGGTGTGTTGGTGTGCGCGCCCACAGGCACCGGCAAAACGGTCATCGCCGAGGCGGCCCTGTTTGAAGCGCTGCATACGGGCCGTATCGCGTACTACACCACGCCGCTGATCGCGCTCACCGAACAGAAGTTTGCCGAAATGCAGGCCAATGCCGTCCGCTGGGGCTTCTCGGCCGACGACGTCGGCCTGGTCACCGGCAACCGCAAGGTGAACCCCAATGCGCGGATCCTGGTCGTAGTGGCCGAGATTCTGCTCAACCGGCTGCTGCATCCCGAAGGCTTCTCGTTCGAGGATGTCGATGCCGTGGTCATGGACGAGTTCCACAGCTTCAACGACCGCGAACGCGGCATCGTGTGGGAGTTGTCGCTGGCACTGCTCCCGCGGCACGTGCGGTTGCTGCTGCTTTCGGCCACGGTGGGCAACTCGACCGAGTTTGTCGCCTGGCTGAAGCGTTCACACGGCCGCAGCATCGAGCTGGTGGAAGGAACCGAACGGCGCGTGCCGCTTACCTACCACTGGGTCGAAGACCTGCTGCTCAACGAACTGATCGAGGAAATGGCCAGCGGCGACGAAGCCACCCGCCGTACACCAGCCTTGATCTTCTGCTTCAACCGCGACGAATGCTGGACGGTTGCCGAGCAACTCAAAGGCAAGCCGCTGGTTGGCAAAGCGCAGCAGCAACAACTGGCCGAGGAGCTCAAGCAGCACGATTGGACCACCGGCGTCGGTCCCAAGCTCCAGCAGCTTCTGATCCGCGGCGTGGGCGTGCACCATGCCGGAATGCTGCCCCGGTATCGCCGCATCGTCGAGGACCTGTACCTCCGCAAGCTGCTGGCCGTAACCGTCTGCACCGAAACGCTGGCGGCCGGCATCAATCTGCCTGCGCGGAGCGTGGTGCTGTCGACGCTGCTAAAAGGCCCGTTCGGCAAAAAGACGATGATCGAGCCGAGCGTGGCGCACCAGATCTTTGGCCGGGCTGGCCGGCCGCAATTCGATACCGAAGGCCACGTGTACGCCCTGGCCCACGAGGACGATGTCAAAATCTTGCGCTGGCGGCAGAAGTACGAGTCGATCCCGGAGGATACCAAGGATCCGGGCCTGCTCGCCGCCAAGAAGGCGCTCAAGAAGAAACGCCCTACGCGGCGCGACAACCAGCAGTACTGGACCGAACAACAGTTCGACAAGCTCAAGACGGCTCCGCCGGGCAAGCTGGCCAGTCGAGGGCATCTGCCGTGGCGGCTGCTGGCGTACATGCTGGAGCTTTCGCCCGAGGTGGCGCGCATCCGCCAGGTGGTCCACAAGCGCTTAATGGACGACCAGAAAATCCAGGAAGGCGAGGCCACATTGATCCGTATGCTGCGTCTGCTGCACCACGGCGGGTACGTGACGCTGGATCCTCCGCCGCCAGAGAACCTCAAAGGCAGCGCCCCCGCGAAGAGCGAGCAGCCCTCCGACGGCCAGGTGGATGGCGCCGCAGCAACCGCCGAACCGGCACCGGCCGCGCCCCGCAATGCGTTTGCCGCGTTCTTTGCAGAACAGCAAACGGCCGAGTCCAAGCAAACCGGCGGCACTTCACCCTCTGGCAATAAGCCCAAAGATGGTGAAGGCACAGAGCGCAAACCGGCGTACGAGCCCATCTATGCGCATCCCACCCCGCAACTGCAGAAGTTGCTGGTATTCAAGAGCGTGAACCCGCTGTACGGGGCGTTTCTGGTCGAGAAGCTGGCGATGGCCGACCGCGACGAGCGGATTCAAGCCCTGGAGAGCGTGCTGGAGCTGCCCGGGCCGATCGCCCGGCAGTTGCAAGTGCCGCCGCCGGAAGAACTGCCGCCCGGCCCGTTGGCCATGGAGTATCTCGATCCTGAGCTGCTGAAGCGTGGCCTGATGCTTCCGCCCAGCGAGGAGAAGGAAGAGGAACCGCGCGGGCGCGGCGGCCGTGGCCGCGACCGCGATGAAGAGGACGAAGGCTCGCGGATGCCGCCTCTGGCCGAAAAACTGCGGCTGCTGTTCGATTCGGAATTCCCGCGCGTGCCGGACCTGAGAACACAAGCCGTTTGGGCGGCGGGCGAAATCCTCAGGGCGGGCGGCGACTTCAACAAGTTTGTCAAAGCCCGGGACCTGGTGAAGCAGGAAGGCATCATCTTCCGCCACCTGCTGCGGCTCATTTTGCTATGCGGTGAGTTCGCCCAACTGACGCCCGAGGGCGTGGCTCCGGCCCAGTGGCAGAGCGATTTCCGCGAGCTGGCCGACAAGCTGACCGAGATCTGCCGGGCGGTCGATCCGGAAAGCACCGACAAGATGATCGAAGAGATGGCGGCTCCCGACGTCGTGGATGCCGAGGCGCTCGACACCAAGAACTAGCCCCCGAACTGGACTCCCCAGTCTGTCCCCCACGTCCACAACCCACAACGGGGCCGGCAGCAGCTTGCGCCGGCCCCGTCGGATCAAAAGGTCGCCGCGTCATCACGCGGCGGGGGAGCATCCCTGGCTATTACAAGTTGCCTCGGGCGGCTTGTTCGCGTTCAATCGCTTCAAACAGACTGCGGAAGTTGCCCTTACCGAAGGCGTTGCTGCCGCGGCGCTGGATGATTTCGTAGAACAGCGTGGGGCGGTCTTCCACGGGCCGGGTGAAGATCTGGAGCAGGTAGCCCTGCTCGTCGCGATCGACCAGGATGCCCAACTGCTTGATCGCGGCCACATCCTCGGCGATGGGGCCCACGCGCTCTTCCAGGTCGTCGTAATAGGTCTCCGGAATCCGCAGGAATTCCACGCCGTTATCGCGCAGCACGCTCACCGTGTGGATGATGTCGTTGGTGAGCAGCGCCAGGTGCTGCACGCCGGGGCCGCCGTTGAACTCCAGGTACTCGGCGATCTGGCTCTTGCGTTTGCCTTCGGCCGGCTCGTTGATCGGGAACTTGATCCGCCCGGTGGGATCGGCCATGACCTTGCTGCGCAAGGCCGTGAACTCGGTGGAAATATCCTTGTCGTCGAACGACATGAACTGGTGGAAGCCGAGCACCCGGTTGTAATAGGTACCCCAGTCGTTCATCCGGCCGTCCTCGACATTGCCCACAATGTGGTCGATCGCCCGCAGGCCGGCGCCCGCTTGCGGCTTGCGCCGGATCTGGTAGCCCGGCAGGAACGGGCCGCGATAATCGGCCAGCGAGATGAACGAGTGCAGGGTATCACCATAGGCACGGATCTTGGCCCGGCGAACACGGCCGTACTGGTCGGCCAGGTCGTAGGGCTCGCGTTCCACGTAGGCGCCGCGCGCCACGGCTTCCTCAAACACGGCATCAACATCGTCGACCAGGAAGGCGATATCGAGCACGCCGTCGCCGTGCCGCTTGAGGTAGTCGGTCATCGGGTCATCGGGAAACAGTGGCGTGCTGACCACCAGGCGAATCTTGCCCTGCTCGAGCACGTACGATGCCTGGTCGCGAACCCCGGTTTCGGGCCCGGCGTACGCCAACTGCGAGAAGCCGAACGCTTTGCGGTAATAAAACGCGGCCTGTTTGGCGTTGCCGACCAAGAGTTCGACATGATGGATCGACTTGAGCGGTAGCGGCTCCGACATGCTGCTTCCTCCTGAACCGGCCCAATGGGGGCGACGTGGAAAGGCACACGCGATGCCGTCAGCGGCACCGCGGCAAAGCCCCGCGAGCGAAGTGAAAGGCGGCCACCGCGAGCCAGCCGCGCAGGCGATGAACGCGCCGCGCGCACGGCCGCAGTGCCATACCCATTCTACGAACGCCGCGGCAACTTGGCCGGGCGATCCGTGCAACCCCTTAGAAGACTAGAAGATGAGAGAGCTCGCCGGCTGGACACCAGCGCCGACACCGCCACTGCGGCATCCGAAGGTCATGTGCTGAGCGTCGACCACCGGGTCGGCGGTACATGTGCAGCACCAGCAAACCGCGGCAGACCACGTCGATCTCCGCGGCCCCTTGCTCGCGTCTAGCGCTGCTGCGTCAACTGCGGTTCGAAGGTCACGCCGGGAATTGCCGCGCAGAGGACCTGCTCAATACGTTCGACAAAGACAAACTCCAGGTCCTTGCGCACGTGCTCGGGCACGTCTTCCAGGTCGGCTTCGTTCTGCTTGGGCAGGATCACCCGCCGCATCCGCGAGCGATGGGCCGCCAGCACTTTCTCTTTGATGCCGCCCACCGGCAGCACCAGGCCGCTGAGGCTGATCTCACCCGTCATGGCGGTTTCGCTATCGACAGGCTTGCCGGTGAACAGCGACGTGAGGGCCGTGGCAATCGTCACACCGGCCGAAGGGCCATCCTTGGGCGTAGCGCCGGCAGGCACATGGATATGCACGCCATGCTCCAACATCTCAGGCTGCACGCCCAGCCGGCCCGCAAACGACTGGATAAAGCTGAGCGCCGCCATGGCCGATTCGCGCATCACGTCGCCCAGTTTGCCGGTCAGCTTGACGTCGGCACCCTTGCGCAGCAGTACGGCCTCCACGTACAGCACCTCGCCGCCGACCGGCGTATACGCCAGCCCGGCAGCTACCCCCGGCGGCAAATCACGCCGCACATCCTCTTGGAAGAACCGCTCGCGGCCCAACAGATCGGCCAGGTCCTCCGGGCCAATGGTGGCGGGCTCGGTTTCGCCCTGGGCAAAACGGCGAGCCACCTTGCGGCACACGCGGCCGATCACACGTTCCAACTCGCGCACGCCCGCTTCTCGCGTGTACCGTCGGATGATCCGGTTGAGCGTTTGGTCGGGCAGCGTGAGCTGCTCGGGCTTCAAGCCGTTCTGCTCCAACTGCCGCGGCACCAGGTACCGCCTGGCGATGTGCAGCTTATCGTCTTCGGTGTAGCCCGACAGGCGAATCACCTCCATGCGATCCAGCAGCGGCTCGGGGATCGTTTCGAGCGTATTGGCCGTGGCGATGAAGAACACCGCGGACAGATCGAACGGCAAGTTCAGGTAGTTGTCGTGGAACGCGTGATTCTGCGCGGGGTCCAAGATTTCGAGCAGAGCCGAAGTCGGATCGCCGCGGTAATCGCGCCCGATCTTGTCGACCTCGTCCAACATCAACAGCGGATTGCGTACGCCGGCGCGGCGGATCGCCTGGATGATGCGGCCCGGCATGGCCCCGATGTAGGTGCGGCGGTGCCCACGCAGCTCCGATTCGTCGTGCAGGCCGCCCAGGCTCATGCGTTCAAACTTGCGCCCCAGCGACCGGGCAATCGATTGCCCCAGCGATGTCTTGCCTACGCCCGGCGGGCCGACAAAGCACAGGATCGGAGCCTTGGCGTTGGGATTGAGCTTGAGCACCGCCAGGTGCTCGAGAATCCGTTCCTTGACGTCCTCCAGATCGTAATGGTCCTCATCGAGCACCTGCTGCGCGCGCTCCAGGTCGAGCACGTCCTCGGTCATTTCTTCCCAAGGCAGCTCCAGCACCAGTTCCAGGTAGCTGCGCGTCAGTTGGTGTTCGGGCGACGAGGGTGGAATCTGCGAGAGCCGGTTCAAATCGCGTTCGGCCTCTTTGCGCACGTTGTCCGGCATCTTGGCTTCGGCCAGCCGCTGCCGAAGCTGGTTGATGTCGGCTTCCGTGGGATCGCTCTCTCCCAGCTCCTGCTGGATCGCCCGAAGCTGCTGCCGGAGCAGGTATTCGCGCTGCTCCTTGGACATCTCGGTCTGGGCCTGGCTGGCGATTTTCTGGCGCAGCTCCAGCACCTGCGCTTCGTGCGAAAGGAAGCTCAGCATCAGCCGCAGCGCATCCACGCGCGTGTTGGCCGCCAGCAGTTGCTGCTCCTTGGCCAGGTCGATCGGCAGCAATGACCCCAGCAGATAGACCTGCTTGAGCGGGTCTTTGAACTCGGCCAGCATCTGCGTGATGCCGGCCCTGGCTTGCGGCTGCATCATCTCGATGATGCGGGCTGCCTGCTCCTGGATGGAGCGCTGCAAGGCTTCCACCTCGGGACCGCCGTCGTCGGGCTCGGGCAGCAGCCGCACCCGGGCGACCAGGTACGGTTTATCGGGCTGTGGTTGCAGCAGCACCACCCGCTGCTGGCCTTGCACGATCACCTGCAAGCCGCCTTCACTGCGCTGCATCTTCTTGATGACGGCCAAGGTTGCGACCTCGAACAGGTCTTCGACCTTGGGATCTTCCTGGTTGGGGTCCTTCTGGCTGGCAACCACCAGCAGCTTATCCTCGCTGCTGCCGGCTTCTTCCACGGCGGCAATCGAAGCCGGACGGCCCACCACCAGGGGCATCATCAAGTCCGGAAAAAGTACGCTGCTCTTGAGCGGAAGGATCGGATGGATGCTCGTTTCGACAACGTCACTCATGGCTTCTCCACGATCTGAGCAACTCGATCACGCAGGTGAGCAGGCGGCTGCTCGCAGCGAAAGGTGCGTGGCAACCGTTTACGCGTTGGCCCCAGCCATGTTCAGCCTCCTCCTGGTATGCGACCCCATTGCCTGAAAGTCAGTTTCTGTCGGCCCAGTGATGCAGAAAGCTTCAACCGTCCCCCTCGCGTCTGGCGGCCCTCTGCAGCCGCGGCAACCGCACCGGCTAACGTTCCTCGTGGGCCGCTGCGGCCGAAGTCAGCGTGACTAGCAACATGCCGTCGCGGTAATCCACGGCCAAGTCGGCCGGCCCCACGTCCGCCGGTAATTCCAGCACGCGTTCAAAGCGGTTGTACGTGATCTCCAGCGAATACGCCCGATGGCCTTCTGCACTGGTCAAGTCGCGTCGACTGCCGGTAATGGTGAGCCTGCGGCCGGAAACCTGGACGGACACTTCTTCGCGGCGGACGCCGGCCAGATCGCACTTGATGAGCCAGCCGTGGTCGCAGCGGTAGATGTCCACCGGCGGCCGCCACACGGTCTCGGAGTACTCGCCGCCAGCGTGCGAGAGCAGGTAAATACGTCTATCGGCCATAAGCGCACCATAGGTTGGCGACGCATGCGTTTGCAGTTTGGATGCCGCGTCCCGCTTGCAGACCACAAGGCAGGAAGCCCACCGCGGTAGCGGCTCCCGATGGTCCGGCTGCCACGGCCAGGCAGGCACGGCCTGCCCCCTCCCGCCAACCGCCGCGGCAGTTTGACGGCCTGTTGCTCCTGGCAGGTTGCCATGGACCGGCCGGATTGGCCCGGGCCGCGGTGGCATCGCGGTCGCGGCTCGCAGCCTGGCACGGTGGCCAACTGCGGTCCTCTGCAGGTTATAATCGGGCCGTTTTGCCTGGCCGTCAACAATCGGCCCGGTTTGGCTTCAGATTCGCGATGCCAATTTCTACGTTGGAGAACTCATGTTGCGTGCCGCCACCAGCCGTGCTCGCGGGGCATTGTTCGCCGCCGCAGCGTTTTTTGGAAGCCTGATGATGACAACCACCGCGTCTGCCGCTTCGCCCGACTCGCAAACGTCCCCCGACCAATGGCTGGTGTTTGTCGGCACCTACGCCAAGGCCGGCACGCCGGGCATTTATCAGTTTGCGCTCGATGCCAAGACCGGCAAGCTGGAGCTACTGGGCAGCACCCATGCCGGCGCGAATCCCACCTTTTTGGCGATCCATCCCAACGGCCGCTTCCTGTATGCAGCCAACGAAACCGGCAACGCCCAACAGGGTGGCGAGGTGTCGGCCTACGCCATCGATCGCAAAGCCGGCCAGTTAACGCCGCTCAATCGGGCTTCGTCGGTTGGCGCCGGCCCGTGTCATCTGGTGACCGACGCCGCGGGCAAGCATGTGCTGCTGGCCAATTACGGCGGCGGCAGCGTGGCCGTGGTGGCGATCAAGCCCGACGGCACCTTGGGCGAAGGCACGGCCTTCATCCAGCACGAAGGCTCCAGTGTGACCCCGCGACAAAAAGGCCCGCACGCCCACTCGATCAACCTCGACCCGGCCAACCGCTTTGCGATCGCAGCCGACCTGGGGATCGATAAGCTGCTGGTCTACCGCTTCGATCCCGAAACCGGCAAGCTGACGCCCAATGATCCGCCCGCTGCTAAGGTGGCTCCCGGTGCCGGTCCGCGGCATTTCACCTTCCATCCCAACGGGAAGGTGGCCTACTTGATCAACGAACTGGACTCCACCATTACGGCGTTTCATTACGACGCCGAGAAAGGCACGCTGACCGAGTTCCAGACCATCAGCACGCTGCCGGCCGACTTCTCGGGCAGCAATACCACGGCTGAAGTGGTGATCCATCCCAACGGCAAGTTCCTCTATGGCTCCAATCGCGGCCATGACAGCCTGGCCATCTACGCGATCGGCGACGATGGCCGGCTGACGCTCGTGGGCCACGAACCGACCGGCGGCAAGACGCCCCGCAACTTTGCCATCGAGCCTAGCGGCAAGTTCCTGCTGGCCGCCAACCAGGGTACCAACAATATTCTGGTGTTCGAGGTCGATCCGGCCACGGGCAAGCTCAAGCGGACAGGCGTCGAAGTGCAGGTGCCGGCCCCCGTGTGCGTACGGTTCTTGCCGCGGGAGAAGTAGCGGGACCTCAACGGCACGCACTACTGCTTTGCAGTTCGCGTTTCCAGGAACCACTCGGCGGCTCGTTGCACGTAGTTGTCCGAGTGGTCCTGGGTGCCGTCACGCACCGCGTCGGCGACAGGATTGGCGGCATCGCCCAATTCCTGGAGCACGTTGAGCGCGTGCAGCACCACGCGTGGGTTATCGTGCTTCAGCGCCGAGACCAGCACCGGCAGCGCCAGCTTCGGCTGGGCCAGCCGGGCGACCACTTCCGCGGTCGCAATGCGCACGCTGGGCGACGGATCGAGCAATCGCGTCCGCAGCACGGGCAGAGCTTCCTTCGCCGCCTTCCCGCGGACAGCACAGCCCAGCGCGCCCCAGTAGCGCAGCCCGGCGTCATCGGCCTTTAACAGTTCGATCAGTTTGGGCACATCGGCGGCGTCGCGCCGGGCGGCCAGCTCCGCCGCGTCGATCAACGACTCCAGCGGATAACGCTGCTCATCTCGTACCATCTGGTAGATGGTGTCGTCCGCGGCGCGAGTCATCATTTCGGCCTCGGGCAAGAAACCGGAGTCGCGAATCGCCAACAGGTGCTCGCGGTTGGCCGTCCGCATCCGCTCCAGCACGTCGCGATACTTCGGATCGTCGGCCAGGTTATTCACTTCCCAGGGGTCAGCCTGGGTGTCGTACAGTTCTTCAGCCGGCTTGGGTTGCCAGAAGATGCTTTGTACGGAGTTGGTCTTGCCGGCCAGGAAGGCGGCTTCCCAGGCCTGCGTCGTCGGCATCCGCCACAGATAGCTGAGGTGCTGCCCATAGATGCGGTGCGGCATGTAATTGCGGATGTACTTGAACCGCTTGTCGCGCACCGCCCGCATCATGTCATACCGCTCATCCATGCGGCCGCGGAAACAGTAAACATACTCGCGGGGTGGTGCCTGCTGGCTCCCCAAGAACGCCTTCCCTTGCATGTACTCGGGGATCGGCACGCCGCACAGGCTCAGCACGGTCGGCGCCAGATCCACACAGCTCACCAACCGATCAGTCTGGCTGCCGGGCTCGCCCGGCGCAAGGTGCTGGTACTTCTTGGGGAAGCGCACCACCAGCGGGATTTGCACGCCGGTGTCGTACAAGAACCGCTTGCTGCGGGTCAGGATGCCGCCGTGGTCGGAGTAATAAAAGACGATGGTGTCTTCGGCCAGACCGTCTTTCTCAAGCCGCGCGAGAATCTCGCCCACCTGGGCATCCATCCGCGAAATAATCTCGTAGTACTGCCCCCAGTTGCTGCGGATCTCCGGCAGATCGGGATGGTAAGGCGGCAGCGGCAGTTCCGACTTAAGGAAGCGTTCTTCCACCTTGGTGTTGTGCAGCGAGCTTTCGTGCGTGGTGGTCAGATTGAACACCGCGAAGAACGGCTGGCCCGGCTTGCGATTGCGGTAATGGCCGTTGCGGATTTCGTGCCACGCATCCCGCGCTACCGGCGAGAGGTTGTAATCAGTCTTGCTGTTGTTGCTGCAATAGTAGCCGGCTTTCCGCAGATACTCGGGGAACAGCCGGATCATGTCCGGGATGCGGTTCGTGCTCCGCATGTGCTGCGTGCCCAGGCTCGATGCGTAACAGCCGGTGATGATCGTACTGCGGTTGGGCGCGCACACGGGAGCCGCGGCAAACGCGTTGCGGTATACGATGCCGTCGCGGGCCAGCCGATCGATGTTGGGCGTGTCGGCAAACTGGTCGCCATAACAGCCGATGAACCGCCCATTGTCCTCGCTGACGATCCACAGAATGTTGGGCCGGTCACCCGACGGCTGCGGTTGATCGTCCTGAGCAGCCGCCGGTCGGGCGACCAGACCGGTCAGGAACGTCGCGATTGCCAGGCACGCAATTCGGCGGCAAACGCTTCTGGTGCGTGGAATCGTCTGAAACGCGGCCACCTTGGCCCGGGGAATATGCAATGTCGCCATCCAACCATCCTCACTGAAGTAAGCTGCTAGAGCGCGGCCTGGTACCGCGGTTCCCTGGGCAAGCCGTCCCCCCGAGCCTGAGTGGCTGCCCTGCCGGCGATAGCAATGCTACCGGCGGTGACGATTATAACCTGCCGCCCCGCTCTTGAACGGTCCACGGCGAACTTTGCTGAACCCGCAGGGCCTTCGTAACCGATCGCAGGAAGAAGCGGCATTTCGCCGCGGGCGTGTACCCGTGCGCACCCAGGCAGCCGGAGCACGCCCCCCGCGCGGCCTTTAACCGGTGACGTACGGTTACGCAAAGGGCCGCAGCTGCCCCCGGCATCCTACGGATCATCCCCGCTCTACCGGCATGGGACGTATCACCTCCAACATTGGCCTCATCACCGGTCTGCCGATCACCGACACGGTCGACCAGTTGGTGAAGATCCAGGCGCGGCCGCGCGACCTGCTGGTATCGCGCAATGAGACGGCCTCGCTGCAACTGGAGGCGATTACCAACCTCACCGGTCTGACGCTATCGCTGCAGGTCCTGGCCAAGAACCTCGCCAAGAGCGAGCTCTACACCGAAACCAAGGCCACCAGCAGCAACGCTTCGGCCCTGTCGGTCACGGTCACCGGCACTCCGGCCGTCGGCAGCTATACCTTCACGCCGATCCAGCAGGCCCAGGCCCATCAGCTCATCAGCTCCGGCCTGGCCAGCGACACCGAGCCGCTGGGCCCAGGTGAGTTCACCTTCCGCTTTGGCGGTGAGATCGACGAAGGCATCAGCCTCGACATGCTCAACGGCGGCGCCGGGTTCCAGCCGGGCAAGATCCGCATTACCGACCGCAGCGGCGCCAGCGCCGAGATCGATTTGCGCTACGCGCGCACGATTGACGACGTGCTGGAAGCCATCAACAGCAACAGCGCGATCAACGTCACCGCCACAACGGTTGGCGACCGCCTGCAACTGACCGACCACACCGGCCAGACCGTATCCAACCTGAAGGTTCAGGAAGTCGGCAACACGCAAACGGCGGCTTCGCTGGGCCTGGCCGGCATCAACACGGCGTCGGACACCGCCATCGGCGAAGACATCCTTTCACTGTACGAAGGGCTGCGGCTCGATTTGCTGAACGATGGGACGGGTGTCGGCGTCGACCGGGCCCTGCCCGACTTGACCATCCACTTCCGCGACGGCACCAGCACCACCATTGATCTGCGGCCGCTGGATACCTCGACGATGCACGCCAGCGGGCAAACCAACGCGGCTGCTGGCTTGAACGCCGCCGTGCTGTTCACCGCCCGCAATACCGGCTCCTCGCTGGCCGGCGTGAACGTGGTGTTTGAAAACAACGACGGCATCACGGCCGGCAGCGAAACCGTCGCGTACGACGAAAACACCAAGACGCTGACCTTCCAGATCGACGAAGGGAACACCACCGCCGAGCACATCGTTGCGGCGCTTAACAACGATCCACTTGCCAGCGGGTTCTTCACCGCTTCGCTGCCTCCGGGCAGCAACGGCACCGGCCTGATCAGCACCGCCGATACGACCACGACCGCGCTGCCCAGTGAGAAACCCCAGCACCTGACGCTGGGCAGCGTCCTGCAAACGCTCAATAGCGCCGCCCCCAGCAAACTGCGAGCCGAGATCGTCGATAACCGGATCGTACTGACCGACCTCACCGCCGATAACGGCGGCACGTTCCAGGTGACCGCGCCGTTCGACTCGCCGGCGCTGGAGGCCCTGGGCCTGAACACCACCGCCGACGGCGACACGCTCACCGGCCGTAAGCTGCTGGGCGGCCTGAAGACCTCGCTGGTGCGCCGCCTCAACGGCGGGGCCGGCTTCGATCTGGGCGTGCTGAGCCTGACCGATCGCGCCGGCAATTCGGCCAACATCGATCTGAGCGGCGCCGAAACCATCGACGACATCCTGGCCGCCATCAATGGTGCCGGCATCGGCGTCGTGGCCCAAGTGAACGACGCCCGGAACGGTATCCAACTGCGCGACACCTCGGGCGGCAGCGGTAACTTGATCGTCGCCAGCGGCGACGCCAAGAATACCGCCGAGGCCTTGGGGCTCGCGTACCAGGGCACGGCGTCCACCGTCAACAGCGGCAATCTCCACAAGCAAGTGGTGAGCGAGATCACGCAGTTGTCGCAGCTCAACGGCGGTGCCGGCGTGCCCAAGGGGTCGTTCCGCATCACGGCCAGCAATGGCGCCAGCTTCAAGATCGACCTGAGCCGTGACAACATCACTACCGTTGGCGACGTCATCGCGGAGATCAACCGCATTGCGGTTGGCGTGAAAGCCCGAATCAACGACACGGGCGACGGCATCCTGCTGTACGACACTACCAGCGGCGCCGGCACGCTCACCGTCAGCGAGGAAGGTGGCAACACGGCTGCAGCCTTGCACCTGCTGGGCGAGGCCAAGCAAGTTGAGATCGACGGCGAAACCCGCACCGCCATCGACGGCTCCACCACGTTCCGCATCCAGCTCGATGCCGACGATACGCTCGACGACCTGATCCAGGCGATCAACAAGCTGGGCGTGGGCGTCACGGCCGCCAAGTTCAACGACGGTTCGAGCGTCCAGCCGTACCGGCTGTCGCTCACCAGCACACGTTCCGGTCTGGCGGCCCGAATGGTGGTCGACACGTCGAATCTGGGCTTCTCGATGCAAACGGCCGCCCAGGCGCGCGATGCCCTGCTGCTGGTCGGCAGCCCTGACAGCGGCGGTTCCGGCATTGTCGCTTCAAGCGCGACGGGCAGTTTCTCGGGCGTGGTGCCGGGGCTCACGCTCCGCGTGCTGCAGGCGCAAACGTCGCCGGTCACCATCACGGTGGAGAGTGCCACGACCAAACTGGTGGCGGGCGTTCAGGCGTTTGTCGACGATTACAACAGCCTCCGCGAAGGCATCAGCAAGCTCACCGCCTTCAATGCTGAAAGCGGCAGAGGTTCGCTGCTCAGCGGCGACGCCACCGTGCTGCGACTCGAATCGGACCTGAGCCGGCTGCTCAGCGGGCGTTTTTTTGGCGTTGGCTCGATCCAGGCCCTGGGCACGCTGGGCATTTCGTTCAACGACGACGGTACGCTGTCGCTCGATTCCGAAAAACTCAAGGCCAAGTTCGCCGAAGATCCGGCGGCCGTCGAACAGTTCTTTACCGACAAGACCTCCGGTTTTGCCCACAAGCTCGACAACCTGCTGGAGCAATTGGCCGGCGCCGACCAGTCGCTGCTGGTCAGCCGGATGAACACGTTGAGCCGCAAGATCGAGCTGAACGCCCAGCGGATTGAGTTCCTGAACACACGGCTGGAGATCTACCGCGAGCAAACCACGCTGAAGTTCATTCGCCTGGAAGAAGCCATCGCCAAGATTCAAAACAACCTGTCGACGATTAGCCAGATCGCGGCCTTGCCGCCGCTGAAGTAAATCGCCAGGGCCGCAAGCGGCCCTGGTCACCCGTGCAGAAAACGCCGCGTCGCGATTCCCGCAAGCTTCCCGCGTGGCGAGAGCCCTCAAGCAAGACCCTCACGAAGCAATGTACGAAGCCCACAACGACTACCAGGCCAACGAGATCCTGACCGCCACGCCCGCTAAGCTCCACCAATTGCTGCTCGAAGGCGCCGCGCGCAAAACACGCCAGGCGATTCAATGCCTGGAACGCGACAACGATCCTGGTGCCGCCACCGATGCCGTGATCATGGCACTGAAGATCATGTCGGAACTGATGGGCTCGTTGAATCCCAGCCATAATCCGCAACTGGTCAAGCAGGTGGCCGGGGAATACGTCTTCATCGTGCGTTCGCTTTCCGAAGGCAACCTGCACAGCGATCCCAAGATGCTGCGAGACGCGCTTCGGATCATCGAAATGCAGCACGAAACCTGGCGGCTCCTGAATCAGCAGCTTCAGCAAGAAGCCGACCAGCAGGCCGCCGCGGCCGAATCGGTCGAACAGCAAGCCCCGCCGCAAACGCCGATACCGCCGCTGTTTCAAGCGACCGCCGAGTCGCTCCCCATCACCGCGGCCGATGACGAGCCGCTGCTCCCCGGCGGGCTGACGCTCGACGTGTAACCAACCAGGCGACCTCAACGACTCACGCCCCCAACTGGATCGCGCAGCGGCTGTTTCCGCCGGCGACCGGGCAATCTTCGTCCGCGCGCCGCGATCTCTGTGCAACTGCGCGCTTGTGATTCGCAGCGCATCTGGTATATGGTGTGGCCAGCTTGGCACGCATGGCAGGCCGCCTGGCAGCAGCCAGGCCCGACCGGAGAATACCAGTGTCGCGCGCCACACCATCGCCGCCCCGTCGGCGGCGAATGCAAATCGTACTGGCCGTTGTGGCTGCCATGGCGGGGATCGCCCTGGGCGTTGGCGGCTATACGTTCTTCTATGCCGAGGGGGCCAGCTATCTGACTAATCGCCCCGAGGCGTGCGCCAACTGCCACGTGATGCAGGCGCATTTCGACGCGTGGCAGAAATCATCGCACCATGCCGTGGCCGTGTGCAACGATTGCCACGCTCCACACGATTCGATCGTCCACAAATACTGGGTTAAAGCGGTCAACGGGTTCAATCACTCGCTGGCCTTCACCACCAATCGCTTTCACGAGCCGATCCAGATCACCGGCTTCAACCGCAAAGTGACCGAGGCCGCCTGCCGGCATTGTCACCAGGAACTGACCCAGGACATCGAGTTTATCCCGGCCCATTCGCAAGGGTTGTCCTGCATTCGTTGCCACAACAACGTGGGGCACGCCCTCTACGAGTGACGCCGCGTCGTGAGCACGAACGGAAACTCGGCCACGGTCCCATCCGTTCCGAATACGTCGACTCCCCCAAAGCACCTAAATCGCCATGAAACGACGCCTCCTCGACATCGCACCTGAATGTACCAGGCATGATCGGCCGCGGCGGCTGTCGCGGGCACCGCGTCTGCGGCGGGGAGCATCGCGAGGGCTGTTAATTGCAATCTTGATCGCGGCCGCAGCCATCGCCTTTGGCGTCGCGATGCTGCTGGTGAACATCTTTGAACGCAAGCAGGAGGCGCGCAATCCGTTCTTCCGCGTGGTCGAGATCACCGACCGCACCGAAAACCCCGAAGTTTGGGGCAAAAACTTCCCGCTCCAGTACGACGACTACAAGAAGACCGTGGACATGGAGCGCACCCGTTTCGGCGGCAGCGAGGCCGTGCCACGCGATCCCACGCCCGACGATCCCCGCACTGTGACTTCGCAGCAAAAGCTCGACCAACTGCCGCAGCTTAAGCGGATGTGGGCGGGCTACGCGTTTGCCGTCGATTTCCGCGAGGAACGCGGCCACGCCTACATGTTGGAGGACCAGATATTTACCAGGCGGCAGGATGCGGCCCAACAGCCCGGCACCTGCCTGCACTGCCACGCCTCGGTCTATGTCCCGTACCTGGAAGCGGGCGACGGCGACCTGATGGCCGGCTTTGAAAAGCTCAATCAGCTTCCCTACGACGAAGCCCGCAAGCACGTCGTTCACCCGGTGGCGTGCATCGACTGCCACGATCCCGGCACGATGCAACTGCGCGTCACGCGGCCCGGCTTCCTGGAAGGCATCAAGGCCCTCAAGGCGGCCCAGGGCATCGCGGATTACGATGTCAACCGCATGGCGACGCACCAGGAGATGCGAACCTTTGTTTGCGCCCAGTGCCACGTGGAGTATTACTTCCACGGCGACAAGAAGCGGCTTACGTACCCCTGGCACAAGGGCAACCGCATTGAAGATATCGTCGCCTATTACGACGAGTTGGGCTTTAAGGATTGGACGCACGCCGAAACCGGCGCGCCCATGCTCAAAGCGCAGCACCCCGAGTTTGAAATGTGGTCGCAGGGCATCCACGCGGCCGCCGGCGTGTCGTGCGCCGATTGCCACATGCCATACAAACGCGTCGGGGCGACCAAGGTCAGCGACCACCACGTACGCAGCCCGTTGTTGAACATCAACCGCGCTTGCCAGACCTGCCACAAGGCGAGCGAAGCGGAGCTGAAACGCCGGGCGGAAACGATCCAGGAACGATTCGTACAGTTGCGCGACCTGGCCCTGCAAGCGCTCGTGGACCTGATCGACGATATCAAGGCCGCACAAGCCGCTGGCGTGGATGAAGAGCGTCTGAACGCCGCCCGCGACTTCCAGCGCAAAGCGAGCTTCTATGTCGATTTCGCCGAGGCCGAGAACTCGCACGGCTTCCACGCCGACCAGGAAGCTGCGCGCATCCTTGCCCGCTCGATCGACTTCTCGCGGCGCGGGCAGCAGGTATTGCTGCGGGGCGTCGAGGCCGCGAAGGAGTCCCCCGCCGAAACGCCGCCTGACCGCAACCAAGACGGTGCAACCTCAAACAAGACACCGGCCAATTCACCAGATGCCGGTAAGCGTGAACAGCGGGCTGAGAATAACGAGGCCAATAGGCCAGAATAGCCCGCCTGGTCGTGGAGCGTCCTCACGCGGCACGGCGCAATTGGTGCGGCAGGTAATAGGCCCCGGAACGGCGGGCCACCTGTTCCTGCACTTTGCGCATGCCCGACTCTGCCCACTGCTCGGCTTCTTCCGTGAGACGGTTGAGCAGCTGCTGCGTTTGCAAGCGGTAATGTTCGATGCCGTCACGGTCGAGATCGGCCGGGATGTGAAGCTGTGGTCCTACCACGGCCCGGGCACGGCTGAAAGGCTTGGGCACCGCAAACCGATCCCAGCTTTTTGCCCGCCACGGCCGATCGTAGCCAAAACCCATCGCCACCAGCGGCAGTCGCAGCCGGCTGGCCAGGTACACGGCCCCTTGCGCCATCACGCGGCGCGGCCCGCGCGGCCCGTCGGGCGTAATCACCAAGTTCATGTTGCGTGCCTGGCGCACCAGCTCGCGGAGCGCCGCCACACCGCCCCGGTTGGTCGAACCGCGCACGCACGAAAAGCCCAGGTGCCGTGCCGCGCGCGCCAGCAGTTCGGCGTCGCGGTGCTTGCTGATCAACATGGCAAAGTGGCAGTTGCCGCGCATGTGGATCGGCAGCAGCAGGTATTCGTGCCAGAAGACGTAGATCTTCTGGCCGTCGTACTCAGGCCGGGCCGGATCGATAGAAGGGTCGTAGTACGCGACGGCGTAATCGAGCGTCCGCATCCAGCCCCGGATGGCTCCCGCACCGGCAAAGCCGATCAGCTTCTGAATCCACGGTTGGTTGATCTTCATGAGCGCAGCCGGCCTCCAATGCCGTAAACCCAAGCGACCATGCAGCTATTGCTAGCCATTGTCGCCGGGCGTGGGAAGGTCAACTTACCACGGTTTGCCCAGCCCAGACGGGAAACCACCGCCGCTGGCCGTGCAGGCAACGAGCGGGCGATGTGGCCCGCCGTTGTGCTAGTTCATCGGCATTTCAACTAGCTGACGACCGCGTTTTGTGGATGCCACTCGCCCGAGAAAACCTCGGTAGCCGGGCCGGTCATGTAGACGTGATTGTCGTCGCCCCAGGTGAGTTCCAGGTCGCCGCCCGGCAGGTGGGCCAGGATCGTGCGCTCGGTGCGGCCGGTCAGCACACCGGCAACGCACACCGCACTGGCACCGGTACCGCATGCTAGCGTGATGCCCGAACCGCGCTCCCAGGTCCGCATGGTGACTTCGCCCCAGCTGTGCACCTGGACAAAGTGGACATTGATCCGCCGCGGAAAGATGGGGGCATTTTCGAGCTTCGGGCCCACCTGTTCCAGCGGCACCGCGGCCACGTCGCGGCAATACAGTACGACGTGCGGATTGCCCATCGACACGCAGGTCATCTGCGGTTCCAACCCGCACTCGGACCACCAGGCGTTTTCAGGAGCCGCCGGATCGCCTTCCAGCGGATAGTTCACCACCTGCGGACCCGGCAGCGTCGTGGGAATGCGCTCGGACTCGAGGATCGGTTCGCCCATATCCACGCGCACCCGCTGCACGCGGCCATCTTGGGCAAACACCTGGAGTGTAAGCACGCCGGCCCCGGTTTCGATCCGCAAGGTGTCGTTGCGGCAGATGCCATGGTCGTACACGTACTTGGCCACGCAGCGCACACCGTTGCCGCACATCTCCGACTCGGAGCCGTCGGCATTGAACATCCGCATGCGGGCGTCGGCCACTTCCGAAGGGCAGATCAAAATCAGCCCATCGCCGCCCACGCCAAAGTGGCGGTCGGAAATCTCCTGGGCAAGCTGCGAGGGATCGCCCGGCAACGTCTCCTCAAAGCAGTTGACGTACACGTAGTCGTTGCCGATGCCGTGCATCTTGGTGAAACGCATGGTGGGAAAGCCCTGCTCGCGAAGCGATTGCTGGGAGGGTTTCACGCGGTAAGGCCCGGTAAGCCGATCTGCCGTGTCGCGGCACCCCGCGTGGCTTACCGAGCTGCGGCACACGCGCTGGGGCGCCGCTGCTGCCCTGGCTCAGCCGCTCTGCCAGGTGCGTTCCACCCAGGTGGTGTCGATGAGCCCTTCAGCAAACGCGGAGTGGCTCAGAATATCCTTGAGGATCGGCTGCGTGGTCTTCACGCCGACCACCTTCAACTCGTCGAGAGCCCGCAACATGGTGCGGATGGCTTCCTCGCGGGTGGGCTGATGCACCAGCAGCTTGCCGATCATCGAGTCGTAGTACGGCGAAACCACGTAACCACTATGGGCATGCGAATCGAACCGCACGCCGAAACCGCCGGGCGGGATCAACTGCTCGATCTTACCGGGGTTGGGCCGGAAGTGATCGGCCGGGTCCTCGGCATTGATGCGGCACTCGATCGCGCAACCCCGGTGCTGGATATCCTCCTGCTTGAAGGCCAGCGGCTCGCCGGCGGCCACGCGGATCTGCCACTTGATCAGGTCGATACCCGTCACCAGTTCCGTCACCGGGTGCTCGACCTGAATGCGGGTGTTCACCTCGATGAAGTAGAAGTTCTGATCGCGGTCGACGATGAACTCCACCGTGCCGGCGTTGGTGTAGTTGGCGGCCTTGGCCAACCGTACGGCGGCTTCGCATAAGGCTTGCCGCGTCTCGGGCCGGAGGTTGTGGGCCGGGCTTTCCTCGATCAGTTTCTGGTGGCGACGCTGAGCGGTGCAGTCGCGCTCGTACAGGTGCACCACGTTGCCGTGCTTGTCGGCCAGGATCTGCACTTCAACGTGCCGCGGATGCTCGATGTACTTCTCGAGGTACACCGCCGGGTTGCCGAACGCCGCCTGGGCTTCCGCCTGCGCGGCCTGCAACTCGGTCTTGAGCTTTAAGTCGTTGAGGGCGACGCGCATGCCGCGGCCACCGCCACCGGCCGAGGCCTTGATGAGCACGGGGAAGCCGATCTCATGCGCGATCCGCTGGGCGTCGCGTTCGTTATCCACAAGGCCGTCGCTACCCGGCACCACCGGCACACCGGCTTCGCGGGCCAGCTTGCGGGCGGAGTTCTTGTCGCCCAGCATGGCCATAGCTTCCGGCGTGGGACCGATGAAATCGATCCGGCAGTCGCGGCACATGTCGGCAAAGTCGGCGTTCTCGGCCAAGAAGCCGTAGCCGGGATGCACCGCCTGCACGTTGCCGACCTCGGCCGCCGCGATCACATGGCTTTGTTTCAGGTAGCTTTCCGCCGGGCGCGGAGGGCCGATGCAGTACTTCTCATCGGCCAGGTCCAAATAGTGGGCGCCCCGGTCGGCTTCGCTGTAGACAGCCACCGTCTCGATACCCAGCTCTTTGCAGGCACGAATAATCCGCAGGGCGATCTCGCCTCGGTTGGCAATCAGAATGCGCTGATACATGGAGCGTCGCCAGGAGTACAAAGCATCAAGCGGCCGCCCCGCGGCGAGCAACCGCGGGCAGTCTCAGGAAGGGCCAAGCCGCGGCAGCGCTATTTGCTCGTATCGACCCGAAACAGCGGCTGGTTGTATTCGACAGGCTCGCCGTTTTCCACGAGCACGGCTACAATCGTGCCCGACACCTCGGCCGGAATCTCGTTGAAGACCTTCATGGCCTCGACGATGCACACGGTGGTGGTCGGCGATACCCGATCGCCCACCTTCACAAACGGCGGCTGGTCCGGCTTGGGCGCGGCGTAGAAGGTGCCGATCATCGGGCTGCGGATCGTCACGATGTTCTTTTCGTCGACCGGGGCCGGAGCCGCAGGCGCCGGAGTCTCAGCAGCAACAGGCGCAGGAGCCGGAGCAACGCGCTGTGCCGCGGCAGCCGCAAAGCCCGAGGCCTCGACAATCTGGGCAATCTGCTCAGGTCCACGCCGAATGCGCAACCGGGTATCGGCCTGGCGGAGGTCAATTTCGGTCAGGTCGTGTTCCTGCATTAACTGGACCAGCCGGCGGAGCTTACGATGGTCGAAGATGTCTCCGGAATTCGACCCCATGCTGGTCATTGCAGATTCTCCCAGTGCTTCTGCGATTGCCGGCCGGCGACTCGGTCCATGCTGAGCCGGCCGACACGAAGCAAATCAATCAACCTAACCGACGAACATTTCGTCGAAGTTCTTGGCCACCGAGGTGAGCACTTCGGCTCCGTCCTTGGTCACCAGAACATCGTCTTCGATCCGAACCCCAAACTGATTGGGAAGATAAATTCCCGGTTCCACGGTCACAATCATACCGGGCTTGAGCGGCACGTCTTGCTTGGGCGCCAAGCGGGGCGCTTCGTGGATGTGGAGACCCACACCGTGCCCTAATCCATGCCCAAAATACTTCTCAAAGCCGGCATCGCGAATCGTGCCGCGAGCGACAGCATCGACTTCAGAGCACAAGGCCCCCGGCCGGATGGCCTCGATAGCCCGCTGCTGTGCCGTTAACACAACTCCATACACCTTATGGAGTTTGGGCGGGATTTTAGCCGTGAACAAAACCCGCGTCAAGTCGCTCTTGTACAGCCCTTCGTCGGCTCCCCAGTCGACCAACACCAGGGGCGCCTCGCCAATCCGCCGGTGGGTGGGGCGGGCGTGCGGCAGGGCCGCATTCGAGCCAACGGCGATGATCGGCGGAAAGCTGCAGCCCTTGGCCCCCATCCGCCGGAGCTGGTACTCCAGCTCGTTGGCGATCTCCAACTCCGTCTGCTCCGGCCGCAGCGACGCCCGCAGGATGGCAAACGCTCGCTGGGCGTAATCCACGGCACGGCGGGTGGCTTCGATTTCGTCCTTGTCCTTAATCTGCCGGAGCTGCTCCACCAAGCCCGAGGTCGCACGCACGTCGACCTTGCTAAGCTCTTCGCTGAGCCGGGAAAAGGCGTTCATCGAGAGCGAATCGCCTTCAACGCCCAACTGGCCGATCTTCTGCCGCTTCACCACCTTGGCCGTGGCGGCAACGATCGTCTCGCCGGTGGTGCGGATGTGAACCTTCAGGCCGGGGCACTCCTGGGCAAGCTGCGTGGTGTAGCGCGAGTCGCTGAGCATCACAAGGTCACTCTGCGTCACCAGCAGGTAGCTGCTGTCGCCCGTGAACCCCGTGAGGTAAGTGACGTTCTTTTCATCGGTTACGAGCAAAGCCTCCAGTCCTTGCGAGGCCAATAACCGTTGCAGCTTCTGCTGACGCGCTTCGTAATCCATCGCACCTTCCACGCTACGGAACCCCAAGATCCTCCGCCGGCATTTGTTGCCGCCCGGCGAGCCGGCAAATCCTGCACTCCGCCACAACGGCTACCGCACGAAAGGTTGCATTGGAGCCGGCAGGGCCTGGGGTTGCAAGCACTTCGGCGACAGTTCGCCCGGCAAGCACGCGACGCAGCACCGGCTGCGTCGCGCCAGCATTCGGCGGCGGCCGGTCCGATACGGGCCGCTTCGAGCACCGCTGGCGGGACGGCTTGGCCGCTCGCCCCCCCAAAAACCCCTCCAATCGGTGAAATTACTACAGTCGTGCGCCAGCCCGAGCCGACACAACCGTTAAGGTTTCGCTCACCGTTATGGGGCGAAGGCGTGAGCCGAGTTCATTAGGGGGAGATGATCGGATGCGTCGAATTGCATACGCGAGCGTTGCCGTCGTTGGGCTGATGCCCGTTTCGCTGCACGCCCAATGGCCGTTCCAAAGCAGTGCCAAGTCAGAAGCTCCGGCAGCTACCGCTGCCCCCGCGTCCGCAACTCCGGCTGCTCACCCGGGCCAGCCGCCGTCCCCGACGGCCCCGTACATTGCGACAGGCCAACCATCCACGGCCAATCCGTATGGGGCAGCTCCAGCCGGCCCGGTGCCCATCGCGCCGGCCGGCACGTATAGCCAGCCGCAGATGGCTTCTTGCCCGCCCTCAAGTTCCGGCTGCGCTTGCTGCCCATCAACGACGCGGCCCACGACCGCGCCCGGCTACGGCACCTACGCCGGACCGAGTGCTTATCCCGGTTATGGCCAGCCGGCCACGATGCCGGTGAGCGGCTACCCTGCTTACCCTGGCTACGGCCAGCCGGGCGCCGTGATGCATGCCAACGCCTACGTGCCGCAGGGCTATACCACGCCCGACGGCGAGGCCGTGGCGGTAGCGCGGAACATCCCTGGCTATCCGGCCGATGCCCAGCACGCGAACTATCAGAGCGTGCCGTTCAATCAACTGCCCGTCGCGCAGCCGGTCGATATGAGCGCCAACGCCCTGCCTGAAAAACAGTCGTGGTGGCGGCGGATGATCTTGCGGCAAAAGACCGTGACGGCGCCCGGAGAAGACATCTCGGGCAACTTCTCGACCACGCCGCCCAAGGGCGTGCCCTACGACGAGAAGCCGGTCATCTCGGAGACGCCCACCAAGGAGGCAACCAGCCCCAGCATGGCCAAGCGGATGTTCGGCTGGCTGCCGTTTGTCGACTGACGCCTGGGCGTGTTAACTGCCGTCAGTCGACGAACACAAACTCGTTGCTGCATAGCAGCGCGTGGGCCAGCTTGTCCCAGGCGTCGAGTTTGCCCGACCCACCATTCTTGAGGAAAGTGAGCGCCAAGTTCTGCTCGGTGGCGTCGGGCTCGCGGCCAAATGCCAGGCGATACAGTTCAGATAGACGCACCAGCGTGGCATCGGCAGTGGCGGCCGTCGACACTGCGCCCGCGGGCGCATCGGCCCCATCGACCACCGCACGGAGCACGGCCTCGGCACGCCGGGCCGAAGCCGCGGCCAATTCCCGGGCCTGTTCCATCACGAACGGAGCGTTCATCAGGTACAGAGCCTGCTGAGCCACGATGGTCTCGGGCCGGTTGGGGCTGGAGGCGTCCGGGCTGGCAATGTCGAACACCCGGAACACCGTCGGCAGCTCCTGGCGATCGATCAAGCCGTACACCGTGCGCCGCGTGGTAAACGGCGGCTTGAACAGTTCCACCGGCCGGCCGCCGATCCGCCCATCGAGGCGGCCGGAAACCGCCAGCATGGCGTCGCGCAGCGGCTCGTACTCCAGCCGTCGACGGTTCGCCTTCCACAGCAGCCGGTTCTCGGGGTCAACATTCCGGCACTCGGAGCGCTGGTCGCTCTTTTGTTGCCACACCGATGAAAGCAGAATCTCGCGGTGCAGCGTCTTGAGCGACCAGCCGGAGTCGATCAGCCGCTGGGCCAGGTAATCCAGCAGTTGAGGATGCGATGGCGGATCGCTGCGCGAGCCAAAATCGCTCGTGGTGCGCACCAAGCCTTCGCCAAAGTGGTGCATCCACACCCGGTTGACAATCACCCGAGCAAAGATCGGGTTATCCGGCGAGGTAATCGCCGCCGCCAATTCGGCCCGGCCACTGCCCTGCTGGAACGGCTTGGGATCGCCGTCGGGCGCAAGCACCGTCAGGAACCGCCGCGGGACGCGGTCGCCCGGCCGGGCCGGATTGCCGCGAACAAAGATGCGCTGTTCGCCGGGCTGAGGCTTATCCGCCACCACCATCGCGCATGGCGGCGCGGCCGGCGAAGTCACGCGGAGATTCTCCAAGGCGCGGCGCAATTCCGTGCGCCGATTGCGGGCTACGCGATCGTAATACGGATCGGCTTCGGCGACCGTGATGTTGCACGGGGCGCCATCCTGCTGGAGCCATTGGGCCAGCGAAGCCACCTTCTCGGCGATTTCCGCAGGCAGCGGAGCCGGCTCGGCGGCGGCCTCCTTGGCCTCGCCCTCTTTGGCGTCCTTTTTGTCCTTGGCTTGCTGAGCCGCCTTGTCGTCCTGCGGCGGCAAGGTGCCGGCCGCTTCGCTCAGCAGTTGGGCGTATACCAACGCCAGCTCGTTGCGGTTAGCCGGCTTCTTCTCGCGCAGCCGCTCAAGCAGCAGCTCCGGCGTGTCCTTGGGCGGCGATTCCAGGAAGCTCTCCAGTCGCTTGGCAAACTGGTCCTTCGGAACGCCCGACAATTGCCCCCACGCGGAGAACCAGGCGTGGTTGCGAGCCTGATTCTGGGCGAACGTCCGCCAGCGATTGATCATCGGTGGCTTCAAATCGCCCGCGGGCGCCCCAACCAGGCTCTTGTGCTGGTCCTTCACGTCGGGAGCGACCGCGTTCAGGAAGTACACGTCGGCGTGGCGGCGAAAGTCCTGAACCATCTTGGCGACAACGCCGGCCAGGTAATCGTCGAGCGCCTTCTGGCGTTTCTCCTGCTCTTGCAGGAACTCCCGGTAGGCAGGCGTGTCGTCCGGGGTCCCGATTAGCGGCAAATCTTCCGGCTCGTAGCAGTTGTTGAAGACGCCATACAGCGCGTAGTAGTCGGCCGTGGGAATCGGATCGTACTTGTGATCGTGGCAACGCGCACAGGTGACCGTCAGCCCCAGCAGGCCGCGCGTCACCACGTCGATGCGGTCGTCGATCGTGTCATGGCCGTTGAGGAACCGCCGCCCCACGGTGATGAAGCCCAACGCGGCCAGCGAGCGGTTGTCGCCGTCGGGCCGCGGGTAGAAATCCGCGGCCAACTGCTCGCGCACGAACTGGTCGTAGGGCAAGTCGTTGTTGAACGAGTCGATGACGTAATCACGGTACGTGTACGAATAGGGGAACCGCTTCTCGCCTTGCAGCACGTAGCCCTTGGTGTCGGCATACCGGGCCACGTCGAGCCAGTGGCGGCCCCAGCGCTCGCCGTAATGCGGCGAGCTGAGCAGGCGATCGATCTGCGTGGCGATGGCAATCTCGTCGGGCGCCGGGTCGCGCAAGAACGCGTCCATTTCCTCCGGCGTCGGCGGAAGACCGATCAGATCGAACGACAACCGCCGTAGCAGCGTACGCCGATCAGCCCGGGCCGACGGCGTCAAACCGGCCTCGGCCAGCGCAGCGGCGATGTAACGATCGATGGGCGTTTGAATCCAAGCCGACCAGTTGAACTTGTTGCTGGCTTCGTCGTCGGCCAGTCGCTTCAGGGCCTCGGGAGCAAGCTGCGGATTCAGCGGTTGATAGGCCCAGTGGCTTTGCCGGGCGGCTTGGATGGAGTCCACCGGTTTGATCTGCACGCCCTCGGGCCAGGGCAACCCACGACGCACCCATTCGCGCAAGGCGGCGATTTCTTCGTCCGACATCTTGCCCGACGGCGGCATCTTCACGTCGCCATCGTAGGCCACGACCTTCAGCAGCAGGCTTTCATCCTCTTTGCCGGCAACGGCAGCCGGACCGGAGTAACCGCCTTTGAGCAAATGCTCGCGGCTATCCAACCGCAAGCCCGACTCCTGCTCATCCGCTCCGTGGCAACTGTAGCAGCGGTTGGCCAAGAGCGGGCGAATCTTCTCCTCGAAGAATCGCTCGTCGGCGGGGTTCAACGCCGGCTTGGCCGGCTTAGCGGCTTCCTGAGCACTGGCCCAAGTCGCCCCCAAAACGATCAACCAGGCGCAAACCACCAGGCCGATCGCCGCCTTCCGCCGCAAGGCCCGCCGACGCTGACGAACCAAGGGCGACCGGTTCTGCTGCCGAACCTGGCGGCGCCGCGAAGCGTTTGAAGAAGTCACCGGAGCCAGGCTTAGCCCGGTGAACCAGCGCAACGAGTCGCGCATGTGCCAGGCCGTGCGCGGATTCCAGATGACAAACGAGCGAAGCAGCGAGAATAGCCGATCCACAGGCATGTTCTCAGGTAGGAAGGATTGGCAACCAGGCGGGAGCCGGTCCCGAAAACCGGCTGATCAGAAACCTCGGTGCACAAGGTTCCTGGGCACAAGGCCGTAACCGGACGGTACAATGCCCGCGGCGCCATTGTACCAAGGGGCTTAGGGCCGCCAACACACCCGCCCCCCTGATGGGATGGACACGAGTTGGGTCCGGGGCAAGCCATGCCGGTTAGAACGACCGAATTATAGGGGGGCGTATGGCAAGGGCCTATGCTCACGCCCCTGTCAGCGGGGGCACCAAGTGGCAGGAAAAACGATCGCGTTTTAATCGTTATCCTTCGACGGCTTTTCGTTGGTGAGCGGCTTGGCCAACGTGGCGGCGATCTCCTCAGCCGCGATGTAACCGGGACCGCGTTCACTCGGTGCTTGGGCCTGCTTGCCGGTAATCTTCACCTCGTCGTCGGTGCGCAGCAGCCGCGTGTTGCGCACGTCGCCCACCAGCTCGACCGAGATTTCAGCATCGTCGGCCGCGGTAAACGTGACCACTTCCTTGGGCGACCGACCATATTGCAACGTGATGTTGTCGCCCTTCTTGGTGCGAATGTAGCCGGCAAAGTAATACGGCGTGAGATCGCCCTCGGCAGCGCCTTCCTCCTGGCTGCCAGCTTGGATCACGTCGTTGGGGGTGAGCATCTTGAGACTCTTCACCGGCTGCGGCACGCGGCCCTGCTTGTCGGCCTTGGCCGTGAAGGTGACGAACATCCCCGTCCCCAAGAAGTCGGCCTTGGCCGCACCGCTGACAGCTACCTTGGTCGAAGGCGAGAGCATCACCAGGTAGCTGGCGGGCCCGGCTTGCACCAGCATCTGGTTGCCGCGCATCCCCTTGAACTTGCCCTCCACCGTCACGGTGGGCAAGTTTTGTCTCTGCTGATTCGGGTTCTGATTCGGCCGCCGCTGTGCCTGGGCCGTCAACGGCGAGAGCACCACGGCCACCATGCAAATGACCAACAGACTCCGGCAGAGTAATTTCATGGGATGCCTCGATGCGTTGGATCGGGAGTTACGCGGCAGAACGGCACCGCCGCTGTTCGATCACTGCCCGGCGCAACCTTGCCCCCCGGTCACCGTGGGCGTTGGTTTGTCCACGGCAGACCGCAAGACATGCGGACGCTTGCCTGGTGCTGACGCTCCGCAACCTGCCCCCCGCCAGCAGGTTCCAGCATAACGCCGGCAGGAATGGGGATGCAAGCAAACGGTGCCAATCGGGGCAGTCGACGGCCCCCCTTACCGCAGGACCTTGCGGACCACGATCGGCCGTTCGGCCTCATCGGCCTCAAGGGAGCCGTGCCCTTGCACGCTCACTCGGTCAGGCCGCTCTGCTATGCGATAGGCTTCGCCGGTGCGAGGGCTCTTCCCCAATGCTGGTGGTGCTTCGCCCCGGGCAGACGCCAGGGCTACGGCCCAGCCTTCCATCCTGGCCCGATCGAATGTCAAAAAACGGTGCAGCCGTTCGATGTCGTGCAGCAGAACGTGCATGGCGATGGCCGGGTAATCGTCAGCATCGGGCGTTCCGGCCGACGAACGCAATTGAGCAAACAGCGGCTGCCGGGCCGGAAAGTCCTCCTGGCAGTGGCGGCTGATGCGGTCCATCGCCCTCAGGTAAAACAACTCATCGCGATCGATCTGCTGTGGCTTCATCCGCCGCACGCGGCGCATCAGCTCAGCCTGAGGCATCGCCTGCGGATCCTCGCTGCTTACGGCATCGTACCGGCCGCTGCGGACCAACTCGTACATCTGCATGCCGAGGATGCGTTCCGCCTGGCACACGTCGGCATCATTAGGCCACTGGGCCAGCGAACGTTTGACGCAGTCCTCCAAGCGCTGCAAGTGCTCGCCGGTAATTTCCGGATGCTGGGCCACGGCTTCCAGCGCGAGCAGAGCTTCGCCGCGCAAGTGGATTGCCTCCAGGCGACAAACTGTGTGGGGTTCGCGCGCCAGAGTATCTACCCATTGCAGCATGGCGACGACGGCTTCGGTGGCTTCGTCCAAATCGGCGGCAGGCGCAGCCGCTGCCGCCTGGTTGACGCTTGCTTCGCCTCCGACCGGTCCCAAACGCCCCAGCGCCGCCGCGGCGGCAAATCCTTCGAGCCGCACGATCAAGCGCGCCTGCCCGATGCACGCCAACTGGGCCAACAAACCTTCCGCCGGTTCCACGCCAAACGAAGCGTCGGGAAGTTGGAGCGCCTGCCGGGCGGCACGGCGCTGCGTATCGAACCGCTCCAGCAACTCTCTCGCGGCTTCCTGGTCAGTGAGCGAGAACTGTAGCCCCGGCTGCGCCAACAGCGGGGCGGCCTCGGCGGCTAGCGGTTCGGCATCGAGCCCCGCCAATTGCTCCACGAGGACGGCTGCCGCGTTTTCCTCCTCAGGCACTTGCCGCGCAAGTTGTTGCCACGGCAACTGGTTCTGCCGCTGGAGCCGGTCCAGTTCCGCCCGCAGCTCCGCATCCTTACTCGCCAGGGTGGCCGGCAGGTGGGCGAGGATGTGGCGCTGGTCGGTCGCGTCCGCCGACTGCTGCCGCGAACACCCGGCAGCGCACAGCCCTAGGGCCAACGCGGCCGCCAGCAGCGATTGCCGGAAATGGTTCATGGTTGCCTCCCTGCCGATTCAGTGGGGCCAGTTACTTGTGGAGACGCCGACGACCGGGTTCGCTCTATAACGTGTTTCGGCAGCGTCCTTTGCGCTGCCCACCGCCGGCTGCCCTGACGGGCTGGTGCACTGAAGTCCTCCCCGGGCTGCATCGTACCGCAAACGGGGCAGCGGCCCCAGGGTTCACCGCCTGGGTGGGGCCGAATTTGCGTTTTGGCACGGTTTTTCTTGACTTGCTAGCAGTCGCGAGAGCAAAGTAGGAACGCGGGAGATTTTTGCTGGGAACGAGGAGAGATAACCATGTCGCCCCTACTTCTGCGGCCGTTGCACCATCTCATTGTAGCGGTCACCGGCATGTTGCTGATCGCCAATCCTGCGGCGGCGCAGGACCCGGCGCAACGTGTGGAAGCCCATCTGCAAAACGGGGAATTTGCCCCGGCGCTCGCGGCTGCCCGTCAGGCGGCCCCCGGCCAGCGCGACCAACTGCTCCAACGGATCGCGGCCGCGCAGGCCCAAGCCGGCCACCGGGTTGGCGCCTTTGACACCATGGCCGACATGACCAGCGATACGGCCCGGGCTTCGGCCCTCTCCGAGATCGCCAACCGTCCGATGGGCAACTTCGGCCGCGGTGGTGCTAATCAGGCGGACTTCGAATCGCTGATCGAGCTGATCAAGAACACGATCGCCAAGGACACCTGGGACGACCAGGGCGGTCTGGGCGCGGTCGAGGAGTTTGAGGGCGGTGTCCGCGTCGATGCTCGCGGCATCGTGCACTCGCTGCTCCAGGGCGACGCGCTTGAACAACTGAACCAATTCCGCCAACTGGCACGCATCCAGGCTCGCAGCGACAACTCCGACGCCCGCCGCGACTCGGCCCTGCGGAAGGTTTCGCTCAATCGCCTGGAAAAGTACGTGCAGTTGAAGCTGGCCGCCGGTGAACCGCTCGACGACGAAGTGCGTTACCTGGCCGGATTGAATAAGATCACGCACGTTCTGGTGTATCCCGAGACGGGCGACATCGTTCTGGCCGGTCCGGCCGGCGACTGGATCGAGGATCGCGAAGGCCGTGTGGTGAGCACCCGTACGGGCCGCCCGGTCCTCCACCTGGACGATCTGGTGGTGGTGCTGCGTCACATGACCTCGCAGCAGAATGCCCCCTTCGGCTGCTCGATCGTGCCGCTGAAGGAGAACCTGGCCCGCACCAAGGCCTTCCTGGCGGCTTCGGCCCAAACTCCGCTGAAGCCCGGCGAACGCAACGCCTGGCTGAAGCAGCTCCGCGACCACATGGGGCTGCAGGCCGTGGAATATTACGGCATCTCGCCCGATACCCGCGTGGCCCGCGTCCTGTTTGAAGCCGACTACCGGATGAAGCTGGTAGGCATCGGCCTGGAAGAAGGCACTGTGGGCGTGCCCAGCTACTTGTCGATGGTCAAGGTGCCCGCGGGCGAAGCTCCGCCCCCGATGGGCGTGCTGCGGTGGTGGTTCACCCTGAACTACGACGCCATTCTGACCTCGCCCGATCGCAAGGCGTTTGAGCTGCGTGGGCAGGGCGTGAAGGTGCTGAGCGAGAACGAGCTGATCACCGATGCGGGCGAACGCGTCCACACCGGCCAGTCCGACGCCTACACGGCCGGCTTTGCCCAGAACTTCACCAAGCACTTTGACGAACTGGCCGCCAAGTACCCCGTGTACGCCGAGCTGCAGAACATCTTCGACTTGGCGCTGGCTTCGGCGCTGATCCAGGCTCAGGATCTGCCCGGCCAGGTGGGCTGGCACATGACCTGCTTCGGCAAGAACGGCAGCTATGAACCTGCCGTCGGTTATGCTCCTGAAATGGTGGAAACTGTGATGAACCACCGTGTGGTGAATCGCGTTCACATCCTGGCTGCCGCCAGCGGCGGAGTTCGCGTTGATCCGGCGAACCTGGTAACTCGCGACGCCCTTGAGACCGACACGCGCGGCGTGCTCGGCAGCCGTCACGAGCAGGCGAGCCCCAACCAGCTTGGCCGTCTCACGTGGTGGTGGGACTGACGGTTCAACAACCTGAGCCGTAGTTTCACAGCTCGGCAGCCCGCACTCTTATCTCATTCTGACCCCGGTGGAAGGCGCCCGCCATCCACCGGGGTTTTTGCGTTCTTGGGGGGAGGCTGCTGCGTCTAAAGCGCTCGAGTTCTCTTTAATGACTGGCGTTGCAGCCAACATCTATCTCCTGCGCTGTCAGCAGGGCCGCTCCCTCGGCGTTTACGGCTCTGCTGTTTGCCCTGCCGGCTGGACAGGTAGGAACTTTGCCTGAAGTGGAATATTTGGGCGATTTCCTTATGAAATTGTCCCATCTTTCCCACTTGCAGACAGCTTATGATCGCTATGCGATTTGCCAGTTTGCGACGCTAGGCAAAACCAATCATCGGTGGCCTACCCCGTCGCGCTGTCGCAGCGGTGCCAAAGGTGTTCCCTGCCAAGATTTCCTGGTCATCGCCACCACCTCATTTTTACTGGTAGAACCTTGACAGGGGGATCGGCGCTGCTACCCTGCTACCTAGTTTGTGCATTTAACCTGAACTGAGTTTTCTTCATAAAGTGTCAATACAGGGCATTCGACGCAGGTTGAAGAAAACTCAGTACAGACCCCGGATCGTTGCCGCCGGTGACGGGGCTGATGTTCTCGAAGGCGGCAAGCGTTTCGTTTCACTGTTCAGAGTTGATTGTGGAGGCTCCAGAATGAACCGTGCCCTGATCTTTGGCATCGCCCTGTTCCTGGCTATCGTCGGCATCGCCATGGTCACCGTCGACACCAACGTCGAAGCTGGCCACCGTTGCAAGTGCAAGAAGAAGCATGATTGCTGCGCTCCGGTCGAGTGCTGCGCTCCGGCCGACTGCTGTGCCCCGGCCCACTGCTGCCCGCCCGCTCCGCCGGCCTGCTGCGGCTGCCACGGCGTCGCTCCGGCTCAGGAAGCCGCTCCGGCCCCCGCTCCCGCTCCGGCTGCCGCTGCCCGCGCTCAGTTCGGCTTCCGCACCGTCAGCTTCCAGCGCTAAGCTGGTTTGCGGCTGAAGGTTCATCCGAACCGAACGGTGCCCCCGAGGTAAGGCCCTGTTTGCCTCGCGGATACCTCGCATGCGGCCGGGTTTCTCAAGCTTGAGATGCCCGGCCTTTCTCATTTGGCCGTTGCTTCTGGATGGGCCGCATCGCGATTCGGCCAGGCGTCTTCTTTGCCCCACTGTGGCGTAATCAGCCGGCTGCCCGTGGATTACGCCGCCGTTGCTGATGCCTGTGGGCAAGAACCCATGCGATGTGCTCTTGGCGCAGTTTATGGATGCCAGGTGGCTTCTCCATCGCGAGCGCCTTAACCGGCTGGGAGCGCCCCCTACAGTGAGTCTCCCAGCTCGGCCGACACGGCCTGCGAGTCGCCCAGCTCCACTGTGGGCGAGGGCGCTACGGCGTCCCAGTGGAGCAGGTCGCCCGGCTCGTCGCCCGTTTCGGCGTATTGCCCCAGTTCAAACACGTGCTCGCGGTAATCGAGCACGTCGAGCATGGCCAACGTTTGCAGGGCCCGCACCGTCACCAGTTGCTCGCTGATCCGCGCAGGATGCCGCAGCAGATCGCCCAGGATGGCTTCGCCTTCGGACCGGGCGTTGTCACCTAACTGGTCCCATACCCAAAGGGCCCGGCGTACGCCATCGCGATTGCAGACCACGGCCGCCCAGGCACTCTTTTGCGCCGCCGCATCGGCGCCGGGGTTCTCCTGGCAGTACTGCTTCCAGTACCGGCGGAAACGCCGCCAGAGCCGAGGCCGCGGGAAGTAGCGAGGCGACGGCAGATGCTCCATGATCGCCATCGCAAAGACTTCGTTCAGCACCTCTCGGCACGACAGATGACTCCGCACGTTGCGATAATCGCCCAGGTACGCCACCGCCGCCGCACGAAGATGCTGCCGGCTGGTAAACGCGTCGGGTTCCAGGCCAACGCACGTAGCAGCCCGGGCCAGTAAGCCCACGTCGATCAGTTCGGCCAGGCGGCGCATGTCGGCCTCGGCCCGGCGACGTTCCTGCCGCAGCGGCAGCACCTCCTGCGGCTCGGCATCGAGAAACCGCAAGTCGGCATCCATCTGCGGATCGAGCGGCACGGTGTCACCACCCGGCCAGGTGACGCCCAGATATTCCGGGTCGATCATCGCCCGCAGCCGGATCGTGGCGAACACCACGGGCGAGCGCATGCGGCCGATCTTGCGAACCGCGGTGGCAAAATCGGCCTCGGCGGCGGCCTCCGCATCAGAGCTCCGCCGCAACCTGCGCAGTTCGCCCACCGCCGCGGCAATCAGCCGGAAGAACTTGCCGACGTACTGCAGAAACCGCAGGAACACCAACAGCGGTAGTAGCAGCGCCCGGCCGCCGGAAAGCCATGTTTCGTACACGGCAAACAGGTTCAGAATCCGCTGATCCTTCGGCAAACGGTGCAGCGGATAGGTGCCGAAGATCCAGCGGATCATGTGGCAGCGATCGCGACGCAGACGTGCCAAGACTTCCGGGCCAAACCGTTCCTCCACGTCGTGATCGCGCGTGGGATCAAAGTCCAAAAAATGTAGCGCCGTGAACGCCGTGGTTACGTACAAATCGGCGTCGGTATGCGTTTCTTCGCCCTGCTCAGGGTGCTGCGAAGTTGTGGTGCGCAGCCAGGCCTGATACCGCGCCCGCTCTTCCTGTGAAACCAGCGGTAGCTCGGCCAACGGCACGGCGTGACGGTTGTAGTCCACAATCAGGCAGGCGACCGAGTGCGCAATCGACCGCGAAATGAAGTTGAACCACAAGTAAGGCCCGCCAAACAGCGACTTTTGCCGCTCCAGGTCCAACAGCGAAAGCTGCTTGCGGAACTGCCGGTTCACGCGGCCCGACAACGAAAGCACCTGCTCGATCGACGGATTGCCTAGCAGTTGGCTGGTGGTGCGAGTGTCGTTGTCAACGTACATCGCCCCGTCGAGCGAGTCGCGATACAGCAGCACCACACGGTCCAGGGCCGTTGAGCCGCTTTGGCGGTCCTCGCCAACGCCCAATAGCGACATGCGAATGCGCTCGCGGAACTGCTCGAGTCTGGCCTGTTCATCCGCCGCGCTGAGGTGTTCTTCGATCTCCCACTCCGGCTGCAACACCCGGCGGTACAGCACCTGGAGCGACCGCTCCATCGAGCGGCTGCGGATCAGCTCCGTCAACGGCAGAAACTGGGCCTGCGCGGCCCGCTCGTAAAACTCGGTGGCTTCGCGAGCCAACCGCTTAAGCCACCAGCCAATGCCCAGGATGACAAAGCACACGCCGCCCAGCAGCATCAGCGTGGGGCCCACGGTACGATTGAGAAAGTCGTGTACCGGCCGCAGCAGGTGAGTAAACGCCAAGAGCTGCTTGGTCACCAGAAAAATGCCGCCAAACAACGCCAGCCGATACGCCGGCCGGAACGAACTGCGGACCAGCATCGTGCCGATGCGGTCGATGAACTGCGAAGGGCTCACCGTGCCGTACAGGTCGGCAAACCACAGCCAGCGGTCGTGGTGACGCTTGAGCCCCGCCGCCAGCGAGCGAGCCGCGGCGGCCGCCACTTCGCCGTCGGTCATCCGCGAGGTCACACGCGGCACGTACGGCCGCACCAGCGGCATCCAACGGAACGGCACGCGCGCCAGCAGCCGAACGATCCGGGCGACACGGGCCGTCAGGTCCTCGCCCAGCGCGTCCTCGACTTCCTGCGGCGTCATGGCGGCCAGGCGACGCAGCATCGCTTCCGCGGGTATCTCGCGAGCCGCAGTCGCCCGGATGTCGGTCTGGGCTGGCCGTCGGGCCAGGCCCGCCGCGCGGCACGCCTCCCAACAGATCAAACGCTGCTGGGCAATGTAGGCCGCGGTGGCGTCGTCGGGCGCTTCGGCCAGCAGCCGCTTCCACGATTCGCGCAGCCGGGCACGCAACCGTTTGGCCCGCTCTACCGCGCTTTGCGAGTCGTGCCGAGCTCGCAGCCGCTCCGCCCGCGTGGGATAGAGAATCACATTGCGGTTGAGCAGCCGGCCGTATTGGCGGGCTAGCCGGTCGATGCCGCGTGTCAGAAAGCCGATCACGCGGACGTACCGGGCAAAACGCACGAACCGCGCCAGCCGCACCGCCCGGATGCCGCGGGCCGATTCGGCAAGGTACGAATGAAAGATCAGCCCCAGCGGGATCGACGGTATCAGGTCGATCAAAAAGTGGCGCAGAAACCAGCGCGTTTTGCCGGGCACGAGGGCCAACTTGTAGAAGAATTCCCACAAGAACACGGCACAGCAGGCGGCATCGGCCACGTGCAACCAGAACAGCGTGGCCTTGCTCATTTCGAGGGTCATCTCGGCCACGAGCAGGCCCAGAACCACGAAAATCAGCACCATCACCAGCAGATCGAACCAGCCCACCAACCGCGGGCCAAACTGCCGTTCAAGTGTGTCCTGGAGGGCCCTTTCCTGGTATTCCGACCGCAGGCGCCACAGTTTGCGTTTGAGCCGTCGCCGGCCGGCGCGTGGGCAGTTCACCTGCTTTAAGAACCACTGGATATCGTCGGCTACCTGTTGAAGCTGCAGGGCCCCGCGGCGCGCCGGCAAATCGTCGACCGCCGCCAGCAGCGTTTCCGCCCGATCGGTCAGCCGCTTCACCCAGTGGACAACCACCGTGGCCGGTGGCGGAAACTCATCAACTGCCCTGCGGAATGCCGCGCGAAGCCGCGACCGCACGTCGCCGAACGCGGCGTGTACGGAGTCGGCATCGCTGGGGTGCAACTGGAGCTCGAACTCCAGCAGCGTGGTCTGCATCAGGGCGTCGAAGCTGGCCTCGGGACTAGGATCGCGACAAATGTCCGTCGCATGCGTTTGCCAGTCGGCCACTTCGTCCCGGACGAAGGCCATCGTCAGATCGTCGGCCGATTCCGCGGCAGCCGCCAGCCCCGTACTGGTGACGATCGATCGCCACTCGGCCAGGTCGGCCAGCAACAAATGGCCGTGCGACGCTCCCAGTTCTGGCCGCAGCCGGCCGGCGGCTTCAGCCACGTGCAGCAGTTCCAGCTCCAGATCCCGGTAGGCATCGGCCTTGGACTGCGGCTCCAGACGCAAATCGGTCCGCAGGATCCGTAGCCGTCGCTCTAACTGGGCCACCCTGACCAGCAGATCGGTTTCCGTCGCATCCGGCGACAAAGGGCCAGATTCGGCCCCAAGCGATGCCCCATCCGGTTCTGACGACGAACTTCTGGCCTGCGATGGCTGGTGATTCATTAGCGAGGATTGCTGAACCGCGGCCCCGGAAAACACGCGCCGCGACTGTCGCCGGCGTTCGGCCGGACACCGCTAAGAGAGTCTGCTGTCCACTGTACGGGCTACCCCCCGCTGGGGCAAATAGCGGATTACCGCCAGAAACCGCAACCACTTAAGCTCGCCTCGCCGTGGAACCTACGGATGGCCTATACAGCCACCTATTTCCGCCTGGCCGCCACATGCCCCCCCACGCCATCGAGGGAGCTGGCTGCTATGATTGGGGGGAGGATCGATCGGGCAAAGAACCACCACCAAGCGGGCCTGCGATAAGCGGCTGTAGGAAGCAACTCCTGAGGAAGCAACCAAAGAGGCTAGGCGCGGCGGTATCCCTCGGAAATGATATGCGGCGGTATCCACCCCGATGGCAGCAGCGGACGCACTGCCGAATCCGCGCATGACCACGGGGGCCATTCCATACGTCGAACGTTTCCTTATCGCCGCAACCTGGCAGCGTTTAAATACTTGCATGCAGTCGCCGATTAACGTCGCCGTCCTGGGGGCGACCGGAAGCATTGGCCGTAGCGCCCTGGAGGTGATTCAGGCGGACCCCACCTTGCGCGCTTACGGCCTTAGCGGCCACACGCAGACTCAACTGCTGGCTCGCCAGGCCCGGGCCGTCAACGCCGCGAAAGTCGTTGTAACTGATCCAGCCCGCGCTGCGGATTTGAGTCCCGTCGATTTGCCGCCCAATACTGAAGTGCTGGTCGGCGAAGAAGGGGTACGCCAGCTCGTCACCAGCCCCGAAGTGAACGTGGTGCTGGCGGCGATCGTAGGAAGTGCAGGCCTGCTGGGGACCTGGGCAGCCATCGAGGCCGGCAAGACCGTCGCCCTGGCCAACAAGGAATCGCTGGTGATGGCCGGCGACCTGGTGATGCGGCTGGCCCGCGAACGCGGCGCGAGGATCCTGCCGGTCGACAGCGAACACAGTGCGATTTTCCAGTGCATGCAGGCTGGGCAGCGGGCTGAAGTCCGCCGCATTGTGCTCACGGCCAGCGGCGGTCCGTTCCGTAAAACACCGCTGGACCAACTGGCCCACGTGACCGTGGAACAGGCCCTGGCACATCCTACTTGGGACATGGGGGCCAAGATCACGGTCGATTCGGCCACGATGATGAACAAGGCATTGGAGATCATCGAGGCCCGGTGGCTGTTTGACCTCAAGCCCGAACAAATCGCCGTAGTGGTACATCCCCAATCAACGGTACATTCGTTCGTGGAGTTTGTAGATGGCTCGGTGGTCGCGCAGTTGGGCCCACCCGACATGCGGCTGCCGATCCAATACGCCTTGACCTATCCTCACCGCCGCCCGGGCGTGGCTGCTGAGGTAGACTGGTTTCGGCCCTGGGCCTTAGAATTTGAACCGCCTGATCCGGAGCGTTTTCCTGCCCTGGGTTTAGGGATGGAAGTCGCGGCGGCCGGAGGCACCAGCGGAGCGGTGCTGAACGCGGCCAACGAGGCGGCGGTCGCCGGATTTCTGGCGGGCCAATTGAAGTTTACGGAAATCGTCCCGACCTGCCGTCGGGTCTTAGAACATCATGATTACGACCCCCACCCCACGCTCGAGCGCCTGCTTGAGCTCGATCGGTGGGCTCGTGCGGAGGTAACTCGGTGGGTATCGAACTGATTGCAGCCCTATCCATGGAATCGCCCTGGGTCCGCTGGCCGCTGATCGTGCTGGGCCTGGGCATGGTGATTTTCATCCACGAACTGGGCCACTTCCTCGTCGCCAAGCTGTGCGGCGTGAAGTGCGAAAAGTTCTTCATCGGGTTCGATATCTACGGCCTCAAAATCTCCAAGAAATGGGGCGAAACCGAGTACGGCATCGGCATCCTGCCGCTGGGCGGTTACGTCAAGATGCTCGGCCAGGATGACAACCCCTATAAGGCTCGCGAAGAAATGGAGCGGGCCAAAGCAGCCAAGGAACGAGCGCAAGGTGGCGACGCCCCACCCGGCGATACAGCCGAGGACCAGACGAATGAGACGCCCCAATACGATCCGCGCAGCTACCTGGCGCAGAGCGTGCCCAAGCGGATGGCCATCATCTCCGCGGGCGTGATCATGAACGTGATCTTTGCGTTCGTGGTTTCGGTCTGGGCCTATAGCCTTGGCGTGAAGTACGAGCCGCCCGTCATCGGGACGATGGTGCCAGGCGATCCGGCCTGGAAGGTTGAGCCGCCCCTGCAGCCGGGCGACGAGATTATCGAAGTCAACGGCATCAAAGAGCCGCGGTTCACCAAGGACCTGCAAACGCAGGTGATCTTCGCCGATCTCAACCGGGGCGTGCCGCTGCTGGTAAAGCGACCGGGCGAAACCGAGCCGTTCACGGCGGTGGTTTACCCGGAGATTCCCCAAGACGCTTACGCACCCATGATCGGTCTGCGGCCGGCGCCGTCGACCATCCTCGATAAGAAGACGCCCACGACGCCGGGTTCGGCCGCCGCCGATGCCAAGCCTGCTTTCCAGGGCGGCGACCGGATCGTGGCCATCGACGGCCAGGAGGTCGACAGCTACGCCGAAATCGTCTCGCTGCTGGCCGACCGGGCAAACAAGACCATTGAGGTCACCGTCGAACGCCCGGCCAGCACCGATGGTGGGCAGCCGCAGCGGCTGGATATTGTCGTGGCCCCCAATCCCATGCAGCGGTTGGGGCTCGTGATGAAGATGGGCGAGATCACGGCTATCCGCCCCGGTTCGCCCGCCGCGGCAGCCGGAATGAAGCCCGGCCAGCGGATTACCCGGATCGTCGTAACCGACTCGGGCCGCGAAGTGCCGCTGGATCCGATCGCGTTGCCGCTGGAGCTGCGTCAACTGGCTGGCAGCACTGTCGACATCACGGTGGTGGGCGAGAACAATCTGGTGCAGACCTTCAAGAATGTGCCGCTGGAAGCGGTGCCCTTGGTCGATGGTTCGTCGCGGCCCGGCGCGCCGCAGTCGGCACCTTCGTTGGGGGTCGCCTACCGGGTGCTGAACCGCGTGTCGGAAGTGATTCCCGGCAGTCCCGCGGCCAAGAGCAACCGCATCAAGCCCGACGACGAGATCACCTCGATCCGCTTCATTCTGTCCGACTCGACCAAGTCGAAACCGCTGCCGCTGGGTCCGGAAGATCCCAACTGGCCGTACGCCATGTACGAGCTCCAAGCCGCCGATCCACGCACGCAAGTAGAACTTACGGTCAAGGGCCAAAGCGATCCTGTGATTCTGTCGCCAGAGCCGTCGGATCAGCTTTACCTGACGCAGCGTGGCTTCCGCCTGCAGGGGCTGAACTACGTCCGCAAGGCGAACAGCTTTGGCGAGGCGATCGCCCTGGGTGCCCGTGAAACCTGGGAATCGCTCACCATGGTGGTGCAGTTCCTCCGCAAAGTGGGACGCCAGATCTCGTTCCAAGCCACGGGCGGCCCGTTGAGCATTTTGACGGTCGCCAGCGTTTCCGCCGAACGCGGCTTTACCGACCTGCTGATCTTCCTTGCCATGCTCAGCGCGAACCTGGCGGTGATTAACTCGCTGCCGATCCCGGTGCTGGACGGCGGCCACTTCCTGTTCCTGCTGCTGGAAGGTATCCGCGGCAAGCCGGTCAGCGAACGGCTGTTTATCGCCTGCACCTACATGGGCTTCTTGTTCCTGCTATCGCTGATGGCCGTGGTGATGTGGCTGGACGTGATGAAGCTGATGTAGTGCAGCGTTGCTACGTGTGACTTATCCTGGGCGCCGGTACAAACGTGCCGAGCGCCCATTTTCATGCGCAAGCGTATCAGCGCGCAGACGGCGATCCCGCTTTGCCGTAAACGAACACGAAGCCGACAGATGGATTAGCTGACGCGCTTGCCGTAATACCGCTGGAGCGTGGCGATGGTTTCATCGACCGCCTGCGCGGTACCTCCGGCCAGTTTGCCTTCGGCAGCCATCAGCTCGGCCAGATCCTCGAGTGTCTCGCGTTTGAGATTGGGCAGCGTGATCACCATCAGCCGGCGGCAAACCAGATCGTCGAGCGTTTCTACCCATTCGTGCCGGATCACCCAGCGGGCGAACCGCCGCGGAAGCATCGTGCCGGCGACGCGCTCCGCGACCGGCGTTTCTGCCAGGTCGCATGCCGCGGCCTCGGTGAGGATTTCGTCTACGCGGTTTCCGACCAGCCGCCACATGGCGCGCACTTCGTCAACGCTCAGCCCATGCTTGGCGGCCACCTGTTCTTGAATGGCGGGCACCTGGGCCTTGTCGGGATAGTTGAAACCGCCGGGCAACGCCCGTTCTTGCGAATTGGTCTTGACCTGACAGCCGATCGCTTCGAGTACCTGGGCGGTGGACGTTTCGGCCAGTGAGCGGCAGGTGGTCAGCTTGCCGCCGATGACCGAGAACGTCGGCACCGGGGCAGCCTCGTTGCGTTCCAGCCAGTGCCGCCGCGTGATGGCCGCCGGGTTGCGCGGATCGGCCGCCGGCAATGGCCGCACGCCGCAGAAGTGCCAATCGATGTCGTCGCGGCTCAGGCTGCCTGGCCCCAGCACCTCGTTGACCGTGGCCACCAGGTATTCGATCTCGTCGTCGCTGGCGACGGCTTCCAACGGGTTGCCATGGTACGGCAGATCGGTCGTGCCGATCAGTACCCCATCGGCCCAGGGCAGAATAAATACCGGGCGACCGTCGGCCGCTTCGGCATACAGCCCTCGCCCGGCCAGCTTCTCGACCAGCTCGCGCTTGCAGGTGTGCAGGTGGCTGCCCTTGGTGCCGCCCATCAGTTGCCGCGAGTCGATCGCCAGCCGCTTGAGGGTTTCGTCCACCGAAGCGCCCGTAGCGTTGACGATGCACGATGGCTCCACTTCGGCCACGACTTCATCGGAGCCCACGCGGCTGATCTGCACGCGGCGATCCTCGCGTCGCGCCTCGTGATAGGTCCACAGGCGGAAGTCGATTCCCTGCCGCGCAGCCTCTGCGCTGGCATCTTCCAGGAACGACAGCGTGAATCGCTCCGGGTACTCCACCAGCGCGTCGTAATAGGAGCATTGCCAGCCGTAGCGTCGAGTATCGACCGGTACCGCCTCGGGCGAATCTGCCGGCAGGGTTCGCGGCCGGGGAATGGTATTGTCCTGAGCGTACTTGTAGTACAGCCACAAGCCCATTTGCACCAGCCACAGGCCCCGCCGCGGTGAATTGGCGCTCCGCTTGAGCTTCAAGAACTTCAAGGCGGCCGCGGCAATGCCGGCGAACCGGGCGGTGACGGGAATGAACAGTTCAAGCGGCTGCACGAATTGCGGCGCCAAGCGTAACAGTCGGCGCCGCTCGGCCAGCGACTCGCGTACCAGGTCGAACTCGCCGTATTCCAGATAACGCAGCCCGCCGTGGATCAAATGGCTCGACCTACTACTGGCCCCGGCGGCGATATCGCGGCAATCGACGATCCAAACAGGTATGCCGTTGAGAATCAGTTCGCGTGCCAGGGCAGCGCCGTTGATGCCGGCGCCAAGAATCAAGACAGGCTGCATGTGCGAGATCAACAAGTTGAAGGGCGTGTTGGAGAAGTGGCCGCTGCCGGCCACATTCTACTGCCGCCTCAACTTCCGCTCCAGGTGTGCCACGTTTGCCCGGATACCTTCCAGGTTGGGGTTCAACTCCAAAGCCTGGCGGAAGCATTCCAACGCCGTTTCGACATCGCCCTGTTGCAGGTAGCAATGCCCCATGCCGGCCGCAGCGCCAAAGTGATAGGGGTTCAGTTCCAGGGCCTTGCGGCAATCGGCAATCGAGGCCACGTACTGACCGAGGCTGTAGAAGGCGATCGCCCGCTGATTCCAACCCTCGGCAAACGTCGGGGCCTGGTCCAGCAGTTCGGTGGCCATGCGGATCGCTTCATCGAACTGGCGGGCGGTATTCAGTCGGATGACGATGCTCAGCCGCTGCCGCTGCTCATCGTTGCCGTCGCGGCACCACACCGCTCGGCAGCCGTTTTCGGCAGCCAGACGAACGCCGCGATCCTCGTCCTGAAGCGCGCGGCCCAGAACGTCGTTGGCCGAACGGAAATCGCCCAAGAAGCCCAGCGCCAACACGGCCGCCCGGCGCGTTTCGCGGCGACCATGCTCCGCCAGCCGTTCCAGGGTGCCGAGCAAATAGCGGCGGGAGACGGACCGGATAAACGCGGCCGAATCCTGGCTTACCAGGTAATCCCGGTACAGCTGCTCGAGCAGGGGAATCCGCTGGGCTTCGTCCAAGACTGTATCCTCTTATATTTCAAGCCGTTACCACACCAGCCCGCCGGCCGTGTGGCAAAAATGCAACGCGAACCCCAGCGATTCTACTTAGGGAAATACCCACCATCCAAGCAAATTCAGCCTCAGAAAGCCCCCATTCCCCCCGGCGTGAGGGCAGCCTTATACGGCTCCTACGGACTGGCGAAACCCTGTGGGAGTGACTCGCGCCGTAGTCGTGTCCCCCAGGTCCCTGCGGATCCAGCGTGGCGATGACCACACCGCATATCCGAGGGGACAACCTGCCACCCTATTTACCCCATTCTTTGCAGTCAAACATCTTTATCGGCGGCCGAGCGCGGCCTCTGAGAGCGGATTTAGTACTCCGCAGGCAGCGGGCGCCCGTTGGCTATTCGCGCCGCCGGACTCCCGCGCATAATATGAACAGCCGCAACTGCGGCAGTCTGGATGGGTGGCCGAGCGGTCGAAGGCGGCGGTCTTGAAAACCGCTGTACGGCTCAAACCGTACCGGGGGTTCGAATCCCTCCCCATCCGCTC